>NZ_CP014226.1:3311375-3973651 GCF_001545155.1 Halomonas chromatireducens | reverse complement strand
TCTGTCGCCACCCGCATTGGTTCCACCAGCTACGACTTCCTGCAGGACACCCTTGGCGACAGTGCCGACATCACCCCCTACCCGGGCAACAGCGACATGTACATGGCGCTGCTGGGACGTAACGTGGACGCCGCCTTCTATGACGCCCCCAACGTCTCCTATTTTTCCCAGACCCGTGGCGAGGGCCGTACCAAGGTCGTCGGCCCCCTCTACGAAGGCCAGCAGTACGGCATCGTCTTCCACAAGGGCAGCCAGTGGGTAGAACCCGTGAACGAGGCCCTCGCCGAGATGCAGGATGACGGCACCTACGACGAGATCTACGAGAAGTGGTTCGGCGAAACCCCCGACGACGAATGATCTCCCAGGGCTGATCGGCCCATTCAGCGGGGCCGGGTGGCAAGACCCCCGGCCCCGCCTGCGTCTACGTTTCAGCCTCTGAGTTTCTGGAGTGACACCCGTGGAAGTGACCTTTCAATTCGACTGGGCGGCAGCGTTCCGCTCAATCCCCCATCTTCTGCCAGGCATTCCCTGGACACTGCTGATCTCCTTCGGTGGCCTTGCCATCGGCTTCTTCATCGGCATCTTCTTCGGCCTGTTGCGCATCAGCCCGATACGCTGGCTGCGCTGGCCCGCCATTCTCTATATCGAGGTGTTTCGTGGGACCCCCATCCTGGTTCAGGTGCTGTTCATCTTCTACGGCCTGCCCCAACTGCTGGGCGGCCCCATCAATGCCCTTACCGCCGGTATCGCCGCCATTGCGGTGAATTCCGGTGCCTACATCTCGGAAGTGGTGCGCGGGGGCGTGCAATCCATCGAACGGGGACAGCGGGAGGCGGGCCTTTCACTCGGCCTGTCTCGCAGCCAGGCGTTTCGCTACATCATCTGGCCCCAGGCATTTCGACGCATGATTCCACCGCTGGGCAACCAGGGCATCATCAGCATCAAGGATACTTCACTGTTCTCGGTGATCGGCGTCGGTGAGCTAGTGCGCCAGGGCCAGATCTACATTGCCACGACCTTTACCGCCCTGGAGGTCTATTTCATGGTGGCGCTGATGTATCTGGCCATTACCTGGAGCCTGTCCATCGCGCTGCGCATGCTTGAGCGCAGGGGCCTGGTCGGTCAATAAAGAGAAGCAAGGGAGCTTTGCATGACAGCGTCCACATCCGATCCCATCGTACGCATCGAGCGAGTCAACAAGCACTTTGGCGACCTGCACGTGCTGAAGGACATCGAACTGGCGGTGAAGCCCGGGGAAGTCGTCGTCGTCATCGGCGCCAGCGGTTCCGGCAAGTCTACACTGATCCGCTGTATCAACGGCCTGGAAGAGTTCCAGCAGGGCCACATCGAGGTCGACGGCAATGAACTGGTACCCGATGGAAAGAGCAGCAAGGCACTGCAGCGAATTCGTACCGAGGTGGGTATGGTCTTCCAGCAGTTCAATCTCTTCCCGCATCTCAGCGTGCTGGACAACGTGACCCTGGCACCCATGAAGGTGCGCGGCTGGAACCGGGCGGATGCCACCGAGACGGCCGAGCGGCTGCTCAACAGGGTCGGTATCAGCGACCAGGCCTCCAAGTACCCCAGCCAGCTGTCTGGGGGACAGCAGCAGCGCGTTGCCCTGGCCCGGGCACTGGCCATGGAGCCGCGACTGATGCTGTTCGACGAGCCTACTTCAGCACTCGATCCCGAGATGATCGGCGAGGTTCTCGATGCCATGCGCGAGCTGGCCCGCGAGGGCATGACCATGATTATCGTGACCCACGAGATGGGCTTCGCCAGGGAGGTCGCCGACCGGGTGATCTTCATTCATCGAGGCGAAATCGTCGAGGAAGGCCCGCCGAAGCAGGTGTTCGACTCTCCGGCAAATCAGCGCACTCAGAGCTTCCTGTCGCGGGTGCTCAAGCACTGAAACAGCACAGCTTTGCTTGATGAAAGCGTTGAAAAGGCCCTGTGGGGTTATCGAGGGGGCTTTTTGCGGGCTGGGGAAAAAATTTTTCCCGCAGGCTGCTTTTTCGCTCTGCAAGCCCCGCCGCAGGGGCATTGTCTAATCATCAAGCAGCTTGTTCACAGCCATGGTGACAAGGCAGGTAGCCGGCGGTGGACAAGCGGTGCAGGATTCCACCTGTGCGTAACTTTGCATTTCATCCACAGGCTCGTCACCGGTAGCCCTCAGGAGGCACGCCCCTTTCCACGCCACTAGTCAACAATCCAGAGTACTGAAAAATAAAGGGGTTAGTCAGTTACCCACAGATTTTGTCCACACTAGTAGTAACAACATCAACAGAACTACCTTTAAATCATTCTATTTATTTTATAGAAACCTGGAAGATCAAGGTCTCCCGGATGACGTGGTGTGGAAAACCCCTGACGCTTACCCACAGGAGGTTTATACTGCCAGGCTGATTTTCATCCCCTACGCAATATCCGCGCAGAAGCGCAATGAGGTGCACCTTGGATTACCCCGACCGCTTTGACGTCATCGTCATCGGCGGCGGCCATGCGGGAACCGAAGCCGCCCTGGCCTCCGCTCGCATGGGCTGTCAGACCCTGTTGCTGACCCACAACATCGAGACCCTGGGACAGATGTCCTGCAATCCCGCCATCGGCGGGATCGGCAAGAGTCATTTGGTCAAGGAAATCGATGCCCTGGGTGGTGCCATGGGCCTGGCAACTGACCTGGGCGGTATCCAGTTCCGTGTACTAAACGCACGCAAGGGACCGGCAGTGAGGGCGACACGAGCCCAGGCCGACCGGGTCCGCTACAAGGCAGCCATTCGCGGCATGCTGGAAAATCAGCCCAATCTGACGCTGTTCCAGCAGGCCGCCGGTGACCTGATCGTCGACAGCGACACCGTGCGTGGCGTGGTGACCGAGACCGGTATCCGTTTCCTCGGCGAAACGGTGGTGCTCTGCACCGGAACCTTCCTCGGCGGCGTGATCCATATCGGCCTCGACCAGAGTCGTGGCGGTCGTGCCGGGGATCCGCCCTCCAATGACCTGGCCAGGCGTCTGCGAGCACTGCCGTTCCGGGTCGATCGGCTCAAGACCGGCACGCCGCCGCGACTCGATGCCAAGAACGTCGATTTCTCGGTGCTCGAAGAGCAGCCCGGTGATACCCCCACTCCGGTGATGTCCTACCTGGGGAGTCGCGAGATGCATCCGCGGCAGGTGAGCTGCCATATCGCGCATACCAACGAGCGCACCCACGAGATCATCCTGGCCAACCTGGATCGTTCACCGATGTATTCCGGCGTCATCGAGGGGGTCGGTCCGCGCTACTGCCCCTCGATCGAGGACAAGGTGCACCGCTTTGCCGACAAGGCGAGCCACCAGATATTCATCGAGCCGGAAGGGCTCGACACCAACGAGCTCTATCCCAACGGCATCTCCACCTCGCTGCCCTTCGACGTGCAGCTGCAGGTGGTACGCTCGATCCCCGGACTGGAAAACGCCCATGTCACCCGGCCCGGCTACGCCATCGAGTACGATTTCTTCGATCCCCGGGATCTGAAACACTCGCTGGAAACGAAATTTATCCACAACCTGTTCTTTGCCGGGCAGATCAACGGCACCACCGGTTACGAAGAGGCCGGCGCCCAGGGCCTGCTCGCCGGGCTCAATGCGGCCCGCCGCGCCAGGGAGCTGGAAGCCTGGTGGCCGCGGCGGGACGAGGCGTATCTTGGGGTGCTGGTGGATGACCTGATCACCATGGGCACCAAGGAGCCCTACCGCATGTTCACTTCGCGGGCCGAGTATCGCCTGCTGCTGCGCGAGGACAATGCCGACCTGCGCCTTACCGAGGCCGGCCGCGAGCTAGGCCTGGTCGACGAGGGCCGCTGGGCGGCTTTCGCCACCAAGCGGGAGGCCATCGAACGCGAGAGCGCCCGTCTTGCGGCAACCTGGGTGCAGCCCGGTACCGCGGCTGCCGATGCCATCGCGGAGAAGACCGGCAAGGCGCTTTCTCGGGAGTACAGCTTGATGGACCTGCTCAAGCGTCCGGAGCTGAGCTACGGCGATCTTGCCCAGGTGGGCGGCGAACCGGTGAGCGACGAGGCAGTCGCCGAACAGGTGCAGATCCAGGCCAAGTACAAGGGCTACATCGACCGCCAGCAGGATGAGATCGATCGTCTCAAGCGGCACGAAGCCACGCCGCTGCCGGCCCAACTCGATTATGACCGAGTCGAGGGGCTCTCCCACGAGATCCGCCAGAAGCTCGGAGAAGCGCGACCGGCCACGCTGGCCCAGGCGTCACGTATTGCCGGTGTCACCCCGGCGGCGGTCTCCATCCTGCTGATTCACTTGAAGAAGCGTCGACTGCTTGACGACAGCCGAGTGGCCAACGGATGACGACGGACTCGACCACAGCGGTAGAAACACAGCTCGACCAGGGCCTTGAGGCTTTGGGCGTAGTCGCAACGTCGGCCCAGCGCAAGCAGCTGCTGGACCTGGTGGGGTTGTTGCACAAGTGGAATCGCGCCTATAACCTCACCGCGATACGCTCACCCGAGGAATTGGTGGCCAAGCACCTGCTCGACAGTGCCGCCGTGCTGCCTTTCGTCACCGACGAACCACTGCTCGACGTGGGGTCGGGGCCGGGGCTCCCGGGGCTCGTTCTGGCGATCCTCAAGCCCCGGCTTGCGGTCACGCTGCTCGACAGCAACGGCAAGAAGGTGCGTTTTCAACGTCAGGCGGTGATGGAACTCGGACTCGGCAACGTCACGCCGGTGCAGGCTAGGGTGGAGTCCTTCGAGCCACCCGCAGGAGGTTACGGCCAAGTCGTCTCCCGGGCTTTTGCCAGCCTCGGCGACTTCGTGTCGCTGACCCGGCACCTGCCTTCGCCCACAGGGCGCTGGCTGGCGATGAAGGGTCCCGCCGTGGATGACGAGCTGGCCGGGCTGCCCGACGCGGTGGTGATCCGTGAGCGTCATGGCCTGACGGTTCCCTTCACGACGGGAGTTCGTCAGCTGTTGATCGTCGAGCGATCCGATTCCAACCCTGGCCGCCGGTGAGCGTGCCATCGACGCAAGGATGTCGCCCGTGACCCAGATAATCGCCTTGACCAACCAGAAGGGCGGCGTGGGCAAGACCACCACCGCCGTCAACCTGGCCGCCAGCCTGGCGGCGCTGGACCGTCGCGTGCTGCTGGTCGATCTCGATCCTCAGGGTCATGCCACCATGGGCAGCGGTATCGACAAGCACAGCCTGGATGGCAGCGTGCTCGACATGCTGCTGGGCGACAAGAGCGCTTTGGAGGTGATGTTGGATTGCCCCGCGGCCGGCTACGCCCTGCTGCCGGGCAACGGTGATCTCACCGCTGCCGAGGTGGAGCTGCTCGATCGCCACGAAGGTCGCGAGCGCTGTCTGATCGAGTCCCTGAAGCCGGTCGCCGGTGAATACGACGTGGTGCTGATCGACTGCCCGCCGTCGCTCAACATGCTGACGGTCAACGCCCTGACCGCAGCCGATGGCGTGCTGATCCCCCTGCAGTGCGAATTCTATGCCCTCGAGGGGCTCTCGGCACTGCTCGATACCGTCGAGCAGATCAAGGATCGGGTGAACCCGGGACTGGCCATCTACGGTATCCTGCGCACCATGTTCGACTCGCGCAACAGCCTCACCCGCGACGTCAGCAAGCAGCTGCGGGACTATTTCGGCGAAGCCCTGCTCAAGACCACCATCCCGCGTAACGTGCGCGTGGCCGAGGCGCCGAGCCATGGGCTGCCGGTGACCAAGTATGCGCGCTTCTCGCGAGGCAGCCAGGCCCACCGGGTACTGGCCAAGGAGTTGATACGTCGGCTGTCGCTGTAACGTCGGTTCGTCGCTTTGCCGATACTTGCTCGTTGTGATGATGAGGGAAGATAAATGACGCGAAAACGCGCCCTGGGCCGCGGCCTGGATGCCCTGATCGGTGCCGGTGCCCGCCGCCGCGAGAGCCTCGAACTGCCTGAGGTCGAGATCGATGCACTCAAGGAAGGCGAGCCGCCGCCCACGGTGGTAGCCGAGGATCGGCTCGAGCGCTTGCCGGTGGGCCAGCTGTCTCGCGGCAAGTACCAGCCACGCCGGGATATCCAGCCCGAAGCGCTGGAAGAGCTGGCTGACTCGATCCGTGCCCAGGGGGTGATGCAGCCCATCGTGGTGCGGCCTATCGGCGAGGCGCGCTACGAGATCATCGCCGGGGAGCGGCGCTGGCGGGCCGCCCAGCTGGCTGAACTCGACACCATTCCAGCGGTAATCCGCGAAGTTACCGACGAAGTGGCCCTGGCTCTGGCCCTGATCGAGAACATCCAGCGCGAGGATCTCAACCCCGTCGAGGAGGCGATGGCGCTCAAGCGGCTGCTCGAGGAGTTCGAGCTGACCCAGCAGCAGGTCGCGGATGCCGTTGGTCGTTCCCGTGCCCAGGTGGCCAACCTGCTGCGTCTGTTGACGCTGGATCCGGAAGTGCAGACCCTGCTCGAACGCGGCGACCTGGACATGGGGCATGCCCGGGCCCTGCTGGCACTCTCCGGTGCCAGGCAGCGCAAGGCCGCCCATGAGGTGGTCAACAAGGACCTGACGGTTCGCGACACGGAGGCCCTGGTCAAGCGCCTGGTGAACGGTGAGCCGAGGAAGGCAGAGGCGGCCGCAACCAGCCCCGACGTAGCCCGCCTCGAGACCCGGCTTGGTGAAGTACTCGGTGCGCCGGTCAAGATTCAGCATGGCCGTGGCGGCAAGGGACGGGTGACGATTCGCTATTCGAGCCTGGATGAACTCGACGGTATCCTCGAGCACATACGCTAGGCGCTGTCATGTAGTTAGCTGGGGTACGAGTGTCGACAATCCTTGCACCTTTGGTCGCAAAGTCGCACCATTCGACAGCAAATGAGCGTTGTTCGGTTGAAGGCCCAGAGGCGCTTCCCTATAATCCGCCGTTGTTTGCCTGAGTGTCATGCTCGGTACAGCCGGCACCCGAACCCTGCCAAGGCGGGGCAGGAAATGTCGACAGGATGCACAGACACGTTGCCACAAGGCGCCGGCGCCCGGATTTCACACGCCTGTTCCTGGCTCAGGGTCTGGCCTCCCTGATGGTCGCATTGCTGGCTGGCCTTCGGCACGGCCACGAGGGGGTGCTGTCTGCCCTGCTCGGTGGCGCGGTCAGCCTGGTGCCCACGTTCTATTTCGTCTGGCGTGGCCTTCGCGTACGGGATGGCCGCCGGCCGCGGATCAGCGTGATGAATCTGTATCAGGCAGCGATGGGCAAGTTCGGTTTGACGGTAGCACTGTTCGTGATCGTCTTCGTCACAGTGCCCCCCTCAAACCCGGCTTTTTTCTTTGTCGCATATGTGGCGGCTCAACTCATGCACTGGCTCACACCCTGGCTCTTGCGTGACCGGCCGACCCACCAAACCTGAGGTAAGCAGCGTATGGCAGCAGATAATGAAATATCCGCCATCTATTACATACAGCACCACCTCCAGAACCTGACCTTCGGCAGGCATCCCGAGAATGGCTGGTCGCTTGCCAGTACCTCTGCCGAAGCCACCGAGATGGGCTTCTGGGCTATTCACCTGGATACCATGGGCTGGTCCATCGCCATGGGCGTGCTGTTTCTGGGGCTGTTCCACAAGGCGGGCCGCATGGCCACCACCGGCGTCCCCGGCGGGCTGCAGAACGCTGTCGAGATGGTCATCGAGTTCATCGAGAACCTGACCCGCTCCACCTTCCACGGCAAGAATCCGAACATCGCGCCGATAGCGCTGACGCTGTTCATGTGGATCCTGCTGATGAACACGCTGAAGATCATTCCGGTTGATTACTTCCCGGAGCTGTTCGGTCGCCTGGGCCTCGAATACATGAAGATCGTGCCTACCACCGACGTCAATGCCACCCTGGGCATGGCGCTGGGCGTGTTCTGCCTGATCGTCTACTACAGCATCAAGGTCAAGGGTGCCGGTGGGTTCGCCAAGGAGCTCTCGCTCACGCCGTTCAATCACTGGCTGCTGATCCCCTTCAACCTAATCCTCGAAATCGTCGGCCTGATCGTCAAGCCGATCAGCCTGGCGCTGCGTCTGTTCGGCAACATGTTCGCGGGCGAGGTGATCTTCATCCTGATCGCGCTGCTGCCATTCTGGGCGATCTGGGTGCTGGATGTGCCATGGGCCATCTTCCATATCCTGGTGGTGTCACTACAGGCGTTCATCTTCACGACGCTGTCGATCGTGTACCTGAGCGCCGCTCACGAGCACCACTGAGCCAAGCAATTTTGCAAACGCGGTAACTTGAAACCTGACCTCAACGTAAAACTAGGAGCAACATCATGGAAATCGTCTACCTTGCCGCCGCCATCATCATCAGCGTCAGCGCACTGGCAACCGGCATTGGCTTCGCCATGCTGGGCGGCAAACTGCTCGAGTCCACCGCGCGTCAGCCTGAGCTTGGCGACCAGCTTCAGACTCGTACCTTCATCATGGCCGGTCTGCTCGACGCCGTGCCGATGATCGGTGTTGGTATCGCGATGTACCTGATCTTCGTCGTTGCCGGTTAATGACAGCACCGAGCGCTGAGGCGCTCGGTTCGCTTCTATCCGGTCGCCACGAACCCGTCAGAGGTACATACCCGTGAATATCAACATGACGCTTATCGGGCAAACGATCGCCTTTGCGATCTTTGTCTGGTTCTGCATCAAGTACGTATGGCCGCCGATCAGCTCCGCGCTTCACGAGCGCCAGAAGAAGATTGCCGATGGCCTCGACGCAGCCAGCCGGGCGTCTCGCGACCTTGAGCTTGCTCAGGAGCAGGCAGCTCAGACCCTGCGCGAGAGCAAGGAGCAGGCCTCACAGATTCTCGATCAGGCGAACAAGCGTTCCAGCCAGATGATCGAGGAGGCCCGCGAGCAGGCCCGCGCCGAAGGCGAGCGCCTGGTGGCCGGTGCACGTGCCGAGATCGATCAGGAAATCAATCGCGCCAAGGAAGAGCTTCGCGCCCAGGTGGCCTCGTTGGCCATCGTCGGTGCCGAGCGTGTTCTGGAAGCCTCCATCGACGAGAAGGCACACCGCAAGCTGCTAGACAAGCTTGCTGCCGAACTGTGAAGGAGGTGACCCATGGCGGAAACGTCTACTGTCGCACGACCCTACGCCAAGGCCGCGTTCGAGTATGCGCGGGACCACAAGGCGCTTGAAGCCTGGTCCGACATGCTGGTCAAGCTGGGCCAGGTCGTCGCGGAGCGTGATGCTCAGAAATTGATCGCGAGCCCCAAGATTGCCACCGACCGCAAGGTCGACATGGTGATCGAGGTTGCCGACATCAGCGTGGATGATGCTGGTCGTCGCTTCCTCGAAGCCCTGGGTGACAAGGGGCGGCTATCGGCCTTGGGTGCCATCGCCGAGCAATTCGAGCGCCTGCGCGCCGACCACGAGAAGCGCATCGACGTTACTGTGGTCACGGCCTATGCGCTCGACGACAAGCAGCAGAACAAGCTCGCCGGCGCGCTCAAGAAGCGGCTGAATCGCGAAATCTCC
The DNA here is from genome assembly GCF_001545155.1 of Halomonas chromatireducens. Lineage (NCBI taxonomy): Bacteria > Pseudomonadati > Pseudomonadota > Gammaproteobacteria > Oceanospirillales > Halomonadaceae > Halomonas > Halomonas chromatireducens. Next base: position 3,964,154 of record NZ_CP014226.1, on the reverse strand, counting down.
ATTACCACTCAGGTGGATCCGAAGCTTCTCGGAGGCGTCGTCCTGCGCGCCGGCGATACCGTCATCGACGGGTCGGTGCGCGGTCGACTGAATCGCCTCTCCGAAGCCCTTACCGCCTGAGTCTGAGGGACATGGCATGCAGCAACTGAATCCTTCCGAGATCAGCGACATCATCAAGCAGCGTATCGAAAAGCTGGATGTCGCATCCGAAGCCCGTAACCAGGGCACCATCGTCAGCGTCTCCGACGGCATCGTGAAGATTCACGGCCTCGAAGATGCGATGTTCGGTGAAATGATCGAATTCCCCGGCAACATCTTCGGCATGGTGCTCAACCTGGAGCGTGACTCCGTGGGCGCCGTGGTACTGGGTGACTACCTGCAGCTGGAAGAGGGCATGACCGCCAGCTGTACCGGTCGTATCCTCGAGGTGCCGGTGGGCCCCGAACTGATCGGCCGCGTGGTCGACCCGCTGGGCACGCCCATCGACGGCAAGGGCGATATCGACGCCAAGATGACCGACGCGGTGGAAAAGGTCGCCCCGGGCGTCATCACCCGTCAGTCCGTTGACGAGCCGATCCAGACCGGTCTCAAGTCGATTGACGCCATGGTACCGATCGGCCGCGGTCAGCGTGAGCTGATCATCGGCGACCGCCAGATCGGCAAGTCGGCCATCGCCGTCGACGCCATCATCAACCAGAAGGGCAAGGGCGTCACCTGTATCTACGTCGCCATTGGTCAGAAGCAGTCGACCATTGCCAACGTGGTGCGCAAGCTCGAAGAGCACGGCGCCATGGAGCACACCATCGTGGTCGCCGCCGGCGCCGCCGACCCGGCTCCGATGCAGTTCCTGGCCCCCTATGCGGGCTGCACCATGGGCGAGTACTTCCGTGACCGCGGCCAGGACGCCCTGATTGTCTATGATGATCTGACCAAGCAGGCCTGGGCCTACCGTCAGGTATCCCTGCTGCTGCGTCGTCCGCCGGGCCGTGAAGCCTACCCGGGTGACGTCTTCTATCTCCACTCGCGCCTGCTCGAGCGTGCCGCTCGCGTCAACGTCGAGTACGTCGAGAAGTTCACCAACGGTGAAGTGAAGGGCAAGACCGGTTCGCTGACCGCACTGCCGATCATCGAGACCCAGGGCGGCGACGTCTCCGCGTTCGTTCCGACCAACGTGATCTCGATCACCGACGGTCAGATCTTCCTCGAGACCGACCTGTTCAACGCGGGTGTCCGCCCGGCCATCAACGCCGGCCTGTCGGTATCGCGGGTGGGTGGCGCGGCCCAGACCAAGATCATCAAGAAGCTGGGTGGCGGCGTGCGTCTGGCACTGGCTCAGTATCGTGAGCTGGCGGCCTTCTCGCAGTTCGCCTCCGATCTTGACGAAGCGACCCGCAAGCAGCTGGAGCACGGCCAGCGCGTCACCGAGCTGATGAAGCAGAAGCAGTATTCGCCGCTGTCCGTGGCCGAGATGGGGGTGACGCTGTACGCCGCCAACGAAGGCTTCCTGGATGACGTCGATGTCAGCAAGGTGCTGGACTTCGAGCGTGCCCTGCACGACTACATGAAGTCCGAACATGCCGAGCTGCTCGATAAGATCAACCAGACCGGCGACTACAGCAGCGAGATCCAGGAAGGCTTGAAGTCGGGTCTCGAGAAGTTCAAGGCCACTCAGAGCTGGTAATTCCGCCGGCCCACCCGCGTGGGTGGGCCCTGGACATCTTCTGAGGGTCAAGAACGAGGTAGATCGCTATGGCAGCTGCAAAAGAGATACGCACCCAGATCGGGAGCATCAAGAATACGCAGAAGATTACCAGCGCCATGGAAATGGTGGCTGCATCCAAGATGCGTAAGGCACAGGATCTGATGAGGGCCAGCCAGCCCTATGCCCGTCAGATCCGCAACGTCGTGAGCCATATTGCCGACGCCAACCCCGAGTACCGCCACGAGTACATGATCGAGCGTGACGCGAAGCGGGTCGGCTATATCGTGGTCTCCACCGACCGCGGCCTGTGCGGCGGCCTGAACGTCAACCTGTTCAAGGCCGTGCTCAGGGATGCCAAGGCATGGCGCGACAAGGGCGCAGAGCTCGATTTCTGCGCCCTGGGCAGCAAGGCCAGCGGCTTCTTCAAGAGCTATGGGGGCAACCTGGTGGCGGCGAAGAGCGGGCTGGGCGAGTCGCCCGAGGTCGAGGATCTGATCGGTAGCGTCAAGGTCATGCTGGATGCGTATGACGAGGGGCGCCTGGACCGGCTTTTCGTGGTGTACAACGAATTCGTCAACACCATGACGCAGAAGCCGGTGGTCAGGCAGATACTGCCCTTGTCTCCCGATATGGGAGCGGAAACGCATGATGAAGACAACAAGCGTCCCGGTAGCTGGGACTACCTGTATGAGCCGGATGCCAAGGCGCTGCTCGATAGTCTGCTGGTTCGTTTCATCGAATCGCAGGTATATCAGTCGGTGGTCGAGAATGGCGCCTGCGAACAGGCAGCGCGGATGATCGCGATGAAGAGCGCCACTGACAACGCCGGCGGTCTGATCGACGACCTGGAGATGGTGTACAACAAGGCCCGACAGGCCGCCATCACCCAGGAAATCTCCGAGATCGTCGGTGGCGCCGCCGCCGTATAGCGCCAGGGGAGGGATAGCCCTCCCGGCATGCAGGTTTCATTTTCAGGTATTTGAGAGGAACCAAGATGAGCGGACGTATCGTACAAATCATCGGCGCGGTGATTGACGTAGAGTTTCCGCGGGACGATGTTCCCAAGGTCTACGACGCGCTGAAGGTCTCGGCTGCCGAGACAGTGCTCGAAACCCAGCAGCAGCTGGGTGACGGCGTGGTGCGCACCATCGCCATGGGCTCCACCGAGGGCCTCAAGCGTGGTATGGAGGTCAACAACACCGGGGCCGCCATCTCCGTGCCCGTGGGCAAGGAGACGCTGGGTCGCATCATGAACGTCCTCGGCGAGCCGATCGACGAAGCGGGTGACATCGGTGAGGCCGAGCGTATGCCGATCCACCGCAAGCCCCCGACCTATGCCGAGCAGGCGGCTTCCAACGAGCTGCTCGAGACCGGCATCAAGGTCATCGACCTGGTCTGCCCGTTCGCCAAGGGCGGCAAGGTCGGCCTGTTCGGCGGCGCCGGCGTGGGCAAGACGGTCAACATGATGGAGCTGATCCGCAACATCGCCACCGAGCATAGCGGTTACTCGGTGTTCGCCGGTGTGGGTGAGCGGACCCGTGAGGGTAACGACTTCTTCCACGAGATGACCGAATCCAACGTTATCGACAAGGTATCGCTGGTCTACGGTCAGATGAACGAGCCGCCGGGCAACCGTCTGCGTGTGGCACTGACCGGCCTGACCATCGCCGAGAAGTTCCGCGATGAAGGCCGCGACGTGCTGCTGTTCGTCGACAATATCTACCGCTACACCCTGGCCGGCACCGAGGTATCCGCACTGCTGGGCCGTATGCCCTCTGCGGTAGGCTACCAGCCGACCCTGGCCGAGGAGATGGGCGTTCTGCAGGAGCGTATCACCTCCACCAAGACCGGCTCGATCACTTCCGTACAGGCCGTCTACGTGCCCGCGGATGACTTGACCGACCCGTCGCCGGCGACCACCTTCTCGCACCTGGACGCCACCGTGGTACTGGCGCGCTCCATCGCCGAGCTGGGTATCTACCCGGCCATCGACCCGCTGGACTCCACCTCGCGCCAGCTGGATCCGCTGGTTGTCGGTGAAGAGCACTACGACACCGCGCGCGGCGTGCAGAACGTGCTGCAGCGCTACAAGGAGCTCAAGGATATCATTGCGATCCTGGGCATGGACGAGCTGTCCGACGAGGACAAGCTGGCCGTATCCCGGGCGCGTAAGATCCAGCGCTTCCTGTCGCAGCCGTTCTTCGTGGCTGAGGTATTCACCGGTGCTCCGGGCAAGTACGTGTCGCTGAAGGATACCATCCGTGGTTTCCAGGGTATTCTTGGTGGCGAATACGACGATCTGCCGGAGCAGGCCTTCTACATGGTTGGCAGCATTGACGAGGCCGTCGAGAAAGCCAACCAGATGAAGTAAGGCCGTCCACCAGGGGGACTTCGCTATGGCGAACAGCTTCAAGTGCAACATCGTCAGCGCCGAAGAGGCGATCTTCTCGGGTGAGATCGAGCAGCTCGTCGCTTCCGGCATGATGGGCGACCTGGGCATACTGCCCGGGCACGCCCCGCTGCTGACCGAGCTTCAGCCAGGTCCGATTCGAGTGATCCACGACGGTGGCGCAGAAGAGAACTTCTACGTCTCCGGCGGCTTCCTGGAAGTGCAGCCGGACGTGGTCACCATCCTCGCCGATGCGGCTTCACGGGCCGGTGACCTCGATGAGGCCGCCGCCGAGGAAGCCCGTCAGCATGCGCTGAAGGCGTTCAACGACAAGTCGTCGGAGCTGGATTACACCCGCGCTGCGGCTGAACTCGCTGAAGCCGTGGCCCAGCTGCGCACCATCCAGCAGCTGCGCAAGAAGGCCGGCAAGGGCTGAACCGGGCCCTTACCGTGTAAAACGCCCCTCGAACACTGTTCGAGGGGCGTTTTTGTCTCTGCTATGATGTCGCCCATGCCTCGGGTCGCTCCCGAAACGTCCTCATCCGCCCCGAGCAGGTGAAAGTCATCGACTTTCATGGTTGCGCCAGGAGATGCCCATGTCACTGAACGAAACGCTTCAGGAACAGAAAGATACCCTTTTGGAGGCGCTGCAGGATGAGCAGAGAGAGCACCTCGATGAGCTGCTCCCCGAACTGCGTGCCGCCGACCTGGCGGAGATCCTTGAGGATATCATCGAGGAGGAGGATGACCTTCCCCTCGTGCTGGGATTGCTGGACTGTCTCCCGATCGAGCGCCGGGCCAACGTACTCGGCTACCTGCCGGGTGATGAACAGTTGGAGATTGCCGAGGCGATTTCCGACGACATGCTGCTGTTGATTCTCGAAGAGATGGGGTCCGATGAGCGGGTCGACCTGTTCAACCTGCTGGGTGAAGACCGTCGCGAGACGCTGCTGCGCCGGATGGCGCGTCAGGAACGCGAGGATCTCAAGCGACTAGCGAGCTACGAGGAGGGTACTGCCGGGGCGATCATGACCTCGGATTACGTGGCGATCCCCAGTGGCATGACCGTTTCCCAGGCGATGATGCGTGTGCGGCAGACCGCACCGGATGCCGAGACCGTTTATCAGCTCTATATCATTGACGGGGATGGCCGACTGGCTGGCACCATGTCGCTGCGTCAGCTGATGGTTGCCAGGCCTGGAGCCCAGGTCGACGACCTCATGATCAAGGATGTGATCAGCATCTCGGTGGACGAGGAGCAGGAAGAGGTCGCCCGACTGATATCCCGTTATGACCTGCTGGCCATGCCGGTCACCGACCATGATGAGCGGCTGGTGGGCATCGTCACCCACGATGACGCCATGGACGTGGCGGAATCCGAGGCCACCGAGGATTTCCACAAGGGGATGTCCATCGGCCAGCTCGAGGATGGTGTCAGCCGGGTGCCGATATGGAGCCTCTATCGCAAGCGGGTGACCTGGCTGGTACTGCTGGTCTTTGCCAACCTATTCTCCGGCGCCGGCATCGCCTACTTCGAGGACACTATCGCCGCTCAGGTGGCGCTGGTCTTCTTCCTGCCGTTATTGATCGGCAGTGGCGGTAACGCTGGTGCTCAGGCCGCTACCCTGATGGTGCGTGGTATGGCCACCGGCGATGTCGGTGTCAAGGACTGGAGCAAGCTTCTCGGTCGTGAGCTATTGGTTGCCGGTGCGCTGGGCCTGACCATGGCGGTGGCGGTTGCCCCCATCGGGGTGATGCGCGGCGGTGAGGCGGTGGCAATGGTGGTGGCCATGAGCATGGTGACCATCGTTCTGTTCGGCAGCCTGCTGGGCATGTGTCTGCCCTTCGTGCTGGAGCGTTTCAAGGTGGACCCTGCCACTGCATCGGCGCCACTGGTGACCACCCTGATCGATGCCTGCGGCGTGGTGATCTATTTCACCATTGCCACGGCGATCCTGACAGGACTTTGAGCACTTTCAGCTACTGCCTCGTCCATGCCGTCGTACATGCCGGCACGCAGCTCATAGGCGGCAAACACCGGTTCTGCTTCACGGGCGTTCTCGATCTCTTCGTCCGAGAAACCGATCAGGCGAATGTCGCGGGTAGCCGCCAGGTTGAGGATCGAGCTGGTGGGCGGCCCCACGCTCCAGAAGCCGGCGTCGATGTCACCATCGCGAATGGCGTCGGCGGTTTCGTTGAAGTTCAACCGCTGCGGACGGAAGTCATCGTAGGAGATGCCATTGGCTTCCAGCAGGGCTCGGGCGTTGAGCTCGGTACCGCTACCCGGGGCGCCGACAGAGACCCGCTTGCCCACGAGGTCGGACAGCGACTGCACGTCGGAATCGGCCAGGGTAACCAGCTGCACGGCGTTCGGGTAGACCGAAGCCAGGGCGCGGGTGTTTTCGATCTGGCGGCCTTCGAAGTCACCGGTGCCGGACCAGGCCTGGTAAACGGTATCCGCCAGCGCCAGCGCCAGATCAGCATCGCCGCGCATGATCAGCCCCATGTTCTCCACCGAGGCCCCGGTCACTTCAGCGGTCGCACTGGCTCCCTCGATGTTGTCGTTGATCATCTCCGCAAAGCCACCACCGATCGGGTAGTAGACGCCCCCGGTACCGCCGGTGGCGATAGAGAGCTGCTGGGCTGCTGCCATGGGTGCTGTGACCAGCAGCGAAGCTGCCACTGCATACTTGAGAGCTCGCATGGAATTCCTCCGTCCTGAAACCGAACTGCTTGTGATTGTTGAAGCTGATTGCTGTACCTGCGCAAAAGCGCTGCCTGACGAAATCAGGCCCATCAGAAAGCTAGCACGCCACCCTCAGGGTAGCCACTCTCTACTTTCTACGTTTCAGCAAAGTTTCTGCAATAACACCATGGTAGCTTCCTCGGGAGGCTCCCTTCCCGGTTTTCTACCATGAATGGGACCTGATGTGGCCTTCCATGGCATGAGAAATACGCATCTAAACGACACTGGCAAAATCGAGAAAAAGCCCCCATGATGTACCTGTCGCAATCGCCCTTTGGAGCATCATGAGTACGGCATATCGCACGACAGGCGCGGACCTTCTCGACCCTCCGCGAAGTTGCCCTGACCTCGATGTCAGGGATTTGGAAAAACGTACACGCCTCATGCGCATCGTGACTCGGCTGATCGCCGTATCCGACCTGGGTTGCCGCGAGATCGCTCGCCGAGCCGGGTTGCCGGCACAGAAGATCAGTGATCTGCTGGCCGGGCGCCTGGAGCACCTTTCACTGGATGAGCTACGACTTCTCTATCGCACCATCAATCCGGAAGGCGCTCCGCACTAGCTTGCACTACCCGAACGCACCCCCCAACGCCCGGTCACCATGACCGGGCGTTGCCGTCTATGGCTATGGCACGGATCACTGACGGTAGGGCGAGATGTTTGTACAGGCCATGACGGCTAGACGGGACCCGCCAGGCGAACATCACCCAAATTCAGAGTGAGTCCCACGATGCAGCAACCGCAGCAGACTGTCTTGAGAGCGCTACGGGACATCGTCCTCGTTGGCGGCGGCCACACCCACGTGGGGGTGTTGAAGCGCTTCGCCATGAAACCTGAACCCGGCGTCAGGCTCACAGTGATCTGCCGAGACACCCATACCCCCTACTCGGGCATGCTGCCGGGCTATGTGGCCGGGCACTACAGCTATGACGACGTGCATATCGACCTGCGCCGCCTGGCGGAGTACGCCGGGGCACGCTTCTTCCGCGACGAGGCCATCGGCATCGACCACGAGGCGCAGACCGTCCTCTGCCGCTCGCGCCCGCCGGTGCCCTATGACTGGATGTCGATCAATATCGGCTCGACCCCCAGCGTGAATTCGGTCAGCGGTGCTGGCGAGCATGCGGTGCCGGTCAAGCCGATCCATCAGTTCAACGACCGCTGGCAGAGTCTGCTCGAACGCCTCACGCACCCACACACCGGGCAGCACCCGGGCCAGACCCGCATCGCGGTGGTCGGCGGCGGGGCCGGCGGCGTCGAGCTGCTGCTGGCCATGCAGTACCGGCTGAGCAACGAACTCAGCGCCCTGGCCCGCGACCCGAGTGAGCTGCGCTTCTCCCTCTTCACCCGTGGCGCGCAGATCCTGCCAACCCACAACTCCCGGGTGCGCGCCCATTTCCAGGCAACCCTCAAGCAGCGCGGCGTCGAGGTGTACACCGCCACCGACGTGGTCGGTGTCGAGGCGGGCCGGCTGCAGGCCGCCAACGGCAGCTGGCACGCCGCCGACGAGATCGTCTGGGTCACCAATGCCGGTGGGGCCGCCTGGCTGCGCGACACCCGCCTGGCACTCGACGACGACGGCTTTATCCAGGTCGGCGACACCCTGCAGTCGCTCTCCGACCCGCGCATCTTCGCCGCCGGCGATATCGCCAGCCAGGTCGACCATCCCCGCGAGAAGGCCGGGGTCTTCGCCGTGCGGCAAGGGCGCCCGCTGGCCGACAACCTGCGCGCCGCCGTGACCGGCCGCGCCCTGTCGCCCTACCGCCCCCAGGCGAAATGGCTGGCGCTGATCAGCACCGGCGACCGTCACGCCGTGGCCTCCCGCGGCGGCCTCTTTCTCGCCGGCGACTGGGTGTGGCGCTGGAAGGACGGCATCGATCGGCGTTTCATGTCCAAGTTCAACGACTTGCCGCCGATGGAAGAAGGCGCCATGCGGGCGCCCCGGGCCAGCCGCGTGGCGCTGAACGAGGAGGAGAGCGCCCAGGCGATCTCAGCCATCGCCATGCGCTGCGGCGGCTGTGGTGCCAAGGTCGGCGCCTCGGTGCTCTCCCGGGCCCTCTCGACCCTGCAGCCGGTGGAGCGGGACGAGGTGCTGGTGGGCCTGCACGCCCCGGACGATGCCGCCGTGGTACGGGTACCGCCGGGCAAGGACGTGGTGCATACCGTCGACTTCTTCCGCGCCTTCATCGACGACCCCTATGTGTTCGGCAAGGTCGCCGCCAACCACGCCCTGGGCGACATCTTCGCCATGGGCGCCGAGGCCCAGACCGCCACCGCCGTGGCCACGGTGCCCCAGGGCCTCGAGGCCAAGGTCGAGGACACCGTCTACCAGATGATGCGGGGGGCCGTTGAGGTGCTCAACGAGGCCGGCTGCGCCCTGGTCGGCGGGCACACCGGCGAGGGCAGCGAGCTGGCGCTGGGGTTTGCCGTCAACGGCCTGATCGACGCCGGTGGAGCGAGCGACAGCCCCACGGGAAAAGCGATCCTGACGAAAGGCGGCCTGCGCCCGGGCCAGGTGCTGATCCTGACCAAGCCCATCGGCACCGGCACCCTGTTCGCCGCCCATGCCCGGCTCGGCGCCCGGGGGCGCTGGATCGACGCCGCCCTGGAGAGCATGTGCCAGTCCAACCGGCAGGGGGCGAGCTGCCTACGCGAACACGGCGCCACCGCCTGTACCGACCTCACCGGTTTCGGCCTGCTGGGGCACCTGGTGGAGATGACGCGCCCTTCCGGGGTGGATGCCGAACTCGACCTGACGGCGCTGCCGCTGCTCGAGGGCGCCGAGGAGACCGTTGCCGCCGGTATCCTGAGCTCGCTGCAGCCCGCCAACGTGCGCCTGCGCCGGGCCATCCACGACCAGGCCGCCTGGGTCGACCACCCCCGCTATCCGCTGCTGTTCGACCCCCAGACCGCCGGCGGCCTGCTGGCCAGCGTGCCCGCCGAGCGCGCCGAGGCCTGCCTCGCGGCCCTGCACGCCCTGGGCTATGCCCGGGCCGCCATCATCGGCCGCGTCCTCGAGCCCGGCGACGCACTGGAGCCCATCCACCTGACGGATGGCATCAAGGAGTCAGCCCACAGGCGGTAATAACCCGCGCCAGCGCCTCCCGCTCCGCTGCGGGGCTGAACAGCGGCGCCCGCGCCAGCACCTGCCGGCGGAGACGGTCGACGAAGGCCGGTTCGGCCTCTGCTCGGCACAACAGGGCCCTCAGGGCCGCGGTGTCGGCCACCGGGAAGTAGCCGGCGTAGTCGTCGCCCAGCAGCCCGCGGTTTCCGGGGATATCGGAGGCCACCACCGGCAGGCCGGCCACGCAGGCCTCGCTGACCACATTGGCGCCCCCTTCCATGCGCGAGCTGATCCCCATCAGCCGTGCCCGGGCCATCCACTGACGCACCCGCCAACGGGGCAGGTCGCCGAGCCAGCGGTAACGCGCGTTGCAGGCCATCTCCTCGCGGGCGGCCTCGGCCCACTCCGGGCTGTGGGCGCCACCGAGTTGCACCACGCACAACCGCGACGTCGATGGCAGATCGCGCACGGCCAGGGCCGCACGCAGCGAATCCTTCTCCTCGCGCAGGTGGCCGGCGACCAGCACCTCGAAACGGCGACGGATGGGTCCCGGGGCACGGGGCGGCAGGGGCAGGGGCAGGGGCAGGGCCGACTGGTGGACGACATGCAGGCGCGACAGGAAGCGCGGCGGCAGATCCTCGGCCAGGCAGTCATGCAGGCCGATCAAGGCATCGCTGGCGGCGAGGCTGTCGAGAAACGCCTCCGGGTCGCTGTGCTGGAAGCGGTAGACGTCGGTTCCCGTCAGCACCACCACCAGCGGGCATGCCGGAAAGGCGGCGCGACAGGCGCGAATGGCGGCGTGGCTGCGCACCGCATGCAGCGCCAGCACCAGGTCGGGAGGCTGGCCGTCCAGGCGGCAGCCATCGGCGTCCACGTCGGATTGTGCAATGCGCACGCGACAGCCCAGGTCGTGCAGCAGCCCCGCCCAGCGGGTGGCCGTGGTCCGGTTGCCGGCATGAGAACCTCGACGCGCCGGCGTGATCAGCGCTACCTTCAACACTATCTCGACTCCTTAGCTCGACTCCTTAGCTCGACTCCCTATCCTTGCTCCCTGAGCACTCCACTGCGACGAGGTCGGCATGCTCTCCACACCACTCAGCACACCGCCTACGCCACCCCGGCCCGCCGTCGAGCTGGCGGCAATGCTCACCGATGCGCGGACGCGCAGCCTGGCGCTGATGCAGGACACCCTGGAGGCCCGCGAACTCGGCCCACGGCTGGCGATCGTCAATCCACCGCTGTGGGAGCTGGGCCACCTGGGCTACTTCCACGACCATTTCGCCCTGCGCGGCCTCTTTGGCCTGCCCGACTACCAGATCGCCGAGGCCGAGCGGCTGTTCGATTCCAGCAGCATCGCCCATGACGACCGTTGGTCGCTACCGCTTCCTTCACGGGAGCAGACCCTGGCGTACCTGTCGCGGGTCCAGCAGGCCATGCTCGAGCGCCTGCCCGACGGCGAGGCCAGCTCCGCCCAGAGCTATGTCTACCAGCTCACCACCCTGCACGAGGACATGCACGGCGAGGCCTTCCTCTATACCCGCCAGACCCTTGGCGACCCGGCCCCCGACCTGGGCACGCCACCGCCGGGGTTCGCCCCTGGCGAGCCCGCTGCCGGTGCGCCGCCCGGCGACGTCGCCATCCCCGGCGGTCGCCACCTGCTGGGCTCAGACGAAAGCGTTCCCTTCCGGTTCGACAATGAGAAGGCGCCCATGGAAGTCCATGTGGCGCCCTTCTCGATCGCCAAGGCGCCGGTGACCAACGCCGAGTTCGTCGCCTTCGTCGACGACGGCGGCTATACACGACGCGAACTGTGGAGCGAGGCCGGCAGGCACTGGTGTGAGCAGCAGGGCCTGCGGGCACCCGTCTACTGGCGCAAGGGCGCCAACGGCCGCTGGGAGGAGCGACGCTTCGACCGCTGGTTGCCGCTGGCCCCCCATCAGCCGGTGGTGCATGTGAGCTGGTTCGAGGCCGAGGCCTGGTGTCGCTGGGCCGGTCGTCGCCTGCCCAGCGAAGCCGAATGGGAGGTCGCCGCTAGCCGCGAGCCAACACCCGACGGGGCGTCACTCGCCCCCGGCAAGCGTCGCTTCCCCTGGGGCGACACGCCGCCGGTTGCCCGCCTGGCCAACCTGGACGGCTGGCGCCTGGCAGCGCTGGACGTGGCGGCACTGCCCGACGGCGACAGCGCCTTCGGCTGCCGGCAGATGCTCGGCAACGTCTGGGAGTGGACGGCCTCGCCCTTCGGCCCCTTCCCGGGCTTCGAGCCCGAGCTGTACCGCGACTACTCGGCGCCCTGGTTCAAGGAGGGCCGCTACGTGCTGCGCGGCGGGGCCTGGGCCACCCGGGGGCGGCTGATCCACAACGGCTACCGTAATTTCTTCACCCCGGAGCGCCAGGACATCCTGGCGGGGTTTCGTACCTGTGCGCTCTAAGAGGGGATAGATCTGCGTTTTTCGGTATCATGCCCCGTTCCGCTTACCCAGGCTCTATGCTTTAGAAGCCAAGATATTCTCGACTGGCCACTCCCCCACAAGGACGCCCTGACATGTTACGACGCCTGTTGCCTGCTATTGCGCTTGTCACGCTCATCACGCCCTCCCTGGCCGCCGCCCAGCCCCTGGGGTTCACCGCCATCCCCGACGAGGATGAGACACGCCTGCAGCAGCGCTTCCAGGCCGTGGCCGACTACCTCGCCGAGACGCTGGAGGTGGAGGTTCGCTTCATTCCGGTCACCTCCTACGCCGCCTCGGTCACCGCCTTTCGCAACAACCAGGTGCAGCTGGCCTGGTTCGGCGGCTTCACCGGCGTGCAGGCACGCCAGCTGGTACCGGGCTCCCGCGCCATCGCCCAGGGCGTGGAGGACCCCGAGTACAAGAGCTACTTCATCGCGAACCAGCGGACCGGACTCGAACCACACAGCGGCGAAACCGCCCCCGAGGGGCTGCGCGACCTGACCTTCAGCTTCGGCTCCCAGAGCTCGACCTCCGGGCGGCTGATGCCGGAGTACTTCCTGCGCGAGCACCTCGGCGCTTCGCCCGACGAGCTGTTTACCCGGGTCGGCTTCAGCGGCAACCACAGTCGCACCATCTCGGTGGTGCAGTCCGGCGCCTACCAGGCCGGCGTGGTCAGCTACAAGGCGTGGGAGAACGAGCTCGAAGCGGGCAACATCGACCTCGACCGGGTTCAGGTGATCTGGGAGACGCCGCCCTACCCCGACTACCAGTGGACGGTGCGTGGCGACATCGACGAGCGCTTCGGCGAGGGCTTCACCGAGCGCCTGCAGCAGGCGCTGCTCGACATGGATGACCCAGACCTACTGGCCAGCTTCCCCCGCGCGGGCTTCATTCCCGCCGTGAACGAGGACTACCAGGAAATCCTCGAGGTCGCGCAGTCCCTGGGGCTGCTCGACTGATGACCGTGCTGGCGCTGCGGGATGCCGTCGCCACCTATGGCGAGGTGCGCGTGCTCGGCCCGCTGAGCCTGACGCTGGCCCCCGGCGAACGCGTAGCGCTGGTGGGTCGCAGCGGTGCCGGCAAGTCGACGCTGCTGTCGGTGATGTATGACCGTTGGCGCGACCAGGGGGCGGCACTGATGCCCCAGGACCTGGGGCTCGTGACGACACTCTCGGTTTTCCATAACGTCTACATGGGCCGGCTCGACCGCCACCCCTGGTGGCGCAACCTGCTGACCCTGGTGCGCCCGCGGCCAGCCGACGTGGCGGAGATCGACACCCTGCTCGGCCGGCTCGGCCTGGCCGACAAGCGCTGGACGCCCTGCGGCGAACTCTCCGGCGGGCAACGCCAGCGAGTTGCAGCGGCGCGGGTGATCCATCAGGGCGGCGGCATGCTGCTCGCCGATGAGCCGGTCTCGGCACTCGACGGCCCGCTCTCCGAGGTGACCCTGACCGCGCTGACCGACGCCTACCCCACCGCGGTGCTGGCCATGCATGACGTGGACCTGGCGCTGCGCTACTGCACCCGGGTGATCGGCATCCAGGATGGCGCCATCGCCATCGACCAGCCCAGCCAGCGCCTCTCCGCCACCGACCTGCTGCCGCTCTACTGATGCCGTTGACCGCCACCCGCCGCGTCACCCTGGGGCTGACCCTGCTGGCGGCGGTGTGCCTGCTGTTCGGCGACTTCGAGATCAGCACCCACGACCCCTGGCATGCGCTGGGCCGCCTGTTCATGGGGCTGATCCAGCCCGACTTCTCCCGCGTCGACTTCCTCGGCGAGGCCCTGCTGCGAACCGTGGCCTTCGCCTTCGTCGGCGTGGGGCTAGGCTCGGCGGCGGGCATGCTGCTGGCCCTGCTCTTCCGGCATGTCTGGGTGCGCACCTTCTGCGCCTTCATCCGCGCCATCCACGAACTGTTCTGGGCGCTGATCTTCCTGCAGAGCTTCGGCCTGCACCCAATCACCGGGGTGCTGGCCATCGCCATTCCCTACGCCGGCACCTTCGCCAAGGTCTATGCCGAGATCCTCGACGAGTGCGACCCGCAGCCGGAACGCAGCCTGCCACAGCGCGCCGGGCGGCTATCGGCGCTGGTCTATACCCGCATCAGCCAGGCCTGGCCTCACCTGGTCAGCTATACCGCCTACCGCCTCGAGTGCGGCCTGCGCTCCAGCGCGGTGATCGGCTTCGTCGGTATGCCGACCCTGGGGTTCCACCTGGCAGGCGCCTTCGCCCAGGGCCACTACGGCACGGTGGGCGCACTGCTGCTGCTCTTCTACGCCCTGATCGCCAGCCTGCGGCTATGGGCGCGGCCACGGCTGCTGCCCCTCTACCTGGTGGCCTCCCCCTTCCTGCTGGGTACCGGGCTGCCGATCGTATGGAGCAACGTCTCGCGCTTCTTCACCGAGGACATCGTGCCCGCCCCGCTGCGCAACGGCGAGGGCCTGGAGGGCCTGTGGCCCTGGTTCGGCGACCTCCTCCTCGGCCAGGCCCTGCCCGGCATCTGGAACACCCTGCTGCTGACCCAGATCGCCCTGGTGCTCACAGGGGTGCTGGCGATGACGCTATTCCCCGTGATCTCGCGACACTTCACCGGGCGCCTGGGCGGCACCGCCGGACATGTGCTGCTGGTGGTAATGCGTTCGACGCCGGAGTACCTGCTGGCCTTTATCCTGCTGCAGCTGTGGGGGCCCTCAATGCTGCCGGCGGTGGTGGCCCTGGCGCTGCACAACGGCGGCATCATCGGCCACCTGGTGGGGCGCCGCAGCAACGAGATCCCGCTGCGCCAGGACGCCCCGGGCGGCATCAACCGCTACGCCTACGAGGTAGCGCCGCGGGTCTATGGCCCCTTCCTGGCGCTGCTCTTCTACCGCTGGGAGATCATCATGCGTGAGACGGCGATACTCGGGATTCTCGGCATCGCCACCCTGGGCTTCTACGTCGACAGCGCCATCCAGGAGCTGCGCTTCGACCGCGCCATGGTGCTTATCCTGATCACCGCGCTGCTCAACATAGCGGTGGATGTACTGGCCCGCCGACTGCGCGCCCACCTGCGCCTGAGCCACACTGCCCGGAGCGAGCCCGCCGCTGCATGACTGGGGCGATCCACCTGTTCGAACGGAGGGTGACAATCGGTCGGCACGGCCTAATAGTGGCAAGGCATCGCAACCACCATTGCACTAGGGGGAACATCATGGAACAGGGCAATACGCAGGCGGGCCTGCGCGACCTTATCGAGCCACCTCACCGGGGCAAGGTCTGGATGCAGCTCACCGGCGGGAAGCTGATCCTGTCGGGGATCGTGACGGCCCTTTCCATCGTCGGCCTGGTCGTGGCGTGGATTCCCATCTGGGCCGGCGTGGTGCTGATGCAGGCAGCAGGCTCGGCAGGCCGTGTCTACACCAGCGGTGATCCTGGCGAGATGAAGGTCGCCATGGGCAAGCTGAAGACCTACTTCACCATCTTCGGCGTCCTGCTCCTGATCTACCTGATTCTCGCCGTGGGCGGCATGGTCATCGGAATGGCCGGCATGAGCGGCATGATGGGTGGCATGGGTGGCATGGGCATGTAGTCGCCGATAGCGACCCTCCGGTCGCAACGAGCTGGCCGGCACCCAGCCTCGCAAGCTGGGTGCCGGCTTAATGAGCGCCCACAGGGCGCTCTTCGGTATTCTGCTAGTGGAAACCCTCAGTCAAGCAGGGTCAGCAGCCAGTCGTTGTTGGCACGGATGGCGTCATAGAGCTCACGGCTTCGCATCTCAAGCTCGGTGTCATCAGCCCAGTCGCCGGGGCGCTCGAAGAGTTCACCGCTACGGTAGGCGTTACTCGCCGTGGTGGCGAACCAGGCGATGGCAGCCACCTGATGGCGATCATCGATCACCTCGCCGTCTTCCACAGACAAGCGGCGATGCATCAGACCATCCTCGCCCAGTTGATGGTCCAGGGCAGCTTGAAGCAGTCGGTCACTCAGTTCGCCGATGCGCTCACCAAGCTCAGGCCGGGTCTCCAGGAAACTGGAGGTGCCGTCTCGCTCGCGCAGAGTGCCGAAGCCGCCGGTGAAGTGGTTCAGAAAGCGCCACTGACTCTCGGTGTCAATCCGATCACTGTCGACCCTGACGCCCTCAGAAGTGAAGACGACGCGTTCAGCCAGGCCCCAGTCGCGAACTGCCTCGTCACTGTCCAGCAGTGCCAGGGTCATCTCCGCCTTGCGCTCGAATAGCCGCTCGGCCAGTTCCCTGTCATCGTCGTCACCGAAGACGTAAAGGATCTCGTAGAGCGCCTTGTGGCCGCGCACCAGGCTGCCCAGGGTGTCCAGGTGATAGGCGCCGTCGTTGTCCAGGTCGTAGATCTTCCTCTCGTAGTCCCAGGCCTCATCCAGTGTGCCGGCCAGGTTGCGGCTGATCGCCACCAGGCGCTCGAGGGTAATGCCATGGGCGGCCTCCATGACCTCTTCGCTGAGCTGACCCATGTCATCGGCACCGCCCGGCTTGTGCCAGCGCACCCAGGAGTAGGCCAGGCTGTGGAGCACATCCAGGCCATGGGCCATGCTGGCGGCGTCGCGCTCGCGGCCAACGTCCTGGAAGCCGCGCTGGCCATAGTGATCCTGGTAGAGACGCTGGGTGATGGCCCCGAGGTAGCCGGCCGGGCCGTGGGTGATGGCGTTCTCGAGGCCGTGTTCGGCCCAGCGACCGCCGCTGTGGTGCATGTGGTAACTGAAGGCAGCCTGGGCAAGGTCGGCCAGGCTCATCTCGCGCCCGGGGACCCACTCGCCTTCCTCCTGGACCATGGTTCCCACGGCGCCCTCGTCAGTGAAGAAGGCCGAAGCCTGATGCTGCAGATCTAGCCATGCCTGGCCCTGAGCCGCCATGGGCTCGTCGGCCAGGCTGGCGTCATAGCCTTCGTGGCCCATCTCGCTGTCACGCATGATGCGCCCGACACTGGCCATGGCATGTTGCACGGCGGAGATGTCGCGATGGTAGAGCGCCTCCTGATAGAACAGCGCCTCGCCGTCGGCATCGACCTGGGCCGGGATCGGCAGGTCGACGCCGGTCGCCTCCGGCAGGGTGTCGTAGTTGGCTAGTGCCGACAGGCTGGTCAGGGCCAGGCTGCCCATGCCGGCGGCCACGGCGGTACGCATTAGGGAACGGGAAACAGGCGGTGTAAGGGTCATAGAAGTCTCCTTGTTGGCCATGACATCACACGATGCCGAGTCCTCACCCTAACTCGCCTTCCTGAAATCCAACTGAAAGCCGTTCAGATAGCCAGCGGCAGGGTCACCACCAGGCGGGTGCCCTCGCCCTCCCGGGAGAACAACTGCGCCTCACCGCCATGCTGACGTGCCACCTCATCAATGATGGCCAGCCCCAGCCCTGCTCCCGCCTGATGGCGCTGTCGGGAGGGGTCGCCGCGGTAGAAGCGCTCGAAGGCCCGCGCCAGCTGGGCTTCGCTCATGCCGGGGCCTGTGTCGACGATCTCCAGGCGCGCCCGCCCCGCCCGAGCCTGCAAGCGTACCTCGATGCGCCCATACTTCGGGGTGTAAGCCACGGCGTTGTCCAGCCCGGCCCCTATCAGACGTGCCAGCAGATCGGCGTCCCCAACCACGCAAAGTCCCGGCTCCAGAGTCATGCTGAGCGACTGCTGCCGAGACTCGGCCTGGGGCTGGCGCAGGCGCACCTGGCGCTGCACCACCTCATCCAGTGGCAGGTGCTCGTGGCGCTGCGATACCCCTCCGGCATCTATCCTGGCCAGCAGCAGCAGTTCCTCCGCCAGTCGCCCCAGGCGGCGCACCTCATCCCGGGCATCTACCAGGGTCTGGTGATGGAAGTTGTCCAGACGCTCACGACCCTCCCGCTCCACCAGGGCCAGGGCGGTGTTCATCACAGTCAGCGGTGCGCGCAGCTCATGGGAGGCGCTGGCGATGAACTCGCGCTGCTGGCGCAGCGCCTGCTGCAGGGGCAGCAGGCTGCGATCCGCCATCCACCAGCCGCCTAGCCCTGCCAGCACCACGAAGCCCAGCGCCAGCCCCAGCAACAGGACCAGCAATTGCTCCAGATGAACCAGGCTACCCCCCACATCAGTGGCGGCGTAGACACTGCCCAGGTAGCGCCCCTCGCTGTCCTTTACCGGGTGGCGCAGCAGGGCCAACTGCAGGGCACCCTCCTCGTCGGCAAGGATCTCCTCGAAGACCACCCGCCCCCGGGGCAGGGCGTTGCCCTTGAGCAGTGCCAGCACCTCTTCACGCAGAGCCGGGCGAGTCTCGTTGCCGTGTACCAGCCGCGCATCTGGCCCAAGAATATAATAGAAGGCGGTGCGATGGGGGCGAAAGCCGATGCTGACGTCATCGGGACCGCGCCGCCCCTCCATCCAGGCTTCCAGGTCCGGCTTATGGACCTCTGCCTCGCGCTGGGCAAGCTGCACAAGTTCGCTCTTCAGCGACTGCTTGACCAGTGCCGAGTGCATCAGATAGCCGACCAGCAGCACGGTGCAAAGCCCCATCGCCATGCCCAGGGCATAGCGCCAGGCCAGGCGGCGGCGGCTAGCCTCCAACTGGCGGAGATCGTGATGGGGTGGATCCGGGCGAGACATGCAGGTTTCCGAAAAATTGAATTGGCCCCTCAGCATACCCGGGGAAGCTGAAAGTCGCCTGAAAGTGCGACTCAGGGCGTAAAGCGGTAGCCCAACCCTCGTAGAGTCTCGATGGGCTGCCGGGTAGCGCAACGGGAAAGCTTGCGTCGCAGCAGGCGCAGGGTCGCATCCAGAGCGTTGTCGGTGACCACCTGGTCGCGTCCCCAGAGCCGCTCGTAGATCAGCTCGCGTGGCACGCTATGACTCGCCCGGCGCATCAACAGCTCGAGCAACTGGAACTCCCGCTGGGTCAGCTCGACAGCACGGCCCCGATGTTCGACGCGCCTCTCGTCGCAATCCAGCACCCAGTCGCCGACCTGCAATCGGCGGCCATCCAGAGGCCGACGAGCCCGTCGCCCCAGCGCCTCGAGGCGTGCCATCAACTCCTCAGGCTCGAAGGGCTTGAGCAAGTAGTCGTCGGCACCGACGGCGAATCCCTCCAGGCGGTCCTCCAGGGCGTCACGCGCAGTCAGCATCAGGATGCCGCCCTCGAAACCGCTGGCCCGGGCCCGCTCGCACAGCGCCACCCCGTCTTCGTAGGGCAGCATCCAGTCAAGCACCAGCAGGTCATAGTCGCCCTGCTGCATCAGTGCCACCGCCATGCGTCCGTCATGTGCCACATCCACCGTATGGCCCGCCTGACGCAGCATATGGTCCAGCAACCGTGTCAGGCGTTCATCATCGTCCACCAGCAGCAGATACATGGGTGCCTCCCTGTTCCGACTCTCTCGCCGGGTGGCGAGAAGCGAACATAGCTACCAGCCTTGTTCTCTGCAGACAAGTCCAGTTCGGTAGCCACACTCCAGGAAAGGATGGATATCCTGCAAAATCGGACCGCCCCCACCGGGAAACCGATAGGGGGCTAGAAAGTGATGCTTAGTGGATGGCGAGGCGAATCAATCCAGCCGGTCGGTCACCGCACCGGTAGAGGCGGAGCTGACCGTCCTGGCGTACTTGGCCAACACACCGCGGGTATAGCGTGGTGCCGGCTGCCGCCAGGCGGCCCGACGCCGCTGCATCTCGCCGTCATCGATCGCCACCTCGATGGTATTGGCCTCGGCGTCGATGGTGATGGTGTCGCCGTTCTCGACCAGCGCCAGCGGCCCGCCATCGAAGGCCTCGGGCGACACGTGGCCGACCACGAAGCCATGGCTGCCGCCGGAGAAGCGCCCGTCGGTGATCAAGGCCACGTCGTTGCCGAGCCCCCGGCCCATGATCGCCGAGGTCGGGGTGAGCATCTCGCGCATGCCGGGTCCGCCCTTGGGTCCCTCGTAGCGGATCACCACCACGTCACCGGCCACCACCGTGCCGTCGTTGATGCGTGCCTGGGCCTCCTCCTCCGAGCCGAACACCCGCGCACTGCCGGTAAAGCGCGTGCCTTCCTTGCCGGTGATCTTGGCCACGGCCCCTTCGGGCGCCAGGTTGCCGTAGAGGATCCGCAGGTGGCTCTCGGCCTTCAGCGGTGCCGACAGCGGCGCGATGATCGACTGCCCCTCGGCATAGGGCGCCACGTCGGCCAGGTTCTCGGCCAGCGTCCGGCCGGTGACCGTCAGGCAGTCGCCATGCAGCAGCCCGGCATCGAGCAGCATCTTCATCAGCGGCTGGATGCCGCCGATCGCCACCAGCTCGCTCATCATGTAGTGGCCGCTGGGGCGCAGGTCGGCGAGCACCGGCACCCGCTTGCCGATTTCGGTGAAGTCCTCGAGCGAGAGCGGCACCCCCACGGTGTTGGCCATGGCGATCAGGTGCAGCACCGCATTGGTGGAGCCTCCTAAGGCGATGACCACGGTGATGGCGTTCTCGAAGGCGTCACCGGTCATGATGTCCGAGGGCTTGATGTCCCGCGCCAGCAGCTCCAGTACCGCGGCACCCGCCGCCTCGCAGTCGTCGCGCTTCTCCTGGGACACCGCATTCTGCGCCGAGCTACCCGGCAGGCTCATGCCCAGCGCCTCGATGGCCGACGCCATGGTGTTGGCGGTGTACATGCCGCCGCAGGAGCCGGGGCCGGGAATCGCCTTCTCCTCGATCTGCTTCACCTCGATCAGGTCCAGGTCTCCGCGGGTGTAGGCACCCACCGCCTCGAACACCGAGACGATATCGGTGTGGCCCTCGCCGGGCAGGATGGTACCGCCGTAGACGAACACGCTGGGCCGGTCGAGCCGCGCCAGCCCCATCAGGCAGCCGGGCATGTTCTTGTCGCAGCCGCCGATGGCCACCAGGCCGTCGAAGCCCTCACAGCCGGCCACGGTCTCGATGGAGTCGGCGATCACCTCCCGCGATACCAGCGAATACTTCATGCCCTCGGTGCCGTTGGCGATACCGTCGGAGATGGTGATGGTGTTGAAGATCACCCCCTTGCCGCCGGCCGCGTCGGCGCCGTCACTGGCCCGCTCGGCGAGGGCATGGATATGGCTGTTGCAGGGCGTGAGATTGCTCCAGGTGGAGGCGATGCCCACCTGGGGCTTCTTGAAATCCTCATCGGTGAAGCCCACCGCACGCAGCATGGCACGGCTGGCGGACTTGCCGACCCCATCCACTACCGGGGCGGAATGACGGCGGCGCGGATCCTCGGGCGTATCGCTCATGATGCTTCCTCTATCGTTGTTCAGGGGAGGTAATAGAGAGAGGGTGGACCGCAGACGGGACGGCTGTCCATGCCAAACCGTCATGTCTTGCCACAAGACGAGGCGGCGACTGCACCTGCGCGCTCTGCCTCAGCGCGGCTGCACGGCGTCGTGGAAGGCACGCTCCTTCGCCACGGTGTCGCGGAAGCGCTCGGCCATCCGAGCGAAGGCGGTGTCATCGAGCGCCGCCGCCTCCTCGTCCAGGCGCTGGCGCAGCCAGGCCACGAACTCCTGAAAGGCGGGGTTGTCGTGCAGATCGATCCACTCCCCCATCAACGGGTGCAGCCCGTCTACGCGGGTCACCCGCAGCGCCCACTCGAGGTAGACCCACTCGGTGACCACCAGCACCGTCAGGATCTCGGCGTAGTCGCCGCCCTGGCCGGTGTCGTGCAGCAGCTCGCGAAACGCCAGGGTCTGCGGCAGGTAATCCGGCGCCTCGCGCAGGGACGCAGGCACCTCGAAGGCGTCGAAGGTGCGCTGGAAGGTGCTGTTCTCGTCGCTGGTCAGCATGCCCATGAACTGGCCCAGCACTACCCGGTCCGCCATGCTCGGCGCGTGGCCGATAGCGTGGCCGATCAGGGCGGTAAAGGGATCGACGAAGCCGTAGTCCTGCACCATGTAGGCGGCAAAGTCGCCCCCCACAAGCCGCCCCTCGGCCAGGGCGTCGAACAGCGGGTGGTTCACCGTGGCCGACCAGTCCGGCTCGCTGATCTCGCGAAGCCAGTCGGTGATGCGCGCCGATTCACGGCTGGCGGCCCAGGCGTTCCAGTCAGAGCGTGTCGTCATCAGGCGTCTCCCTTGCTTGCCAGGTGAAATTTCGTCCCGGGGCGCAGCCAGGCGATCAGCAGGCTGGCCAGGGTGGAAGCGAGCAGCGCACCGAGGAACGGCGCCAGGGTGGGAATGCTGTCGGGGAAGCTCGCCGCCAGCACACCGGCGGCCAGGCTGCCCTGGGCAACCCATCCCGGCACCACCGCGCCAAGCAGGCCCGCCACGCCGCCGGCCACCGCCGCCAGCGGTGACATGCGCCGCCACAGGCCCAGCAGCACCGGCACCACGATGGCCGCGCAGAGCAGGTCGGCGATCAGGAACAGCCGCAGCACCGAGAAGCCCTGAAGGGCCACCCATGCCACCGGTGCCATCAGCGCCACCGTGACGAGCCGTGCCCCGCGAACCGAGAGCCCGCGCCCCCCGGAGCTGGCCACAGCCATGGAGGCGATGGCGTTCTGCGGGGTATCCACGCTGGAGGCACCCAGCGTTACCGCCAGCACCAGAGCCGGAAGGCCCAGCCAGGCCGGCGCGGCGGAGAGCAGTGCGAAGAAGGGGATCGGCGGCTCGCCCAGCGGCAGCGCATGCATGGCCGCCAGCATGCCCAACCCGCCGATGGCCATCACCACCAGCAGGCTGCTGGCCCCACCCAGCAGCGCCCCGCGGCCCAGGGCGCGGTCATCCTCGGCCGCCCAGATACGCTGCCAGTAGCCCTGGTGGAAGAGGTTGGCCGCGGTGACCGCGATCACCAGGGTCAGCGCCACGGAGAGTGCGCTGCCGGTGGGAATCGAGGGCATGATCGCCCCGGCGGGCATGGGCGGCAGCCACCACCAGGCCACGCCGCCGACCAGTACCAGCAGGGCCAGCAGCAGCCAGGCCTGCCAGCGATCGGTGGCCAGGCTCGCCCGCAGGCCGCCAAGGGTGGTGTAGACCAGGGTGACCACCGCCACGCCGAGGATCACCAGTGAAGGCGGCACATCGGAGAGCAGCGCGGCAATGGCGCCGATGGCAGTTAGCTCGGCGGCCAGGAAGATGGCCATGTAGGCAACGGAAACGAAGGAGACCCAGCGCCGCACCCCGGCGCCATAGCAGGCCTCGGCGAATTCACCGATGCTGCGTCCCTGCGGCAGGTGGCGTCGGATGGCGGGGCCGTAGAGTCCCAGTATCAGGAACGGCAGCGACGAGCCGATGGCGTAGCCAGCCAGCGCCACAGGCCCGACGAAGGCGCCGATCTCCGGCGGCGCAAAGAGGATCCAGGCCCCCATGCTGGAGGCCAGGAACGACAGGCCGATGGCCTGGGCTCCCTGGGAGTTGCGGGCAGTCACGTAGTCATCGAGCAGGCCGTCGGCCCGCCGGGCGCGCAGGCCCAGATAGGCAAAGCAGAGCAGCGCCGCGCCGAGCACGGCAGACGTCAGGTAGGGCATGTCGCACTTCCTCCGCCGGTATGAACCGGATCAGGTTCCAGGGTCAGCGCTTGGCTCTCTCAGCCCCTGCCGGTTGCACGGCGGGACTCCCCTGGCGACAGTGAATGGATTGTCGAGTAATTTAACTCAAGTTATTGTCAGGATGGCCGATATAACCGTCTAGCGTCCATGATTGATGGGACGAGTGATGATACAACAGTCGCTACCAGCGAACGACCACTCTCGCCGAGACTACCGATGCCGTTTACCGAAGCCAAGGAACACGCCCCCGGACGGTTGCATGCCATCTTCGCCGACCCCTACAGCGCTTTCGACAACCAAGTGATCGAGCGGCAGCTGCACTTGCGGGTCGCCATCGATGACCTGCTGCTGCAGCCCATGGCCAAAGGCCAGCTAATGCTGAGGGTGATCCATGGCTGGGAAAACGGCAGCTTCGAGCCCGCCGACCTGGACCACAGCGACCATCGCATCGGCTCACTCGAAGACCTGCGCAAGGCGGTTGATCGTTACCACCAGGCCTTCGAGGCTTCGCAGCCTTTTCCCAAGGATAATGCCTCGCTGCTGGCCCGCCCGCTCGAGCATGCCATCAACCAGGCCGAAGCCAACGGCCAGGCCCTCGACGAGGAGACCCGCACCATTCCCGCCCGCTGGCCCGCCTTCGACCAGGGGCTCTATCTTTATACGTTCTTCAAGGTCTACCACCGCCTCACCTACGGCGAAGATGACTCCTACCGCACGGCACGCTGCACGACCCCGCACGGACCTCGCGAGATTCACGAATTCCATCTGGAGGAAGGTGAATTCGCCGTGATTTCCCCCACCGAGAGGGACGCCACGGTAGACACCGTGCTGGTGCTGCATGAAAGCCAGCTGGTTCCGGTGCTGCAGTTGTTGGAAGGATGCCGGGAAAGCGCCTGAGTGAGCTTCAATACACGTCGGACGCCTCGATTGCTTCCTACCTGTTAGACCTTCTCACGCGGCACCCGGCCCATCAGGTAAAACTCGTCGTTGGGCGGCGTGCCGGTGAGGGTAACCAGGCGATTGGAGAGCCCGAAGAAAGCGGTGATGGCGCCAATGTCCCAGATGTCATCCAGGGTGAAGCCGGCGTTCAGCAAACGCGTCTGCCATTCGTCGGTGAGTTCGCCCACGTCCAGGCCGCAGTGAAAGGCGAAGTCGAGCATGAGCCGATGGCGCTCGCTCAGCGGTGCCGTGCGGTGGTTGATGGCGACCTGATCGGCCAGCAGCGGGTCCTTGCTGTAGATGCGTACCAGGGCGCCGTGGGCCACCACGCAGTAGAGGCAGTGATTGCGGGCGCTGGTGGCCACCACGATCATCTCCTTCTCAGCCTTGGTCAGCGTGTCCGACTCCCGCTCCATCAGCGCATCGTGATAGGCGAAGAAGGCGCGAAACTCTGCCGGGCGATGGGCCAGCATCAGGAAGACGTTGGGCACAAAGCCGGCCTTCTCCTGTACCGCCAGCATGGCGTCACGAATATCCGCAGGCAGATCCTGGATCGATTCGGGTATGGGAAAGCGGCTGATGGGCGTCGACATGGCGGACTCCTGCTGGGACTCTATGGACTGGACACAGTTAACGTCAACGTAAACACATTGTCCATGCTCGTACTCAGTCGGACGCATTCAAATGCGAGCACGTCACCACCCGGTTCCGATGATGCGCCTTGGCCTCGTACATGGCGTGATCGGCAAGGCGGTAGAGGGTTCCAACATCACGCACGGCATCGCACCCACGACAGGCGACCAGACCAAACGAGGACGTGATAACCCCATAGCTGGACGTCTCATGGCGAATGCTCAGCTCCTGAAGGGCTCCGCGAAATTTTTCCAGCGCCCGCTGGCCCTCCTCCAGCGACTCTACGTCCAGCAGCAGGCCAAACTCCTCCCCGCCCAGGCGGAACAGGCGGTCGCCGGCCCGACGAAAATGCTCCAGCAAGAGAGTGGATACCCTCACCAGCACTTCATCGCCGGCATGGTGGCCATAAGTGTCGTTGTAGAGCTTGAAGTCGTCGATATCCATTATTGAAAACAGCAGCGGCTGGCCGCTGCGACGCCGTCGCTGCAGCTCCTCTTCCATCAACTCCTGAAACTGTCGCCGATTCAACAGCCCCGTCAGAGGGTCGGTGCGAGCCAGGGTGGTAAGCTGTTGGTTGGCTTTTTCCAGCTCCTGTGTACGCTGAGCCACCTCCCGTTCCAGGCGCTCGTTGAGCGAACGCTGCAGATCAAGGGTGGCGCGCTCGGCGGCGAGCTTTTCGTTCTTGAACTTGTTGATCTTCCAGGCCAGCCCGAGGGATAGCAGTAGAAACTCGATCCCCGACCCGACCTGGACGGCGTATTCCGTGACGACATTGTAGGGCAACACCCCCGCCACCCGCAGGAAGTAGAGCGTTATCCCGATGAGTAGCACGCTCCACGCCACCAGGTAAATGCGAGCCAGGGTGTCGCCGCTATAGCTGCGCCAGACTGCCACACCGAGCAACAGGCAGGAAAGCAGGATGGCACCGGGAATCATCAGGTGGAATACCGCCGCATAGTGACCGAAAAGTGCCGGTAGCGCGCTGATCATGCACAGGCCGGCAAGACCATACAGCACTCGGGTCAAGCGGGGTGCGTGCTGGCGAAGGTTCATGTAGCTTTCACTGAAGATTGCGAGGGTGACGGCGAACAGGCCGATATTGAGCGGCACCATCTGGTTGTTGAACATCGGCATGTCCGGCCACCAGTACTGAAAGGCGAAGCCTCGCGACGAGAACATCAGGATGAAGAAGGTGCCGAGATAGGCGACGTAGTGCAGCAAGGGCCGTTCACGGGTGGCAAGGTAAAGCAGCAGGTTGTAGATCAACAACGCCAACAGGGCACCGAAGTAGAGGCTGAATGCCATCAGCTCCCGCTGGGCCTTGGCCAGAAAGCTGGCATCATCCATGAGGTAGAGTGGCGTCGCATCATAGAGCCCGTCGTGGGTATCCAGCCGCAGGAAGACCTGCCGCGACTCGCCAGCCGGCACATGGATGGGCAGCACGAAGGTGCGATGGGAGATAGGCCGGGTGTCGAAGCTGCGACGGTTGCCAGTCTGCCACTCCCTGACGATTTCGCCCTGCTGGTCCACCACGTAACCATCGAGATAGTCGTGCAACGGCATGGCCAGTTCCAGCAGCCGGCGCACAGGGAGAGCGGTATCGTTCTCGACCCGCAGCGTTAGCCACCAGGCGGAATCGGAAAAGCTGAAATTGAGGGTTTGCTGGCGGGAGCGCTCCCACTCCAGTGCCTCACCGTGACGCAGCAGCCGCTCGATATCAAACTCACGCGCCCTGTCTTCCAGCAACAGAACGTGCGGACTGAGGTTAAGCTCCCCTCTCAGGGTACCGACATCGATAGCGGCCAGCGCATGCCCTGGCAGCAAGAACAGCAGCAGTGCCAGCCAGCGAAACGCCACGAAGGTTGGCAAGAAATACAAGAGGCGCCTGGTCACGTGAGCTCCTCGCTGGCAGGTGTTGAATCTACCATATCAGCTAATGAGACTTTGGCGCCGTTGAAAAAAGGGATATCCCCAAAACCAGCCAGGCAAGCCTTGACAACAGTCAGAGTGTCCGGCGGCCAAGCTCCGTGGTGGGCCGCCCCTTGTGGCCACCCTTTCTCCAACAACTGAAACGCTCCCGCCCAGAAGCTGAAACGGCCCCGCTTCTCGATGAAGCGGGGCCGGGCGTCAGGCGGTCAGCCGATTCCAGCTCAGCTCAACGAGATGGTGCTGTTGATACCGCTTGAGACGTTCTCGGGCTCGAACCAGCGCGCAGTGACGGTCTTGGTCTGGGTCCAGAAGGCGATGGCCTGCTTGCCGTTGGGGCCCAGGTCGCCCAGCTTGGAACCGCGGGAACCGGTGAAACTGAAGTAGGCCACGGGCACCGGAATCGGCACGTTGATGCCGACCTGGCCCACGTCGATGTCGCTCTCGAAGCGACGCGCCACCCAGCCGGAGTTGGTGAAGATCGAGGTGCCATTGCCGTTGGGATTGGCGTTGACGAATTCGATCGCCTCATCCAGGGTATCGACGCTGACCACGCAGAGCACCGGCCCGAAGATCTCCTCCCGGTAGATGGTCATCTCAGGCGTCACGTCGGCGAACACGGTGGGCCCGACGAAGTTGCCATGCTCGTAGCCCGATACCTCATAGCCGCGGCCGTCGACCAGCAGCTTGGCGCCCTCCTGCTCGCCGGCGTCGATCAGTCGAATCACACGGTCACGGGCGGCCGGAGAGACCAGTGGGCCGAGATCGGCATCGCGCTGGGTGCCGGGGCCGACCTTCATGTTGCGGGCGCCGTCGACGATATCATCGAGCCACGCCTTGGCCTCGCCTACCAGCACCACCACGGAGTTGGCCATGCAGCGCTGGCCAGCGGCACCGAAGGCGGAACCCAGCAGGTTGTTGATGGCCTGGCTGCGGTTGGCGTCGGGCATGACGACACAGTGGTTCTTGGCGCCCATCATCGCCTGCATGCGCTTGCCGGCCTTGGCGGCACGATCATAGAGCAGCGAGCCCACGTGGCTCGAGCCGATGAAGGAGAGCGCCTTGATGTCGGCATGGTCGGCGATCTGGTTGGCCACGTCCGGTCCACCGTGAACCACGTTGAGCACGCCGGCCGGTACACCCGCTTCGTGGGCCAGCTCGACCAGACGCATGGTGGAGCTCGGGTCCTGCTCGGAGGGCTTGAGCACGAAGGTGTTGCCGGTGGCGATGGCCAGCGGGAACATGAAGCAGGGCAGCATGATCGGGAAGTTGAAGGCGGTGATGCCGGCACCCACGCCCAGCGGCTGGTTGAGGGTGTAGACGTCGATCTCGGTGCCGGCGTTCTCGGCCAGCTCACCAAGCTGCAGCGAGGTGATCGAGCAGGCGTGTTCGATCACTTCCAGGCCACGACCCACCTCGCCCTCGGCGTCGGGCAGCGTCTTGCCGTGCTCTTCCGTGATCAGGGCGGCGAGCTCCGGGGTGTGCTCACGCACCAGCGCCTGCAGCTTGAGCATGATGCGCATGCGCTTGCCCAGCGGCACCTTGCGCCAGGTCTTGAAGGCTTCCTTGGCGCTGGCGACAGCGCGGTCGACCTCCTCGGCGGAGCAGAACGGTACCCTGGCGACCACTTCCTGGGTCGCCGGGTTGACCACGTCGCGCCACTCCTGGCTATTGGACGGGACGGGCTTGCCGTCGATGTACATCGGAATCTCGCGGACTGACATGGTGCGTGCTCCTCTCTTGTGTCTGCTGGCTCTAGTCTGCCTGCACTGTCTGCTTATCGTTGTGATGGGCTTGTCGCGGCAAGGCAGATATTAGACTTTGTGTGTATTAGCACACGGAATGGAATGCCATGAGTCTAGCCAGAGGTCGGATTGCCTGACAACGGGCACTCGGGCACATTGCTTGTGCGCCAATGCACAACCGCACCGCGCACCCGGAGGCCCTCATGCTCGACTGGCAGGACATACAGATCTTTCTGGAAGTGGCCCGCAGCCAACGGCTGACCGACGCCGCCCGGCGCCTGGGGCTTGACCACTCCACCCTGTCGCGGCGCACCCGCCGCTTCGAGCAGAAACTCAATACCCAGCTCTTCGAGCGTAGCACGCATGGCTACCATCTGACCGAAGCGGGCCAGCAGCTGCTGGCCCACGCCGAGGAGATGGCCCGGCACGCCTTCGAAGCCGGCGAAAACCTTACCGACAAGAACCACCAGCTCAGCGGCCAGATTCGCCTGGGGGTCACCGAGGGCTTTGGCACCTGGGTGATCGCCCCGCTGCTCTCCCTCTTCTGCGAACGCCACCCCGGCATCACCCTGGACCTGCTGGCACTGCCACGGGTGGTCAACCTGAGCCGCCATGAAGCGGACCTGGCCATCACCGTCGAGCGCCCGGTCAGCCCCGGCATGGTGATCTCACGGCTCTGCGATTACCGGTTGCGCCTGTACGGCAGCCGTGACTACCTCGCCCGCCACGGCAAACCCGCAGGGCTCACGGAACTCGGCCGCCACCGGCTGATCGGCTATGTGGATGACCTGATCTTCAGCGAGCAGCTCAGCTACCTGGAGCCACTGCTCGACCCCGCCGTGGTGGGCCAGCCGGGGCCGCACTTCTCGATACGCAGCACCAGCGTGACCACCCAGCATGCCGCCACGCTGAGCGGGGCCGGGCTTGCCGTGCTGCCCTGCTTCATGGCCGAGACCAGCGATACGCTCGACAGCGTGCTGGACGACGAGGTAGAGATCGTGCGCCATTTCTGGATCACCGCACGCCAGGAACAGCGCCGCCTGGCCCGGGTAAGGCTGCTGTGGGACTTCCTGCGCGAAGCGCTGGAGGTGAACCACGCCTTCCTGATGGGTGAGGCGCGTGAACTGGTGATGCCCGCGCCCTGAGCACTCTGTCTGTCAGGCCGTCCCGCCCCGCCGTAGCTGGCGTGACGCCTCACGCCCGGCAATGGCCCCCATCACCACGGCGCTGAGCAGGCCGTTGCCCGACAGGTAGCCGCTGTCATTCGAGCCCGAAACGCCCCGCGCCGCGCCGCCGGCGGCAAACAGGTTGGGAAAGATACTGCCCTCCTGCCCCACTACCCGCGCCTGGGTGTCGACTTCCAGCCCTCCCTGGGTATGGAACAGCGCACCGGTTACACGAATGGCGTAATAGGGAGGCACTAGCAGGGTCTCCGGCGAGAAGCTGCGACCGAAGGCATCTGCCTCGCCGTTCCCGGCCAGGGTCCGCATTTCGTCGAAGGTCTGTTCAAGGGCATCCAGTGGCAGATCCAGCCCCTTCGCCATCGACTCCAGCGTCGCGAAGGTGCGCACTGCCCCGGCAATATGCGCGTTGCGGTAGTCCTCGAACTCGAGCGCTGCATGATGGATACGCGCATCGAACAGGTTCCAGGCCACACGGCCCGGCTGAGCCAGCACCTTGGCCGCCTGCTCCGAATAGCCACCGTGCTCGCTGGAGAAGCGCCGTCCTTCAAGGTTGACCTGGATGCCTCCGCGCATCATCAACGCCCAACTGATCAATGTCTGATGTGGCGTGGCCAGGGAGCCATGCCCCTGGCAGGCTCCCAGATCCTTCAGGCTGGCTCCCATGGCCTCGCCCCAGAGAAGGGCATCACCCTGGTTCCCTTCGTGGCCGTAGTAGAGAGCATTTTTCAAGGTGGGCAGGTAGCGCGCCACCAGTTCCGGGTTGCCGCCGTAGCCGTTGCAGGCCAGGATCATAGCCTCGCAGCCAATGCGCTCCTGACTCCCATCGGGGCGCTCGAGGGTGACACCGCGCACCCGTCGAGCCTCGTCGACATGCAGATCGACCACCCGGGCCTGGGTCAGGATATCGATACCCGCCGTCTCGGCAGCGGTCAGCAAGCTCCCCATCAGTTCCTCACCGGTTCGCCGCGGCGTGGCATGCATCCGCATGCGGCTATGTCCGGGATAAAGAAAGCCGTCGACCAGGTCGAACGGCACGCCATGGGTATCGGCCAGCCACTCCACCACTCGACCGGAGTATCCGGCCAGCGTCTGGACGATGGCCGGGTCAGCCTCATCACCGTTCTTCGCCTGGATATCTTTCGCCATCAGCTCGGGGCTGTCGTCTACCCCCTTGTCGGCCTGAAAGCGGGTGCCGGCGGCGGGTATGAAGCCGGAAGACATGAAGGTGCTGCCCCGCGGCAATGCATCGCGCTCGAGCACCGCCAGCTCGATGCCACACTCCCGGGCCGCCAGTGCCGCCACCAGGCCGCAGGCTCCCGCGCCGACGATCAGCAGCGGCAGGGACACCTCGAAGGTATCAGCGTCATGGAAGGCCACGATGCCCATCAGCGCGCCTCCTCTTGGCCAGCGCCCTGGAAGGCGTCGAGTATCTCGCCGGCCGGTGCCTGCCAGACTTCGTCATGGCCGGCGATATGGGCCAGCACCTCCTCCAGGCAGGCGATACGGTGGGGTTGACCCACCAGCCAGGGATGCAGGCTGAGCGCCAGCATCCGTCCCCCTTGCTCCCTCGACTCCTGCAGGAGAAAGTCGAAGGCATCCTTGACCTGCTCGACCCAGGCGTCTTCCGAATGGAGGTTCTGGCACATCACGAACTGATCCTCGATCTCGGTCGACAGGGGCATCATGGCCAGCGGCCCGTTGTCCGTGGCGAAGGCGTAGGGCATATCGTCGTTGACCCAGTCGGCGCAGTAGGCGATGCCGTTCTCTGCCAGCAGCTCCGGCGTGTGCCAGCTCTGCGAGCGAGCCGGGCTGAGCCAGCCGCGAATGGGCTGTCCGATCTGCTCGCGCAGCGTCTCTACCGAGCGGCGTACGATCTCGGCCTCCTCGTCGCGATCCTGCCCGCCATAGTGCAGATGGTCCATGTTCCAGCCGTGGCAGAGGAACTCGCCGCCGTATGCCTTGAGACGCTCCACCAGGTAGGGTGTCTGCTCGGCAAGCTGGGCATTGATCGCCCAGGTGGGACGGATGCCATGCTTCTCGAAGGCCGCCAGCATGCGGTAGATACCCACCCGGTTGCCGTAGTCGCGCAGCGAGTAGTGGCGCAGGTCGGGATAGGGCATGGTCATGCCGTTGGGCACCTTGAAGGGTACCCCACGCTGGTTGAGCGGGTAGAACTGCAGCGACACGTTGATCCAGACCGCCAGGGTCTTGCCGCCAGGCCATTGGACCGGGGGCCGCTGTGCCAGCATCGACCAGTCGTAGCGGTCATGATCGTAGCCGTGTCGGCGCCAGGGATAGGTCAGGTAATCCTTGTCGAGAGACGAACTTTTCGAGGACATGGCTCAGCGCCTCCTGGCGGGGATGGCCCTGGCGTCGATGTCGCGCAGGGCATCGTCGTAGTGGTGGGCAAGATAGTGGCTGGCGATCACGCGGCCGGGGGCGAGCCAGACGTCGCTGTGGCCGGTGATGTACTCCAGCGCCTCCTCGAAGGCCTTGATTCGATGCGGGCAGCTGACCTGGTAGTTGTGGGTGGGAATGCACATCACCGTGCCCGATTCGGCGCCTTCGGCATAGAGCCGGTCGAAGTGGCGCTTGAGCATGGTCAGGTAATGGCGTGGCTCCACCTTGTTCACGGCGTAGACGATGGTGTCGTTCATCTCCAGCGAATAGGGCATGGAGACGAAGCGGCGGCCCGAGCGCAGCCGGATCGGCGTGGGCTGGTCATCGTGGAACAGGTCACAGGTATAGAAGCCCGCCTCGTCGCCGAACAGCGCCTGGCCCTCCTCGGCGAACAGGTCCAGGGTCCGCTCCGAATGGGAGAGCGCCGGGGCCAGGTAGCCCGCACACTTCTGCCCGGTGTGGCGGTGGATCGCCTCGAGGCTGTCGCGAATCATCTCCCGCTCCTGGGCCTCACCCATGCCATAGGTGTAGCGGGTGTTGTAGATGCCGTGGCTGAAGAACTCCCAGTCGCGCTCACGGCACATCTCGATGATCTCGGGATGGTGTTCGCAGAGCGCCACCGACAGCGACACCGAGCCGCGAATGCCGTACTTGTCGAGCAGGGCCATCTGGCGCTGGTGGCCCACTCGGTTGCCATAATCGCGAATGCTGTAGCCAGGCACCGAGGGGTGGGGCGTCGGCCATGGCTTGCGCTGCGGATTCTGGGGCGGGTCGAGCTCGTAGTACTCGATATTGGGTGCCACCCAGAAGGCGACCCGCGCCCCGCCCGGCCAGGTGATCTTCGGGCGATTCTCGTAGGGCCAGTAGTCATAGGCACCAAGCGTTTCCTTCATGTTGCACACTCCTCTTCCACTCTCGCCGAGACGCTCAGCCCTGCTCGGCAGCACGAGCTTCGAGCCAGCTCAGCACCTCGGCCACCGGCATGACATCGGCGTACTTGAGATGCAGGTCGGTCAGGTTGGCGTAGTGGTAGCTCTCGTGCTTGTCGGCAACGCACTCCATGGGCACGACGGTACGGTAGCCACGGGAGAGGCTATCCACCGCGGTGGCACGGATACAGCCGGAGGTGGAGCCGCCGGTAACGATCACGGTATCGACCTGATGCCATACCAGCAGCGACTGCAGCGGGGTCTCGAAGAAGGCCGAGGGCATGCGCTTGGTGTAGACGACATCGTGTGGGTCGATCTCCACCCGCTCATCGAATTCGGCACGCTCAGAGCCGTACTTGATGTTCTGCAACGAGTCGGGGGTATCGGTCCGTGTGCCCCATACGCCGGCGTCTTCTGCGGAGTCGAGGAACGCCACGTGGGTCCAGACTACCGGCCAGCCGAGCTGTCGGAACGAGCGGGCCAGCTGGTTGACGTAGTCGAGCTGGTTGGGGTCGGTCTCGTAGGCGGTCTTGAACAGGTCGGTTCGGGTATAGGCCTTCTGCGGGTCGACGTTGACCAGCACCGCCTTGTTACCGAAACCGAACGGCACGCGCTGGGGGTTGGCCATCACCTCGAAGAAGATCTCCTTGGCGGTCTTGTCGGTGGTAATCATGCGCTCTCTCCTGAAGGATCGGTCATTGTTCTCTTCGGCCGTCGTACTTCTCGCCCAGCTCGAGCATCTTTCGGGTGCCGAGCACCTCGTTGAGCTGTCCGAAGTCGAGCATGCGCTCGCGAAAGGCGTCGGTGGTACCGTCACGGCGCAGGGTGGTGAAAAACTGGCTCGCCATGTGGGTGAAGGCGCGTACCAGGGCACCGGGGAAGATCACCAGCGAAAAGCCTAGCTGCTGGAGCGCCTGGGCGTTCTGCAACGGCGTGTCGCCCCCCTCCACCATGTTGGCCATGATCGGAATCTTGCCGCGAAACTCGGCCATGATGCTGGCGATGTCTTCGTCGCTGCGGATACCCTCGATGAACAGCACGTCGATCCCGGCCTCGCGGTAGGCATGGGCTCGCTCAATGGCCCGCGCCGTACCCTCCACCGCCACCGCATCGGTGCGGCCGATGATCAGGGTCGAGTCACTTTCACGGGCATCCATTGCCGCCTTGAGCTTACCCACCATCTCGCCCTCGGACACCAGGGTCTTGCCACGCAGATGGCCGCAACGCTTGGGATAGGTCTGGTCTTCCAGCTGTATCGCATTGGCACCGGATCGCTCCAGCATGCGCACGCTGCGCATCACGTTCATGGCATTGCCGAAGCCGGTGTCGCAATCGACCACCACCGACAGCTCGGTGCGCTCACGGATGTGAGACATCACGTCGTTGACCTCGCTCACGCTGACCAGGCCGATGTCGGGACGGCCGAGCTGGGTATAGGCAATGCTGGCCCCGGAAAGATAGACAGTGTCGAATCCGGCATCGGCGGCAAGCGAAGCGCTCAAGGCGTCGTAGACACCCGGGGCGACGACGATCCCCGGATCGCTCAGCCTGGCCTTGAGGTCACTGGCGTGAAGAGTCATGGCAAGAGAATTCCTCGAATGTTCATGAAATCGAAAAGGGAAACGAAAGGGCCACTTCAGGGCCGTGCCAGCGCCAGGTCGTTCCAGACCTGCTGGCGAACGATCCTGCCGCGGCGCAGTTCGAAGCGGTCGATGAAGCGCACGCCGGAGAAGGGGGTACCGTCGGGCCACTCACCGCTGAGTTCGCCGTGACAGAACACCGTCGTCTCATCGCCATCGCCACAGGTTTCCACTGCTGCAATGCACTTGCGCACGAAGCGGTAGCGGCCGCCGGCCCAGGCCACCAGTTCTTCGAGACGATGCATCTCGCCGCTGCCGGGGAACGTCATGACGAACTCATCGTCGAGCAGGGTCTTGGCAGCACCGAGATCACGAGCCTCCATGGCCGAGAGAAAGGCGCGCACCACTTGCTCGGGGCTCATGCCGGGCTTGCCGTCCTTACCTTCCGCTCCCGGCATGCGCTGGCGACCGCCTCGCATGTAGGCATCGGGCTCCACTTCATGCACCAGCACGGTGATGCCTTCAGGGTCAGCGGCAATGCTGTGGCGCACGGCATCGGTAAGCCGAGCGCACAGGCGCTGTTTCAATTCGCCGGAGTAGCCTCGGATCAGACTGACCTGAATGACGGGCATGGGTGTTCTCCAAGGAAGCCTTTATCGTTGTTTGGCGCTATTCTTCATATTGCATGGCACAGCAACCTGTCCTATGCATAATACATTTCTATGTCTACCCAATGCCTCGCGTCAAGCTCTTCATACAGACCGGCAACAACGACAAGGACCCAACCATGAACGATACGCATGCGAATTCCGTCGGGGGCACCAAGTCCCATCGCATCTATCTGCTGCTCAAGGATGCGATTCTCAGCGGTCGACTGGCCCCGGGGCGAAAGCTCCCCGGCGAGCTGAAGCTGGCCGATCAGTACGGCGTATCGCGGGTCACTGTCAGGCGCGCCATGCAGGCACTCAACGAGGCGGGGCTGGTGGCACGCAAGCCGGGGCTCGGCACCGTTGTGCTGGAGCAGCCTCTGGACGCCACCGTCATGACTGCCAGCGTCGCCAACCTGATGCCCAACATGGTCAAGATGAGCAAGGCCTCGCGGGTGCGCCTGCTGGAGTTCTGCTACGTCAAGCCGCCGGAGCCGGTGCGGGAGGGCCTGGGCCTCCGCGAGGGGGAGCGCGTGCAGCGTTCGATTCGCGTGCGCATGGCCGATGACAAGCCATTCTCCTACCTGGTGACCCACGTCCCGGAATACATCGCCCTGCACTACAACGAGGCTGACCTTTCGCAGACACCGCTTTTCGCTCTGCTCGAGCGCAGCGGTGTGAAGGTCGATCACGCCGCGCAGACCATCTCGGCAACACTGGCCACCCATGAGGTGGCTGAGGCGCTCGATGTATCGGTGGGCTCACCGCTGATCGCTCTGACCCGGGTGGTTTACGACGAGGAGGGGCGCGGCGTGGAGCATCTCGACGCGCTATACCGCCCCGACCGTTACCGCATCCAGATCGATCTGAACCGTACCGGCGATGAAGCCGCTCGATACTGGGAGCCGATGTCGTCGGAGCCCCAGCGGGCGAAGCCCGAACATCAGGAAGCGTGAGACGCAGAGTGACACGGCACCAAGGCTGTTCTATTTTTAATACATATAAAAAAGGAAATAAAATACATTTGACCTGTGCGGCGGTCTGGGATAGTTGTATGAGTATAGCGGGATGAAAATAACACAACCTCGGTAAAACGAACCGTCATGACAATGCCAACGACACTGTTCGACAAGGTGTGGGACGCCCACGAGATCCATCGCAGCGAAAGCGGCGAGAGCCTGCTGTGGATCGACCGTCACTTCGTGCATGAGGGCTCCTTCCACGCCTTCAACAAGCTGCGCGAGCGAGGCCTGCCCGTGGCGCGGGCCGACCTTACTTTCGGTATCGCCGATCACTACGTGCCGACCCTGACCCGCCGCCTCGACGACATCGACGATGCCAAGGTCCGCGGCATGATCGAACAGTTGGCAGACAACACCCGTGAACATGCCATCACCCTGTTCGGCCTGGACGACCCCCGCCAGGGCATCGTCCATGTGCTGGGGCCCGAGCAGGGCCTGACTCAGCCCGGGCTGCTGATGGTCTGCGGCGACAGTCACACGTCCACCCACGGCGCCTTCGGCAGCGTTGCCTTCGGCATCGGTGCCTCGGAGGTGGCCCATGTACTTGCCACCCAGACCCTGTGGCAGAGCCGCCCCAGGCAGATGCGCCTGACCGTGGAGGGCACCCTGGCCCCCGGCATTACCGCCAAGGACATCGCCCTGACCTGGATCGCTCGCCTGGGCGCCGACGGCGCCCGTGGCCACGCCATCGAATATGCCGGCAGCGCCATCCGCGGACTCTCCATGGAGGCACGGCTGACCCTGTGCAACCTCTCCATCGAGGGCGGCGCCCGCTGCGGCATGATCGCCCCGGACGACACCAGCTTCGCTTATCTCGAGGGCCGCCCCTGGGCGCCGGAAGGAGAACGACTGGAACAGGCCATCCGCCATTGGCAGACCTTGAAGAGCGATGACGGGGCCCGCTTCGACCGCGACATCACCCTGGACGCCGCCGAGATCGTTCCCACCGTGACCTGGGGCGTATCCCCGGAAGAAGCCCTGCCCATCGACAGCTGCGTGCCGGATCCCGCAACCCAGCACGACGAGGGCAAGGCACGCCAGATGCGCGACAGCCTCGACTACATGGGTCTCACCCCCGGCCAGAAGCTGACCGATATCGCCATCGACCGGATCTTCATCGGCTCCTGCACCAACGCCCGCATCGAGGACCTGCGCGCCGCAGCCGAGGTGCTGCAAGGTCGGCGTAGCCGCGTGCCCGGCATCGTCTCTCCCGGCTCCACCCAGGTGAAGAAGCAGGCGGAAGCCGAGGGGCTGGACACCGTCTTCCGGGAGGCGGGACTGGAGTGGAGGGAGTCGGGCTGCTCCATGTGCGTGGCCATGAACGGTGACCTGGTGCCCAGCGGCGAAAGGTGTGCCTCGACCACCAACCGCAACTTCAAGGGTCGCCAGGGGCCTGGGGCCAGAACCCACCTGATGTCGCCGGCCATGGTGGCTGCCGCTGCCGTGGCCGGCCATCTGGCCGACATCCGCGCGCTGTAACGGGAGGACTGAGATGACACCCATCAAGATTCTGGACACCCTGGCCTGTCCGCTGGCCCTGGCCAGCGTGGATACCGACCAGTTGATCCCGGCGCGCTTCATGAAGGAGCCGCGCAGCATCGGCTACGGCCAGTTCCTGCTGCATGACCTGCGCTACGATGAGCGTGGCAGCCCCCGTCCGGGCTTCATCCTCAATCATCCGAAGGCCGAGCAGGCCCAGATCCTCGTGGCACGACGCAACTTCGGTGGCGGTTCAAGCCGTGAAGCCGCTGTCTACGCCTTGGTGGACCATGGCTTTCGCTGCGTGATCGCCCCGAGCTTCGGTGACATCTTTTCGTCCAATGCGGTCAACAACGGTCTGCTTCCGGCCACGCTGCCAGAGACCTATATCGAGCGCCTGCTTGCCCACCTGGGCAGTGAGCCCGGGCCGGTGCGGGTAGACCTGGATGAGTGCCGCGTCCGTGCCGGTACGCTCGACCTGAAGTTCGAGATCGCTCCCAGCTGGCGCACCAAGCTGCTGAACGGCTGGGACGACATCGACATGACCCGGCAGCACCAGGCGAAGATCGCCCGATTCGCGGCCGACTATGCGCGCCGACACCCCTGGCTCGAGACACCGCCAGGCGACGCCACGATCATTTCCAGAGGGTGATACCAGGCCCTTGCCCGGCTTGTGCATGCACTGCGTGATGCAAGCCTCCAACAACAATCGGCAACATCCGTACCATCCCATCGAGGAGAAAAACGATGAACAAGCAACTACTGGCCACCCTTGGCGTAGCGACCCTGCTCGCCTCCACCCACGCAGCGGCCGTGGATCGCATCAGCGCAGTCCATGCCTTCCCTCCCTCACTGATCTATACCCAGAGCTTCCTCGAGTTCGTGGACAAGGTGAACGAGCGCGGTGAAGGCGTGGTACAGATCGATGTACGTGGCGGCCCCGAGGTCATCGGCCTATCGGAGCAGCCCGACGCGGTCCGCAACGGTGTGGTCGACATGGCCTATACCGCGGCCAGCTTCTACGCCGGCACCGTACCGGAGCGCGATGCCATGGTCGCCTCGAACACCAACGCCATCCATGCCCGCGAGAACGGCGGCATCGACCTGCTCAACGAGATACACCAGGAAAAGATGGGCACCTATTACCTGGGCTGGTTCGACAGCGGTGTCAGCTACAACCTCTACACGATCAACGAGCCCCGCCTGGACGACGACGGCAACCTGAGCGTCTCGGGAATGACGCTGCGCAGCAACCCGGTCTACGACGCCTTCTTCCAGGACTACCTGGGCGCACAGCCGATCAGCCTGCCCACCACCGACGTCTACTCGGCGCTGGAGCGCAACGTGGTCAACGCCACCGGCTGGACCCAGATCGGCCTCAAGGACCTCAACTGGGATCGCTTCCTGAACTACCGGATCGACCCCGATTTCTTCTCCACCGACATGGGCGTCATCCTCAACCTGGATAGCTGGAACGCTCTGAGCGAAGAGGCTCGCGAGATCCTCCAGGAAGTGGCCATCGAACATGAGCGCGCAAGCGCAGAGCGTTTCGAGGTGCTGGCAACGGAGCAGCTCGAAGAGCTGGAAGCCGACGGCATGCAGGTCTTCCGCCTGGAAGGCGAAGCCGGCGAGCGCTTTTCAGAAGCAGCCCGTGAAGCCACCTGGGAGCGCATGCGTCGCCAGATGGAACGTCACCCCATGGGCCTCGAGCACTATGACGAGCTGATCGAGAAGTTCAACGACCTCTGAAGCATGACGAGCCGGCCGCCAGGCGGCCGGCTCTCCTTCCTGTTCCCGCCTGGCTCGCTGCCGGGCCCTGGATGACGCTATGCGATACGCAACCCGCGCCTATCTTCTGCTGCTCAACGGCATGGCCCTGCTGGCCGCCATCATGCTGGTGTGGCTGATGGTCGCCATCGTGCTCTCCGTGGTGATCCGCAACCTGGGCCTGCAGCCCTCTGCCTGGTTCTTCCTCTCCACCGAGTACGCCATGTTCTATCTGACCCTGCTGGGTGCGCCCTGGCTGGTCAGGCACAAGGGGCACGTGCATATCGAACTGCTCACCTCGATCCTGCCACCGCTGGCCCTGCAGGTATTGAGCCGGCTGGTCGCCCTGCTCTGCGTGACGGTCTGCGTGGTATTGGCCTGGAAGGGCTATGACCTGGTGATGCTGAACCTCCAGCGCAGCGACTATGACGTGCGCGCCTTCTTCGTACCGAAGTGGATCCTCACCATCGCCTACCCGGTCTGTTTCTCTCTCATGGCCATCGAATTCGCCCGCTTCGTGGTGGGTCGAGACATTCTTCACAGCGGCGAAGCGGGGATAAAAGAATAATGGAATGGTATCTGGCCCTGGCCTTTCTCCTGGCCCTGATCCTCGGCTTCATGGCCATCGGTACGCCCATTGCGCTGGCGTTCCTGGCCGCCAACGTCATCGGCGCCTGGTACTTCATGGGCGGACAGAACGGCATCATCCAAATGCTGAACAACGGCTTCGGCGCCCTGTCAAGCTTCAACCTGGTGCCGATCCCGCTGTTTCTGCTGATGGGCGAACTGTTCTTCCGCACCGGCATGGGCATGAAGATGTTCAATGCCATCGACCAGCTGATGGGCAAGGTGCCTGGCCGGCTATCCTATGTCACCGTCGTGGGGGGTACCGGGTTCTCGACCCTGAGTGGCTCCTCCATGGGGTCCACGGCGCTGATGGGCTCGCTGCTGGTGCCCGAGATGGAGCGCCGCGGCTACAAGAAGCACATGGCCATCGGCCCGATCCTGGGCACCGGCGGCCTGGCCATCATCATTCCACCCTCGGCGCTGGCGGTACTGCTGGCCACCCTGGCCAAGATCGACATCGGCGCCCTGCTTATCGCCGGCATTCTGCCGGGCCTGGTGCTGGCCTGTCTCTATATCGCCACCATCTGGATCCACACCCGGATCGACCCCTCTGCCGCCCCCAACTACGAACTGGAGCCGGTTCCCCTCAAGCAGAAGCTGATGCTGATTCTCACCGACATCGTGCCGATGATCAGCGTGATGGTGCTGATCGTGGCGCTGATGCTGATGGGCTTCGCCACCCCTTCCGAGGCGGCTGCGTTCGGAGCCCTGGGCGCCATGGTGCTGGCCTTCGTCTTCCGCTGCATGACCTGGGAGGCGTTCAAGCTATCGGTCACCGGGGCACTGAAGGTCACGCTGATGGCCTACCTGATCGTTTTCGGCTCCGCCACCTTCAGCCAGCTGCTGGCCTTCTCCGGCGCCTCCAGCGGACTGATCCAGTGGGCCACCAGCTTCGACCTGGCACCCATCCTGATGCTGCTGGCGATGTTCGCCGTGCTGCTGGTACTCGGCACCTTCATGGAGCAGATCTCCATCATGATGCTGACGGTGCCGTTCTTCTTCCCGCTGGCGCAGGTGCTGGGCTTCGATCCGATCTGGTTCGGCATCATCGTGCTGCTGGCCCTGGAGATCAGCTTCTCGACGCCACCGCTTGGGCTGCTGCTGTTCGTGATGAAGGGGGTGGCCCCCAAGGGCACCACCATGCGCGAGATCTACG
The DNA here is from genome assembly GCF_001545155.1 of Halomonas chromatireducens. Taxonomy (NCBI): domain Bacteria; kingdom Pseudomonadati; phylum Pseudomonadota; class Gammaproteobacteria; order Oceanospirillales; family Halomonadaceae; genus Halomonas; species Halomonas chromatireducens. The sequence goes on along the minus strand of NZ_CP014226.1, from coordinate 3,922,313 downwards.
CCGCGGCGATTCCCTATATCCTCTGCTCGATGCTGCTGGTCGCCCTGCTGATCGCCTTCCCGGCCATCGCCACCTGGCTTCCTGGAATGATCAACTGAGCCCGCAGCGGGATCGCAGCCGACATTTCGGCGCAACTAGACGCAATTTTCCGCCGATTCGGCACCGATTGGACTTTTTCAGGATAGATCAGTAGGGTATACGACCCTTGGATCAGGCAATAATACTGATAACCGATCCCTGACAGGTCCCGCCATGGGACACCCTGGTCTTGCCTACATGCAGACTGGATCACCGGTACTCTCGACTGTACGTCGTCGACGCCATCGATAGAGAAGGAATCCATGTCGCGCCACTACGCCGATGAAGGACGGTGCATGCCGCGCCGCCCGCCCCCCGACCTCGCCGCTGCGGGGTAATGCCTGACTGACGGCATCGTCTTGCCGTGCCTGATCGATAGCACCCGAGGCTGCGCCACGCCTGGCGTCAGCCTGCTTGTCTCTGCGCTAATGCCTGAGCGCTGATCAGCCTCAAGCCGCCTTTGGGCCTGGCCCCCCCACAGCACCATCACTGCGTCCGGCATGTCGACCTGATCGACCGGCCCGGGCGTGTTCGTTCCATCCACCGAGGGATTGCCCTTGAACAGCGAATCGCTCTATCAATTTTCGACCCTGACCGTCATCTTGCTGCTGCTCGCCTTCTACGGCGGCACCTACCTGATGACGCTGGGCATCCGCAAGAAGAACGAAGACGCCGACGCCTTCATGGTCTCCAACCACCGCGTGGGCTTCGGCATGGGCGCCGCCAGCATGACCGCCACCTGGATCTGGGCCGCCTCCTTCTACGCCGCCGCCACTTCCGGCTATACCTACGGCGTCTCTGGCCCCATTCACTACGGACTGTGGGGGGCACTGATGATCCTGTTCATCTACCCCTTCGGCCGGCGCTTTCGCAAGCTCGCCCCCAATGCCCACACCCTGGGCGAACTGATCCACGCCCGTCACGGCTCCTCCAGTCAGCTGATCCTGGCGCTCTCCAACGTGCTGGGCAGCGTGATCAGCCTGATGGTCAACTTCACCGCCGCCGGCGCGCTGGTCTCGGTGCTCTCGCCGCTGTCGTTCCAGGCCGGGGTGATCATTGCCGGCTTCGGCGTACTGCTGTATACGCTGTGGTCGGGGTTCCGCGCCTCGGTGATGACCGACTTCGCACAGCTGGTGGCGCTGATGGCGATTGCCATCGTGATCATCCCCGCGGTGTTCTTCGCCATGGGCGGTCCCAGCGAGCTGGTGGCTGGCCTGGATAACCTGACGGTCGAGCAGGCCAACCTGTTCTCCATGGATGCCATTCTCTACCAGGGCGCGCCCTTCTTCGTCGCCGTGCTGGCCTATGCGATCGGTAACCAGACCATTTCCCAGCGCCTGTTCGCGGTGAACGAGAGTCATATCAAGCCAACCTTCATCACCGCGACCATCGGCTACGGTGCCATCGTCATCGGGCTGGGCATGATCGGCCTGATGGCGCTGACCTTGGGCGTCGAGCCAATGGGCGGTGACATGAACAACCTGATCCCGCAGATGGTGTCCGGCTATCTGCCGCCGCTGTTCATTGCGCTGTTCTTCATCCTGGTGATCGGCTCGCTCTCCTCTACCGCCGACTCCGATCTCTCCGCGCTGTCGGCGATCATGATGGCCGATGTCTACGGCAAGAACATCGCCCGCGGCAAGGCCGACCCCAAGCGCATGCTGCTGGTGGGCCGCCTGACCATGATCGTCGCCACCGCGGTGGGCATCGTCTTCGCCAGCTTCTCGCTGGATATCCTGGTGATGCTGGTGTTCGTCGGCGCGCTGTGGGGCGCCATCGTCTTCCCGGTCATCGCCAGCTGCTTCTGGAACCGGGTCACCAATCAGGCCTTCACCACCTCGGTACTGGTGGCCATGGTGCTGTTCTGCCTGGCGCGCTTCGAGCTGCTGCCCATGAGCGGCGCCAGCGGCCTGTTCTTCGAGGTGCTGGCCAGCATCGGTGGCGGCGTGATCATCGGCCTGATGGTGTTCGGCTTCCTGGGCCGCATCGCCGGGTTCATCGCCGCCGCCCTGGCGCTGGTGGCGATGCTGGTGTTCGCCACCGACTTCCTGCGCGACTACACCGTACTGCTGGCCTCGCTGACCGCCTATGGCGCCAGCACCCTGGTCTGCGTGGTGATGAGCCTGATGAGCCGCCAGGAAGACTTCGACTTCGCCACTATCGGCGAGCGGGTCGGCGACTACGACACCCACGAACCCAGCGTGCAGGAAGGCGACGTGGCCACGGCCATGAACCCGGGTCCGCGCTTGTTGTGCCAGTGCTTGGCCAGCGATGGCAGCAGCCTGGCCAGGGCGGTTTCATGCTCGTCGCCCTGGGCGCCCCCGTCGAAGGAGCGAGCGGTGCCACCACCCGGGCCAGTGACGTATCGGGTCCGGCGCGCATATCCAGGGGCTCGGTGGCCAGCCAGATTTCGTCGATGCGAATCATCACAACAGCCCCTTCAGCCACTGCTTGAGCCCCTCAGGCTCGAGGTCCGCCATGACTCGACTCAATTCCAACCAGATCATTGCTCTGGTGCTGGCCGCGCTAGCGGTAGGCTACCTGGCCATGGCCTGGCAGATCCGTCCCTTTCCGCTGCCAAGGCCGATCGACTCCGATCTCTTCCCCAAGGTGCTGGGCTTCACGCTGCTGGGCCTGTCCCTGCTGTTGTTCCTGGAGAAGCCCAAGTCACAGGACGTACCCGAGGAGCTGGACCCCGAAGAGCAGGCCGCCCCGCTGCTGCTGAAGCCATGGTCGCGGGTCATCGTGACCACCCTGGCTATCGTGGCCTACGCGCTGCTGCTGGTGCCGGTAGGCTTCGTGCTGGCCTCCGTATCGCTGGTCTTCGGGCTGGCCTGGTACTACGGCTATCGCCGCCATGGGGTCAACCTTGCCACCTCGCTGGGCGTCGTGCTGACTCTCTACCTGACCATGACTCGGATCATGGGTGTCTATCTGCCCACCGGTTTGCTGCCGCTCTGACCACGGCCCGGAGTCTCCCATGGAATCGCTGAACAACCTGATGTACGGCTTCGGTATCGCGCTGGAGCCGATGAACATCGCCTACGTCTTCGCCGGTGTGTTTGCCGGCACCATCATCGGCATGCTGCCGGGCCTGGGTCCGATCAGTGCCCTGGCGCTGATGATCCCGATCACCTTTGCCATGGAGCCCTCGTCCGGCTTGATCCTGATGGCAGGGGTCTACTACGGTGCTATCTTCGGTGGCTCGAGCTCATCGATCCTGCTCAACGCGCCGGGCGTCGCCGGTACCGTGGCAACCTCGTTCGACGGCTATCCAATGGCCAAGCAGGGGCTGGCGGGCAAGGCCCTGGCCATTGCCGCATATGCGTCCTTCGTCGGCGGCACCATCTCCATCGTCTTCCTGATGCTGGTGGCACCGATGCTGTCGAAGGTCGCGGTCAGCTTCGGGCCGGCCGAGTACTTTTCCCTGATGGTGCTGGGCCTGACCGCGGTGGTGTCGCTCTCCGACAAGTCACTGGTCAAGGGACTGATCGCTGCCGTGATAGGGGTGATGATCTCGATCATGGGCATCGACCTTCAGACCGGCACGGAGCGATTCACCTTCGGCACTGCTCATCTCCTCGACGGTATCGACTTCCTGGTGGTGGCGCTGGGTATCTTCGCGCTGGCTGAAGTGTTCTACATGCTGCTGCGTGGTGGCGGGGGCAAGGAGCAGCCGCGCAATGCCATCGGTTCGCTGAAGCTGAGCCGAAGCGAGGTTCGCGAGATCGCGCCGCCCATCGCCCGTAGCTCCGTGCTCGGTTTCTTCACCGGCGTATTGCCTGGGGCCGGTGCCACTATCGGTTCATTCCTCGGCTACAGCATGGAAAAGCGCCTGGCCAAGGATGGGGATACCTTCGGCAAGGGCAATATCAAGGGCGTCGCGGCCCCCGAGGCGGCCAACAATGCCGCCTGTACCGGCTCCTTTGTCCCGCTGCTGACGCTTGGCGTGCCCGGTTCCGGCACCACGGCGGTGCTGCTGGGCGCGCTGCTGGTCATGGGCGTCAGCCCGGGGCCGGCCATGCTGGTCGACCGTCCCGACGTGTTCTGGGGCGTCATCGCCAGTATGTACATCGGCAACATCTTCCTGCTGGTGCTCAACCTGCCGCTGATTCCCTATATCGCCAAGATCCTCGAGATGCCGCGTCCGCTGCTGCTCGCCCTGATCCTGATCTTCTGCATGGTGGGGGTCTACGGCATGAGCTTCAGTGTCTTCGATCTGCTCCTGCTGCTGGGATTCGGCCTGGTGGGACTCGGCATGCGCCTGTTCGGCTTCCCGGCGGCGCCGCTGATCCTGGCGCTGATCCTCGGTGCCATCATGGAAGAATCCATGCGCCGGGCGCTGCAGATCTCGGGTGGTGACTGGATGATCTTCATCGACAAGCCGATCTCCATGTGGCTGCTGATCATCGCCGCGCTGTCGCTGCTGCTTCCAGTGGTGAAGCAGGGCCTGGCAAAGGCGCGCCGCGCACGGACATGATCACGCCAGGGTTTTGATGTTGGGGCGCCGGTGCAGACCGGTGCCCCTTTTTTGTGTGCCCTGCACGCGAACGGTGCGGGAAGTGCGGAGAAAGGGGACTCTGTCTGCACCATGGTAGTGCCGAGGGATATGTGAATGGTCCTGGCGGGTGTTTCCAATATATTGAAATTTAAAAGATTTACGATTTTTGCGTGAGGGTGGCGCAGGCCTTGCAAAGACTGATGGCTGAGACCCGCACGGACGGTCCTTTGACCCAGTGCGATGCCATCACAATGAAACCTTCCCGCAGGAAGGTGCAAGGAGTGACAAGTGAACGAATCCCGACGCAAGGTCCTGTCCCGTCCCTATCTCCATCCCTATCTTCGTCCTTCACGGCTGGCGGCTGCCGCACTGGTTACCACTGCCAGCCTTGGCTTCAGCGCCCAGGCGCTGGCCGAAGAACCGATCAAGGTGGGCATTCTCCACTCGCTGTCCGGCACCATGGCGATCAGCGAGACGGTGCTCAAGGACACCGTGGAAATGCTGATCGAGCAGCAGAACGAGCAGGGTGGCCTGCTGGGTCGCCAGCTCGAGGCGGTGGTGGTCGACCCGGCCTCCAACTGGCCGCTGTTCGCCGAGCGTGCCCGCGAGTTGCTGGCCCAACATGAAGTCGATGTGGTCTTCGGCAACTGGACCTCGGTCTCGCGCAAGGCCGTGCTGCCCGTCTTCGAGGAGCTCAACGGCCTGCTGTTCTACCCGGTGCAGTATGAGGGTGAGGAGTCCTCCGAGAACGTCTTCTATACCGGAGCGGCGCCCAACCAGCAGGCCATTCCCGCCGTCGAGTACCTGCTGAACGAGGTGGGCGTGGAGCGCTGGGTGCTGGCCGGCACCGACTACGTCTATCCGCGCACCACCAACCGTATCCTCGAGGCCTTCCTCAAGGAAGAACACGGGGTGGCCGACGACGACATCATGATCAACTACACGCCCTTCGGTCACTCCGACTGGCAGAACATCGTCTCGGATATTCGTCGCTTCGGCAGCGAGGGCAAGAAGACCGCGGTGGTGTCCACCATCAACGGGGATGCCAACGTGCCTTTCTATACGGAACTGGCCAACCAGGGCGTTGACGCTGCGGATATCCCGGTGGTCGCATTCTCGGTGGGCGAGCAGGAGCTGACCGGGATCAACACCGGCCCGTTGGTCGGCCACCTGGCCGCCTGGAACTACTTCATGAGCGTCGACACCGATGAAAACTATGACTTCATCGACGCCTGGATCGATTACACCGGCGACGAGGAGGCGGTGACCAACGATCCCATGGAGGCTCACTACATCGGCTTCAACATGTGGGCCGAGGCGGTGCGCAAGGCCGGTACCACCGACGTCGACGCGATCAAGGAGGCGATCATCGGTGTCACCGTACCCAACCTGACCGGCGGCTATGCGGCGATGATGCCCAACCACCACATCACCAAGCCGGTGCTGATCGGTGAGATCCAGGACAATGGCCAGTTCGACGTGGTCTGGCGGACACCCTCCACCGTGGCCGGCGATGCCTGGTCCGACTACCTGCCGGGCTCCCGTGACCTGATTGCCGACTGGCGCGCACCGATGCGCTGCGGCAACTTCAATGTCGCCACCGGCTCCTGCGGCGGCAGCACTGCGGCCGAAGAAGCCGAGGCTGCCTTGGCCGAATAAATCGAGTGAGTCGATTTCCCCGCCGCCCGGCCGGGCGGCGGGACGCACGCCATCTTGTCTCTATCCAGATGCCTTCTCGTCTCTATCCAGAGGAAAGCTCCGATGAGGATTTTCCCGTTGCCCTGGCCAGTGGCGGTCAAGGCGAGTGCCGGCAGCGCTGCTGGCCGACCTTCTCGCTGCCTGGCGATGTTGATCCTGCTGATTTCCCTGTGTATCACGGCTGGGGCTGCGCAAGCACAGTCTTCCTACGCCGGCGATGACGCCGCGGCCCTTGAGCTGCTCGAAGCGCTCGATGTCGACTCCTATCCGGCCAAGGGCGAAGCCATAGATGCCATCGTCCAGAGCGACGATACGCGCGCCCGCGACTGGCTCTCGGCGCTCCTCGACGGTCGCCTGCAGCGTACTGACGATGGCCGCTTCGTGGTGGTGCTCGACAACCGTGGTCGCGATTGGCCGGTGGCGGATGCGCTGTCCGGGGAAGCGCTCGGTGAGATGTCGCGCCGCGAGCTTGATCGCATCGGTATCAACAATGCCCTGCGCAATCAGCTGCGCAGCGCCATTGCCGTGGTTGATCTCTACTCACCGGATCTCGAGCTGCGCCGCGCCTCGGCGGAGCGCCTGCTCGGCGAGGTCGATGCCGATCTGGCGGAGCCATTGGCCGGTGTCATCGAGCAGGAGGAGGATCGCCGGGTGCGCGCCAGGCTGACCCAGGCGCTGGCGATCCATCGTCTGGAGCAGGGGGAACTCGATGCCGTTGCCGACCTTGAGGGCAGTCTCCATCCCCGGGTGCGTGTTGCATTGAATCGGGCGGTGATGGGCGATGACCCGGTGGTCGCCGACGCCGCCCAGGCGGCGCTGAACAGCATCGAGCAGAACCTGCGGATCAACCGCGGCCTCGAGACCCTCTATTTCGGTCTGAGCCTGGGTTCGGTACTCGTGCTGGCGGCCATTGGCCTGGCCATCACTTTCGGTGTGATGGGCGTCATCAACATGGCCCACGGCGAGCTGATCATGCTCGGCGCCTATACCACCTGGGCCATGCAGCAGCTGATTCCGGGACAGCCCGGTCTGGCGCTGATCCTGTCGATACCCGCCGGGTTCATGGTCTCGGCATTGGCCGGCATCGCCATCGAACGCGGCGTCATCCAGTTTCTCAAGGGACGCCCCCTGGAGACCCTACTGGCCACCTTCGGCATCAGTCTGATCCTGCAGCAGCTAGTGCGCACGGCCATCTCCCCGCAGAACCGGACCGTGGTCACCCCGGATTGGATGAGTGGTTCGCTGGTCGTCAACGATGCCCTGTCGCTGACCCTCAATCGCATGTATGTGCTGGGCTTCACCCTGGTGGTATTCGCCGCCCTGATGCTGATCATGCGCCGCACCCGGCTCGGCCTGGAGGTGCGCGCCGTGACCCAGAATCGCGCCATGGCGCGCTCGATGGGCATTCGCGCCACCCGGGTCGACATCATGACCTTCGCCCTGGGCTCCGGCGTCGCCGGCCTGGCCGGGGTGGCGCTCTCCCAGCTCACCAACGTTGGCCCCAACCTGGGGCAGAACTACATCATCGACTCGTTCATGGTGGTGGTCTTCGGTGGGGTGGGCAACCTCTGGGGCACCCTGGTGGCGGGACTGTCGCTGGGCGTGATCAACCAGATTCTCGAGCCCTGGGCCGGTGCCGTGCTGGCCAAGATCATCGTGCTCGTCTTCATCATTCTTTTCATCCAGAAGCGCCCCCGCGGACTCTTTCCGCAGAAGGGCCGGGCAGCGGAGGGTTAACGCATGCATTGGCTAGGAAGACCCTTTACCGAGCGATCGACCCAGCTGTTCCTCGGCGTGCTGCTCGCCGCGCTGGTCCTGGTGACGATCCTTCATGTGGCCGTACCCCAGGGGCATCCGCTCTACGTCAACGCCTATACCGTCAACCTGTTCGGCAAGTACCTGAGCTATGCGCTGCTCGCCGTCGCGGTGGACCTGGTGTGGGGCTATCTGGGCATTCTGAGCCTGGGGCACGGCGCCTTCTTCGCCCTGGGCGGCTATGCCATGGGCATGTACCTGATGCGCCAGATTGGTGACCGCGGTGTCTACGGTCATCCCGAACTGCCGGACTTCATGGTGTTCCTCAACTGGGACAGCCTGCCCTGGTACTGGACTGGCTTCGACATGGCCTGGTTCGCCTTCGCCATGGTGCTGCTGGCACCTGGCCTGCTGGCCCTGGTGTTCGGCTTCCTGGCATTCCGCTCGCGGGTGACGGGGGTCTATCTGTCGATCATCACCCAGGCGTTGACCTTCGCCCTGATGTTGGCGTTTTTCCGCAACGAGATGGGCTTCGGCGGCAACAACGGCCTGACCGACTTCCGCGACATCCTCGGTTACAACCTGAGAAGCGATGCCACCCGGCTGGGCCTGTTCATCGCCACCGGGGTGGCCCTGGCCGTGGGCTACGTCCTGTGCCGTGCCATCGTCGGCAGCAAGCTGGGCCGGGTCTGCGTGGCGACCCGCGATGCGGAGGCGCGAACGCGCTTCATCGGCTATCGGGTCGAGCGCTTCCAGCTCTTCGTCTTCGTGGTTTCGGCGATGCTGGCCGGCCTGGCTGGGGCGCTCTACGTACCCCAGGTGGGCATCATCAATCCCAGCGAATTCTCGCCGGTATTCTCCATCGAGATCGTGCTCTGGGTGGCGCTGGGCGGCCGCGCGACGCTCTACGGCGCGGTGATCGGCGCCATCCTGGTCAACTACGCCAAGACGGTCTTCACTGGGGTGATGCCGGATGCCTGGCTGTTCGCCCTGGGCGCGATGTTCGTGCTGGTGACGGTATTTCTGCCCAAGGGGGTGGCTGGACTGCTGGCCTATCGCGTCCGGCGCCGGAAACACCGTGGCAAGGACGACGAATCGCCCACTCCACGCGGCAAGGAGGTAGCGGCATGAGCTTTCTCAGATCACTGGCCGACCGGGATCGTGTGTTCGACTTCCTGGTGCCGGCGGCATCGCCGGTGGATGTGCGCCATGGGCCCATCCTTTACCTCGAGGACGTCACGGTCAGCTTCGATGGATTCAAGGCGATCAACGACCTGAACCTGACCATCGACGACGGCGAGCTGCGCTGCATCATCGGGCCCAACGGGGCCGGCAAAACCACCATGATGGACATCATCACCGGCAAGACCCGCCCCGATGCCGGCAAGGTGTGGTTCGGCAGCCGCCATGATCTCCTGACCATGAACGAGCCGGAGATCGCCAGCCTCGGCATCGGCCGCAAGTTCCAGAAGCCCACCGTGTTCGAGGCATTGACGGTGTTCGAGAACCTGGAGCTGGCCATGGCGGCGGACAAGCGCATCCTGCCGACCCTCACGGCCAGAATGACGCCGTCCATTCGCGAGCGCATCGAGGAGGTGCTGGAAACCATCGGCCTTGCCGAGCTTCGCCTACGTCCGGCGGGCATCCTCTCCCACGGCCAGAAGCAGTGGCTGGAGATCGGCATGCTGCTGATGCAGCGGCCGCGTCTGCTGCTCGTCGACGAGCCGGTGGCCGGCATGACCGAGCAGGAGATGGAGCGCACCGCCGAGCTGCTCACCGGCCTTGCCGGCAAGCAGTCGGTGGTCGTCGTGGAGCACGACATGGGCTTCGTGCGCTCCATCGCACGTAAGGTGACGGTGCTCCACCAGGGTAGCGTGCTGGCCGAGGGCAGCATGGACCAGGTGTCCAACGACCCGAAAGTGGTCGAGGTCTACCTGGGGGCCGACGCCGAAGAGGAGGTGGCCTGATGCTGACCGTCGACAAGCTCAACCAGTACTACGGCGAGAGCCATACCCTGTGGGACCTCGATCTGGACGTGCCTGCCGGCCAGTGTACCTGCGTGATGGGTCGCAACGGCGTCGGCAAGACCACGCTGCTGAAGGCGATCATGGGTGAGGTGGCCATCTCCAGCGGCAGCATCCGCTACGCGGATGACGTTGAGCTGACCAGGAAACGGGTTGAGGAGCGCTCGCGCCTGGGCATTGGCTATGTGCCCCAAGGACGCCAGATATTTCCGCTGATGACGGTGGAGGAGAACCTGCGTACCGGACTGGCGGCACGCCGCGATGGCAAGCGCAGCATCCCGGAACGGGTATTCGAGCTGTTCCCGGTGCTCGCCGAGATGAAACACCGCCGTGGCGGTGATCTCTCCGGGGGGCAGCAGCAGCAGCTGGCCATCGGCCGGGCGCTGGTAATCGAGCCCCGCCTGTTGATCCTCGATGAGCCGGGGGAGGGGATCCAGCCCAATATCGTCGCCCAGATTGGCGAGGTGATCCGCAAGCTGATCGACGAGGATGGGCTCACGGTGCTGCTGGTGGAGCAGAAGCTGCCCTTCGCCCGCAAGTACGCGGATCGCTTCGTGATCATGAACCGTGGTCGACCGGTGGCCAAGGGGGGGATCGGGGAGCTATCGGATGCACTGATCAAGGAGCACCTGACGGTATAGGGCCGCAGATTGGATACTCATACAGTGCATCCGGCATATTCCGTGTGGGACTATTCGGTGTATGGCAGTGAGGAGTGATGCAGAACGATACGGAGCTCACCCTCGTCGTCCAGATGGTAGCCCCAGGTCTTGTCCACAGTGGTGGTATGTCCATCGGCATCGAGAATGGACACGGTGCCAATGGTCATGGCGACGTCGCCGCTGATGAAGATAGCGGAATTGTCGATGCTGACTTCCTGCCAGCCTTTCAAGGCGAAGCCACTGTCATCAGGATAGGCGTCATCATGACCCACAAAGTAGGCGAGTGCGCCTTCCGGAGTGGTGCGGAACGTCTGGGGAGCCTTGGTAAGCGTGGGCTTGAACAGTATCGGACCCATCGCATGGCCGTAGGCGCTGTCGATGACGTTGCGGGCGAGCTCGGTGGCGGCGTCGATGCCTTCTGCTTTGTACGTATCAGAAATGTCGACCAGGGCCTCTCCCCATGCCCGCTGAGTGGCGAGTACCTGTTCTTCTGTGATGTCCCCTCCCATATGGGTGACCGGAGCAGCGTTTGCCAGAGCGGTGACGCCAAGGCTGAGGCTCAGGGCGGTTCCGGCGAATAGTGTCTTGAACATCATGAAATATCTTCCTTCCCATTGGAGAAACGCACTGCAGTCTAAGGTGCGCTATCACTCTAGCTCATAGTGCCTGTGATGCCACTCCCCGTATGTCTCTCTTCGTCACGGTGAGCCCATCGGGTCAGGCACTTCGGTCGCCTGTTCTGCGCTAGGCGGTAATGTCAGGGTCAATCGCCGGCCCGGCTGTTGGCCCGATATTCGTATTTCGTCCTGCCGGCAGACTAATTGCACCTAATTGGCTCACCTTGAGAGTGGTCCGCACCTTTATGAAGCGACAGGGCGTAGTCGGACGCTCCGCGATAAGGCATACAGATCTCGATAGTGGCATCTTTCAAGATCCAAGTAGTTGGATGTAAATATGTAATCTTTGTTTTCACCACCATGGTACGTCCTTTGCTTAATGTGTTCATGACCATGCTGCTTAAGGCCGCCCATGAGCGCTTTCGAGACTGCCGTTTCCACCGAACCACCGACGAACTCCGGCCACCGCTTCGATGCGGGGCGCCACTGGGCGGCCTCGCTGGCGCTGGCCTTCGAGGCGCGTGGCGGGGTTACGAGAATGGTGCAAGCGCGCCACCAGGGGCCGCTACGGGTACAGCGGCCGTTCTATCCCGAAGGTCGGACGGGCCCCTGTCACGTCTACCTGTTGCATCCGCCGGGGGGGCTGGTCAGTGGCGACAGGCTGGCGATCTCGGCCCGGGTGGGCGCGGATACCCGTGCGCTGCTGACCACGCCGGCTGCCAACAAGCTCTACAAGGCCGACAGCCATGGCGTGGCCTGGGGCCAGCATACCCACCTTGAAGTGGCCGACGGCGCCTTTCTCGAATGGCTGCCTCAGGAGACCATCGCCTTCGACGGCTCGATGGGAGAGCAGTCGACGCATATCGACCTGGCCGGCTCGGCGCGCTGCCTGGGCTGGGAGGTGCTGGCACTGGGGCGTCCGGCGAGCGACCTGCCCTATGTCTCCGGCCGCATCGACCAGCGCTTTCGACTGATACTAGACGGCAAGCCGCTGTGGCTGGAGCGTCAGCCGTTGGACCCGCTGCACCCGCGTTTCGCCGGGCGCTGGGGGCAGGGTGGTGCCACGGTGCAGGCCACGTTATGGGCGGTGGGGCTGGGCGACGAGGGCGAGGCCATCGAAGCGTTGCGTGATGCCATATCCACCAGCCCACGCTGGGCGGTGACGGTACGCCATGGCGTCCTGCTGCTGCGCTATCTGGGCAACGAACGCAATGAGGCATGGGAAATCTGCCAGCAGGCCTGGGCGTGTCTCAGGCCGTTGCTGAGCAGTACATGTGCCCATCCCCCCCGTATCTGGTTTACCTGACTCTCCAGGAGAATCGCATGGAACTGACCCCCAGAGACAAGGACAAGCTGCTGCTGTTTACCGCCGCCCTGCTTGCCGAACGTCGCCGAGCGCGCGGGCTCAAGCTCAACTACCCCGAGGCGGTGGCCCTGATCAGTGCCGAGATCATGGAGGGCGCCCGTGACGGCCGCACCGTCGCCGAAATGATGAGCTACGGGCGCGAGATCCTGAGCCGTGATGACGTCATGGAGGGCGTGGCCGAGATGGTCGACGAGGTGCAGGTGGAGGCGACTTTCCCCGACGGTACCAAGCTGGTCACAGTCCACACGCCGATTGTGTAAGGAGACTCCATGATTCCCGGCCCCATGATCCCAGGACAGTACCAATTGAAGGACGGCGAGATTGCGCTCTGCGAAGGGCGCGATCGCATCACCGTCGAAGTGGCCAATACCGGCGACCGGCCGATCCAGATCGGCTCCCACTATCACTTTGCCGAGGCCAATCCGGCGCTGACCTTCGATCGCGACCGCGCGCGTGGACATCGCCTCGACGTGGCGGCGGGCACGGCCATCCGCTTTGAGCCCGGCCAGTCCCGCAAGGTGACCTTGATTCCCTTCGTCGGCCGTCGTCATGTGTATGGCTTCCGCGGCGAGGTGATGGGCGCGCTCGACACGGCGGACAAGGGAGGCAAGCCATGAAGCCCGATAACAAGATCAGCCGCCAGGCCTATGCCGACATGTACGGCCCCACCACCGGCGACCGGGTGCGCCTGGGCGACACCGAGCTGTGGATCCAGGTCGAGGACGATGCGACCCATTACGGCGACGAGGTCAAGTTCGGCGGCGGCAAGGTGATCCGTGACGGCATGGGTCAGAGCCAGCGCCATGACGACGCGGTGATGGATACCGTGATCACCAATGCCCTGATCCTCGACTGGTGGGGCATCGTCAAGGCCGACGTGGGCCTCAAGGCCGGACGCATCAAAGCCATCGGCAAGGCGGGCAATCCCGACACGCAGCCCGATGTGGCGATCGTCATCGGCCCCGGCACCGAGATCATCGCCGGCGAAGGCATGATCCTGACGGCTGGCGGTATCGACGCCCATATCCACTTCATCTGCCCCCAGCAGGTGGAGGAGGCGCTGATGAGTGGCATTACCACCATGCTCGGGGGCGGTACGGGGCCCGCCACCGGCACCAAGGCCACCACCTGCACGCCCGGGCCCTGGCACATCGGCAAGATGCTCCAGGCGGTGGACGAGATGCCCATGAACATCGGCCTGCTGGGCAAGGGCAACGCCAGCCTGCCGGAGGCGCTGGAGGCCCAGCTCGTTGCCGGCGCCATGGGCCTCAAGCTTCACGAGGACTGGGGCACCACCCCGGCATCCATCGACAACTGTCTCAGCGTCGCCGACGCCTACGACGTCCAGGTGGCGATCCATACCGATACCCTGAACGAGTCGGGTTTCGTCGAGGACACACTGGCGGCGTTCAAGGAGCGCGGCATTCATACGTACCATACCGAGGGGGCGGGGGGCGGCCATGCGCCGGATATTCTGACGGCCTGTTCGAAGCCCTACGTACTGCCGTCGTCCACCAACCCGACGCGGCCCTACACGGTCAACACCATCGACGAGCATCTCGACATGCTGATGGTGTGCCACCACCTGGACCCGAACATACCCGAGGACGTGGCCTTCGCCGATTCGCGCATTCGCCGTGAGACCATCGCCGCCGAGGACATTCTTCACGACCTGGGGGTGATCTCCATGATCGCCTCGGACTCCCAGGCCATGGGCAGGGTGGGCGAGGTGGTGTGCCGCACCTGGCAGACCGCCCACAAGATGAGAGTGCAGCGCGGGCTGTTGCCGGAAGACGCGGCATTGGGCGCCGACAATTTTCGCGCCAAGCGCTATATCGCCAAGTACACCATCAACCCGGCCATCACCCACGGCATCGCGCATGAGGTGGGCTCCATCGAGCTGGGCAAGCTGGCCGACCTGGTGCTGTGGGACCCGGCCTTCTTCGGCGTCAAGCCGGCACTCATCATCAAGGGCGGCATGATCGCCGGTGCCCCCATGGGCGACCCCAATGCCTCGATCCCGACGCCGCAGCCGGTGCATTACCGTTTCATGTTCGGTGCCCTGGGCCGTGCGGCCAGCGCCACTCGCCTCAGCTTCGTCAGCCAGGCGGCCATCGAGGCCGGCATCAAGGAGCGGCTGGGGTTGCACAGTGAGCTTTCGGCGTGTCGCAACGTGCGCGGCGTGCGCAAGCAGCACATGAAACTCAACGACGCCTGCCCGGAGCTGACCGTCGACCCGCAGACCTACGAGGTGCGCTGCGACGGCGAGCTGCTGACCTGCGAGCCGGCCACCGAGCTGCCGTTGGCCCAGCGCTACCACCTGTTCTGAGTGCCGAGCGCCGCACTACGGGCTGCGACCGCCAAAGTGAGCGGCGCTGGGGGCAGGTCGTAGCGGGGGTCCGATTCCAGGGAAGGAATCGGTAGCGTACAGGGACGTATTCACAGCGCCCCCGCCTAGACCTGTCGCCGGGTTAGCCGCGGTAAATAGGCTACGGGTCCGAGGCTCAAAAAAGGAAATGAACGATGCTGAAACTGACCGAACGCCTGGGGCCCGTCGTGGCCGACCAGGCCAGCGACACCCTGACGCTGCCCTTCGAGCTGCGCATTCGCGGCCGGCTCAAGGCGAAAAGCGATGCCGGCCGCGAGCTCGGCCTGTTCCTCGACCGGGGCCCGGTGCTGCGCGACGGCGAGGGGCTGCGTGCGGAGAGCGGCGAGATCGTGCGCATCAGGGCGGCCATCGAACCGGTAGTCACGGCACGTGTAACCGCCGGCCTGCTGCTGGCGCGGCTGGCCTACCACCTGGGCAATCGCCATGTGCAGCTGGCTCTGGGCAGCGACGATGCCAGGCCCGACCAGGGCTGGGTGCGCTTCCCGCCGGACCATGTGCTGGAAGAGCTGGCCGAGCTGCTGGGGGCGACCCTTGAGCGGCATGAGGCACCGTTCGACCCCGAGCCCGGTGCCTACGCCCAGGCCGGGCATGCCCACCACTCCGGGCATGACCATCGGCACAGTCACTCCCACGATCATGGCCACAGTCATGCGCACTGAGCAGTCAGCGGCGGCGGGGCAGGGAGGTGGTGATGACCTGGCCCTGCTGGGGCTCCTGCAACTGGTCAGCCCGGCACTGCCTATCGGCGCCTTCGCCTTCTCCCAGGGCCTGGAGAGTGCCTTCGAGCTGGGCTGGGTCAGCGATGAGGCGAGCCTCGGCGAGTGGCTGGAAGGGGTGCTGGAGGACGGCCTGACCCGATGCGAGCTGCCGGTGCTGGCGCGTCTTCAGGCGGCCTGGGCGGCAGGCGATGGGGAAGCGGTGGCCGAGTGGGACCGGTGGCTTGCGGCCAACCGCGAAACCGCCGAGCTGGCGGCGGAAGATTCGCGCCTGGGGGCTTCGCTGATCCGGCTGCTGGGCAGCCTCGGCCTGCTGCCGAATAGCCCTGAGAAAAGTCCTTCGAGAGCGTCGCCCGCGCTGCCGCCGGGGGCCGGCTACGTGACGGCTTTCGCCTGGACGGCCCATGTCCGTGGCGTGCCGGCGCGCCAGGCGCTGCTCGGCTTCGCCTGGGCCTGGCTGGAGAACCAGCTTGCGGTGGCCTGCAAGGCGCTGCCGCTTGGCCATACCTCGGCCCAGCGGTTGGTGGAGCGGCTGCGCCCGGCGCTCGTGACGTCGGTGGATGAGGCGCTGGCCCTGGAGGAAGACGAGCTGGGGCCTGTTCTGCCCGGCCTGGCGCTGGCCAGCGCACTACACGAAACCCAATATTCGCGGCTGTTTCGCAGTTGATGGAACAGCGGATGTCACCAGGCAGAAGTTGGCCCGGCATCCCATGAACCTGACAAAGCCGCCCAAGCGGCCAAGGAGAGATCGACATGACACACTGTTTACGCATCGGCGTCGGCGGCCCGGTAGGTTCCGGCAAGACGGCACTGCTCAAGCAGCTCTGCCTTGCTCTGCGTGACCACTACGATATCGCCGTGGTCACCAACGACATCTATACCCGCGAAGATGCCGACTTCCTGCTCAAGCACGATGCGCTGCCAGCGGATCGCATTCTCGGGGTGGAAACCGGCGGCTGCCCGCATACCGCCATCCGCGAGGACGCCTCCATGAACCTGGCGGCCATCGACGACCTGCAGGCGCGTCACCCCGGCCTGGAGCTGGTGCTGGTGGAGTCCGGCGGTGACAACCTGTCGGCCACCTTCAGCCCCGAGCTCTCCGATCTCACCCTCTATGTGATCGACGTCTCGGCCGGCGACAAGATTCCGCGCAAGGGCGGGCCCGGCATCACCAAGTCGGATCTGCTGATCATCAACAAGATCGATATCGCCGAGCAGGTGCATGCCTCGCTGGATGTCATGGAGCGGGATTCGAAGAAGATGCGTGGCGAGCGCCCCTTCGTCTTCACCAATCTCTATGACGGAGTGGGCCTCGAGAGCATCATCCGCTTCATTCTCGACCGCGGCATGCTCCCGGAGCGCCGGCCCCAGGCCGCGGTCGTCTGACAACCGACCTTCCATCATCGCCTCACCATTGTTCCAGTCATTGCACAGGAGAACGCTCTCATGATGTCAGCTCTTTCCCCCGCCACCCGGGCGGCCTTGGTCGCCGCGCCGGCCCTGTTGCTGGTGGCCGGCCTGGCCGTTGCCCACCCCGGTCATCACCACGAAGGCGGCTTTGCGGCCGGCTTGACCCACCCGCTGCTGGGGCTCGACCACCTGCTGGCGATGCTGGCCATCGGCCTCTGGAGCCTTCGCCAGTCCCGCCCGCTGCGCCTGGGGGCGCCCCTGCTTGCGGCCGGCGGCATGCTGCTGGGTGCCGGCCTGGCCTGGGGCGGGCTGGCGCTGCCCGGGGTCGAGTTCGGTATCGCCCTGTCGGTGCTGCTGGCCGCGATACTGACCGGCTGCGTGCTGGTCGGGGTGCTGACCTTCTATATCGGCTTGGCCCTGATCCTGCCGGTTCTGGGGCACGCCAGCTGGCATGCCTATGAGGACCTGGTACGTTGTGAACCCGNCAGGCTGCCGCCAGCGCGGGGTCGGATCGCCCCGTTTCCACCTGGACCGCCTGGGGCCAGTGGCTGGCACTCGCCACCATGACCATCGATCATCTTACCCGCTACGTGCTGCCTGCAGGCTGGCAGCTCGACTGGGCAGGGTCGTCGATCGGACGTATCGCCTTCCCGCTCTTCGCCGCTGGTAGCCGGCACCAATCACTATCGCCTGGAAGCCATGGACGCCCCGAACGATCCGCAGCGCACCGTCCTCGGCTATCGGGACTCCGGCGGCAACCTGGTGGCCATGCCCGAGGACACCATTAAGGGTGGCACCCTGGGCGGCCTGATGACATTCCGCTCAGAGACCCTGGACAAGACCCAGAACCAGATCGGCCAACTGGCCGTATCGATGGTCACCGGTTTCAACGAGCAGCACCGTCTGGGCCAGGATCTCAACGGCGAGCAGGGCGGCGACTTCTTCAGTATCGGCCAGCCCCAGGCCTACTCCTACCCGCGTAATACCGGTGGTGCAGAAGTCATCGGTACGAGCTTCGATGCGGCAAATATCCATCAGTTGCGCGCGACGGACTATACGGTGCGTTTTGTAGACGATGCTCCGCAGGTGATTCGCAAGGACAATGGCCAGCAACTGGCAGCCGATCAAGTAGAGTGGGACGCCGTTAACAGCACGCTGGGCTTTGGTGGTATCACGCTCGCGTTCAGCGATACGCCAGACAATGGTAATCGCTATGAGGTCCAACCGGTTCGCCGCGCCTCGGCCAACATGGAGTCGCAGATCATCGATCTGGACAAGATCGCGGCGGGAAGCTTCGTGGCCGCCGGCGGTGACATGGTCAGTGGCCAGCTACGTGCTGAAACGGATGCGCTTACTGGACTTGTTGGTAGCCAAAATTATGCCATGTCTTTGAACACCGTTGGCACGTTGATATTCGGCGCTGGAGATGGCGCAGTTCGGCCTGCCACTGTGCTGGTTAACGGCGAGGAGCGCACCGTGGACGTTGATGGGACGGTGAGTGGCGCTTCTTTGACAGATGGAGCGACACTCACTGTGGACGGGGTCAGCTTCAAGGTAAAACTGCCCAATGCCAACCAGGGTGAGTTTACGCTCGACTTGGGCATCGCCGCTTCCGGCACCGGGGACAATCGCAACGCCCTGGCGCTGCAGAACCTGCAGAGCCAGGCGCTGGTGGCCGGCCGGTCGTCGCTTAGCCAAGCCTACGGCGGTATGGTCAGCGACGTCGGTAACCAGGCGAATATCGTCCAGGTCAACCTCGATGCCCGCCAGGGCCTGACCGCACAGCTAAAGGCGGTGCAGCAGTCGGAATCCGGGGTCAACCTGGATGAGGAAGCGGCCAACCTGATTCGCTACCAGCAGTTCTATTCCGCCAATGCCCGAGTGATCGATACCGCGTCAACGGTGTTCGATACCATTCTCGGTCTGCGTAACTGATTCGAAGGGAGTCCAGCGCGATGCGTATCAGCACCGTCACCATGTTCGATCAGAGCGTCTCGTCCATGAACCGTCAGCAGGGCGACTTCCTCAAGGTCGGTCAGCAGATCGCCAGTGGCCGTCGGGTGGTGAATCCCTCCGACGATCCCCAGGCCTCGTCGCGGGCCGTTGGCGTATCCCAGGCCAAGGCGATTACCCAGCAGTTCGCCGATGCGCGGATTTCTGCCCGCAATTCGCTGTCACAGGCGGAAAGCGTCCTCAACAGCGTCAGCGATGCCGTGACCAGCGCCAAGACGCTGATGGTCCAAGCGGCAAGCGACACCCTGAGCGATGTGGACCGCCAGTCGGTGGCAAGCGAACTGCGCGGTATCTACGAGACGCTGATCGGCCAGGCCAACGCCACCGACGGCAATGGCCGTTACCTGTTCGGCGGCTACCGCGACGACTCCCCGCCCTTTGCCCGCACCGGCGGTGAAGGCGTCCAGGGCACGCGATATACCGGCGACGAGAACACCCGTGAGCAGCGCATCGATGCCTCGCGCCTGCTGCCGGTTGCCGATAACGGCAAGTCGATCTTCCAGAGCGTGCCCAGCGGCGCAGGTTATGTGGCCAGGGCCGAGCGTGATAGCGGTGGGGAGAGCATTGGCACTCAGGTGGGTTTTGACCGCAATCAGGGCTCGGTTAGCTTCAAGGGCCCTAGCCGTGTTGATCCTGGTAACGAGCTATTTGGCGAGAGCTTTACGATACAATTTGATGTTGATGTAGACGGTTTTCCTGTTGTCCAAGCAGTAGATTCTAATGGCAACCTTTTGACGTACGCCAATGGTGACGAAGTCCTTAATGAGTCATATGAATCTGGCAAATTGGTCAGCTTCGGCGGTATCAGCATTACCCTCGAGGGAGAGCCGGAAATGGGCGACCAGATCCAACTGCGTCCGGCCAACGCCCAGGGCGCCAACCAGGACCTGTTCAAGTCGCTGAAGGACGCCATCGACGTGCTGGAGATGGACCAGCAGGGTCAGCCCGAGAATCGCGCCCACTTCCGCAATACGATCAACTCCGTGATGCGTGAGCTCGACAACAGCCTCGACAACGTCCTCACGGTGCGCGCCTCAATGGGCGCACGTCTCAACGAGCTGGATGTGGTCGATGCGGTGGGCAGCAACCGCATGATGAACTACGACAAGACGCTTTCCGACCTGGTGGACCTCGACTACAGCGAAGCCATCGCCGAATACAGCCTGCGTCAGGTGGGTCTGCAGGCGGCCCAGAAGGCCTTTGTCGATGTGAAGGGCTTGTCGCTGTTCAACTTCCTGTAACCCCATGTCCTGATGTCATTTCCCTGAGGCAGGGCGTTAGCCCGGCCTTTTTCGCCGCCCCGGCCTGCCTGGGCGGTTTTTTTTGATGTGTCCGAGCGGGCAGGGAAATCAGGTCCCCAGAGGGTAACCGGCTGGTGAACCCATCTACCGGAGAGGCTCGCCTTCTGTGACGTTAGGTGCCCACTTATTAATAGATGGGCACCTATCATGACTACCCCAAGCACTCAGGGTGAGATTCGCCGTCGTCGTCGCTACGCGTCGGCCTTCAAGGCCAAGATCGTGGCGGCCTGCCTGCAAGGCGATGCTTCGATCGCCCAGGTCGCGCTGCAGCACGGGCTCAACACTAACCTCGTCCAGACCTGGATCCGCAAGGCCAAGCGTCAGAGCCAGTTGCCAGCCGTGCCGGACTTCGTGCCCCCCCCGATGCCGCCCGAAGGAGCGGTTCGGCCAACGCCTCCGGCCACCGCCGAGATCCGCATCGAGATGCCCACGGCGCGCGGCACGATCAGCGTGCATTGGCCGGTAGCCGAGGCAGCCCAGTGCGCGCAGTGGCTGAAGGGGCTGTTGTGATGATTCGCATCGACGAAATCTGGCTGGCCACCGAGCCCCTGGATATGCGCGCCGGACCCGATACGTCACTGGCCCGGGTGGTGAAGGTGTTTGGCGCCGCCCGGCCGCATTGCGCCTATCTCTTCGCCAACCGGCGCGGCAACCGGATGAAGGTACTGGTTCACGATGGCCTGGGGATCTGGCTATGCGCCCGGCGTCTGAATCAGGGCAAGTTTCACTGGGCGGCGACCTGGCGCGGGGATCGGGTCGAGTTGTCGCCCGAGCAGGTCAGCGCTCTGGTGCAGGGCTTGCCCTGGCAGCGAATCGGCGCCGGTGGCGTGATCTCGGTGGTCTGAGGGATCTGCCACGGACGGCATAGAAACAACGGGCAGGCTATTCGCTGATGCGCTAATCCCACTGCCCTCGGCAGGCTGGCATACTCGCTGAATGAACGCGCCTTCCGACCTGTCTCAGCTCTCTCCCGATCAGCTCCGCCACCTGGCGGCGACGCTGATGTCGCAGGTCGAGCAGCAGGGGCAGGCACTCGAGCAGAGCCAGAAAACGCTGCGTCATACCGAGCAGGTCAACCAGAAGCTGACCTATGAACTGGCGCTGCTCAAACGTCATGCCTTCGGCAAGCGCAGCGAGAAGCTCAACGTCCTGCAGATCAGCCTGCTGGAAGAGGGGGTGGATGCCGACANGCAGCGCGCTGCCGCCATCATGAGCCTGATTCAGTGCGCCAAGCTGAACGGCCACGACCCCTACGCCTATCTCCGAGACGTGCTGGAACGGCTGCCGACCCAGAAGGCCAGCCAGATCCACGAACTCCTGCCTCACCACTGGCAGCATACTGCCTGATCACTGACAAGCGGTGATGCCCGGTCGCTTACCCCAGAGGGGCAAGCATGTCGATCAATTGGTACATGAACTGCAGGCCATTGCTGAACAGGCGCTGGAGAAAACGGCCCATGTCGGTCATCAACACCATCAGCAGGATGAGGCCCACGGTGAGGGAGGTTGGGAAGCCGATGTTGAATACCGTCAACTGTGGCGCCGAGCGGTTGAGGATGCCCATGGCCAGGTTGATGATCAACAGCGATCCGACCAGCGGCAGGGCCAGCGACATGCCGGCAACGAAGATGGTGCCGCCGTAGCGCACCATCATCTCGAAGGCCGCAGGGTTGAAGGTGCCTATGCCGACCGGCAGGCTATAGAAGCTGGTTGCCAGCGCTTCCAGCACCATCAGGTGTCCACCCAGGGCCAGGAACATCAGCAGCGTGATCATGAAGAAGATTCGCGACAGGATCATGGTGTTGGTGCCGCTGCCGGTATCGAAGAAGGTGGCGAAGGCGAGGCCCATCTGCAGGCCAATGAACTCCCCCGCGGCCTGGACCACGGCGAATACCACATGCATGACCAGGCCGATGGCTATGCCGATCAGCATCTGCTCTACCATCAGGCCGAAACCGGCCCATGAGACGATCGGCACGTCGGGCATGGGGGGCAGAACCGGGGCGATCACTAGCGTCACCAGGAACGCCAGGCCGATCTTGGCCTGGTTGGGTACGCTGGAGTGGCCCCACAGCGGTGAGGCGACCAGAAAGGAGGTAATCCGCACGAAGGGCCAGAACAGGATTACCAGCCAGCCGTGAAGCTGGGCAAAGGTCACCTCGACCATGGCGGGCTCACATCAACATGCTGGGGATATTGGTGAACAGGTTGCGGGTGAAGTCCGTGATCAGCTTGAGCAGCCAGGGGCCGGCGAATACCAGTACGGTAAAGACGCCCAGGATCTTGGGGATGAACGAAAGTGTCATCTCGTTGATCTGGGTGGCGGCCTGGAACAGGCTCACGGTCAGGCCGGTCAGCAGTGCGGTGATCAGCAGCGGGCCGGCCAGCAAGAGCGTGACGCGCATACCCTGGTAGGCGGTGCCCATTACCATTTCCGGTGTCATTCTTCGCTCCTTGCCGACATCTGGGTGTCGACCCAAGTATTGATTACCGCTATATATAGAAACTTTCCGCCAGCGAGCCGATGATCAGCTGCCAGCCATCCACCAGCACGAACAGCATCAGCTTGAAAGGCAGGGAGATCGTGGCCGGCGGAACCATCATCATGCCCAGCGACATCAGGGTGCTGGCTACCACGAGGTCGATGATCAGAAAGGGAATGAAGATGGTGAAGCCGATCTGGAACGCCGTCTTCAGTTCACTGGTCACGAAGGCCGGCACCAGAATGCGCAGGGGGACGTCCTCCGGCCCCTGCATGGGGCCGACCTCCGCCAGCCGGGCGAACAGCGCCAGGTCGGGCTCCCGGGTCTGGGCCAGCATGAACTCGCGGAACGGCTGCTGGGCCAGCAGCAGGAATTCGTCGAAGTTGATCTCGTCGCCGGTCAGCGGTACCCAGGCCGTTTCGTAGACGATGGAAAAGACCGGCGCCATGACGAAGAAGGTCAGAAACAGCGCCAGGCCCAGCAGCACCTGATTGGGCGGCGTCGCCTGGGTGCCCATGGCGGTGCGCAGCAGGCTCAGCACGATGATGATTCGGGTGAAGCCGGTCATCATCAGCAGCGCCGCCGGCAGGAAGGCCATGGCGCTGAGCAGCAGCAGGGTCTGCAGCTGGATCGACCACTGCTGCCCGCCATCTTCCAGCGGCTGGCTGACGATACCGGGCAGCTGCTGGGCGGTAGCCGTTAGCGGCATGGCCATCAGCAAGCAGGCCCCCAGCAGGGCAAGCAGGGCCTTGTGCCGGTTGATAGGCCGGTAATTGGGCAGCGCTGGGTGAATCATGACGTTCCCCGACCGGGGCCTCCCAGTCCGGCGTTGTGCTTGAGGGCACGGGCAAAGCGGGTGGCAAAACGCTCCCCCTGCAGCTCGGCGATTTCAGGCTCGCTGGGCCGCTCGGGTGCCGCCAGTTCATGCAGCTTGTTGATCTGGCCACCGCCCACGCCGAGGATGAGCCAGGTGCCTTCCACCTCCACGATCACCAGTCGCTCGCGGCTTCCCAAGACGGTACTGCCGACGATCTGCAAATGCCCTCCGGCGGCACGACGCTGTGGCCCCCAGCGCTTCAGCAGCGCCGTGCAGACCAGGATGATGGCGATGACCAGTCCCAGGGCGGCAGCGGTCTTGCCCAGCGTCGCCATGCCTACCAGGGCATCGCCGCCGACAGCCAGAGACTCCAGCCCTGTTGCCTGAGCCTCGGAGGAGGGGGTGTCTTTCATCGGTTGAGCTTCTGGACCCTTTCGGAGGGTGTAATGATCTCGGTGATACGGATGCCGTACTTGTCATCCACCACGACCACTTCACCCTGGGCGATCAGGTAGCCGTTGATCAGTATGTCCATGGGCTCACCGGCCAGGCCGTCCAGCTCAATCACAGAACCCTGGGCGAGTTCCAGCAGTTGCTTGATGGTCAGCTTGGTGCGGCCCAGCTCCACGGTCAGCTTGACCGGGATATCCATGATCATTTCCAGGTCGCGAGCCGTACCGGCTTCGCTGCCCTTGTCCAGGGGACGGAAAATGCGGTCGCCGGCCGCCTGGGCAACCGGTGCAGAGGCAGCCTGGGCAGCGCTTGCTGCTTGCTGTTCGCTGGACTCGCTGGCTTCCTGCTCGGCCAGCGCCTCGGCCCAGGGGTCGTCATCGTCAGCTGGGCCGCTGGCTGCTTCCTGCTCAGCCATGGCTTCCGCCCAGGGGTCGTCTTCGGCCGGGGTTTCCGCCGCTTCCTGTTCGGCCATGGCTTCCGCCCAGGGGTCGTCGTCGGGAATATTCTGATCGGGTTTCTTGGGATCAGTCATGCTTGGATTCCTTGGCTTGAGGCGCAGCGCCCTTCTTGAAGGCATCAGGTGAAACTGAGTTCTGCGCACCATGATCGATGATGCGAATGACACGCAGCGCGCGCTGCTCGTGCTGGCTGCCGTAGTCGCACTCCATGACCGGAACGCCATCCACGCTGGCGAAAACGGTTTCCGGAAGCTCCAACGTCAGTACGTCCCCGACCTTCAGCGCCATTACATGAGCAATGCGGCTGGGAACATCGGCAAAATTGGCGATGAGCTCCACCTCAGAGTGGCGGATCTGGCCGGCCATGCGCTTCGACCAGGTACCGTCCTGGTCGTGATGGCTGTCGTTGAGCGGGTTGGCCAGCAGGTCCCGCACTGGCTCGACCATTGTATAGGGAATGCAGATCTGGAAATTGCTGGAGAGATTGCCGACTTCGATATTGAAGTTGGTATTTACCACGATCTCGTTTGGCGAGTTGGTGATATTGGCGAACTTGGACTGCATCTCCGAGCGAAGATACTGGATCTCCAGCGGATAGACGGACTTCCACGACTCCTCGTAGGCTTCGATGGCCAGTCGTAGAAGCCGCTGAATGATGCGCTGTTCGGTGTTGGTGAACTCCCTTCCCTCGGACTTGGTCAGGAAGCGTCCGTCGCCGCCGAACAGGTTGTCCACCACCATGAAAACCAGGTTGGGGGGGAATACGATCAGCGCCGAACCGCGCAGCGGCTTCATGGCGATGATATTGATATTGGTCGGCACCGGCACGTTGCGCGAGAAATCGCTGTAGCTCTGGTAGCGTACCGAATCCACTGTAATGTCCGCACTACGGCGCAGCAGGTTGAACAGCCCCATGCGGAAATGCCGCGCGAAGCGTTCGTTGATGATATCCAGGGCCTGCAGGCGCTCGCGTATGACGCGATGCTGGGACGCGGGATCATAGGGACGGATGCGAGACGCCTCACTGCTGCCTGCAGCAGGTTCGTCGTCTCCGCTGACCCCCTTTAGCAGGGCGTCGATCTCATCCTGTGACAGCAGATCGTCTTGGGACATGGTGGCAGGGGCACCCGGTTATTGCACGATGAACTCGGTGAACAGCACGTCCCGTATATCCAGGGGTGGCTGCGGCTGGGTCAGCGGTTCGGAGAGAACGGCGATGACTTCGTCGCCGAGGCGACGCTTGCCCTCCGGTGAAGTGAGCTCGCTTGCCTGCTTGCCGGAAAACAGCATCAAGAGGCGGCTGCGCACCTGGGGCATGTGTTCATGGAGAAGCGCACGTGTCTCCTCGTTGCCTACCTTCAACGACAGCCCGGCATACAGTAGTCGGGAACCGAAGTCGTCGTCGGCGAGGTTCACGGTGAAGGGGTCGATCTTGAGAAAGATCGGCGCCTGACGCTCGAGCTGCTGTCCCTGCATGTTGCCGGAGCCATCACTGCGATCGTTCATGACCAGATAGATTGCTACCCCGGCTGCCGCCGTGGACATCAGTACCAGCAGTATCATCAGCCACAGCAGCTTGGATGAGCCACCCGTCGATTTCGCCATTGCCTTGCCTATCGTGAAATGTTTGTCCAGCCGGAAAAGGGCAGTATGCGGAAATCGCGCGGGTCGTGATGAAAGGAACAGACCGCGCGAACGGCCCTATCTTGGCAATTTGTCTCAGGCGTAGAGATTCACCCGGCCATCCAGGCTGACGCCCGTTACATTCTCTGCCAGGCCGATATCGGTCGCGGAAGGCAGATGGGCGTCTGTCTCATCGGCCCCGCTGCCCCGCTGGTTCTCTTGGCTGGCAAAGGCCTGGCCCTCTTGCTGACGCTGCTCGCCGACCGAGGTCTCTCCCAGGGAAATACCCTGTTCGGCCAGAGCTTCGCGCAGCTGCGGAATGGCCTGCTCGAGTACCTGGCGTACCTGTGCATGGGCGGAGAGGAACTGCGCCTGTGCTCCCTGCTCGGTCATCTTCAGGGTGATGGAGAGCGGACCCAGCTCGGCCGGGTTGAGCTTCATCTCGATCTGCTGCTCGCCCCCGAGGCGGGCAAACTGCACCAGCTGCTGGCCAAGCTGGCCGGTCCAGGCCTGGCCTTGCACCGGCGCGGGCAGGCTGGCCTGGGCAGGTGTTGCCGGGGTTGGCATGGCCTGGGTTGCAGTGCCGGCGGGCTGTTGGGCTGTCTGCAGGCTTGGCGCTGTCGGTTCGATAACCGCCGGGCGGAGCGTATCCGTGCTCATGCCACGCAGGTCTCCTGCGGTCAGCTGAGGTACGGCAGCCGTCTCGGCAGTTCGGACAAATTCAGCGGTCCGCATGGGTCTCTCGGCCGTGCTTGAATCGATCTGGGCGAGGAAGCCCGGGCGCGGCGTGCTTTCAGCCACATCTCGACTTGCTTGCTGTGGTGTCGAGAGAGCCTGGGCGCCATTCAGCGATACCTTCGCAGTTGCAGGGGCGTCACCGAGGGGGCGAGCGGGGGGGGCGGCCTGACGTAGCGCATCGGCTGCTGCGAGAGCAGCAACGGCGTGGTCGGCAGACGAATCAGGCTCTGCTACGGCAGCCTGCTCGGCTATTGCTTGCATGTTGATTGTTTGCGGGTCAGTGGCATCGACAAGCGGACGAGTCCCGGCGGGCTGATTTCCCTCGATCAGCGTCAGGCGCTCCATGATGTCGGAGAGTGACAGCGTGTCGGGCAGGGGCACCGCTTCCATGTCCGCAACAAGATCCGGATCATGGACGCTCAGGGCCTGTAGCAGCACCTGCTGTGCCGCCATGGAGGGCCTGGCGCCTTCTTGCTGCTGGGCAGACAGCTGGGCGGGGAGCGCTGCCTTGGCATCCGGCTGCGATCGACCGGCACCGGCCAGGGCCAGGGCGAAGTGGCCACCGGCTGCTTCGGCACCCGGCTGGGCCTTGCTCATGGGCTTGCCCGGAAGGGCGGACAGCATCATCTGAATATCCATTGCGATCTCCTGGCTCGGATCACGAATCGCGCTCGGGGCGCTGGCGAAGCAGCCTTCCGGCGGCCATTTCGTCACTGTTGCGTTGCTCGCGCCGCGCTTCGTGCTTCTGCAGTTCGGCGTTGCGGCGGGAGGAAAGAGTGTCGTAGGCCGACAGGCGCTTCTGCTCCTGTTGCCACTGTTGCTGGCTCTGCTGAACGCGCTGCTGCTGCGAGTCCAGTGCGTCCCTGGCGCGCTGGAGGGCAGCATCCAGGGAGGCGAGGAACTGCTGGTAGTTATGCATGCTGGCAGGATCGATGCCGTCTCGCATGGCCGCCTGAAGCCGCTCTGCGTATTCCAGCCGATATTGGCTGAGGGCGTCGAGCTGGGCAGCAACCTGACGTTCGCTCATGCGCTCACCGGCCAGCAGTTGGCCGGCCTGGTCGCGGGCATCCCGGGCGAGATCGCCCAGCATGGCAAGCTGTGATGATGCACTCATTGCCTGACTCCTAGGGTCTCAGTAAGAACCTGTCGAGAGGCCTCGATCGAGGCATTTTCATGAATGCTCTGCTGGAGGAACTGCTCCAGCAGCGGATAGCGCTGGACTGCCTCGTCGAGCTGGGGGTCGTGGCCCGGGCTGTAGGCCCCCACGCTGATCAGGTCCCGGTTGCGCTGGTAGCGAGAGAACAGCCGCTTGAAGGCCTGGGTCATGGCCAACTGCTCGTCGTCGATGATGTGTGTCATGACGCGACTGATAGAGGCTTCGATATCGATGGCGGGGTAGTGCCCCGCTTCAGCCAGCGTCCGGGACAGTACGATATGACCATCGAGAATGGCACGGGCCGAATCGGCAATCGGATCCTGCTGATCGTCGCCTTCCGTCAGCACCGTGTAGAAAGCGGTAATCGAGCCCCGGCCGCGTTCTGCATTGCCGGCGCGTTCCACCAGGCTGGGGATCTTGGCGAAGACCGAGGGCGGATAGCCCTTGGTTGCGGGTGGCTCGCCAATGGCCAGTGCGATCTCGCGCTGGGCCATGGCGAAGCGGGTCAGCGAATCCATGATCAGCAGCACGTTCTTGCCCTGGTCGCGGAAGCCTTCGGCCAGGCGCGTGGCATAAGCGGCACCCTGCAGGCGCTGCAGCGGCGAGGTGTCGGCCGGAGCCGCTACCACCACGGCGCGGCGGCGGCCCTCTTCGCCGAGGATATTGTCGATGAAGTCCTGAACTTCGCGTCCCCGTTCACCGATCAACCCCACAACGATGACATCGGCACCGGTATAGCGGGCCATCATGCCCAGCAGTACCGACTTGCCTACGCCCGATCCGGCGAACAGCCCCATGCGTTGGCCACGGCCCACGCTGAGCAGCGCGTTGATGGCGCGAATGCCGACGTCGATCTGCTCGTTGATCGGGGCACGGGCAAGCGGGTTGAGCGGCGGGGTAGAGAGCGGTGCCCGGGGAGCGTTGTCCAGCGGGCCGAAGCCGTCGAGTGGCTCGCCGTTGCCATCCACCACCCGGCCCAGCAGGGATTCACCGAGCGGAAAGCGGCGCGCCGTGTGGTCGGGCCCATCGCCCAGTGGGTAGACGCGGGCACCCGGCATCAGGCCGGTAATCTCCGTGAGCGGCATCAGGAACAGTCGTTCGCCGGCGAACCCGACCACTTCGGCCTCCGCAAAGCGCGGTGATTCACTGCTACCCGGTGAAACCAGCTCGATGCGACAGGCGTTGCCCAGGGCGACCCGCAGACCAATGGCTTCGATTACCATGCCCGTGGCCCGCAGTACGCGCCCGCTGGCACGAAAGCCCGGCACAGTCTCCACGCGCTCGCGGACATGCTGCAGCGTCTGCTGCCAGCGTGCCTGGTGCGGATTGCGTGGTTGTGCCAGGGTCTCGGGCATGTCGCTCACTCCTGTTCGTCTTCCGCTGCGGGTGTGGCAGGGCGCCGGCGACGCACCTGGGCCTTGACCGCCTGCCACCGGCTCTCCCAGGTGGCGTCGAGCTCGCCGCTGGCGCTGGTGACGCGACAGCCGCCGCGGCTGAGCTGATCGTCGGGCTGAAGTTTCCAGCCGGCGGCCCCCAGCTCCTGGCCGAGATGCTGTTCCACCAGCTTGTGGTCCAGGGGATGCAGCCATAGGCGCTGCTGTCCCGTCAGGGGCGGGTCGGTGTGCAGCAGTGCCCTGACCAGTTCCAGCACCTGTCGTGGGCGGGCCTTCAAGGCTTCGCCGGCCAGTTGGCGCCCGGTGGCCAGTGCCAGCTCGACCATGTCGTTGGCCACTTCCTCGTCGAGCACGGCCAAGGCTTCGGAAAACTGCTCCGCCAGCGGCTTGAGCGGCGCCAGGACCTCACGGGTGAGCAGCTTCAGCTCGCGCTCGGCTTCACGGCGACCCTCCTCCAGGCCCTGGGCATGCCCTTGGGCACGTCCCTCATCGAAGCCGGCCTTGAACCCCTCGTCTCTGGCCTCCCGCAGGGTCTTCTCGCGTAGGGCCTTGAGCTCGGCCTGACGGCGAAAACGCTCCTGGCGCGCGTGGTCCTCTGCCGGCTTCGCGGCTCGCTCTGCCTCGCTGCGGCGTTTCTCATCCTGGAGTTCCCCCATCTGCCAGCGGCGCCAGGACGCCGACTGCTCGGGGGGCGAGGGGGAGCGATCAGACATAGGTGTCGTCCCCGCCGCTCAGCACGATATCTCCGGAGTCGGCAAGGCGGCGAACCACCTGCAGGATCGACTTCTGTTCGGCCTCCACCTGGGAGACACGAATCGGCCCACGCGCCTCCATGTCCTCGCGCATCAGATCGGCGGCGCGGCGGGACATGTTGCGCAGGAATTTCTCCATAAGGCCTTCCGGTGCCCCCTTGAGCGCCACCACCAGCGAGTTGGTGTCGATCTCCTTGAGCACCATCTGGATGCTGCGGTCGTCCAGGTCCATGAGATTCTCGAACAGGAACATCTCGTCGATGATCTTCTGGGCCAGGTCTTCGCTGTGCGCCCGTACGGTCTCGATGGCGGTCTCCTCCTGATTGGAGTTCATCAGGTTGAGGATCTCGGCCGCGGTTCTTACGCCGCCCATCTTGCTGCGCTTGAGATTCTGGCCGTCGAGCATGCCCGACAGTACTTCGGTGAGCTCCTGCAGGGCGGCCGGCTGCACGCCGCTGAAGGTGGCGATACGCAGCACCACGTCGTTGCGCAGCTTGTCGTCGAACAGTTCGAGCACATCGGCGGCTTGATGACGCTCCAGATGCACCAGGATGGTAGCGATGATCTGCGGGTGTTCGTCGCGGATCAGCTCCGCCACCATGGGGGCTTCCATCAGGTTGAGCGAGTCGATACCGCTGCTGCTGCCCGATGACTCGAGGACGTCCTCGATCAGGCTGGTGGCACGTTCGCTGCCCAGGGCCTTGGTCAATACCGAGCGAATATGCTCGCTGGAGTTGAGGTTCAGCGCGATGAACTCTTCGGTCTCGTCGTTGAAGTCCTGCATGACCTTCTGCATGTCTTCATGGGAGACCTGGCCCAAATCGGCCATCTCCGACGAGGAGGTGATGGCCCTGCTCGACCGCGAAGGCCGCTTTCCCGAAGGCTGGTTTTTTCCCGATACCTATCGTTACCACAAGGGCATGAGTGACGTGGATATCCTGCGCCAGGCGATGGTGCGCATGGAGCGGGTTCTTGATGAGGTGTGGGAAGGGCGTAGCGACGACTTGACCATCGAAACGCCCTATGAGGCATTGATCATGGCTTCGCTGATCGAACGTGAAACCGGTGCGCCGGAAGAGCGGCGCGAGATTGCCGGCGTCTTCAAGCGGCGCATGGAGACCGGGATGCGCCTGCAGACCGACCCGACGGTGATCTACGGGATGGGAGAGCGCTACGAGGGACGCATCACCCGGGCCGACCTGCGCGAGGCCACTCCCTACAACACCTATGTCATCGATGGTATGCCGCCCACCCCAATCGCCATGCCGGGCCGTGCCTCGCTGGAGGCGGCGGTGGACCCGCTGCCCGGCGATACGTTCTACTTCGTCTCCCGTGGCGATGGAACACACCACTTCTCGCGCACCCTGCGCGAACACAATAATGCCGTGAACCGCTACATTCGCAACCGTTGATCGGCAGCCACCGGCGCACAGGAGACTCGATGCAGCAGCGTGGACGTTTCATCACCCTCGAGGGCGGTGAAGGAGTCGGCAAGTCGACCAACCTCGCCTGGGTGGCCCAGTGGCTGACGGCACGGGGCGTCGAGGTGGTCCGTACCCGCGAGCCGGGCGGCACCCCGCGTGCCGAGGCCATACGTGAACTGCTTCTGGACCCTTCCGGCGACGAACCCCTCGATGTGGATGCCGAACTGCTGCTGGTCTTCGCCGCTCGCGCCCAGCACCTGGCGCAGCAGATTCGCCCGGCGCTCGAGCGGGGTGCCTGGGTCCTGTGCGACCGTTTCACCGATGCCACCTTTGCCTATCAAGGCGGTGGGCGCGGCATCCCTGCTTTGCGCATTGCCGAACTCGAGCGGTTCGTCCAGCGCGATCTTCAGCCCGACCTGACGCTGCTGCTCGACATGCCGGTGGCCTCGGCTCAGCGACGCCTGCAGGGGCGTCTGAGCGCCAACGGCGAGGCGCGGGATCGCTTCGAGCAGGAGCGCAGCGATTTTTTCGAAGCGGTGCGTAGCGCCTATCTGGAACGCGCCTCCAGCGCACCGGAACGCATGGCGGTCGTCGATGCCGATGCGCCCCTGGAGGTAGTACAGGCTCGCCTCGCCGCCTGCCTGGATGCCCGGGTGACGCCATGGCTATAGAGCTCGGGACGGAGCAGGGTGAAGGGATTGCCCAGCCGCTGCCCTGGCAGAGCGAGCGGTGGCGGCGGTTCCTGTCGCAGTATCAGAGCGGGCGCCTGCCTCATGCGCTGCTGCTGTCCGGCCCCCGTGGGGTCGGCAAGCAGCAGTTTGCCGAGGCGCTGATCGCCCGCCTGCTCTGCGTCACGCCGGGAGAGGCCGCCTGTGGCCATTGCCACGGCTGTCATATGCTGGCCGCGGGCTATCATCCTGACCTGCTGCGCGTCTCGCCGGAGGAGGGCAAGCGACAGATCCGCATCGACCCCATTCGCGAGGTCAACGCCTTCGTCGCCCAGACGGCCCAGCAGGGCGGCCATCGCGTCATCGTGCTCAGCCCGGCCGAGGCGATGAATGTGGCGGCCTCCAATGCCCTGCTCAAGAGTCTGGAGGAACCGGGGCAGCGGACCCAGTTCATTCTGCTCGCCGACGTACCCTCGCGGCTGCTCGCCACTATCCGCTCTCGCTGTCAGCACTGGAGCCTGCCGGTGCCCGAGGCGGAACAGAGCCAGGCATGGCTGGCCGAACAGCTGGGCGGCACGGAGGAGGCCGCCTTCTGGTGGCAGGTTTCCGGTGGGCTGCCGCTGCTGGCCTTCGAGCTGGCGGCACCCTCCGCACGAGCTCTGCGGCAGCAGTTACATGAAACCTTCGATGCGCTGGTGCGTGGTGCCGAGCCGGTGGCCGAGGCCGCACGCCTGGATCGGCAATCCACCGAGTCCATCCTGTGGTACGGTATTGCCTGGCTCGAGGATCTGATTCGTTTGGGGCTTTCCGGAGATGCGGCCCGGATCCGCAATCCCGACCTGCTGCCGCTCTACCGGCAAGCGGTCAAGAACGCCCGGGTTCGCGACTGGTTCCGGCTACTGGACTATGCTCGAGAACAGCGACGCCTGCTGGCTGTGGGCGGCAATCCTAACCCTCAGCTGGTTCTCGAGGCCTGGCTGGTACGCTGGTCGACCTCGTCGAGCAGCAGCACCGCCTGCTTGTCGCGGGCGCGCTGGAATAGCTCGGCGATCTTCTCTTCGGTGCCGCCCACGTACTTGTCCATCAGGCTGCTGGCGTGGGCGGTNCCCGATGACTCGAGGACGTCCTCGATCAGGCTGGTGGCACGTTCGCTGCCCAGGGCCTTGGTCAATACCGAGCGAATATGCTCGCTGGAGTTGAGGTTCAGCGCGATGAACTCTTCGGTCTCGTCGTTGAAGTCCTGCATGACCTTCTGCATGTCTTCATGGGAGACCTGGCCCAAATCGGCCATCTCCATGCTCAGCTGCTGGATCTCCTTGGGCCCCAGGAACTTAAACACTTCAGCGGCGCTGTCCTCGTCCAGAGCCAGCATAAGGATGGCGCTGCGGCGTACGCCGGTCATGGCTCTTGCAGTACTCATTCTTTATTCATCCAGCTGCGAACGATCATGGCGATCATGCGTGGATCCTCCTGGGCCAGTTCACGCAGATCGGCCAGGTGGTCTTCATAGGCCGAGGACTTGCGCTTGCGCTTCGGCTTCTTGTAAGTCCGTGTCGACTCCAGATCGTCTTCCAGTTCGCCGTCGATGCCTTCCGGGGTCTCATCGTCAACCCTGACACGCAGGCCGGTGCCCGGCGCCGAGGCCAGCATGGGCTGCTGCGTATGACGCTTGATCAGCGGACGCAGGATCAGTAGGTAGGCGAGCAGGGCGCCCAGTGCCACCAGCAGGTAGCGGCCGATGGTCAGTGCCAGGTTGTGGACCTCGGGGGACTGCCACCACTCCAGCAGTTCGTCGTCGTCGACGGCGCGGCTGAAGGGGCTGTTGACCACTTCGATTTCGTCGCCACGGGCCTGGGAGAAGCCCATGGCCTGACGCACCAGCCGCTCGATCTGGGCAACTTCCACATCGCTCAGCGGTACGCGCTGCAAGTCACCGTCTTCATCGCGTTGTTCGCGATAGTCCACCACCACCGCGGCGGACAGGCGTTGCACCTGCCCCTGGCGGTGCTGGACATGCTCGATGTTGCGGTCGACCTCATAGTTGATCACGCCGTCCTGGCGCAGATTGCTCAGTGCCAGCAGCTCCTGCTCGGCTTCCTCGATGAGTTCGCCATCCTCATCGACCGGCAGGTTGATCGGGGAGGGCGCGATACCGGGAGGCGTATTGCTCAGGGCCCCGGGGATGCCCATGGCCAGGTCGTCGCCACCGCTGTAGGAAACGCTGGACTGGCGGCTGCGCACCGCGGCTTCGTTGGGTGGCTGGTTGGGGCCGAATCGTTCGTTGGTCTCTTCGCGGCGCGAGAAGTCGATCTGGGCTGCCACCTGGGCCCGCACGTTCTGCTGGCCCAGAATCGGTGCCAGGATATTTTCGATGCGCTGCTGGAAGGAGCGTTCGACCTCGGCGATATAATCGAGCTGCGTGGCATCCAGGCCGCGGCGGTTGGCCCCGGGCATGGAAAGCAGGCGACCGCCTTGGTCGACCACCGTGACGTCTTCGGCGGCCAGTTCGGGCACGCTGCTGGATACCATGTGGATGATGGCATTGACGTCGGGAATGAAGCCCATCGACAGCATGCGGTCCGCCTCGTCGAGCACCAGCACCTCGACCTGAGTCAGGTCGACGTCGCGCTTCTCGTGGAAGTCCAGCAGCCGGCCGGGGGTCGCNGCGCTTCGAAGTTGTGGTAGTCGTCCTCGATTTCCGGCCCCACGGCGACGTCATAGCCGATGCGAGTGAACAGACCTTCAATTCGCTCCAGGGTGAGCGTCACGGGATGCAGGCCTCCGCTTGGCTGGCCACGACCGGGCAGCGTCACGTCGATGCGCTCGGCGGCCAGTTCGGGCACGCTGCTGGATACCATGTGGATGATGGCATTGACCTGGCCATCACCGATAACCCGGCCCGATTCAAGGGTCACGATAACCGACGCCTTGGCCGGCTCCTGGTCCCGTACGAATACCGAGGAGCGTGCCATGGCAAGATGGACACGGGCCCGGGATACCGGGCCAAGCGACTCGATGGAGCGTGACAGTTCGCCTTCCAGGCCGCGCTGGAAGTTGACCTGCTCGGCAAACTGGCTGACCCCGAAGGCCTGGCTGTCCATCAGCTCGAAGCCGACATTGCCGCCCCGGGGCAGGCCTTGCTCGGCGAGCTGCAGTCGCAGGCCATGCACCTCATCGCCGGGCACCAGCAGGGCCGTGCCGCCTTCGCTGAAGCGATAGGCCACGCCGCGGCTTTCGAGCTCATTGATGATGCGGCCGCCATCCGCTTCGGTGAGGTTGCTGTAGAGCACCCGGTAGTCGGGTTCTCTCGCCCACATCAGCAGTACCACCACGATAGCGATCGAGGCGGCACCGCCGATCAGGATCGCGATCAGCGGGTTGCCACGCATCTGATCCTGAACGCGCTGCAGCAGCGCGCCGGCCGGCTGGTCAGGCGCGGTCTCCTGGCGACCCGGCGTCGCGGCGCCATTGCTCATGCGCACCTCCATGGAGATGCGTCGTTCGCCGCTTGAAACGTATTCCTAAAAGATGGCATTGAGTGCATCCGTCCACCGCATTCTGGCTACCCTTGCGGGCGCAACTGTGATGAACGCTATTATGCGAACCCTGGTCGAGTCCAAAGGCGGGAAAAGCCCGTGTTTTTCATGCCATTTGCCGGTATGGCGTCGTGACCATAGCTGTTAGCCTTGGCTACATTCGTTACGTGACACTTCCGAACCAACAGAACGGGGGCCGCAAGCCATGAGTTCACCTGCCATACAGTCCGCGCTGGCCCAGATGCAGACCCTGGCGACACAGGCCGGCGGACAGGCTGCCAAGGGGCAGCAGGTCTCGACCATGGTGGGGCAGGGCGGCTTTGCCGGCGAGCTGCAAGCCTCCATCCAGCGCATCAACCGCTTGCAGCAAGCCTCCAGCGCCAAGGCGATGGCGTTCCAGGCCGGCGATCCCAACGTGGAGCTGAACGACGTCATGGTCGACATGCAGAAGGCCAGCGTGGCCTTCCAGATGGGGCTGCAGGTAAGGAACCGCCTGGTTTCCGCCTACCGCGACGTCATGAACATGCAGGTCTAGCAGCCAGTTTTCGGACAGAGCCTAGGCTTCCAGGCGAATCAGGCGCCCCTGCAGCTCATCCAGCCTTTCGGCAATGGCCAGCACTTCCTCGCTGGGGATCTGGCGCAACACGTCGCCGGTCTCCCGGTCCACGATCCGCGTCACCACCCGTGACGGCATCTCGTTGAGTTCGAATTCCACGCCATGCTGGCGAAGTACTTCATTGATACGCTGAATCGGCTCGACCAGATCCGCCTGGGCGGGTGAGTTGCCGTGGCTCTCGGCCTGGCTGAGCATGGTGCCCGCGGCCGGCAAGGATGCCAGAACGCTCTCCTTGCGCTGTCGCGGTGTCAGGTCGTGCAACGCCGAAGCGCTCAAGCTGTTGGTGGCATCGGTAAGAGGTGAAGACATGGCCTGTTTTCCTTGTATGCGCCCTTGGCAAGCATTCAACCATCCATCGCCCGGTTTCCCGGTCCAGCTACGACAGATCGTAATGCCGCCCCCCGAAGCCGGCTGACGAGCCGGCTTCTCCCAATAGTGCTATGCACCTCTTCTATCGGCAGGGTCGAACAAAAACTTTAGTAACAATGTTACCGGCCGTTTCCATGCATGTGTCACGCCGCAGAGTAGGCGAGCTTTCGCTGCGTCTCTGTGCCGGTTGGCTGGACCTCGCTTTCCCAGACATTGCTGCCCTGCAGCGCTTCATCGACCTTGAAGCGGGCGATCAGGCGCGTCATGTCGTTCGCCTGCTCATCCAGTGATTGGCTTGCCGCAGCGACCTGCTCCACCAGCGTGGCGTTGTGCTGTGTCATCTCCTCGAGCTGGCCGATTGCCTGGTTGATCTGCTCGATGCCCGCCGACTGTTCGCTTGCCGCCGTCGACATCTCGATGATCAGATTGGCCACTTGTTCTATCCCCTGGGAAATCGTCTCCAGGGTTTCACTGGTGGCATTGACCAGTTTCTCACCCTCGTTGATGCGGGCGACATTGATACCGACCACTTTGCGTATCTGCTCGGCTTCCTCGGCGCTGCGGCTGGCCAGCTTGCGCACCTCCGAGGCGACCACGGCAAAGCCGCGGCCATGCTCTCCGGCCCTGGCCGCCTCCACCGATGCATTCAGCGCCAGAAGGTTGGTCTGGAAGGCGATGCTGTCAATGGCCTCGACGATGCGGGTGACCTCACGGTTGGCCTCATGAATCTGCTGCATGGCGCCGCGGGCACTGTTGGCCACGCTGCTGCCCTTGCCGGCCTGGTTTGCCGCTTCACGGGAGAGCGCCTCGGCCTGCCGGGCATTGTCGGCGGTCTGACGCACGCTGGCCGTCATCTGCTCCATGCTGGAAGCGGTCTCGACCAGGGAGGAAGACTGCTCCTCGGTACGCTGAGCGAGGTCACGGTTCCCCTCGTTTATCTGTCCGCTGGCCACGCCAACCGACATGGCGCCTTGCTTGATATTCGAGACCAGCAGCTCGGAATCGGCGTTGGATTCATTGAAGGCGCGATAGAGCTGCGCCAGTTCGTCTTTGCCTGGGGCATCCAGCCGCAGGGTGAGATCTCCGCTGCTGCGCTGGATCGCTGCCAGCGTCGCACGCAGTGGCAGCACGATGCTGCGCACGATCACGGCGGCAAGCAGCAGTGCCAGGATACTGGCAACCGCCGCCACGACGAGGTAGCTGGTCAGGTCACCTCTTGCTTCACTCCTGAGCCGTGAGGCCGTGGCCATTACGTCTTCCGCCACGGCATCCTCTACCTGCTTGAGCAGGTCTATCCTGTCGGTCTGCCAGTCGAACCACTGCTGTGCATCGATGCCGTAGCCACCGGCCGTGCCTCGTTCGATGGCGACGTTGCGCAGTGACGTCAACCGCTCGGCTGCCGGGCTCTCGCCCACCGCCTGGAACCGCTGATGCATTTCAGGGGTGGAAAGAGTGGTAAAGGCCTCCTCGAAGGCATCCTGTCTGCCCAGCAGTTTGAGCAATTGCTGATAGCTTGCCGGTGTCATGCTGTCAGAGCCGAAGGCACCGGTGAGCATGGCACGCTCAATGCCGGCCAGTTCCTTGGTCTGCAGCAGGTTGTAATAGGCCGCCATGCGGCTGGCCACGCTGCCTTCTCCCTTGGCCAGGGCCATGCGTCCAATGATAGTGATCAGGGCGCCATTGATTTCCGTGTAATGGGCGACTGCCTCACCGCTGGTCAATGTTTGTTCATCGACTCGCTGACGCAAGGATGAGGTCTGCTGAAGCCGTGAAAGGGTCGTCTCGATGCGCTCGGCAAGTGTCGGGTCCAGTGCGACCAGGTCGACGTTGGCGAGATATCGCTGGAAGGTATCCTGCTGGAGGTCCGTTTCACGGCGTTGATCGGGCAGCGCATCCCGAAAATTCTCACCCTCGCTGGCCAGGAACCCAGCAGTCATTCCCCGTTCCCGCTGCAGCTCATGTATCAGGTTGCCTGCCCGTTGGGACAAGCGAGTCATCTCCTCCAGGGCTGCCATGTCGGCCGTTACCTGCTGGCGATCCAGAACGCCGGATGCGGCAAACCAGGCCATGGCCAGCAGCGGAAGGGAGAGTGCGAGAAAGAATTTCCAGCCCATGTCGATGCGGTGAAGCAGTCGGTTCATCGTAGGCCTTCCTTTGGGAGTGAGAGATGTTTCGTGGGCAGGTCGGGGTCGCGTCATGCTCACGTTGCGCTCAGGTATCGGCATGCGGAGTAGTGGCTTTAGCGGATCGGAAGGGGATCGAAGGGGTTGTTGATATGGGTCATGAAATTGCCGACTAGCCAAGATTTAACCCGCGACATGGCGATGGGGTAGCGACCAGGTGTTGTCCCGTTGACACTCAGTTAATCATTGCGACTAGTTATGTAATACGGGATCATTGAACATAGTGTTAAGAATAATCAGGATTTATCTTGGTTCTGAATCGTTTTTCGGCAGTTCGGGGTATGTCAAGCGTGGTCCCGGAAGAAAAGTACGGGAAGAAGAGTCCCGTAGGAATCGTCCCGTCAGTGAGGCGTCATGAATCACGAGCTACCCATTGAACGCATCATGCAGACCGGTCTGCTGACCTGTGAATCCGATACGCCGCTTTGCATCGCAGCCCGGCGCATGGCCGACCGTCAATGCAGTTCAATCGTGGTGACCCGTGAGGGCAAGGCGCAGGGGATCTGGACCGAGCATGATGCGCTGGCAGTTAACTTCGCCGACCCGCAAGCGGGGCAAACCCGTATCGGTGAGGTGATGAGTCAACCGGTGGCGTGCCTGCACCTGGATACGCCGATCAGCGAGGCCGCACTACGTTTCAGTGCCGAAGGGCGGCGACATTTCGTCGTGGTCGATGGCGCCGGCCTGCCGAAGGGAATCCTCTCCCAGACCGACATGGCCATGAATCAGGGCATCGAGCCCTACCTGCGCCTGCGGGAGGTTCGGGCCGCCATGCGGCAGCGTGCGCTGGTACTCCAGGGTACTCAGCTGTTGGCCGAGGCGGCCCGGTCGATGCGCCTCTCCAGCTGCGATGCCGTGGTAGTGAAGTGCAGCGAACAAGAGCTGGGCATTCTCACCGAGCGCGATATGGTGCGCTTTGTTGCCCACTACCCCGGTAACACCCCGATTGCAGAGCTGGCTAGCCGTCCCCTGCTTTCCGTAGTTCATGACGAACCCCTGATCACTGCCCGGGACAGGCTCCTGGAACAACGGGTGCGCCACTTGGCGGTGCTGGACGAAGAGGGCAATGTGATCGGCCTGATTGGTTTCCGCGACATGCTGGCCGGAGCCGAACAGCACTACATGCAGGACCTGCGCGACGCCTTGGAAGAGCGCGACCGGGCCCTTGCCCGATCCCATGAAAACCTGCAGCTGGCCGAACGGGTCATCGAATCCTCGCTGGAAGGGATTATCGTTACCGACCCGAGCAATCGCATCGAGTTCGTCAACCCGGCATTTTCCCACATGACCGGCTACGCGGCGGAAGAGGTCATCGGCAAGACCCCCGAGATACTCTCCTCCGGGCGTCACGATGCCGCCTTCTACCGGCAGATGTGGGAGGCGCTGAAGACTAACGGCTACTGGCGGGGCGAGATCTGGAACCGTCGCAAAAGCGGCGAGCTCTATCTCGAGCTGCTGACCATCACCGCCATCACTGGCGAAAATGGTGAAGTGACGCACTATGCGGCACTGTTCAATGACATCACGCACATTCGTGAAAATGAAGAGCGGATTCGCAAGCTTGCCTACTACGATCCTTTGACCGCGCTTCCCAACCGACGCCTGCTGGAGGACCGGCTACAGCTGGCCATTCGGCATGCCCACCGTAACAAGAGTCGGCTGGCGGTTGTCTTCGTCGACCTGGACCATTTCAAGCAGATCAACGATGCCATGGGGCATGCCGTGGGGGATGAACTGCTGGTGATGGTCGCCGACCGACTTCAGAGCCGGCTGCGCGAGGACGATACCCTGGCGCGCCTGGGGGGGGACGAGTTCCTGATCCTGCTGCCGGACCTGGAAGAAGTCGAGGAGGTGACCCGGGTGGCCCGGCGGCTGGTCGATGCGGTGGGCGAGCCCTGTATCATCAATGGTCATGAGTTCAGCATTGGCTGCAGTCTTGGTATCAGCCTGTACCCGGATGATGCCACCAATGCCGAAGCCCTGATCCACGATGCCGACGTGGCCATGTATCGGGCAAAGCAGGAAGGGCGTAATGCCTATCGGCTCTATCGTACCGAAATGAACATCCAGGATGACCGTCAGCGGGCGCTGGAAGCCGCACTGCGAGACGCCGTCGAAAGTGGCGAGGGCCTCGAGGTCCACTTCCAGCCGCTCTTCGAACGGGAAAGCGGTGCCTTGCACAGTGCCGAAGCCTTGATGTGCTGGCATCACCCGGTGCTGGGGAGCATCCCCCCGGGGGAGGTCATACCGCTGGCCGAACGTGCCGGCCTTATCGTGGCCTTGGGCGATCGCATGATGCGGATGGTCTTCGCACAGCTGAGTGAATGGTGTCGGGCCTCTGCCGAGCCGGTGCCGGTGAGCATCAACCTGTCACCACGTCAATTCTGGCAGCAGGACCTGACAAGCAAGATTGCCGCCATGCTGGCGGATCATGACCTGCCGACCGGCCTGGTGGGCTTCGAGCTCTCGGAAAGCACGCTGCTCGACAAGCCGCTGCAGGCGGCGGCCGTTTTACAGCAGCTGCGGGACCTGGGTGGCGAGATCACCATCGATGATTTTGGCACCGGCTACGCTTCGCTGAGCTACCTGGAGGAGCTGCCGGTCACCACATTGAAGATCGACCGCCGCTTCATCCAGCGCCTCGATGGCGAACAGCGTGGCAGTGCGGCAATCGTCGCCGCCGTCTGTGGCCTGGCCAGGGAGCTGGGGCTGCGGGTGGTCGCCGTTGGGGTGGAAACCGAGGCACAGCAGGATGCGCTGCTGCGCCACAACATGGACCTGATCCAGGGGTTTCTCACCGGAAGGCCCGTTTCCGCGGCTCGTTTTGCCAGCCGTTACCTGGTATCCCGCCAGGGCGAGGTCACCGAGGAGGCCTGAGCCTGCCAAGCTGTCGGCAAGTAGCGCCACAAGCTGGCGCTTTTCCCCGTTTCATCTCAGCGTCCCTGCGGTTAGGCTAGGCAGCCTGCTCATGGCGACCCGGCTGTCCAGATGACCCGATTGAACTCCATCGCTGGTAGCGATCATCGTGGCCCCATGCGGCATGGATCGCTGATGGCGACGCATGCCGACTCCGATCAGGACAGTACCTGGATGATCGGCTACC
This sequence comes from Halomonas chromatireducens, assembly GCF_001545155.1. Lineage (NCBI taxonomy): Bacteria > Pseudomonadati > Pseudomonadota > Gammaproteobacteria > Oceanospirillales > Halomonadaceae > Halomonas > Halomonas chromatireducens. The sequence continues at coordinate 3,880,010 of NZ_CP014226.1, read as the reverse complement.
TGGACATCATGACGCTGCTGGTGGCCCTGATGGTGCTGCTGTTTACCATCACCTATGCCACTAATCGTGACACGGATACGACTGGCGCCGACGATACCCCGGAATCCATGGCCATACCTCTGCCCGGTGAACTGCGCTGGGCGATGGCGAATCACGCGCCAATTCCCTACCCCAGTGGCCAGCTTAGCCCCCTCGCGGTTTCCGCCGCACTAGGTGTCGCCGGTTTGCCGCGTCGAGTGGCACCGCCCCCACCAAGCGCTGCACCACCCTTGTTGGCGCTGTTGGCGGGGGAAGCTGAACGAGAGGTGCGTCCGGCTTTCGTCGCACCGCCCACGCCGCTGGCACTGCTCGCTCAGCGGGTGGAGCGAGTGCCCCCGGCAGTCGCCGTTGCTGAGCAACCGCTGCCTCAGCCCCTGCTCTCCGACGACGACGACGAGCTGCCGGCTGGCCCGGCGGATTTCATGCTGGTACTCACCGACCGTCCACCGTCGCGGGTGCGCGAAGTGGCGCCAGAGGCCATCGCCGGCTCGCTGGCGCTGCAGCGGGCGCTCGAAGCCCGTGTCGAAACCGCTCCCTACCTGCCGGATCTCGAAGGCGTGGCGGTGTCCAGAGTCGCCGAAGGCATCAAGCTGCGCGTAGAGGATCAGTGGCTCTTCCCCACCGCCGAGGCTGAACTGACCGAGGATGGCCAGGCGCTGGTACAGCGGCTGGTCGAAGTCATCCAGCGCCATGACGGCGAAGTGGCGGTGGAAGGGCATACCGACAGCCGCTCCATCCAGACTCCTGAATTTCCCTCCAACTGGGTGCTATCCAGCGCCCGTGCCATCGCCATCGTGCATGCCCTGGAGCAGGCCGGCGTGGAAACCCAGCGCCTGCGCGCGGTGGGCCTGGCCGATACCCGTCCGCTGGCGCCCAACGACAGTGCCGAGGGGCGAGCCCAGAACCGGCGCGTTGAAGTGATCATCCACTCACGCTAGCTCTTGTACAATTATTGGCAATTTCTGGCCAAAAATGCGCCCAAAACTTGATTTCTATCAAGTAAACTTAAAATTCCTTCTTCAGAAGTTATACATTCCTGGTGACTGGCCTTATCATCGACCTTGATAGGCACCCATCGCCACGTCTGATCCAGCACACGAACCAGGCCAGCCCAGAGCCAACACCCGGATGAGGACCCCTTGCATGACGCAGCAACACGAGTTTCCGGAAGGCGACGCCTCACCGGATGCCTGGGATCATATCGATGCAAGTGGCTCGCCGGGTACGCTGGTCCAATCGCTCAAGCATTTCTATACCGCCGTGGAACATAGCCCCATGGCCACTGCCATCACCGATCCCAGCGGGCGTCTGCTCTATGTGAACCTTCGCTTTGTCGATATCACCGGCTACAGCCGTGATGAGCTCATCGGCAAGACGTGTTCGCTCATCAAGTCCGGCAAGACCTCACCCGAGACCTACCGAGAGCTATGGCAGACGCTGAAAGCGGGCAATATCTGGCGAGGTGAGATGCTCAACCGTCGCAAGTGCGGCGAGGAGTACTGGGAATATGAGGTCATTACGCCGATCAAGGACGAGCACGACAAGGTCATCAGCTTCATTACCGTCAAGGAGGATATTTCCGAACGCAAGCGCCAGGAAGAGGAGCTGCGCCTGCTGGCGACTGCCTTCGAAACGGGACAGGCCACGCTGATCGCCAACGCCGAGATGCGCATAGAGCGAGTCAATCAGGCTTTCGTCAATATTACCGGCTATACCGCCGATGAAGTGGTTGGCCACACGCCGCGCATGTTCAAGTCCGGGCGCCACGACGCCAGCTTTTATGCCGGGCTCTGGCAGTCGCTGACGGTCAAGGGGCATTGGCAGGGGGAGATCTGGAATCGTAACAAGCGGGGCGAGATCTATCCGGTGTGGCAATCGATCACTGCGGTAAAGGGTGAGAGTGGCGAAGTGCGCCACTACGTGTCGGTTTTTCACAATATCGCCGAGCGCAAGCAGGTGGAGCAGGCGCTGGTTCATGAAGCCAGCCGCGATCACCTGACCGGCGCCGCCAATCGACGCGCCTTTGACCGCTCCCTGATTACTGCTGTCAGACTGGCCGAGAAGGAGGGCGGCGAGTTCGCCATGATGCTGTTCGATATCGACCACTTCAAGGCAGTCAATGATACCCATGGTCATGATGTCGGGGATGCCGTGCTTTTTGCATTGACCGATTGCGTCCAGCGAAGGCTACGCAAGACCGACCTGCTGGCACGCTGGGGCGGCGAAGAGTTCACGCTGCTGCTGTCGGGAACACCGCTCAATGGTGCCCTGCAGCTAGCGGAGCGGCTGCGCAGCGACGTGGCCAGCGCCGAGTTGCCCGGCGGCGCCATCACCATCAGTATCGGCTTGACCCTCTACCAACCAGGCGATACGGCCCGTGATCTGCTGATGCGGGCCGACAGGGCGCTATACCGTGCCAAGCAGGGTGGCCGCAACCGGGTGTAACTCATCACAGGCGAGAGATCAACTGCCCTGGTTGCCGTGGCAAATGACGGGGCGGAGGTCTGATGTACGCGTTTGACGGCACTCAGCTATCGATGTTGATGAACGAGGCGCTCGCCAGGGCGATCAAGGACCAGGGGAGCCTGACGGTCTGCGTGCTGGATGTGGACCATTTCAAGTTGATCAACAACCGCCTGGGCCATCAAGGCGCCGACCGGCTGATCGACGCCTTGGCGCTACGTCTCGCGCAATATGTCGGTGGTGACAGCGTTGTTGTCCGTGCCGGTGGCGACGAATTCGTGCTGCTGACTCATGACGCAGCCGACGATGCCGCCCTGCAGATGATGCTGTCGGTGATCAGCGAACCCTTCTCGCTGGAAGGGGAGCGGGTATCGATCACCGCGAGCCTGGGGGTGTCCCGCTATCCCGATGACCATGCCGAGGCCGATGGCCTGCTGCGCCATGCCAGGCAGGCGATGTATCGGGCCAAGCAGAATGGCCGCAACACGGTGAGTCGATTCGACCCGGGGCAGGACCGCCTGGTTCAGCAGCGCCAGGTGAAGCGTCGTCGGTTTGCGCGGGCGATAGAGAATGGTGAACTGATCCTGCATTACCAACCCCAGATCGACATGGCCACCGCCGAGGTGATTGGTTTCGAAGCGCTGGTACGCTGGAAGCACCCCAAGGAGGGCTTGAAGGCACCCGATAGCTTCCTGCCATTGACCGAGGGAACCCAACTGGAGACCTCGCTGGGCGAATGGGTGCTCCGGCAGGCGCTGACGCAGTTGGGTTGCTGGCAGCAACAGGGTCTCGTGCTGCCGGTAAGCGTCAATATCAGCCCCTCGCACTTGTTGAACCCGGACTTCGTGCCACGGCTGGAAGGCCTGCTGGCGGCCAACCCCTGGATTACCACCGACCGCCTCAAGCTCGAAGTGGTGGAAACGGCCGCCATGCACGACATCAAGGCGGCGTTGGATACCATCGATCGCTGTCAGGCCATGGGCATCGAGGTGGCCATCGACGACTTTGGCACCGGCTTCTCTTCCCTTACGTACCTGCGCCAGCTGCCGGTGGATATGATCAAGATCGACAAGAGCTTCGTCCGCGACATGCTCACCGACCCCAGCGACCTGGCCATTGTCGAGAGTGTGATCTACATGGCTCGCCGCTTCGACCGCGCGCTGCTGGCCGAAGGCGTGGAAACCCTGGAGCATGCCGACGCACTGCTGGGACGAGGATGCCGGCTGGCCCAAGGCTATGGCATTGCCCGCCCAATGGCGCCGGAAGCGGTGGTCGAATGGCTTCAGCGGTGGCGTGAACGAACCGACTGGCAGGGGCTGGCACGCCAGTCGCGGTTTATGGGTGAAAGGGAGGCACCTTCCGGCGCTTGCAGCAGGTAAGAGGGGCCTCGGATCACGGCGTTGCTTGCAATCACCTGCAAGGAGGCAGCATTAACGCATTGCGTCATATAACGCGGTGCGTTATGCTTGACTCATGTCAGAGAGGACGAGCGGTGATTAAAAGCTACAGGGATAGAGCGACAGCAACTATTGCCAATGGGCAAGTGGCCCGCAAGCTGCCTCAGGATATGCAGCGCGCAGCATTGAAGAAATTACGCCAGCTCAACGCGGCCAGCGTATTAGAGGATCTTCGCATTCCTCCAGGCAATCGTCTCGAAATGCTGCGTGGCGACCGTGAGGGCCAGTACAGCATTCGCATCAACGATCAATGGCGCCTTTGCTTTCGCTTCGAGGAAGGCAATGCCTACGATGTCGAAATTGTCGATTACCACTGAGGAGGTCTCATGACCCAGCGCCTGCCCAATATCCACCCTGGTGACATTCTCCTTGAGGATTTCATCGAACCGATGGGCCTGACCAAGAACGGTTTGGCAACAGCCATTGGCGTGCCTGCCACCCGGATCGGCGAGATTGCACGTGGGGCACGTTCCATTACTGCCGATACCGACCTCCGGCTGTCTCGCTTCTTTGGCACCAGCGAGGGCTACTGGCTGCGCTTGCAGAACGCCTATGACCTCGAGCAAGCCAAGCGTGGCCAGCGCTACGATGGTATTCGGCCCTATGCCGCATAATCATCCTAAAGTTTTTCTATCGGTTGCCGATGTGAGATAACAAAGGAAGGTGCCAAGCGAGCGATTCATGCGCGGCACCCGAATTCATCGGCACAAGGCAGTTTCTCATGGCCAGCATCTCCTCCCTCGGCATTGGCTCCGGCCTGGACCTCAACGGTCTACTGGACCAGCTCAACGACGCCGAACGCGGTAAACTCGAACCCATCGAGCAGCAGATCGAGTCCCAGCAGGTGCAACTCTCGGCCTACGGCGAATTACAGGGCGCACTGTCTGGCTTCCAGGGTGCGGTGAGTGCCCTGAACGATCCTTCCCTCTTCCAGAGCCTCTCAGCCGACGTCAGCGGCGAAGCGGTACAGGCTGCCGCCGGCTCCGACGCTTCCCCTGGGCGCTACGATGTCGAAGTTCAGACCCTGGCCTCCGCCGGCAGCTATGCCACGGCGCGGCTGGAAGGCATCCAGACGCTGGATGACGTTGTGGTGAGCGGTGGCGGTGAGTTGCAGCTGCAGTTCGCTCATGCCGACAACGAAGGCGGGGAGAGCTTGCCAATCAGTATCGCCGCCGACAGCACGCTCGCGGATATCCGTGACGCCATCAATGCCGAACAGACCGGGGTCAGCGCTTCTATCGTCAACGATGGCTACGGTTACCGCCTGGCACTGATGTCTAACGAGACCGGCCGGGAAGCCTCCATCACCGGCATGGACTGGGGCGACGTTACCCTGGCAGACGGGGTGGGCTTCAGCGACACAGCGACAGCCGTCGACAACATTGGCAATGATGCCCAGCTGACCGTCAACGGTATCGAGATCACCAGCGCCTCCAACCAGGTTGAAGGCGCGATTCAGGATGTCACCCTCAGCCTGACCCAGGAGGGCAGCAGCACCGTCAACGTCGAGCGCGACACCCGTGCGGTGCGTGAGGCGGTGGCCGGCTTCGTCGAGGCCTACAACAGCTTCAAGGGCACCACCGGCGAGCTGACCGCCTTCGACAGCGAAACGGGGCAAGCCGGCGAACTGCTCGGCGACAGCGCCTTGCGTACCGTGGAGTCGCGGCTGCGTGCCGACCTGGCCGGCGGTGTGGGGCAGGGTGCATGATAAAGACCTCTATGGGTGTCAAATGGAACAGACGGACACCAAAAGAAATCCAATTTTCATGCCATTTACGAAAGAAAATATTTTTTCAGGTTGGTCGGCAATGACATAGCGAAGAANCGGGGAAGGTTTCGGCAATGCGTCCCGAGAGCAGCTTGCGAATGTCGTTGATGGCGAACTCCAGCTCGGTGACCGCCCCGCCATAATCCTCCTCTTGATACAGCTCGAGACCCAGTTCGATCTGTTCGACGACCTCATCGGCCAGCGCTGAAGCGGTGAATGGCATTGCCAGCGTGGCACCCAGCAGGCCGAAGGTAACCCCCATGGCAGAAACCAGCAGGGTCATGACGATTGAGATCTTGAGCGCACGCTGCTCGAGGGAGGCTTGCATGATGTTTTCTCGACGCGGAAACCTTCCATTGTAACTCAGCGCTGCAATAGGGGCAGGGTGCCAATGGCCGGGTGGTATCGGAATTCCCTCAATTAATCGCTATCCGTGCCGATATATATAGAAATACAAGCGCCCCTGGTGGGCGCTGCTATCGCATGGGGGCAGTTCATGAAACATCTATCCATCAAGTGGAGCCTGACGGCAGCGCTGGCGGCACTGGTACTGATGATCGGCCTGATCAGCGGACTGGGCTTCTATTCCAATGCCACGAGCGAAGCGGCGCTGCATGACCTGACGGAAACCAACGTCAAGCTCTCCAATCTGGCTAATCGTGCTCAGGTAAATGTACTTCGGGCGCAGACGTTTCTGGATCGCTATGCCGCGCATAGCGCTCAGGGCAACCCCGAGCTTGGCCGTGAGAATCAGGAGATGGCCGTAGCGGCCGTGGAGACAGCCCAGGAACGTTTTGCCGAGTTCCAGCAGGTGCAGATTCCCGCGGCAGACCCCCGGGCGCCTTATGTCGAGGCCATCACCGACGCTTATGAAGCCTTCGTCACCGAAGGCCTCGTTCCCTTGCTCGACGCCGCACCCTTCCTGGTACAGCGCCGGCAGGACGAGCTGGCCGAACTGGGGGCGGAGCTCGATGCTGCCATGGAGCGCTTCATCACCTACAGTGAGCAGCGTGGCGAGGCCGCCATTGCCCGAGTCGAAAGGCTGGACCAGAGCATCATGATGATTGCCATAGGCCTGTTGGTGCTGGCGCTAGGAGCGGCATTCCTCATTCGCTTCGCAATGATGCGTGTTGTGGTCACGCCGCTACGGGAAGCCGTTGCCCACTTCGAGCGTATTGCCGATGGCGACCTGACAGGTCGTATCGAGGATCGGGGCCGCAATGAAATCGGCCAGCTCTATAAGGCCCTGGGAAATATGCAGGACAAGCTGAAGTCCCTGGTGCTCTCTCTACGCAGCAGTAGCGACAGCGTGTTCATCGGCGCCGGTGAGATCGCTTCTGGCAGCCAGGATCTTTCGTCGCGAACCGAAGAGCAGGCCTCGGCGCTGCAGCAAACCGCCTCCAGCATGGAGGAGATGGCCGCCACTGTCAGCAAGAACACCGAGACCTCCCTCGAGGCCGACCGGTTATCCACCAAGGCCTCTCAGACCGCCGAATCCGGAGGACAAGAGGTGGAGCGTACGGTGAAGCTGATGCGTGAAATCGCCGAGAGCGCGCGTCGCATCGACGATATCATCGGCGTCATCGACTCCATCGCCTTCCAGACCAATATCCTGGCACTCAACGCCTCCGTAGAGGCGGCCAGGGCCGGCGAGCAGGGCCGCGGTTTTGCGGTAGTGGCAAGCGAGGTTCGCTCGCTGGCCAGCCGCAGTGCAGACTCGGCCAAGGAGATCCGCGCTCTGATAGAAGAAACCACAACGCGAATCGCCAGCGGCGCTGAGCAGGCTGAACGCAGTGGCGAGACCATCAATGAAACCGTCGATTCGATACGGCTAGTGACCAGCCTGATGGGCGAAATCTCCACCGCCACTCAGGAACAGAACAGTGGCATCGAGGAGATCAATAGCGCCTTGACCGAGATGGACTCGGTAACCCAGCAGAATGCCTCCCTGGTGCAGCAGACCAGCGCCGCAGCCGCGTCCCTGGAAGAGCAGTCCAAACGGTTGACTGGCCTGATCGCCACCTTCCGCATCGACGAACAGGGGGACACGGCACACCCGGCGTCCCACGCTTCACCTCAGGATGCTGAGCCGGAGAAGTTGCCTTCGCCGAAATCCGCCGGCAGTCGCAAGCGGGAGGTGGCTGTCACCGATGAATGGAGCGAGTTCTAAGCGAGCCGCCAGGTGACGGGTGTAGATCGCCCGGGATCAGCGAGGGGGAAGCGCCGGCAGCGATGGCGCTTGCTTGACCACGCCGAAAGCAAAACTGGTATCGATGGAGCCGATGCCGGGAATGGTGTGGAGGGTTTCGCGCATGAAGCGTTCGTAATCCTCCAGGCTTGCCGCCACCACCCGCAGCTGATAATCCCGCTGGCCGGTGAGGACGAAGCAATCGAGGATCTCGTCGATCTCCCTGACCCTGCGCTCGAAGCTTGTCACCGTCTCCGTGTCATGGCGTGCCAGTGAGATACGGGTAAACACGGTCAGCGGGTAGCCATAGGCCTTCTGATCCACGATAGCCGTATAGCCCCGAATCAACCCCTCCTCCTCCAGCCGCCGCACCCGCCTTAGACAAGGTGAAGGCGAGAGGTTTACCCGCTGTGCGAGTTCTTGATTGCTCAGTCGGCCATCCAGTTGCAGTTCATGAAGGATTTTTCGGTCGATTCGGTCCATGGCGTTTGCCCATTGGCAGATTGTTGCGTGATTGACTCTAAAGGCGCCATAAAAGGAAAGCAAATGCCTTGGTGAAGCGCCTAGGATTAGGGGTAGGGCACACCAACGCATCAGGGCAGGAGTCGAAGCATGTCGCACCGCAGGGAAACGCAGGACCAGGGCTTTGCCACGCGAGCCATTCACGAAGGATACGAGCCTCTGGACGAGCAAGGTGCGCTGACGCCGCCGGTGCATCTTACCTCCACCTTTGCCTTCGAGAGCGTCGAGCAGGGTGCGGCCCGTTTTGCCGGCGAAGCGCCAGGGCATTTCTACTCTCGCATTTCCAATCCCACCGTGGAGATTCTGGAAAAGCGTATGGCCAGCCTGGAGGGGGGCGAGGCGGGCCTTGCGACTGCTTCCGGCATGGGTGCGATTACTGCGCTGATGTGGAGCCTGCTGCGCCCGGGCGATGAACTGATTACGGACAACACTCTCTACGGCTGCACCCACGCCTTTTTCTATCACGGCCTGGCCGAGTTCGGTATCCATGTCAGACCCGTGGACCTATCCGACCCGGCCAAGCTGGAAGCCGTGATTAGTGACAAGACCCGTCTTGTCTATTTCGAAACCCCGGCCAATCCCACCATGCGACTGGTGGATATTGAAGCCATCAGCGAGATCGCGCATCGACACGGTGTCCAGGTGGCCGTGGACAACACTTACGCCACCCCGGCCATCACCAGGCCCATCGAGCGGGGGTGCTCGTTCAGCCTACGGCGGTACTGGCCGTCGCACAGCGCACGCTGGCGGAACAGGCCATAGCTGCCCGATGCCAGGTTGCGGCCATGCAGCTNTATACGGCTGGCCAACTGCCAGTGGTCGATCCAGGCCCGAAAAGGCTCGGCCCGTGCGCCCGCCTGGCCATCCCGGTCATCGAGGTTGTCGGCGGAGTGGCTGCGGGCGAAGCGCTCTGCCACCCGATGGGTCTCGCCCCGGGAAACCGCCATATGCGCCATCCATAGCTGATCGGCGGCCCAGGGCGTGTGGGCGGGGCGCTCCTCCGGTGACGTGATCGCTTGACGAAACAGGGTCCACTGCAGGCCCAGCGGTTCGCCGCTGTCGTCCTCCAGGTTGGCGGTGAGGTACCACCACTCGATGCGGTAGTCCGGGTGGGCGGCGTGATCCTCGGGGAAGCGCAGGGTGATTCCCTCATGGGCCTGGGCGAAGTCGCCGGCCTCCTCGCCCAGCCCGGCGAAGCCGGCGGGCTCGCCGGGGGCGGCGTCATCCCGATCGGTGTCGCAGCCGGTAAGCCACAGCAGCATCAGTAGTATCGCGACCAGCCTGGTGGCACTCATGTGTTCGCCTCCTCGGCCAGCAGCGCCCGGGGTGGGGTGCGCCATAAGGTGATGGCGGGCAGGGCGGTCGCCAGCAGGGCGACGGCCACGGCGGTGGCCAGGGTCAGCGCGATCTCGTTCGGGAACAGGAACAGCGGCAGGCGCCAGCCGAAGGCGGCGACATTGATCACCGCCACCAGGCCCAGGGCAAGGACGATACCCAGGGGTATCGCCAGGGCGCCGGTTACCAGGGCGGCGGCGCCGAGCTGGCCCAGCTGTATCCGGACCAGTTGGGCCCGCGGGATCCCCAGTGCCCAGAGCGGCGCCAGCTGGCGACGCCGCTCCCGGGCCTGGGCCAGCAGGCTGGCCAGCAGCGCCAGGGCCGCCACCCCCAGGGTCAGCGCACTCAGCGCCCGGGTGATGGTGAAGGTACGCTCGAAGATGCCGGTGGCGATGCGTTTGACCTCGCGCTGGTCCACCAGGCTGTCGCTGCCCAGGCCGAAGCGCCGGGTCAGGGCCTGTCCCAGCGGCGTCTCGTCGGCGCCAGCCGCCAGCACGATGCCGATGGAGCCCGGCGGTGCGCCGAAGCGGCTGGCCAGTTGAGCAGTGGCAAACAGCACCTCCCCCCGGGTGTTGCCGTAGTCGGGATAGACCGCTGCCACGGTGACCTGCTCCCGGCCGCGAGGGGCGCCCAGGGTCAGCCGGTCGCCAGGGGCCAGCCCCTCGCCGATCGCCAACTGCTCGTTGATGAAGGCCTCGCCGTCGCGGAAGGCCTGCCAGGCGGCGTCACGCCCCGCCAGGGTGTCCTGCAGCGGCCAGCTCGGCATCAAGGCGTCGCCGGGGGTGATGCCGTAGAGGCTGGTCGGCAACGCCAGCTCCCGGGGGCTGCCGTCGCGCTCGATCGCATAAAGGGTCGAGTCGGTGCGGCGGGTGGGAAGTAGCTCGGCCACCTCGGGGCGTTCGTCGAGCCAGGTCTCGACCTCCTCGAACTGCTCCGCCGGCGGGCGCAGGTAGAGGTCGGCTACCAGGCGCTGGTCCAGCCAGTCGAGGAAGGTGAGGCGAAAGCCGCCGACCATGCTGCTCACGCCCAGGTTGGCGGAGAGCGCGATCAATAGTGCCATCATGGCCAGCGACAGCCGCGGCAGCTGGAGCTGCAGGTCGGCCAAGGCCCACTGGGCCAGGGGCCGGCGGCGCGCCAGCCGTTCCAGGCCGGCGAGCAGGGCCGCCAGCAGCGGCGGTAGCCACAGGGCGCTGGCCAGCAGCAGCGCCGCCATCAGCCCGAAACCGGCCAGGAGGCCTTCCCCCGGCGGCTGCCGGGCTAGCCAGGTCCACAGCGCCAGGCCGGCCAGTGCTACCAGAGCGCCGGCCAGGGTCATGAACCTTAGCTGGCGGCGGAAACCGGCTCGCCAGGCCTGGGCCTGGCCGAGCCCCAGCACGCTGAGCCGGGCGGCACGCCACAGCACCCCGGCGCCGGCCAGGAAGAGCCCGCCCAGGGTGACAAGGATCCCGCCGACCCAATAGTGCCAGGGCAGGCTGAGTTCGGCGGTGACGCCGGCGCCATAGAGGCTGCCCAGGGTAGCGGCCACGTCCGGCAGCAGGGCTCGTGCCAGCCACACACCGCTGACGATGCCGGCCAGGGCACCAAGGACGCCCAGCAGCAGCAGCTCCAGAGCCAGCAGCCCCACCAGGCGGCGCCCCGAGACACCCAGCGCCCGCAGCGTGCGCAGCATGGCCAGGCGCTGCTCCAGTGCCAGGCCGAGGGCCGCCTGGACGATGAACAGGCCCACCACCAGCGCCAACAGCGCCATGGCGGTGAGGTTGAGGTGGAAGCTCTCCGTGAGCTGGCCCGGCGAGGCCAGCGTCGCCGCACGGGTCAGCACCAGGCCAGGAGGCGCTTCGTTCAGGGCATTGGGGGCGGTGACCAGCCGTGAGATTCGTTCGCCGCTGTCGAGCAGCATCGCGGCCGCGGCGATATCCATCACCAGGGTATCGGGCGGTAGCGAAGGCGCCAGCACCAGCGGTGGCAGCCGCCGTCCGTCGGCCAGGCGCGGTTCGTCGCCTGGCGCCTGGCGATCCGCCACACCCAAGGCGGGCAGGGTGTCCGGGGCCACGCGGGTCTGCCACGGCGGGGTGAGGAACGCCGCCAGTTCGCTGGTGCTTCCGGCGGTGGCGAAGGCACTGTCGCCGGGCAGGGTGAATAGCTCGATGCCGATCACTGTCAGCCGGGTGCCGTCGGTGGACTCCAGCGTGCCCTCCAGCAGCGGCGACACCGGCAGCCCGGCGCGGCGCAGGCGCAGGTAGTCGTCCCGGGTCAAGGGTTGGCCGTCGCGACGCTCCAGGCGGTCGAGCCCGGTGGTGAACAACGCCTCGGCGCGGGCGTAGCTGTCCCGGGCCGAGGCGTTGATCGCCTGTACGCCGCTCCACAGGGCGCTGGCCACCCACAGGCCCAGCAGTAGCATGGCGAGCTGGCCCGGATGGCGCTTGTAGTGGGAAAGCAGTGTCGCCAGGGCAGTGAACATCAGCGGCGGCTCGCCTCCCGTTCATCGACCGGGCCGAGCCGGCCGTGGGTCAGCCGCAGGCAGCGGTCCAGCGGTGCGGCCACCTGGGGGCTGTGGGTCACCATCAGCAGGGCGCTACCGGCTTCGCTCACCAGCGAGAGCAGCAGGTCGAGCACCTCGCCGGCACTGGTCTCGTCCAGGTTGCCGGTGGGCTCATCGGCCAGCAGCAGGGCGGGGCGAGGAGCGAGGGCGCGACCGATGGCAATGCGTTGCTGCTGGCCACCGGAGAGCTGTTCCGGGTAGCGCTTCTCCATGCCGGCAAGGCCGAGCCGTTCGATCAGGTGGGCCGCCCACTCGGCATCGTCTCGCCGCGCGAGCCTGGCCTGCAGGCGCAGGTTATCGCCAACGTTCAGGCTCGGCACCAGGTGAAACTGCTGGAACACCAGGCCCAGCGTGTCGCGGCGCAGCCGGGCCCGGGCGGGCTCGTCCAGTGAAGAGACAGCCTGGCCGGCGACCGTCACGTCGCCGGTCTCGGTCAGGTCGAGCCCCGCCGCCAGGTGCAGCAGGGTCGACTTGCCGCTGCCGGATTCGCCCATCAGCGCCAGGCTCTCTCCGGCGTCGAGCCGCAGATCGATGCCGTTCAGCACCTGAAGCGGACCCTGGGGTGTCGCGTAGGACTTGTGGACCTGGCGGAATTCGAGCATGGCTGAGCATTTCCCGGGAAAACGCTTATCGTCCCACAGGCTGGCTGCTAGGCGAAGATGCGCTCGAATTCATCCGTGAAGTCAGGGGACGCGGGCTGAATCTTGATCAGGGTACGGCAAAGTTCGAGCAGCTTGCGTGCGGTCTGGAATAACATGTCGCTGAGGTCGTGGAGCAGATTGAAATGCTCGGCGACGTCTCGGTAATTCGTGGCATAGTCATGTGCTGCCATGTTGCGAAGCATGCGGCAGCGCTGCCAGTCGTCCATGGAGTCGATCACGCCCTGTTTCTCGAAGAAGGCGAGAACCTTCAGGAAGCTGTCGGTAGGTTCCCCCATCAGCAGGGCACTGTGTCGCATGGCGGAAGCCAAGGAATCTTGAAGCTTGGCGAATCGCTCGTTGATGGCGGCCAGGGTTTCGTAAAGGTCGACATCCTTCTTGCGTGATTCCAGTTCATTAGCATTGATGGGCCATTCGAGCTTGCCATCTGACTGGTGAAGGAACCATGCACAGCGCTGAATGGCTTCGAGCAGCCTGGCCAGGTGTCGGCGCTGTTCTTCAAGCAGATCGTGCGTCATGCCGCATCGTCCAATGGGTGGCCTTGGGAGAGAGCAATGGCCTGGAAAGGTGATGGAACCCTATCCCGGGAATAAGACAGAAGATCCACCGGCAGGTAGAGTTTCGCTTCAAGCTTACCTTTGATCTCGGCCAGAGCGAGGCGTGGCAGGGGGTTGGGCGAGATGAGCAGAAGATCGAGATCACCGCCCTTTCGGGTGTCGTCCAGGCGGGAACCGAACAGCCGCACCTCGACGTCCGCTCCAGCGATGCTGCGGACTGTCGAAAGGATGATATGGATCTGATCGTGTGTTACGCGCATTGCTACTCACCCCATCAATGGCATGATGAGTCTAGCATTTTTTCACGAGCAGTCGTCGAGCGAGGCCCGGCGTGACCGTCACGGTATCCATGCATTTCGTCAACGAGCTGTTTCACGGCGTTCCCGTCGTGGAACGTGCCCGTGGGAGCTATCTCGAGCGTGCGGGGATCTCGCCGTTTCTGCTCGCGGCACCCCACGGGCGTGTCACGGTGGAGCAGTTCGCCACGCTCTACCGGCTGCTGGTGAACGACTTTGACGACGAGACACCGGGTTTCTTCGCCCGGCCGTTGCGCAGCGGCACCCTCAAGCTGCTTTGTTTGAGCGTACTGGAAGCGCCGACGCTGAAGGTGGCCCTGCATCGCTATACGCTGTTTTTTCGGATCGTGCTGGACGACTTCGGCTACGAATACAGCGTCGAGGACGACCTGGTCCGGGTCGCGCTGGTGGAGCATCGGCCGCCGGCGGGCAGCCGTATTCTCGTCCATGAGCTGATGCTCAAGCTGTTCCACGGCATCGCCTCGTGGATGATCGCGCGCAAGATCCCGCCGATCATGATGGAGTGCGCCTATGCCCAGCCGGCTCACAGCGCTGACTATCTCTATTTCTACCCGGGCAAGGTCCTGTTCGACCGTCCCGAGACTGCCATGTACTTCGATCGGTCCCTGCTGGAACAGCCGATACGCCAGACCAAGAAGCACTTGGGCGCCTTTCTGCGTCGGGCACCCGCCGACTGGTTCTACGTCTCCCTTGCCGATCGGCTGGTCTCGCATCGGGTGCGGGAGCATCTCTCGCAACACCTGGCGTCCTCGGGCTCAGTGCAGGATGTGGCTGCCGCGCTCCACATGTCGGTCAGGACCCTTTCCCGGCGACTTGCCGCCGAGGGTACCCATTTCCAGGCGGTCAAGGACGAGTTCCGGCGCGACTTCGCCATCCAGGCGCTGACCCGCACCGAGCGGCCGCTGCTGGGTATATCCGATGACCTGGGCTTTGAGGACCTGGCCTGCTTCAGCCGTGCCTTCAAGGCATGGACCGGCAACTCGCCCGCCGCCTACCGACGGGCGATCGCGCCCTTGCCTCAGCAGGCCTGATACGCCTCTCATGAGTCCGGTCGCCTGGCGAATGCGCTGCTTCAGGTCGGTTCGACCTTGGCCTGATCCCGTGCCAGCTCCTCACGCCGGGTCCAGCGGCGATAGAAGACGGTGGCAAAGGTGGAATTGATGACGATGAACAGCGAATACATGACAGGTATCAGCAGGATGAGCTGCTGGGTTTCATCGGCAAATGTCATGATGACAATCAGCGCTGCCAGCGGGCCATTCTGAATACCTGTTTCCAGCGACACCGTTCTGGCTTTCTGGGGGTTCAGCCGCAGCACGCGGGAGAAAAGGTAGCCAAAAGCGAAACCGATGAGGCCGATCAGGATGACAGCGGCGTAGACTTCCCAGCCGGTTTCCACCAGCAGACGCCAGTTTCTTGGCACCCAGGTAACCACCAGGAAGAGGATGACGATGGCGCCGAGAATTCCGCCCATCAGCTCTATCACGGCGCCGATATTCGAGTTCTTGCGACGCAGCCACATGCCGATAAGCGTGGGAATCAGCAGCACAAAGAGTAGCCGGGCGATCTGATCCGGCGGGATACGGAAGGCATCATCAATACCCTGGGTGTAGAACTCCATCAGCAAAGGCACCATGACAAAACCGGCCAGGGTGGAGCAGATGGTCATCATGATGCTCAGACTGAGCAGGCTTTTCGAAAAGTAGGCGAATATATTCGATGTCGTACCGCCGGGCATGCAGCCGATCAGCACCAGGCCCACTGTTTGCTCAGGCGTCAGATTCAGCACGCGAGAGAGCAGGAAGGCGATCAACGGCATCAGCATGTACTGGGAAGCAAAACCGACCCCAACGGCTTGAGGGTGGCGCATGGCCAGCCTGAAATCCTTGAAGGTCAGCGATGACCCCATGCCAAACATGATGATCACCATCATGATGGACAGTAAGCTCTCTTCCAATGGGCTCAGCATTCTTTATGCTCCAGCTTTGTTGTTATCAACTCTCTGACAAATCAACCGATCAGTCACTCGTGACTGTGGCTCGCACTTCTTTACGCAAGACCTTGCCAACCGGTGTCTTGGGTAGCTCGCCCCAGAACACGACTTTCCTGGGCACCTTGTAGGCAGCCAGCTCCTGCTTGCAGTGCGCGATCACGTCCTTCTCGGTGATGCCCTCCTCGCGCAGAACCACATAGGCATGGACGGCTTCGCCGGTCTGCTCATTGGCGACACCAATGACCGCTGACTCCTGCACCTGTGGAATACGGGCGATACAATCCTCGACTTCATTGGGGTAGACGTTGAAGCCGCTGACAAGAATCATGTCTTTCTTGCGATCGACAATCTTGAAATAGCCGTCTTCAGCCATGACACCGATATCGCCCGTGTAGAACCAGCCATCCTTGATGGCACTGGCGGTTTCCTCGGGACGATTCCAGTACCCTTTCATGACCTGAGGACCACGCACGATGATTTCGCCCGGCTCACCGACCGGCACCGGCTCGCCCTGCTCATCGACAAGGCGCACATCGGTTTGCGGTGCCGGTATACCGATGCAGTCTGGGCGCTCCTGGCCGATGGGGTTGAAACAGATGACCGGGGAGGTTTCCGTCAGCCCATAGCCCTCGGCAATTGGACTGCCGACCACCGCACGCCAGCGCTCGGCGACAGCCTTGTGCAGCGCGGTGCCACCGGCCAGTGCCACCTTCATGGAGGGAGGGGGATAGACGGTGAACCACTCCTCGTTCAGCAGGGCGTTATAAAGCGTATTGACGCCAGAGATCCACGAGATGGGGTAGTTGTCGAAAGCGCGCTGGCAGTTCTGGATGGGTCGCGGGCTGGGCACCAGAACGTTGTGCGCCCCTTTGTGATAAAACGCCAGCAGGTTAACGGTGAAGGCAAAGATGTGGTAGATCGGCAACGCCGTGAGGATGCACTCCTTGCCCGGTTCGATGTGATCACCGGCGACGGAGTCCACCTGCTCCAGGTTGCTGATCAGGTTGCCGTGGGTAAGCTCGGCGCCCTTGCTGACCCCGGTGGTGCCCCCGGTATATTGCAGCAAGGCGGTATCCGAGCGGTCCAGATGCTGCCAGTACTGGCTTACATTGATGCTGTGGGCGGCCTTCGCTTCTCGTCCTCTGCTCAGTGCCTGATCGATGGTGTCGACGTCCAATGAGTGCCTGGGAAGCACCCGGTTCCAGTATTTGAGCACCAGCTGCAATACGCCCTTTACGGCAGGGGGAAACCACTGGGCTATAGAAGTGACCACCACCTGCTTGATCTCGGTCCGCTCGAGGATGGATTCCAGCTTGTCGATGAACATATCGACAATGACCAGGGCCTGCGTCCCGCTGTCGTTGAACTGGTGTTCCATTTCCCGCTTGGTGTAGAGCGGATTGACGTTGACCAGAATACAGCCGGCCTTGAGGATGCCGAAGGCTACAACGGGTAGCGTCAGGCAGTTGGGCATCTGTACGGCCACGCGGGTGCCGGGCTCCAGCTTGACGCATTCGCGTAAATAAACGGCGAAGGCATCCGACATTTCTTCGACTTCGCCGTAGGTCAGGCGACCATTCATGCCATTGGGCATGCAGGTGGTGAAGGCGAGCTGTTGGCTGTAGGTGTTTCCCGCCGCCTGAATGAGCGCAGGCAGGTTGTCGTGCAGGTGATGGCTGGCAGATGCTTCACCCGTTTCGGAACGGGCGGCCCGGTAGTGACTTGCCCAGGGCTTGTTATTGTAATAATGAACATTCGACATGAACGGCCTCTCGTGAATGACCTGGCTGCGAGAAGCGGAAGTTCTTCCGCATCTCGCAGTGTCTCAGACCCTTTTTTTATCGTTTCTTACAGTAACCAACTCTGCGACTAAGCAAAAATGGTTATAAGCTTTTCAGGCGCCTTGTACTCTTTCATTTCGGCTTTGCCGCCTCGCTCAGATGTTGCGGTCGATCAGAAGCGCAATGCCTTGTCCTCCGCCGATACATAGGGTGATCAGGCCGAAGCGGCCACCGGTGCGCTCCAGTTCGGCCAGTGCCTTCAGCACCAGGATCGCCCCGGTAGCGCCGACCGGATGTCCGAGCCCAACGGCGCCGCCGTTGGGATTGAGGCGCTCGAGGGGAAAGTCGAGTTCCCGTGCCACCGCCAGGGCCTGGGCGGCGAAGGCCTCGTTGGACTCGATCACGTCGATGTCACCGATGGTGAGCCCGGCCTGGGTCAGGCAGCGCTTCACCGCGGGAATCGGCCCCAGCCCCATGAACGAGGGTTCAACTCCGGCAACCGTGCCGGCGACGATCCGCGCCCGTGGCGTCAGGCCGCGGCGGCTGGCCTCGTCGGCTTGGGCCAGCACCAGGCTGGCGGCACCGTCGTTGAGGCCCGAGGCATTGCCGGCGGTAACCAGACCCTCCTTCTGGAAAGCGGGCTTGAGCTTGCCCAGGTCGGCCAGGGTCACGCCGTCGCGCACATGCTCGTCGCGGTCGAATTGACGCTCGGCCTTGCCCTCGCGCACCGTCACCGGCACGATCTGGCCGTCGAAGCGACCCTCGGCGATGGCGTGCGCGGCCTTGTGGTGGCTCTCCAGGGCGAACTGGTCTACCTCCTCGCGGGTCAGGCCGAAGCGGCTGGCAATATTCTCGGCGGTGCCGCCCATGTGGCCGCTGCCAAAGGGGTCGCTGAGGATGCCCAGGGTCAGGTCGGTCACCGCGGCGTGGCCCATGCGCAGGCCGTTGCGGGCCTGTGGCGGCAACAGGTAGGCGCCGCGGCTCATTGATTCGGCACCGCCGGCCAGGGCGAAATGACTGTCTCCCAGGGCGATCTGCTGGGCGGCGGAGAGCAGCGCCTGCACGCCGGAGCCACACAGGCGGTTGACGTTGAATGCCGCGGCACCCTCGGGCACCCCGGCCTCCAGGGCGATATGCCGGGCCAGATAGGCATCCTGAGGGCCGGTGGCGATGATGTGCCCGTACACCGAGTGATCGATGATATCGGCCTCGATGCCGGCACGCAGGATCGCCTCGCGGGCGGTCACGCTGCCCATCTCATGGGGGGCAAGGCCGGCCAGGCTGCCGCCGAAGCTGCCGATGGCAGTGCGTGCGCCATCGAGAATGACGACTGAATCGAATAGCATGGTCTGTCTCCTGAGTGACGGGTTCCGGGCCAGGCGTCAGGCCTGCGTGGCACCCCTGCCGAGCAGTGACCGCGCGATCACTTCCTTCATAATTTCCGAGGTGCCGGCATAGATGGTCTGGACCCGCGCATCCACGTAGAAGCGCGAGATCGGATACTCCCGGGTATAGCCATAGCCGCCGAATAGCTGCAGGCATGCATCGATATTACGACACTGCATCTCGCTCAGCTGCAGCTTCAGTATGGCGGCATCGGTGCTGCTCATCTCGCCGCGGCGATACTTCGTCACACAGTGTTCGAAATAGGCGCGCCCCATGTCGATATCGGCCCGCACCCCGGCCAGCGTGAAGCGACTGTTCTGGAAGTCGCCCACGGCCTGGCTGAAGGCGCGGCGCTCCTTGACGTAGTCCAGTGTCAGCGCCAGGGCGCCTTCCATGGAACCCAGTGCCTGGGCGCCTACCCCCAGGCGCTCTCGGGGCAGCTCCTGCATCAGGTAGCGGAAACCGGCGCCTTCGTCACCGAGCAGGGCGTCGGCGGGAAGCTGCAGTCGATCGAAGAACAGCTCGGCGGTATCGCTGGCATGCTGGCCGATCTTCTTGATCGGCTTGCCCCGGGAAAACCCCGGCAGCGAGGTATCCACCAGGAACAGCGACACGCCCTTGGCACCGGCGCTGGTGTCGGTCTTGGCGCAGACGATCACCATATCCGCCACCTGGCCGTTGGTGATGAAGATCTTGGCGCCGTCGAGCAGCCAGCCGTCGTCGTTGCGGCTGGCGCGTGTCTTCATCGCCGCCAGGTCACTGCCTGCATTGGGTTCGGTCATGGCGATGGCGCCGATGACCTCTCCCCGGGCCATGGCCGGCAGCCACCTCTCCCGCTGAGCCGGGGTGCCGATGTGCAGCAGGTAGGGCATGACAATATTGGCGTGGATGTTATACGCGCTGGCCAACCCGCCGAAGCCCTGCCGCGAGATCTCCTCCAGGGCGAACTGGGTGATGGCGAAGTCCGCTCCCGCTCCGCCGTACTCTTCCGGCAGGTCGATGCCCAGCAGTCCGGCCTCACCGAGCTGTCGCCACAGGGAGCGCGGCATCACCCCCTGCGCTTCCCATGTCTCGTAGTGGGGCGCGACCTCCTGCTCCAGGCAGCGTCGAATCATGTCATGGAACAGGGAGGCCATGTCGTCATCGGATGTACTCATGCTCAGGCGATAAGCTCCTTTCTCAGGTGGCGCTTGCAGGGCTTTGGTTCTCAAGCTGTGGATAACCTGTGTACTTCCGTGTGAACTTTTGTGCGTAAGGTGTTGGGCAGCTGTGGGCAGCCTGCATCAGGCTATCTTTGGCACCGTTTCATGGTATGAGGAAACCCGCTACGCGTTTTTACGCATCACGCCACTCTTTTTGCATTTCGTGCCATTTTTTTCGGCAACATGAAGTGCTAAGACTTTGGTCTTAAAGGTGGTCTCCATGCTGCGCGCGGCTTTCTGCTCAATAAGATAATTAAAATCAATACGTTGAGTGAATTTTTTGGGAAGGGGTACGATGCCATGGCAAAGGCAGCGTTACAAAACATGCCAGTTTTTCTGAAAGCGCGTGGCATGTAGCAAGAGCGAAATTGCTGTTTGAAAGGAAGGGATGGCCTGGCAAGCCTTGAAAGCAACAGGGGCGCCGTTGGCGCCCCCGCTGTGGTTTACGCTGCCGCTAGCGGCGCGCTTGGTATCGCCGGTCAGTGGCTATGCCCATGGTCGTCGTCATGGTCATGGTCATAGTCGTCATGGCTGTCGCCGTGCCCATGATCATTATGGCCCTCTTCGGCAAGGGCGTCATGCAGCACCTGGGCATTGTTACGCATCATGCCGAGGTAGGTGCTCGCGTCGCCTTCGGCGGCCAGGGCGTCGGCGTAGAGGGTGCCGGCGATGGGCAGGCCGGTCTCCTCCGACAGCTGGTTGATGATCGCCGGGCTGGTCATGTTCTCGTGGAACAGTGCCTTGACGTTCTGCTCGCGAATCACGTCGATCAACCGCGCCATGTCGGCGGCGCTGGGTTCGGCTTCGGTGGAGAGCCCCACCGGGGAGAGGAAGCGCAGGCCGTAGGCATTGGAGAAGTAGCCGAATGAGTCGTGGCCGGTGATCACGCTGGTAGAGGCGGGAATCTCGCCGATCAGCTGCCGAATCTCGTCATCGGTGGCCTGCATCTCGTTGATGTACCGCTCGGCATTCTCGCGGTAGGCGGCTTCGTTGTCAGGGTCGGCCTCGATCAGGCCTTCGAGGATATTGCCGACATAGACCTGGCCCATGGCGAGGTCCTGCCAGGCATGGGGATCGTGTTCGCCATGCGCATGGTCGTGGTCATCGTGGCCGTGGTCGTCATGGTTGTCATGATCGTCGTGCCCGTGGTCGTCATGATCATGGTCATGGTCGTGATCGTGGTCGTGGCCGTGGTCATGGTCGTCATGATCGTGGCCGTGGTCGTCATGATCGTCGTGGTCGTGGCCATGGTAGTCGAGCTTTTCGATACCGTCGGTAGCCGTCACCAGCGGGCCGGCGTAATCGCTGGAATCGATCAGGCGCTCCATCCAGCCTTCGAAGAGCAGGCCGTTGAAAACCACCAGGTCCGCATCAGCCAGGTTGCGGGCGTCACGGGGGCTGGGCGAGAAGACGTGGGCATCGCTGTCCGGGCCGACCAGCGAGGTCACCTCGACGTGTTCGCCACCCACGTTTTCAACCATATCGGCCAGGATGCTGAAGCTGGTGACGACCTGTACGCGTTCGGCGGCGAAGGCGGCAGGCAAGGCGAGCATGGCCGTGGCGCCGATCATGAGGGCGGAGGGCTTGATATTACGCATGCGAGAACTCCTTGGCTTGTTGTCGGGGTTTATGCAGCAATCAGTGAGGTTCGGGAGCGCCAAGCGGCGCCGCGCGTCGGCGCAGTCGCGCAGTCAGGCTGTGGTGGCGGCCGAGCAGGGCGGAGAGCATGTAGCCCACACCGGCCAGCAGGATGATGGCGGGGCCTGAAGGAATGCTCAGGTGATACGACAGCAGGAGTCCGCCGATACTGGCGATCATGGCGAGCAGTATGGCGGTGCCGATCAGCCCCTCCAGGCGCTTGCTCCAGAAGCGCGCCGTCGTGGCCGGGAGCATCATCAGGCCCACGGCCATCAAGGTACCCAGGGTCTGGAAGCCGGCGGTCAGGTTGAGTACCACCAGGCCGAGGAAGATCCCGTGAACCAGGCCGCCATGCATGCCCTGGCCGCGCAGGAACAGCGGGTCGAGGCACTCCACCACCAGGGCGCGAAAGATGAGCGCCAGGGTAATCACGATCACGCTGCTGATTGCCGCGATCAGGATCAGGGCGGTGGTGTTAACGGCAAGGATCGAGCCGAACAGCACATGGGTCAGGTCGACGCTGCTGCCGCCCAGTGACACGAGCATCACCCCGGCTGCCAGCGAGATCAGGAAGAAGCTGGCCATGGCGGAGTCTTCCCGATGGCCGGTCATCTGCGACACGCTACCCGCCAGCATGGCCACCAGCAGCCCCGAGAGCACGCCGCCAAGGCTCATGATCGGCAGCGAGAAGCCGGCGAGCAGGAAGCCCAGCGCCACGCCGGGAAGAATGGCATGGGCCATGGCATCGCCGATCAGGCTCATGCCCCGCAACATGAGGAAGACCCCTATGGGGGGCGCCGCCAGCGACAGGGCCAGGCTGCCCACGGCAGCGCGCCGCATGAAGCCGTAGTCGAATGGGGCGATCAGCCACTCGTAGAGCAGCGCTAGCATGTACTGACTCCCGGGATGCCCAGCGTCAGCCGGGCAGTGCCGGCAACGGGTGCATGGCCCTCGGCAATCGCCTGAGGCGAGGTCCAGTGGGCGTGGCCGTTGGCCAGTACCACGACCTCGTCGGCCAGCCGCGAGAGCTGCTCCATGTCGTGCAGCACCACAATCAGGGTGGCGCCACTGGCGGCCATGTCACGCAGCACCGTCATCAGTACATCCACGGTTTCGCTATCGACATTGGCGAAGGGTTCGTCGAGCAGCAGCAGCTCCGCTTCCTGCATCAGGGTTCGGCCGATCAGGGCGCGCTGGCGCTGGCCGCCGGAGAGCTCGCCCAGAGGGCGGTGCGCCAGGTGCGAAATGCCCAGGCGTGCCATGACCTCGCGGCCGCGGCGATAGTGGCGGGCGCAGTACCCGACGAGCGCCCCGTGGCTTGGCCAGCTGCCGGTCATGACCAGCTCTTCCACGCTCATGGGGAAGGTGAGGTCAAGGGCCAGCTGCTGTGGCAGCCAGGCGCGGCGCTCCTTGGGCACCGAGCACGCCACGCGGCCGGCCACCGGCTTGAGCATGCCCATGATCCCCTGGATCAGCGTGCTCTTGCCGGTGCCGTTGGCACCCACCAGTGCAGTGATGGCACCGTCGCGAAAGCGGCCGTCCACATGCTCGAGCACGGTGCGATTGGCCTGGGCCAGCTGTAGGTCGTGCAACTGCAGTCGGGAAGTGGCTTCCTGCTCCATCAGCCCCACCACCCTGCCGCCCAGGAGACGGCCAGCCAGAGTGCGGCCAGCGGTGCGGCGGCCAGCATCAGTCGGCGTGTGGCGGAAAGCGACATCAGAGAGAAATGGCAAGGCCCTTCCTGGCGGTGTCGGTGTGAACGTGAACTATGTGCCATGGGGTTGGTCTCTCGGCGCGATAATCTAGGATATAACATAACAAATAAGACGGCCGGCGGGGAGGGGCTCACCCTTTTTCGTGACGCAAAACCCGGTGGGGCGTGCGCCGGCGAACCAGCACGCCGTTGCAGGGACCGAACAGCACGGAGAGCGCATAGCCCGCGCCCGTCAGCAGAACGATGGTGGGCCCGCTGGGCAGCCCGGCGTGATAGGAGACCAGCAGCCCCGTGATGCTGCAGGCCAATGCCCAGCCGATGGCGATCGCGATCATTCCCTCCAGGCGCTGGCTCCAGTAGCGCGCCGTGGCCGCCGGCAGCAGCATCAGGCCGGCGGCCATCAGCGTACCCAGGGACTGGAAGCCCACCACCAGGCTGAGCACCACCAGGCACATGAACAGCCCATGGGTCCAGCCGGCATGCCTGCCCTGAAGCGTCAGGAACTGCGGGTCCAGGCACTCCATTACCAGCGCCCGGAAGCTGATGGCGAGACCAACGAGGACCAGGCTGCTGACCAGGCAGACCAGCAGCAGGGTGCGGCCGTCGACGGCGAGTATCGAACCGAACAGCACATGCCCCAGGTCCAGGGCACTGCCCGAGAGCGAGATGATCATGACCCCGGCGGCCATGGCCACGAGAAACAGGCTGGCCATGGCGGCGTCCTCCTTCAGGCCGCTGAACAGGGTCACGCTGCTGGCCGTGGCCACGGTGACAAGCCCCGCTGCCACGCCACCCAGCATCATCAGCGGCAGCGAAAAGCCGGCCAGCATGAAGGCTACTGCGACGCCGGGCAGAATCGCGTGGGAGAGCGCCTCGCCCATCAGGCTCATGCCGCGCAGCATCAGCAGCACGCCGAGGATGGGAGCGGTCAGTGACAGCGCCATGCAGGCCACCAGGGCCCGGCGCATGAAGGTGTAGTCCAGCGGCGAGATGACCCACCAGAGGAGCGAATCGATCATCAGGATTTCCAAGAAATGTTATAACATAACAATAACGAGAGCGAGGCTATTGTGCAAGGGGTCTACAAGGCAAGGGGCCGGGCATTGGCAAACCGAGGGCAAGGTCCGTCTCGCCCTGGCTCGGCATGAATTCAGTAGCGCAGTGCTACCCCGACCTGGTTCGGCGTCACCAGCAGGGCGTATTCGCCGTTCAGGTGCATGTCTCCCACCGACACCCGGGCAGGCTGGAAGCGGTTGATCGCCGCGGTTGCCTGGCGCGGCTGGCTCTGCAGCTGCAGTTCGCTGATCAACATGCCGGTCGCGAAGTTGATCGCGCCGTCGCGACCGCGCCCATCACCCACGCCGATCAGCAGCCCCGAGGCCGTGTTCACGGCCAGCGAGCCCAGTCGGGCTTCCAGGCTGCGGCGACGACGCTCCTCATCGGCGACCGAGTGCATCAGTTGCCGGGCCCGGTCGATATCCTGATCGCCATCACGCAGCTCACGGTAGGCCTGTGGGTGCGGCTGGCGGTCCATCAGGGTGCCGCCCAGCGCCAGGGCCGACTTCACCACGCCCACCCGGGCATCGTAGCGATCGTCGCGGCTGCTCGATTCGCTGGCCTGATAGGCGTTCACCGCCAGTGTGGTGGCATACACCCCCGCCCAGCCGTATTGCCAGTAGTTGGCGTGCCGCTCGCCCCGGGCCAGGGCGTCTTCGTAGGCCTGGAATTCCTGGGCGGCGGCGAAGGGGGCGAAACCGGCCAACAGCACAGCGACCAGGCAGGCAAGCAGGCGTGACGAGGACATGGACATCTCCAATGGCGAGTGTTGCTATTTTTTTCGACCAAAGCGGAGCTACCGACAGTGACCGGCATGAAGCGATACCGTAGAGTCTAGGCGTTGTCTAAAAAGGCGGCGAGCGAAGATCAGACTAGGCAAAAATTGACGAAAAGACGGAGTTTACGCGGTGTAAATGAGTACTTTGAGTCAATTTTTAACGCCGTATGGCCAAGCGCAGCCAGTTTTTAGGCAAGGCCTGAGAATATGTCATCTGGAGAACCCAATGCGACCGCCGCTCGACGATACCGCGCTGGATATTGCCTTCCGTGAAGCGCGTACCCACTACGGCTTTCGCAATGAGCCCATTGACGAGGCACTTCTGCGCCGTCTCTACGACCTGCTGAAGTGGGGCCCGACCTCCATGAACTGCCAGCCGTCGCGCTATGTCTTCGTGACCAGCGTGGAGGCCAAGTCCCGGCTGCTGCCCGCACTTTCCGAAGCTAACCGGGACAAGGCCTACCAGGCCGCTACTACCGTGATCGTGGCCATCGACACCTGCTTTCACGAACACCTGCCGACGCTGTTTCCCAGCTCACCCAACGCACGGGATCGCTTCGCGGCCAATCCCGAGACGTCCAGCGAAACGGCCTGGCGCAACGGCACCTTGCAGGGTGGCTACCTGATAATCGCAGCCCGCATGCTGGGGCTGGACGTGGGACCCATGAGTGGCTTCGATAACGCCATGGTCGATGCCGAGTTCTTCCCCGACGGCCGCTACAAGAGTAACTTCCTGGTCAACCTGGGTATTGGCGACCCCGAGAGCCTGCGCCCCCGAGGCCCGCGTTTGGCGTTCGACGAAGTGGCCTACGTGGTCTGAGACCGACCAGTCGGGCCTGGGCTTACTCCTGCCGCGCGGCTTCTTCGCCATTGTCCTCCAGGTGGAAGCGCGGTGCGACCGGCTCTTTCACCAGTGGCTGGATGGTGTCCAGGTAGGTTCGGCCGCTCTCACGGACACGCTGTCCGTCGCCATCGGCGGCGCTGCTCTGTACTTCCTCCATCAGGGTGGCCATCTCACCCACTTCCTCATGGATCAGCGCCAGAGCATTGGCCAGGTTAATGCTCATCTGCTCGATAAGGGCGAGTTCCTCTTCGCTCAGTTGCTCCTTCTCCAGCAGCACGTCGAGTCTGGCATTCTCCAGCACCAGCAGGTCCATGGCCGTTTCCAGGTCGGTCGCTGCCTGGCCCGCTCCTTGTTGCCCATGGTCATCGGCGTGGGCAGCCGTTGCCATAAGGGCGACGAGAAAACCGGATATCAACAGTTGCTTCATGGCGTTTTACCTCCTTGAAAAACGACAGTGGCAACTATCAGGCTAGGTGGAAGTCCGGCTGGCAGCAAGGTATGGCTATGCACGCTCGCTACTCAGGGCTTCTCGAGTTCGAATTCCNGTGATCCGGCCCGTTCTGCAGCCAGCCGTCGGCCCGTGAGGGTACGCTCAGGGTGTCGCTGGTGGTGAGTTCCATGCTACGGCTGGTGACGCTGAAGGGCCCATAGCTGTGCAGGTCGTTGCCGCTCACGATCAGGGTGTAATCACCGCTCTCATCGATGCGGCGGCGCAGCGCCGGTGTCTGGGCCGGGTCGAGGTAGGCAGCGGGGGCGTAGGTGGAGGCCAGCAGCTGCTCTTCATCGTCATATAGCGACAGGGCGCCCTGGAGAGGGCCGCCGAGCTCGATTTCGACCAGCGCTCCCTCTTCGAGCGGCAGGGTGAAGCGGGTGAAACGGCTGCCATCCTTGCCGTTGAGCTCGCTCTGCGAGGTGATTTCGCCACGGTGGCGTTCGCCCAATTGGATGAGTTCATAGGCGCTCGTGACGCTACCGTCATTCGCTGTGACTTCGGGGGCGGCTGCACTAGAGGTGGCTACCGCCGGCAGCTGCCAGCCGACGATCAAGCCGACGGCTGCGCCGCCCAGGGCGACCAGGAAAAGGGGAGTGGCACGGTTGGCCATGGAAGCATCCTTGTTCGATGGCGAGCATCGGGTGTAGGGGAGCCCAAGTAATTCGGGCAGTGTTTACATTGCGTAACCATTATACGGCGCTTCTATCGTTGAGAGGCAGTAGAGAGTGATTGGGAGGTAGTGGAGAGTGATTGAAAGGCGTCAAGAGTATCCGCTGCTTGAAGTGAGCCCCGCGATCCCCAACCTCTCCCTGAGCAAGCCAGGAAAACCGACCTGCCAACGCTCAGCCGACCGTTCTTCCAAACAAAAGGAGTCATTCATGTCCCCAACAGTCTTGATTACTGGCGCCAACCGTGGCGTCGGCCTGGCACTGGCCCGGCACTACCATGGCGAGGGATGGCAGGTGATCGGGGTCTGCCGCCAGACATCCGCCGAGCTGAATGAAGTAGCCAGCCGGGTGATGGAAGGTATCGATGTGACCCGAGCCGCCGATATCGCCCGACTCGCCGAGGAGGTGAAGGGTCAGCGGCTTGACCTGCTGATAAACAACGCCGGCCTGCTGCGCGACGAGTCCCTAGGCGAGCTTAACTTCGACACCATCCGGGAGCAGATGGAGATCAATGCCTACGCGCCGCTCGCCGTGGTGGAGGCGCTGCTCGACAACCTGGGGGAAGGCAGCAAGATCGCCAACATCACCAGTCGCATGGGATCTATCGCCGACAACGATTCCGGTGGCCGCTACGGCTATCGCGCCTCCAAGGCCGCTCTCAATGCCTTCGGCAAGTCGCTTGCCATGGACCTGGCGCCGCGCGGGATTTCGGTCATCCAGCTTCATCCCGGTTTCGTGAAGACCCGCATGGTCAATTTCGGCGGCCTGATTTCACCGGAGGAAGCCGCAGCAGGCATCGCGTCGCGCATCGCGGCGCTGACCCTAGAAAGCACCGGCACCTTCTGGCACAGCAACGGCGAACCGCTGCCCTGGTAAGGCGGGAGGCGCCGTAGCGGCTCGTTCCGGCGTAACCATTGGCGGGAAGCGGCAGATTGTGTGTAGGCTAACGGTTTCCTTCGCCAGGAAGCATGTCCATGCCTTCATCGTTGCCCGACCAGCCCGCTGCTGCTCCTGAAAGAGGCGAGGGCTTCCTGGTGCTGGCAGCCACCACCTGGGTGCAGGTGCTGTGCAGCGGCGGCATGCTGCTGGTGCCGACCCTGGCACCCCAGGTGGCGGCGGCCTTCGGTGTGCCGACCGGCTGGGTAGGCCTGCAGGTCAGCCTGCTCTACGGGGTGGCGATGCTCGCCTCGCTGCAGTCGGCGGTGCTGGCGCGGCGGCTGGGTGGCTGTCGGGCCAGCCAGCTGGCCATGGCGCTGGTGATGGGGGGCTGCGCGCTGGCCCTGATCGGTACCCCTCTGGCGCTGTTCGCCACTACGCTACTGCTGGGCCTCGCCTACGGCATTACCAGCCCCGCGGCGGCGGAGCTGCTCTCCCGTTTCACGCCGCCCGAACGCCGCAATCTCGTCTACTCGATCAAGCAGACCGGCGTTCCCCTGGGCGGCGTGTTGGCCGGCCTGCTGGCGCCGCCGCTGGCCGCCCTGTGGAACTGGCAAGCGGCTTTTCTTGCGGTGGGAGCGGCCTGTCTGGCAACGCTGCTGGTGCTGCAGCCGCGGCGCTCCCGCTGGGATGCCAGCCGTGATGCCAGTGTGCGCATGCAGCGCGCCGGCAGCCTGGGCGTGCTGCGCCGCTACCGTGCCATGCGCTGGCTGGGCGCCACCGGCTTCTGCCTCTCCGCGGCTCAGCTCTCGCTGCTCAGCTTCGCGGTGGCCTATATGGTCGAGGAGCTGTTGCTGAGTCTGGTGATGGCGGGGGCCGTGGTGTCGCTGGTCCATATGGCCGGGGTCTCGGGGCGCCTGGTCTGGGGGGCGCTGGCTGACCGCCTGGGTGGCAGCGTGCCGGTGCTGTTCGGCCTGGCCGGCGTCATCGCCGTGATCTTCTTCCTGCTGGCGCTGCTCGGCACCACGGTGCCAACCTGGCTGACGATCACCCTGATGGTGGTTGCTGGCGCCACGGCGGTGGGATGGAACGGCGTCTATCTTGGGGAGGTGGCACGGCGCTGCCATCCTGGTGAGGTGGGTGAGGCCACCGCCGCCGTGCTGGTGCTCACCTACATGGGGGTGCTGGTGGGGCCGGCGCTGTTCAGCCTTATCGTGTGGCTCACCGGCAGCTATTCGGTGGGGTTCCTGCTGCCCACGCTGACCGGTGCGCTGGCGGTCTTCTGCCTGTCGAAGTGCGTGAGCAGCGATGCCGCACCGCGCGCCGCCTGAGCCGTACTGGCCGCCGATCTACCTGGCCTGTCTCGCCAAGGTGCGTGTGTCATGCTTTCCGCCAGACCGCCATGGCGCGCTATGCTGAAAGTGGCCGATAGTCTTCGTTTAGTGCCAGATCTCAAGGAGAACGCTCATGTTGGATCTGATCCCTCACCCGGCAGACCATGTCGTGGCGATGAAGGCCGGCGGCATCGTGACGGGCAGCGAGCTGCAGCACGCCATTGATGCCATCGAGGCCGCCAAGCGGGATCATCCCGTGATCAGCCTGGTGATCGAGATCGAAAACTTGCGCTTGATGACGCTGACTGCCCTGCTCAAGGACATCGGCTATGGCCTGACTCAGCTCGGTGATCTCGATCACTACCACCGCGCTGCCGTGGTCACAGACCAGGCGTGGATCGAGCATATCGCCCACCTGGAAGAGCGGCTGTTCAAGGCGGTGGAGATCCGCACATTCTCTCGCCGCGAACGCGCGGCTGCGATGGCCTGGGTCAGCGAACTGCCCAGGGGCGCCCATGAGGACCCCGAAGAGGATGGCTACCACGGGGCCTGATCCTGTCCAATAATTGCCTTTGACCGGTGGCTGGTGTCGGGCGTACCTACGCTCTTTTCCGCTCCTCAGATAATGGCGTGGCGTACCCGGGCGGAGACCCACTCCGAGGCCAGCACGGTGACGAAGATCATCAGGAAGATCACGCTCACCTGGTTCCAGGCCAGGCTGTTGATCGCGGAGTTGAGCTGAAGGCCGATGCCGCCGGCACCCACCAGCCCCAGCACGGTGGATTCCCGGATATTGATGTCCCAGCGGTCCTTGGGTCGCGAGGTAGACGACATCGGGGCGCTGCTTCTGCCACAGCTGCAGCAGGCGACGGGTGGCGGGCATGCCGGCACGAACTTCCCGGTAGCCGGGCAGCGGGATACCACGCACCTTGAGCTCGGCCTGCATGCCGGGCGTGCGTCCCTTTCGCCTGCCGGGTGCATACGGCTCGGGGCGAATGAGCTGCAGGGCCACATCCCTTGCCAGGAGTTGCCGGCTCAACTGATGAAGCGTGTTGGCCACGCCGTTGATATCGGGCGACCAGGTTTCGCTGACCAGACAGATACGCATGGGCTCCTCGTCGTTCGCCGGCCCAGTGGGGAGCCTGTCGGACTTAACGCTGATCTACTACGAGATCCGGCCTTTCGGTCAATTTCATTCGATCTGATTCGTTAAATAGCGGGCTATTCGCCTCATCAGATCGATAAACTTGTCTCGTAATCCAAATCTCTCGTGACGATCGGTCAAATCCGACAGGCTCCTTAGGGCTCCTGGCGACAAGGCTGACACCGAGCGATGACGGTCAGGCGACAGTGCCGTGATGAAGGTATGACGCTCGTGTCGCTCCATTACACCCCGGTCCACCATTGTCGGCTCGCGAAACGTGGCCAAATCCACGAAGCTTGACCCTCAAGCTGCCCGGAGTCCGCCATGAAGCATTCCCCCGCCTATCGTCTTGCCGCCACGATCCTGTACGGTTTCGACGAGTACCGTTCGCGCTTCAAGGAGATCACCGCTGATGCCAGCCGGCGCTTTCGCGATGCCGCATGGCGGGAGGCTCAGCAGGCCTCTGCGGAACGAATCGACCTCTACGACGAAAAGGTCGAGGAAACTCTCGACAGGCTCAAGCGATCATTCGCGGACGAGGATCTGACCCACTGCGAATGTTGGCGAGAGGCCAGGAATCACTACGCGGAGCTGATCAGCCAGCGTCTCGACTACGAGCTGGCCGAAACCTATTTCAACTCGATGTTCTGCTCGATCTTCCATCATCGCCATATCCGCAACGACTGGATGTTCGTCTACAGCTCCCGGGATGCGGCGGCGCACCACTCGGGAATCGAGCGGTGTCGTCGCCTGCCGGTGGAAGGGAAATGGGAGGAGGCCATTCACTGGGCACTGACGGAAGCTCCCTTCGAGACCTCCTTCGACAACCTGCAACGCGATACGCGGCTGGCCGCCGAATTTCTGCGCGGCCACCTGCCTGCCGCCATTCTCGAGGCGCCGGATACCGAGGTCGAACTGCTCAAGAGCGTCTTCTACCGGAACAAGGGCGCCTACCTGGTGGGTCGCATACGGGGCGGCGGCGAGCAGATCCCGCTGGTGCTGCCGGTGCTGCACGACGAGGGGCAAGGTTTGCACCTGGATACGGTGCTCATCGAGTCTGACGAGGTGTCGATCATCTTCTCCTTCACCCGCGCCTACTTTCAGGTGGAGGTGCAGGTGCCCGGCGAGTTCGTTGATTACCTGCAGGAGTTGATGCCCGACAAGCCCGAAGGGGAGCTGTACGCCTCGATCGGTTTCTTCAAGCATGGCAAGACGGAGTTCTTTCGCGCACTCAACCGGCAGGTGGCCAAGCGGGAGGACAAGTTCATCATCGCGCCCGGGGTGCGTGGCATGGTCATGACGGTATTCGTGCTGCCGTCGTTCCGCACGGTCTTCAAGATCATCAAGGATCGCTTCGACCCTTCCAAGCGGATGAGCCGGGATAACGTCCGTGAGAAGTACAGCCTGGTCAAGCGTCACGACAGGGTCGGTCGCATGGCGGATACCCAGGAGTTCTCCAACTTCATCGCCCGCAAGGATCACTTCGCGCCGGAGTGCCTGGAGGAGTTGCTCGCGGTGGCCCCCTCCAACGTCCAGCTCAAGGGTGACAAGGTCACCATCAAGCACTGCTATACGGAGCGGATGATGACACCGCTCAACATCTACCTGGAGGAGTGCGATGAAGCCGAGACACGAGCCGTACTCAAGGATTATGGCAATGCCATCAAGCAGATGGCAGCAGCCAATATCTTCCCCGGTGACATGCTGCTGAAGAACTTCGGCGTCACCCGCCATGGACGGGTGATCTTCTACGACTATGACGAGGTCTGCTATCTCACCGAGTGCAATTTCCGCCATATTCCGGAGCCGATGTATCCCGAGCAGGAACTCTCCGATGAACCCTGGTACTCGGTGGGACCAAATGATATTTTTCCGGAGGAGTTCGGCCCCTTCCTGTTTGCCGATATTCGGCTGCGCAAGCTGTTCTATGAGCTGCACCCGGAGTTGCTCGATGCGGATTACTGGAAGGGGTTGCAGCAGGCCATCCTGGATGGGCGCGTCATCGACGTCTATCCCTACCGCAACAAGCAGCGCTTCGCCAGTAGCGAGGAGAATGGCCTGGTTTATTGAAGCGAACCGCTTCCAGGCCCGCCACTTCAGTGCGTCCGGCAGGCAGCGGCAATGACGAGGCAAGGTATGGCGGAGGAGAGGCGCTCCCATCTGGTGGTCTTTACCGGCTCGGGCATCAGCGCCGAGAGCGGTATCCAGACCTTCCGGGCCAGCGATGGGCTTTGGGCTGACCACCCCATCGAGGCTGTGGCCACCCCCGAAGCCTGGCGCCGCGACCCCCGGCGTGTGCTGGAATTCTACAATACGCGCCGGGCCCAGGTTCGCCGGGCCCGGCCCAATGCCGCCCACAAGGCCCTGGCGGAGCTGGAGAAGCGGGGGTTTCGGGTCAGTATCATCACCCAGAACATCGATGACCTGCACGAGCGCGCCGGTTCCCGCAACGTGCTGCACCTGCATGGCGAAATCCTCAAGGCGCGCTCCACGGTGGATGCCCGAATGCAGTATCGCCTGCCCCGAGGAGGCATCGAGTTGGGCGATATCTGCGACAAGGGGAGCCAGCTGCGCCCGGACGTGGTGTGGTTCGGCGAGAGCGTGCCGCACTTTGCCGAGGCCTGTGAGATCGTCGGCGAGGCTGACCTGCTGCTGGTGGTGGGTACCTCGCTTGCCGTGATGCCCGCCGCTTCATTGCTGGACCATGCTCCCATGGAGGCCCCCTGCGTGCTTGTGGACCCCGAAGCAGAGAGGCTTTCACCCCCTGGCGTGGCGCGAATCTGCCAGACGGCGGGGAAGGGGGTGCCTCAGCTGGTGCGTCACTGGCAGCGTGAAGGACGCCTATGGATGCCGGAAACTCTGGCAGGCTGATTTCACTCCACTCCATTCCACTCGCTTGCAGTCTCTGCCAACACGTCATGCCATGCTAGAATATTGCCCCCCTCCAGCATTGCCAGGCCCTCATGTCGGACAATACGCCCAGCGATTTCAGTGATCGTGACCCCGCAACGGGTCACCCCCGGCCGCCACGGCGTGAGTTCAAGGGGCGCGGCAGCTTCGTCGAGCGCTGTCCCGGATGCAACCTGCCGCGCCTCAACTGCCTTTGCCCCTATCGGTTCACGGTGGAGAGTACGGCTCGTGTCTGGCTGTTGACGCACCCCCTGGAGCACCATAAGCCGACCAATACCGGGCGACTGATCCGGGACGTGCTGCCCACCACCGAGGTGTTTACCTGGTACCGTACGACCCCGGACGAGCGGTTGCTGGCACTGCTCGAGGATAGCCGCTTCGCCCCCTTCGTGATCTTTCCCGATGATCAGCCCGACTACGCCGACCGCGTGGTGAGCCTGGACGCCGTCGCGAGCGTCAAGAGCGCCGGGAAGACGCCGGTCTTTATCCTGCTCGACGGCACCTGGCGCCAGGCACGGCGGATCTTCCGCAAGAGCCCCTACCTGAAGAACCTGCCGGTGCTGCCGCTGGCCACCGAGCGACTGACCCGCTATCGGCTGCGCAAGCCGGCGTCGGCGGCACATCTCTGCACGGCCGAGGTGGCCGCCGAACTGCTGCGTCAATCGGGGGACACCCTGGCCGGCGACGTGCTGGATGACTACTTCGACGCCTTCAATGACAGCTATGCCGCCAGCCGGCGCTTCGAGAAGCTGCTGGCGCCGACGGCCGCCATGAAGCGGTTGCAGAACCGGCGCACCCGGTAAGTCTTCAGTCTGCTGCCTCGGCGACTCGAACGCAGGCGCGCCCCGCCTCCTTGGCCTGATACATGGCCATGTCGGCTCGATGCACCAGTTGGCTCGATGTGTCACCCGGCTGCCAGGCCGTGACGCCGATGCTGATCGAGACCTGGCCGACTGCAGGGAAGGGTGTCTCTAGCCGGTCCTGGCAGAGGCGAGCCGCCAGCTCGGTGGCCTGGCGCAGGGTGCAGTCCGGGGCGATGATCAGAAATTCCTCACCGCCCCAGCGGCCCAGGTGATCCGAGGTTCGCAGGCGCGCCTGAACGGTCCGGGCCACCTGTCGCAGCACGCTGTCGCCTGCATCATGCCCATGGCTGTCATTGATTCGCTTGAAATGGTCGATATCGAACATCAGCAGCGAGCAGGGTTTGCCACCATGCTCGGCTATGGCGAGTTCCGCCTTGAGCAGCTCCTCGATCCGGTGACGGTTGGCAATGCCTGCGACCGGATCGGTGCGGGCCAGGTGCCTGAGCCTGGCATTGCGCTCATGCAGGCGCCTGCAGCGATGCCTGGCCCGCCAGATGGTGATGTCATTGGATAGCATCCTGGCCAGCTCGACAGCGGCATGCTGGTCGGCGGTGGACCAGACGGTGCCGTCGTGGGGCGTCTGGAGGTCATCACTCTGCTGTGCGCCGGTGCGTCGTCCTGTCGGCTGCCGAAACAGCATTAGCCACCCGGCTGGCTGTGCCTCGCTGGCCAGGGGGGCCGCCAGCAGGCCGCTGAAGTCTCCTTGTGGCGGCAAGACCTTGCCGAGCGCGGTATTGGCCAGCCGGTGACTGTGCCACAGGGCATCGGGTGAACAACGGTCGAGATGAGCGGCAAGCTGCTGTAGGGTTTGGGCATGCGGGCGCTTGCCAAGCCCCAGGGCCTTACCTTGATATACTAGGGCGACACCACAGGCCT
This sequence comes from Halomonas chromatireducens, assembly GCF_001545155.1. Classification (NCBI taxonomy): domain Bacteria; kingdom Pseudomonadati; phylum Pseudomonadota; class Gammaproteobacteria; order Oceanospirillales; family Halomonadaceae; genus Halomonas; species Halomonas chromatireducens. The sequence continues at coordinate 3,844,610 of NZ_CP014226.1, read as the reverse complement.
GGAAGTAGTGCTTGCAGGCCTTGGCGGCTGCCAGCAGTGCGGCGTTGGAGGGTCGTCGCGGTCGGCGAACGCCGATCTGGCCGGCCGTTGCCAGCAACTGGCGTCGGCGCAGGGATTCTTCCCGCTCCTGCAGCAGGGCATGGCGCTGGAATGCCGTATGGGTCAACAGCTGCAGCAGCTGTCTAAGCCTGGGTGCCAGGTAGCGGGCCTGACGCCCGTGGCAGGCGATCAGCCCCCAGCGGCGCTGCCCATCGTAAAGGTTGATGACAAGGGCGGTATGCGCCTGCAACTGCCGCAGCCAGTTCCGGTCGCGCACAGGAATCGAGCGTAGCACGGCCTGGGAGAGGTCCAGGGCGTCCGCCCCCGGACCCGTCAGCGGGATGGGGCTTGCCGTGGTGTCGGCGATCAGCCGCAGCGGTGTGCTGCCGGAAAAGAGGCTCCCCGTCGGGCGCGAAAGGCCGACTGGAAAGGCGCCGCATGCCTTGTGGACCGGGTCGGTGGCATCGTCCACCACCAGTCGCTGCAGGTGGCCGTCATCGTCGATGCGATAGGCCTCGGCGGTCTCGAGCCCGGTCAGCTCGCGCAGGGCGGCCAGTAGCAGCGAGAGCACCCTGCCTGGGCAGTCGGCGCCAGCGATGCGTGAACCCCAGCCAGCCACCCGTTCCGTCAGGTTGTCGGTCAGGATTCCGCATGGCTCCAGCTCCAGGACGATGCTGGTCGCCACACCGTGTGCGGTGACATGTAGTGGCTGTGGGGTGGTTTCGAGCCGGCAGGTGGCGGTACTGGCGCGGCCCTCCTCGCCTTTGCCGAACCGGGAGGCGAGCAGGCCGATGGGCACCGAGCCCAGTACGGCCGATGGAGAGCGGCCGAGTGCCTCGACCGGTGCTTGGCCGAGAAACTGATCCAGATTGGTGCTGGTGAGCATAACGTTGCGCCACCGCTGATCGACGACGATCAGGCAGCCATGGGGCTGGATGGCGCCGGCGGTTCTCGCCAGTACCCTCTGATCGTAGCTCGCATCGAGATCCCTTTGAAGCGAGTCAGGCATGGGGGGTCCTGTTGTGTTTGGTGCCGATGGCCGGGCCTTGCCGCGGCTATCGGGACTGGCATCGATGATCAACTAACACGATGGGAGTTAACCATTGGTTGCTATATTAGATCAACTCCAGTTTAACTGCGAGTGCAACCCGCGCGGCACATTCGCCGCATGAACGAAAAAACCGCCTTCGCCGAGCGCCTGGCCACCGCGATGCGTGCAGCCGGGTATGAGCCTCGGCCCGCTGTACTCGAGCGTGAATTCAATCTGCGCTACTGGGGCAAGCCTGTCACCCTGCAGGGGGTGCGTCGCTGGCTTTGTGGCGAGACCCTTCCCAAGCAGGAGAAGCTCCAGGTACTGGCGGAGTGGCTGGGGGTCGAGCCTCAGTCCTTGCGCTATGGGGAGGCCGCCGGGCTGCAGATACGCGAGGCCCGGGGCCGCTGGGAGGCATCGATCAGTGGCGAGGAGCGCCAGGTGTTGCAGCGCTACCTTGCGCTGCCGGTTGCGCAGCGCAAGGTGGTGGCTCAGGTCATCGAAGCGTTCTCGAAGGCCTGTAGCAAGCACCCGGATGAGGGCGGGGACGGCGCGAAAGAGCGGTAACGCGCTTCGTCAACTGCCGAGCAGCGCGCCGGCGATGCGGAAGCCGGCGACCCAGGTGCCAGCCGCCGAACCCAGCGTGGCGAACAGGAACACCAGCAGGGTTCGTGAGACCCGGTTACGCCACCATCCTTTCAGTTCGGTGACATCGTGGCGCAGGGTCGAGAAGTCCTGCACCTTGGGCTTGCGCATCCACAGCTCTACACCGGCGGCGACGAAGCCGGCGCCGATGGTCGGGTTCAGCGAGGTGAGCGGGGCCGCGACCATGGTGGCCAAGACCGTGACCGGGTGCGCCAGGGCGATCAGCGTGGCGAGGCCCGAGAGAATGCCATTGATCAGGAACCACTCGCCGACCAGCTGCCAGCCCAGTTCGGTATTGCGCGAGAAGCCGATGGCGAAGCCTGTCAGCACCAGCGCCGTGATCAGCCAGGGGAGTGAGCGCCACAGCTTTGACGGCGGCGGCGTGACTTCCAGCTTCTCACGCTCTTCCCGGGGCGAGACGGGTAGGGGTTCGCTGAAGCGCTCGGCCATGCCCTTCATGTGCCCGGCGCCTATCACCACCAGCACATTGCGATAGCGTCCGGGAGGGGCCTGCTCGGCCAGGCGCATCACCATGTAGCGGTCGCGTTCGGTTATCAGCGGAATGTAGAGTGACTCGGACTCGGCGGCGAACTCGCTGAAGGTGGACTCCAGCACGTCACCCTCCTTGAGTCGCTCGATTTCTTCGGGCTTGACCTCCTGACGTGACAGCACACTGCCAAGCAGCCCGGTGAACAGCGACATGCGCTGCCACCAGGGGACGTTATGGTAGATGCGTTTGAGGGTGATGCCCACGTCACGATCGATAAGCAGTAGGGGGAGCTCGTGTCGTCGGGCCTCCTCAAGGGCGGCACGCATCTCGGCGCCTGGCTCGATGCCGGACTGCTCGGCGACTCGCTGTTGAAAGGCGCCCAGCGCCAGGCTGGCAGCCACCATGCCGGCCTTTCCCTGGCGAAAGATCTCGAACAGGTCCTGCTTGGCCAGGGCGTCCGGGTCGCTGAGGTTCTGGTGGCGAGAGTCGCAAAGCTCGATTGCCACGGCATCGAACTCACCGGAACCGATCAGGCGGCGCACGTCATCGGCGCTCTTTGCCGAGACATGGGCGGTGCCCAGCAGGGTATAGCGGGTCCCGCCCACTTCGATGACTTGGCGCGGGCCGCTGAAGTCGCCGTCCTGGCTGGGGTCGGTCACAGTGTCCTGGGAGTGGGTCATGAACGCTCGGGATCGAAAGGGGATGAATGCCCGATTATCCACGAAGCCGGCCCGCGCTCCAAACCCGGTCCGTCAGAAGTCGCATCAGACTTATCCAGGGAGGCGCTGTACAAATAGCCGACGAGGTGAGGCGCAACGCAGCGATTCGCTCGAGTAGGCACTTGTACAGTCCTAACGGCGCCAGAAGGCCGGGGTGAACAGCACCAGCACCGTGAAGATCTCCAGGCGGCCCAGCAGCATGGCAACTACCAGGATCCATTTGCTGAGTGTCGGCATATCGCCATAGTTACCCGAGGCTTCGCCGAGGGCCGGCCCCAGGTTGTTGAGCGCCGAGGCCACCGTCGACCAGGCGGTTACCTGGTCGACGCCAGTGGCCATGACCCCTACCAGCATCAGGAAGAACAGCATCACGTAGACCGAGAAGAAGCCCCACACCGCCTGGGCGATGCCGTCTGGCACGCTCACCTTGCCGATCTTGACCGCGATCACGGCGTTGGGGTGGATCAGGCGCATGATCTCTCGCATGCCTTGCTTCAAGATCAGGATGATGCGAATCACCTTCATGCCGCCGCCGGTGGAGCCGGAGCAGCCGCCGACAAAGGCTGCCACGAACAGCAGGAAGGGCAGTGCGCCCGGCCAGGCCGAGAAGTCCGTCACGCCGAAACCGGCGGTGGTGGCTACCGATACCACCTGGAAGAGACCGTGCCGCAGGCCCCGCTCGGTTTCATAGGTACCGGTGAGCCACAGGGAGACCACCGTGATCGCTGTCAGGCCGGCCAGGAACATCAGCAGGAAACGGGCTTCCGGATCCTGAAAGTAGTGACGAATTCGTCGTCCACGCCAGGCCAGGAAATGCAGGCTGAAGCTCATTGCCGAGACGATCAGGAAGAACACGCAGATAAGCTCGATGGCGGCGCTGTCGAAGTGGCCGATGCTGGCGTCATAGGTGGAGAATCCGCCGATGGCCACGGTGGAGAAACTGTGGCCCAGGGCATCGAACCAGTTCATGCCGGCGGCCATGTAGGCCAGAAAACAGGTGATGGTCAGGGCGGCGTAGATGTACCACAGGGCCTTGGCCGTCTCGGTAATGCGTGGAGTGAGCTTGGAGTCCTTCAGCGGTCCGGGAATCTCGGTACGGTAGAGGGCCATGCCCCCGACCCCCAGGGTCGGCAGGATCGCCACAGCCAGTACCACGATCCCCATCCCGCCCAGCCACTGCAGCTGCTGGCGATAATAGAGGATCGACTCCGGCAGGAAGTCGATGCCGGTGATCACCGTGGCACCGGTGGTGGTCAGTCCCGAGAAGGACTCGAATACGGCATCGGTGAGCGAGAGGGCGGCATCGCCGGTCAACATCAGTGGCAGCGAGCCGAACAGCCCGAGAACGCTCCAGAACAGCGCGGCGATCAGGAAGCCGTCGCGGGTGCGAAGTTCCTTCCGTGCGAGCCGGTTGGGCAGGTACATCACCATCCCGGTGGCTGCGGTGATCATGATCGCGATGGCAAAGGCATCCCACTGGCCGTCGCCGAACAGCAGCGAGATAAGGATGGGCGGCACCAGGGTCAGGCTGAACATCATCAGCAGCATTCCCAGGATGCGCAGGATGATGCGCAGGCTCATGGGAAGATTCTCCTGGCGACAGGCGTGCGAACCATAGGCGCGAAGCAGCAGCGTGACATCAAGAGGCGCCCCGTTGGCATCAGAAGAAGGTCAGGCCGACCTGGAAGAGGCGTTCCACCTCGCGAATGCGGCGCTTGTCGATCACGAACAGGATCAGGTGATCGCCCGACTCCACCACCACGTCGTCGTGGGCGATCAGCACCTCCTTGCCGCGTACCAGCGCACCGATGGTGGTGCCGCTGGGCAGGTCGATATCGCCGATGGCGCGGCCCACCACCTTGGAGGATTGCATGTCGCCGTGGGCGATGGCCNTGCATCAGAAGAAGGTCAGGCCGACCTGGAAGAGGCGTTCCACCTCGCGAATGCGGCGCTTGTCGATCACGAACAGGATCAGGTGATCGCCCGACTCCACCACCACGTCGTCGTGGGCGATCAGCACCTCCTTGCCGCGTACCAGCGCACCGATGGTGGTGCCGCTGGGCAGGTCGATATCGCCGATGGCGCGGCCCACCACCTTGGAGGATTGCATGTCGCCGTGGGCGATGGCCTCGATGGCCTCGGCGGCACCGCGGCGCAGCGAGTGTACGTTGACGATGTCGCCGCGGCGCACGTGGGTCAGCAGGCTGCCGATGGTGGCCTGCTGCGGCGAGATGGCGATGTCGATCTCGCCGCCCTGGACCAGGTCGACGTAGGCGGCGTTGTTGATCAGCGTCAGCACCTTCTTGGCCCCCATGCGCTTGGCCAGCATCGACGACATGATGTTGACCTCGTCGTCGTTGGTCAGCGCGCAGAAGATGTCGCAGTCCTCGATGTTCTCCTCTTCCAGCAGCCGCTTGTTGGTGGCGCTGCCGTGCAGCACCACGGTGCGGTCGAGACGCTCGGCGAGCACCGTGCAGCGCTCGATGCCGTGCTCGATGATCTTGACCTGGTGGCTGTGCTCGAGGTGTTCGGCCAGCCGCTCGCCGATGTTGCCGCCGCCGGCGATCATCACCCGGCGGAAGTCGCGGTCGACTCGGCGCAGCTCGCTCATCACCGCGCGGATGTCGCGGCGGGCGGCGATGAAGAAGACCTCGTCGTCGGCCTCGATCACGGTGTCGCCGCGGGGAATGATCGGCCGGTTGCGGCGGTAGATGGCCGCCACCCGGGTATCGACGCTGGGCATGTGGCGGCGCAGGAAGCCCAGGTCCTGGCCCACCAGCGGGCCGCCGTAGAACGCCTTGACCGCCACCAGCTGCACCAGCCCGCCGGCGAACTCCAGCACCTGCAGCGCACCGGGGTGCTCGATCAAGCGCCGGATGTGGTCGGTGACCACCTGCTCGGGGCTGATCAGCACGTCGATGGGCACCGCCTCGTGGGCGAACAGCCCCTTGCGGGTGAGGTAGGCGGTGGCCCGGACCCGGGCGATCTTGGTGGGGGTGCGAAACAGGGTGTGGGCGACCTGACAGGCGATCATGTTGACCTCGTCCTGGCTGGTCACCGCGATCAGCATGTCGGCGTCCTCGCAGCCGGCCTGGCGCAGCACCACGGGGTAGGAGCCGGGGCCCACCACGGTGCGGATGTCGAGCCGGGTATGCAGCTCGCGCAGCCGCTCGCCGTCGGTGTCCACCACGGTGATGTCGTTTTCCTCGCGGGCCAGATGCTCGGCCAGCGTACCGCCGACCTGGCCGGCGCCAAGAATGATGATCTTCANATTCACGATGGTGACATCGACGCCGGCTTCTGGAGCGTGGGGCCGCCCACCAGCTCGATCCTCAACCTGGCGGCTACCCGCGACATTCGCCTGATCGGTTTCTCGGACGAAGAGATCGAGAACGCCCGTGAAGCAGAACCGGTGTTTGCCGCCTATGAGCTGCGTGCCGGCATGTACGACGGCATGGACGAGGCAGTGCAGACCATCAGTATCCCCAATGTCCTGGTCGTCAATTCCGACATGGACGAGGATCTGGCCTACGAACTCACCAAGCTGCTGTTCGAGCGTACCGATGACCTGATCGCCGTGCACCCGGCGGCCAACGACACCACCGTGGAGTTCACCATGGAGTCCACTCCGGTGCCGCTGCACCCCGGTGCCATTCGCTACTTCGAGGAAATCGAGGCCGATATCCCGGACGACCTGCGTCCGTGATGACGCAAAGTTGACGCCAGGGACAGGAAACCATGCGTCCCGGAGTGCGCCAAGCCATGGCATCAGGGCGGACCACGTTGTCCGCCCTGATGCTGTGGGCGTTATGGTTTGGCCCGGCAGTGGCAGCTGGTGGCCAGTGGCTCGAGGTGCGAAGCGTCGAGGATGAGTTGCTGTTGCGCGTCCCGATGCCGGAGGGTGACCGCTGGTGCCTGGGCTGGAACCACTCCGTCAGGCATTTCCCGGTACTCGACTGCTATCGACATCACCAGGGCCGGATGGAGCTCGAGCGCAGCCATCAGCCCGATTTTGCCGCGGGCCTCGGACACTCCCAGGGGCGGGGTGAGCAGGTCTCCGACGGGAAGGGCGGCTATTGGATCGAGAATATCCACGAACCCGTACCCGGCAACCGCTATGTCTTGCGCGTTGGCTCACCTGAGGTCGATCATCGTTTAGTATGGCAGCGCGACGGTGAGACAAACCGGATCAGCCTCAGCGATATAGCCGCGGGCCAGCGTGTCACCATTCAACTCAACATGCTCGACAACTGAGCTAGCCAGACGACGTCTGACGAGGAATCCATGAGCGAGTCCACAAACCCACCGGTGGTGATGCCGGGTGGCAACGCCATCCAGCCCCGCTTCGTCCTGTGGTTGATCACCATCGTGGCGGTGGGGCTTTCCCTCTTCCAGCTTTACTCGGCGGGCATCCAGCCGCTGGGCCTCTTCTACCAGCGCAGCATCCACCTGATGCTGATCATGATGCTGGCTTTCCTGATGTTTCCGGTGTTCGGGCCCGGCCGCAAACGCGGTATCCTGGGCTGGCTCATCGATGCCATGTTCTTCGCCGGCGCCCTGGTCACGGGTGGCTATCTGGTGCTCTACCTGGACGAGATCATCAGCCGCGCGGGCTTCTGGAGCCAGACCGATATCCTTGTCGGCTGTATCGCCACGTTGACGGTGCTGGAGGCCAGCCGTAGAGCGGTGGGCTTCGGCATGACGCTGATTGGCGCCCTGGCCATTGTCTACGCCTTCGCCGGCCCTCGCGGTGAGCTGCCCTGGCTGGGGCAGTTCATGCCGGGCATCCTCGAACACCGTGGCTACAACCTGGATCGGGTTGCCGGACAGCTCTACCTGGGACAGGAAGGGATCTTCGGCCTGCCGCTGGGTGTGGCAGCCACCTATATCTTTATCTTTGTGCTGTTTGGTGCTTTTCTCGAGAGCACCGGCGCCGGAAAGTTCTTCATTGACATGGCCTATGCCGCGACCGGTCGCCAGCGGGGTGGTCCGGCCAAGGCTGCGGTCATCGCTTCTGCCGGCATGGGGTCGATTTCGGGCAGCGCCATCGCCAATGTGGTGACCACCGGCGCCTTCACTATTCCGCTGATGAAGCGCCTGGGCTACAAGCCGCACCAGGCGGGTGGCATCGAGGCAGCGGCCTCCACCGGTGGACAGATCATGCCGCCGCTGATGGGGGCGGGCGCTTTCCTGATCGCCGAGTACACCAATACGCCGTATCTCGAGGTGGTCAAGGTCAGCATTTTGCCGGCGATCATGTACTTCGCCACCGTCTATCTTTTCGTGCATATCATCGCGCTGAAGCAGGGCATGCAGGGGCTGCCGCGTTCCGAGCTGCCGCAAATGCGCCAGGTGATGCGGGACGGCTGGCACTTCCTGCTGCCGCTGGGGGTGCTGGTCTGGCTGCTGGTGATGAACATGTCGCCAATGCGGGTAGGCTTCTATGCGGTGATCACCATGGTGGTGGTCGCCGTGCTGCGCTATGCGCTGTGGTTCTTCTTCGTTGCCCCTCAGCAGGGCCAGTCGGTAACGCTCACCAGTATCAAGCTTATGCTCTGGGCCGGGTTGGTCAAGCTGGTCCAGGGACTCGAGCTCGGTGCGCGCAATGCCGTAGCGGTATCCATGGCCTGTGCGGTGGCCGGCATCATCGTTGGTGTGGTCGGGCTTACCGGCCTGGGTCTGAAGTTCTCCTCCATGATGATGGCTTTCTCCGGTGGCAACATCGTGCTGGCGCTGCTGATGGTGCTGCTGGCGAGCCTGATCCTGGGCATGGGGTTGCCGGTGACCGCCAGCTACATCGTGCTGATCGTGCTGGTGGGCCCGGCGCTCACCGCGGAGTTCGGTATTCCGCTGCTGATCGCACACCTGGTGGTGTTCTGGTACTCCCAGGATTCCAACGTGACGCCACCCATCGCCCTGGCGGGCTTCGCCGGGGCGGCCATTGCCGGCAGCAAACCAATGGAAACCGGTTTCCAGGCCTGGAAGTTTGCCAAGGGTCTCTACCTGATCCCGATGTTCATGGTCTTCAATCCGGAGATCATTGTCGGTGGCCCGGTGCCGGTGGTGGTCTGGAACGGGGTGATTGCGATCCTGGCGCTCTGTGCCTTTGCGGCTGCACTGGAAGGGTATCTCTTCACCCGCATGTCGTTGCTGTCGCGGGTGGCCATTGTGCCGGCTATCGTGGCGGTGTTCTATCCAGATCTGACCGCAGAAATCGCGGGTGTGGCGATCATGGCCCTGGCCATCGGTGGGAACTGGGTTGCCCATCGGAGGGAGATGGCCGCCGCCGGCGTCCGCAGCGGTTGACGGGCGATAGGCGGCCTGACGGGCCGCCTATTGTTCGAATGGTCAAGATGACGGCGCCTGCGGGCGCCGTTAGAATACCTGCCCTTCGCATTTCTGCACCACTTCCGGGAGCCGCACATGCAGTCCAACCAGCAGCCACGCGTAGGCGTGATCATGGGGTCCAAGTCCGACTGGCCGGTCATGGAGCACGCCGTGGCGATGCTCGAGCGCCTGGGCGTGGCTTGCGAGACCCGCGTGGTTTCCGCGCATCGCACGCCTGACCTGCTGTTCGACTACGCCAAGGGTGCCGCCGAACGCGGCCTGCAGGTGATCGTCGCCGGCGCGGGTGGTGCGGCTCACCTGCCGGGCATGGTGGCCTCCCAGACGGCGCTGCCGGTGCTGGGCGTGCCGGTGGAATCCAAGGCGCTCAAGGGCCTGGATTCGCTGCTTTCCATCGTTCAGATGCCGGGCGGGATCGCTGTGGGGACCCTGGCCATCGGCAAGGCGGGGGCCACCAATGCCGGCCTGCTGGCAGCGCAGATCGTCGGACTGCAGGATGAGTCGGTGCGTACTGCCGTCGAGGCCTTCCGAGCCGAACAGACCCAGACGGTGCTCGACAACCCCGACCCTCGCTCCGAATGAGTCAGCGAGAGCCGAATGAGCCTGCGAGAGGAGTAAGCGACATGAACATCGGTGTGCTCGGTGCCGGCCAGCTTGGCCGCATGCTGGCCCTGGCCGGCTATCCCCTGGCCAATCGTTTTACCTTTCTCGATACCACCGGCCATCCCAGCGCGGGCATCGGTGATGTGATGGTGTATACGGATCAGCACCATCTCGACGACTTCCTGGACAAGGTTGATCTCGTCACCTACGAGTTCGAGCATTTGCCCGTTGCGCTTGTCCAGGCCATCGAAGAACTCAGGCCGGTCTATCCGTCCAGCGAGGCGATTCGGATCTGCCAGAACCGTGCTCAGGAGAAGGCACTGTTCGACCGCTTGGGCATTCCCACCCCGGCCTATCGCCTGGTGCAGAGCGCCGAGGAGCTCGAGGCGGCGACCCGCGAGTTGGGTGCTCCGGTGGTGGCCAAGTCGGTCACCGAGGGTTACGACGGCAAGGGCCAGGCGGTGCTACGCGACCCGGCCGAGGCCGTCGATGCTTGGCGCAGCATCAATCATCCCCAACTGGTCGTCGAGGCATTCGTCGATTTCGTGCGTGAGGTTTCGATCATCGCCGTGCGTGGCCGCGAGGGCGACGTGGCCTTCTACCCCATGGCCGAGAATCTGCATGTCGATGGCATTCTGCGCTATTCGTTGGCGCCAATGCCTGATCTCGACGAGACCGTGCAGCAGACCGCGGATGGCTATATTCGCGCACTGCTCGACGAACTCGACTATGTCGGCGTGTTGACCCTGGAGTTGTTCCAGACCCGTGACGGCCAGCTGCTGGCCAATGAGATGGCGCCGCGGGTACACAATTCCGGCCACTGGACCATGGACGGCGCGGTGACCAGCCAGTTCGAGAACCACCTGCGGGCGATCCAGGGCCTGCCGCTGGGCGACACCTCGGCGCGCATGCCCACCTGCATGGTCAACGTGATCGGCCAGGAGGGCGACGCGGCGGCGATACTCGCCATCGAAGACGCTCACCTGCACCGCTACGACAAGAGCGAGCGCCCCGGCCGCAAGCTCGCCCACGTCAACCTGCTGGCGCCGACCCATGCCGAGCTGCTCGAGAAGGTGCATGCCTGCGCTTGCCTGCTGCCCGAAGCGCCGGAGCCGCGCTTCAGCTTCGAGGACTCGTAACGTCAGCGCAACCGGTGACGTAACGCAACGGGGCCCGCTTTATTTCGCGGACGGCCACTCCAAGCAAGCTGAAAGCTGCGCGTCCAAGGCGGAGAGGCGCCTCCCTAACGACAAGGGCCCCGTTTGGGGCCCTTGATGGTTGCGGTTCAATGGTTATCGGAGCGTAGCTTTACCGGGCTCCAGGCGACCTGATGCCCGGAGCCAGAGGTAGATGCCTCCCAATCCTGCCAGCAGCATCAGCAGGAGCACCCAGTAGGGTGTGTAATAGGTGGTGTAGACGTTCCAGCCGAGCAGGCCAAGGACTGCGGACCAGGGGGTGGCCTCGCCGAGCATATGTCCACCCAGTGTGCCGGCGGCGGCGAACATGAGGCCTCCGGTCAGTGCCAGGATCACCAGGGCCCAACGACGGCTCCCTTCGAAGGCAGAATCTCCGGCACGCCACACCAGCACCGTGAGCATGGTGAAGATGCCCAGCGACCAAAAGGCCATCAGGATATGGTTGCGGGCCAGCGGGCTGGTGATATTGGCCTGCATCGGCCAGACTATCAGCCCGCTGACAATGGCTACCAGGCCACTCAGTACACTGATTGCCAGTACCGGCAGCAGTGCAGCTCGACTCAGCTCAGCGATATGCCCCTTGGCCAGTGCCCCGAGTAGAATCATCAGGATGGAGAGCGACCAGAACGCCAGTGGAAAATGCACGAGCATATGATGCATGGCAGCCATTAGAGGTCTCCCTTTTGATTGGAGCGAAAGGCAGGTAGCAGAGCGAGAGTCATGCCCAGCATCAGGAACAGACCGGTGAAGAGCGTCAGCCCCCAGCGTGCGGTGATGGGGCCGTTGAACTCCATCTCCATGCCGTAGTAAGCCAGCTGCTTCTCGTTATGGCGGGCACGTACCGCGGTGCCGTCGGCGATATCCTTGGCGCCGGCATGGGCATCGCTGATCAGCAGTGGCCAATTGACCTGGCCGGGATAGAGCAGGGTAATGTCGGTCCAGTCACCGGACCAGTCGGGCTCACTGCCATTCAGGCGCTGGGCCTGGATATCCGCTTCGCGACCAAAGCCAAGCGAGTAGGGTAGCGAGACATAGTGCCAGCGGCTGCCGGTAGCATTCCGATGCACGGCGATACCTAGATCGTAGCGTCCCTGTTCGCGGAACGCCTTGTCGTCAAGCGGGCTTCCCGTATCCATGGCGCGCACCAGGGTTACGTCCCAATGACCATCAGCCCAGCGGGCATCTCCGTGGACCCGAATTGCCGCACGGGAACCCTCGGGCTGGCGCAGCAGACGGCGGGGAATGACGTCGCCGTTTTGCCAGTCATGGTCGGGGTCGAATTCCACGGCAAAGTCCTCTGCCAGATAGTAGAGGCCATCGAAGTCGAAGCGGTTCGCGGCGATATCTTCCCAGCGCAAGGCGTGTATAGCTACCGCATCGGGGTCGAACATCCAGTTGGGCTGTGCGTTTTCACCATCCCAGTTGGTAGTGAAGGCACCCCGGCCGGCATCGCTGTTACGGTATTCGCCGACCCAATTATCGTCGGCCATGCCGACTGGGTTGGAGCGTCCTGCTCGCCAGTGCCACAGGTCGAGGAAGTATCCTGCCTCGCGCTGGGCGCTTAGCAGATCCGCATTGACCACGCTGCGCCAGTCATTCTGGTCGGTACGGGTGGCCGGTAGATATTTGCGGACATCGCTGCGACCCAGGGCCTCGCCGAGGTGAGGGTGATCACGCACCTCTTGCGCACCGGCTACATCGGGAAAGTAACGCATGCCGCTGCCAACGGTGATGTAGCCGCCATAGCGGCCAAACTCGGGAACGCTGCCATCGTCCACCAGCATGGTGACCCGGTCCTCGTAGGCGTTGTCCGGATCCGAGCCGATGGGCGAGGCGCCATGACGATGCCAAACGCCATCTTCGTAGCGCAGCATGTCATGGTAGACATAGGCCTGTTCGGCGGGCCAACGATAGCGGAAGAAAACCTCGTCATCGTTGTAGGCGACCTGCACCTGCAGCGGCATGGTCAGCTCGTCGGGAATGTGGATATTGCGGTCGTGATCGTTCTTGATCACGCCGCTGCCCTGGGTTGCCCAGGTCAGTGCCAGCGCGGCAGGTAGCGCAAGCGCCAGCCAGGGCGAAACCCTGTGGCCTATCTTGTTATTAGCCATGGAGGCTCCTCGGTCTATGAGTGTGGTTTGTTGTTGTTATTCGTATCGACGTCAGGGAGACCTTCCAGGCTTTCAGTGTGGTTGAGTCGCGGCATGATGTGTTGACCTGGATCACTCAAGGGCAAGTTAGTGCGGGATGGTGTTGCGAAATGAGGATTGTCAGCAAGACTGATAGGGCCTGTTCATGATGGAGCCCTGCATGCCCCTGCGACCTCGCTATGGTGACCTGCTGCTGATCGTCCTCATAATCCTGCCGCTGTTGGTGGCGCTGCCGCGCTTGGGGGGGCTCGGTGGACCACCTGAGCTGTGGCTGACCTGGGTGGGCCGAGTAGCTGGCATCCTTGGGTTGGCCATGATGCTGCTGGCGGCAGCGGTGAGCATTCGCCTGCCGGGTACGGATCGCTGGTTCGGCGGGCTAGCCCGGCTGTGGCGGCTTCACCATTGGTTGGGTTTCACCGCCTTCATTTTGGTGATGGTACATGTCCTGGCATTGGGGTTGGCGGCGGTACCGGCCTCCCTGGATGCAGCGGTGGCGACCCTTTTCCCGCCGCTTTCACATGGCGCGACCTGGCTGGGTTGGTTGGCCTGGCTGGCCATGGTGATTTTCCTTGCGCCCACCTTCGACTTCTTCGGCCAGCCCCACTACCAGCGCTGGAAGCGTCTGCACCTGGTGTCGGCTGTGGCGCTGCTGCTGGGGCTTGGGCATGCCTTGCTGCTGGCCGGTGAATCAGCGCTTTGGTGGCTGCTGGGGCTGGCCGGCATCGGCGCTATCGTCTGGCGCAAGCTGGTGTCACCGCGTGTGGCGCGGCATCCCTACCGTGTCGAAGCGGTAGAGCGGCTGGCGCGCGGCGTGGTCGAGCTGGTATTGCGTCCCGAGGGCCGGCCCATGGCCTACGAGGCAGGGCAGTTCGTCTACCTCACGCCGCTGGACGAGAGGCTTTCCGCCGGGCGCGGCGAGGAGCATCCTTATACCATCGCTTCGGCGCCGTCGGATTCTCGCCTGCGCATTGGCATCAAGGACCTGGGTGACGCCAGCCATGCCCTGCAGACGGTGGAGCCGGAGACCCGAATTCTGATCGAGGGCCCCTACGGTGAGTTCTATGGCCGGCACTTTCCAGAGCGTGATCAGCTTTGGATCGGTGGCGGTATCGGTATTACCCCTTTTGTGGGCGGGGCACGCGACATTGCCGAGCGAGGATTGACCGATGGGCGTGTCCACCTGTTCTATCTCGCGAACAGCCCGGAGCGTGCCTACTATCGGGAGGAGCTTGAGCGCATTGCCGCGGGCCATGAGTCCTTTGCCTTCAGCCAGCACTATTCCAGAGAACGTGGGCGGCTGGACGAGGCCTACCTGCGTGAACACTGCCCCGACTTTACCGAGCGAGAGATCTATGTCTGTGGACCTCCCGCCATGAATGCTCACCTGAAGCAACTGCTTGCCGGGCAGGGGATTCCCGCTTCACGTATTCACAGCGAGGTCTTCGACTTTCTATGACGCTCAACAAGATTGCATACTCCGCCTTCATTGCCTTCATGGCGAGCCTCTTCACCATGGTCTCGGTCAACGCGTTATCGAGCGGCGAGCGTGACGAGGCCGCCGACGATGAGCTGGATGCCATCACCCTGGATGAGCTGGCCGAGCACGATGGCGCCGAGAGCTGCTGGAAGGCCATTCATGGCAGGGTCTACGACGTCACCGACTACATCCCCGACCATCCTACCGACGAAGAGATAATGCTGGAGTGGTGTGGCAGAGAGGCTACCGAAGGCTGGGACAACAAGCGTCCCGGCGTGCCCCATAGCCCGCGGGCCGACGGTATGCTCGAGGAGTACCTGGTCGGGCGTCTGGTGGACGAGGAGGGTGAGCCGTTCGAGTCCGAGGCCGCAACCGAACCGTCCGATACTGTCAGTCAGGACACCGACACTGACGAGGCGCGCCTATCGCCTGTCGATGACGAACGGCTGCACCGAGCGCTGCTTGGCCTGCCGTTGGATGGCCGCTACCGCGGCGTGTTCAGTGACGGCGGCGAGATGCAGGTCAACGTACAGTTCGACCTGCGCGACGGTCGGCTGTCGAATGTCAGCTATCGTCACCTGGCCTACCGTGGGGTGGACTATCTGGCACTGGAAGAGGGCGACGAGCTCTACCCGGTTATGGTGCAGCACCAGCAGATCACCGAGCGGCTCGAGGGCGAGCCCGTGACGCGCGTCTTCGCGCTCTACGAGCCCGAGCGTATGGTCGATGACATCGATGGCTACAGTGGGGCCACGCTGCGTGGTAACAAGGTGATATCGGCCATTCGCGATGCCTTGAACCGAGGCGTCTACTCCTGGCCTTGATCATGACAGGGAGTCGCCTCGCGCCTTGCGTTGAGGGCGGCTCCCTCGCCAAATCCGCCGGCATGCGGTAAAGATAGGAGCCACAACGAATACATCTATTCGGAACGATCGCATGCCCAGTCCTCCCCCGGCGGAGAGTCGCGAGCTCTTCGGTGCGTCTCTGCCAGTCTCCACCCAGTGCCGCCAGCTCGTCCACGAGCAGGTTCGCCTGCTCTACGAGCGGCTGTGGCAACCGGTGCTGGCTAGCGTGTTGGGAGCGTGCCTGCTGGTCGCCGCCATGTGGCCGTTGTTACCGGCTACTCTGCTGATCGGATGGCTGGTTGTACTGGTCTTCGTCTCCTCGGGTCGCCTGGGGCTTGCCTGGTATTATCATCGCCAGCCGGCCAGCCGACGTCATCAGCGTTGCTGGCTGCGGCGTTTCGCCTGGGGGGCGGGGATTGCCGGCGCCGTGTGGGGCGCTGCGGGGTTGCTGATGTTCACCATGGAGCATCAAGGACAGCTCGCCGCCCTGACCATCGTGCTGACCGGAGTCGCCGCGGGTGGCATGACGACGCTCTCTTCGGTGTGGTGGGTGGCCCCTGTCTTCATCCTGCCCGCCTTGCTGCCACTGCTGGGCCAGCTGCTGTTCCAGGGCTCGCCGTTCTCCTGGTTACTCTCTGCCATGGTCGTGCTGTTTCTGGGGCTCCTGCTGACGGTCAGCCGTCGTCTTCACCATATCATCAGCGATAATATCGCCCTGCGCCTGGCTGTCACCTCGCGGGAGTCGCAGCTGCGTGAGAGCGAGAGCCGCTATCGCGCCATCTTTCGTCATACGCCCCTGGGGGTGATGCACTTCGACGGAGAGGGACGGGTCGTCGACTTCAACGAGAAGTGTCTGGAAATTCTCGGAACCACTTGGGAGCGCCTGCAGGGCTTTAATCTGCTGGAGCAAGCGGAGGACAAGCGGGTATCCGGCGCGGTCCGCCAGGCGCTGGTCAGCGGTACCGGCTATTATGAAGGAACCTATCGCGCCATTCTCAGCGGCAAGCAGACGCCGCTTCGTGCCTTCTACAATGCGCTGCGCAATGAAGCAGGTGAGATCGTCGGCGGCGTGGCGCTGATCGAGGATTTCACCGAGCGCAAGCGAGCGGAAGAGACCATCCATCGGCAAGCCTACTTCGATCCGCTGACCGAGCTGCCCAATCGCCGCCTGTTGATAGAGACCCTGGCGTCCACGATTCGGGATCGCCGCGATGACGGCCGGCTGGGTCTGGTGATGTTCCTCGACCTCGACCGCTTCAAGATGATCAACGACTCACTGGGTCACAGCGTCGGTGACGAGCTGCTCAGGCAGCTCAGTAAGCGGCTGCTGGTCTGCATGCGCGATGGGGACATGGCGGCGCGCCTCAGCGGCGACGAATTCGTGGTGTTGGTGCCGGCTTTGTCGGGCGACCGGGAGGCCGAGCTGGTGCGGGCCGAGCAGATGGCGAGAGAGCTGCTCTCCTCACTGCGCAAGGTCTATGATCTCGCGGGCCAACGGATCAGCGTCACACCGAGCATCGGCTATACCCTCTTTCCTCTTACCGTTGATGAGGACGTGGGCGATGTGCTGCGGCATGCCGATACCGCCATGTACCAAGCCAAGGTCAAGGGCAGGGCACAGGTCTGCGGCTATGAACCATCGATGCAGACCCAGATCACATGGCGGCTGGAGATGGAGCAGGCGCTGCGCAGCGCACTGACCGAAGACCAGCTCTTTGCTCAATACCAGCCCCAGCTGGACCAGAACGGGCGGATATTCGGTGTCGAGGCGCTGATGCGCTGGCAGCACCCCGTCCATGGCTGGATATCGCCGGAGGTCTTCATTGCCATCGCCGAGGAGAGCGACCTGATCGTCGAGCTCGAGACCTGGATGCTGGATAGTTGCTGCGAGTTGTTGGCCCGGCTGCCGGCCGAAATGCTGCCTCGTCTGTCGGTCAACATCAGCGTGCGGCACTTCACCCAGCCTGGATTCGTCGAAGGCGTGACTTGGGTTCTGGGTACCCATGGCATCGACCCGTCGCGGCTGACCATTGAACTGACCGAGAGCATCATGATCGACGGTCTCGGTGAAGCCGTCGACCGCATGCATCAGCTCAAGC
This sequence comes from Halomonas chromatireducens, assembly GCF_001545155.1. NCBI lineage: Bacteria > Pseudomonadati > Pseudomonadota > Gammaproteobacteria > Oceanospirillales > Halomonadaceae > Halomonas > Halomonas chromatireducens. The sequence goes on along the minus strand of NZ_CP014226.1, from coordinate 3,826,972 downwards.
GGCTGGGGCTCAATCTTGCGCTGGACGATTTTGGTACCGGTTTCTCTTCCCTGACGTACTTGAAATGCCTTCCACTGGACGAATTGAAGATCGACCGTAGCTTCGTCAGTGACCTCGACTCCGACAGCAACGATGCCGCCATCGTCGAGACAATACTGGCCATGGCGCAGCATCTCGGTATCGAGGTCGTGGCCGAGGGTGTCGAGAATGAGGCCCAACTGGACTTCCTGTTGGCTCGCGGCTGTCGCCGCTTCCAGGGCTATCATTTCCATCGACCCATGGCCATCGAGCTGCTGGAGCAGCTTCTCTCCCGCAGCCAGGAATCGGCCGGCTCCGGTCAGATCACCGACTGATCAGCCCAGGCCACCGCTTGCCCAGAGCCAGGCGGCGATCAGCATGAAATGGCCGGGGTACCAGGCCAGCCACAGCCGGCGTGGCATGGCGCTCGGAACGCTCGGCGTGAATCGGTGGGCGCCGGCGGCGAGCCACAGGACCACCAGGCAGGTGGCCACGGTGAAGGACTTGGCCATGTCGGAGCTGTTCATCAGCCCGGCCACCACCAGCACCGGTGCTGCCAGGGTGACGGCAAGCAGGCGTTCCCCCAGCGCTTCGCCGGCGCCGTGCAGCTGATGGAAGGCGAGCATGAGCAGCGGAATCAACAGCAGGCCCCGGTGCCCGTATTCCACCCAGTTGCCGGCCACATACCAGCCCAGCAAAGAGACGCCAAGACCCAGTGCCAGCGTCACATCCAACTTACCCTGCAGATACCGCGCCAGCAGGCTGCGCAGCCAGGTGCCCCAGGCCAGGCCCAGCGCCAGGGTGAAGCAGACATTGAGAATGAAGGCATCCGATGCCCGGGGCATCATCATGTAGGGCAGTTGGGCCACCAGGCCGATCACCAGGATACGCCGGGCGTAGCGCAGGGGGTTGCGGGTATTGAACAGCCCGTGCCAGGCGACCATGGCGGCGAAGAGCGGGAAGGCGATACGTCCGATCGACGACCCTGCCCAGTCGAGCTGCCAGCCTGCAGGCAGCACGTAGCGGGTAAGATGATCGATGGTCATGGTGGCGAGTGCCAGCCACTGGCCCCAGGCGGTCCAGGTGGAAACGGGGCGATCCGACCCCGCGCTGGCGGCAGCCTGTGTGGTCATCTTGACCTCCCTGTCGATGACGAAAAAGCAATAAGAACAACGCTCTTATGACCGGAACGCAGCGGGCAAGTTCCTGGCGACAAGGGGCAGAGCATGGAGAAATACGGCAATGCGCAGTGGCTTCGGTTTCGATCTCCGCAGCATGGAAATTTTCGTCGAGACACTGGAACAGGGAAGCCAGAGTGCGGCGGCCAGGCGGTTGGGGCTCAAGCAGTCCTCGGTGTCCCAGAGCCTGGCCAACCTCGAAGAGGGAATGGGGGTGACGCTGTTCAAGCGCAATACAAGACCGCTGGAGCCGACCAGTGCGGGGCGCTTCTTCTATGATCGTGCCCGGCGCCTGCTGGAGGAGGCGCGCAGCACCCGTCGTGAGCTGGTGTCGGGCGCCTTCGGACAGCTTCACCAGGTGCGCCTGGCACTGGTCGATTCCATGGCCACCGCGGTCGGTCAGCCGCTGATCGAGCTGATCAGGCGCTATACCCGCGATTACACGCTGACCACCGGGCTGTCACATATGCACAGCCATGCTCTGCTGACCCGCCATGTGGATATCATCATCTCCGACGACCGGCTCGAGAACTACGACGGACTGGAAAGGCATTCCCTGCTACGCGAGCCCTTCGTGCTGGTGATGCCGCTCGGTTGGGCTGGGCCGTTGGACAACCTTCGCTGGATCGCCCGTCAGCTTGACTTCGTGCGCTACACGCCTCAGTCGCTGATCGGCCAGGCCATCGAGCGCCATTTGCGCTTGAACAAGCTGGAGCTGCCGGCCCGGCTGCATCTCGACAATACCTTTGCGGTGCTGCGACTGGTCAGTGCCGGGGCCGGCTGGACCATCACCACGCCGCTGTGTCTCTATCAGGCCGGTTGCTGCTCAATCTCGATTCGGAGGACCGCGGGGAGGTCTTCATCGGCTGTGCCGGTGGCGCCGATATCGTGGTGGAAGCCCAATTGCCGACTGCCGAACTCGCCGACTTTAACAATGTGAATCATGCTGACAAGTTCTTCCTGAAAAGGAAGGACAACGTGATACGTCTCAAGCGTATCCGGCAATTGTCGTGAGTAATCGCGGACCAGACCCTTTCGGGTTATATGGTCAAGCGATTAAGCGCATACGGTGGATGCCTAGGCAGCCAGAGGCGATGAAAGACGTGGTAGCCTGCGATAAGGCTCGGCGAGGTGGCAAACGACCTGTGACCCGGGCATTTCTGAATGGGGAAACCCACCCAGCACAAGCTGGGTATCCCACACTGAATACATAGGTGTTGGGAGGCGAACCAGGGGAACTGAAACATCTAAGTACCCTGAGGAAAAGAAATCAACCGAGATTCCCCCAGTAGCGGCGAGCGAACGGGGACCAGCCCTTAAGCGTGTGACTGATTAGACGAACGAGCTGGGAAGCTCGGCCATAGTGGGTGATAGCCCCGTAGTCGAAAATCTGATCACGTGAAATCGAGTAGGTCGGGGCACGAGAAACCTTGACTGAATATGGGGGGACCATCCTCCAAGGCTAAATACTCCTGGCTGACCGATAGTGAACCAGTACCGTGAGGGAAAGGCGAAAAGAACCCCGGAGAGGGGAGTGAAATAGATCCTGAAACCGTATGCGTACAAGCAGTGGGAGCAGACTTGTTCTGTGACCGCGTACCTTTTGTATAATGGGTCAGCGACTTATATTCAGTGGCGAGCTTAACCGAATAGGGGAGGCGTAGCGAAAGCGAGTCTTAACTGGGCGACCAGTCGCTGGATATAGACCCGAAACCGGGCGATCTATCCATGAGCAGGTTGAAGGTTGAGTAACATCAACTGGAGGACCGAACCAGGATCTGTTGAAAAAGATTTGGATGACTTGTGGATCGGAGTGAAAGGCTAATCAAGCCCGGAGATAGCTGGTTCTCCTCGAAAGCTATTTAGGTAGCGCCTCACGTATCACCGCCGGGGGTAGAGCACTGTTTCGGCTAGGGGGTCATCCCGACTTACCAACCCGAGGCAAACTCCGAATACCGGTGAGTGCAAGCGTGGGAGACACACGGCGGGTGCTAACGTCCGTCGTGAAAAGGGAAACAACCCAGACCGTCAGCTAAGGTCCCGAAATCCTGGTTAAGTGGGAAACGATGTGGGAAGGCTCAGACAGCTAGGAGGTTGGCTTAGAAGCAGCCATCCTTTAAAGAAAGCGTAATAGCTCACTAGTCGAGTCGGCCGGCACGCATGTCGGTGACCACCTCGCTGCCACCGGTATAGCGGCGCACCTCCACCACGTCGCCGTAGAGCTCGGTGACATAGTTGTCCTGGAGCGTGGCTCGCTGCACGCCCACGACCAGCCCCTCGAGACTGGCGCGGTCGTCGATGTCGATCTCCCGATCCAGTGCAGTTACCCAGACGCTGGGCGTGGTGTAGTAAGGGTCGGAAAAGAGTACCTGCTGGGCACGCTCCTCGTTGATCGACATCGATGACATGATGGCATCGTAGTTGCGTGCCAGCAGGCCGGGGATGATGCCGTCCCAGTCCTGTTCCACCCAAGTGCAGGTGGCTTCGAGATAGGCGCACACCGCTTCGCCCAGCTCGATCTCGAAACCGGTCAGCTCGCCGTCGGCCTGGCGGTACATGAACGGCTCGTAGGGGAGGTCGACGCCGAGGCGGATTTCGCTGTAGTCACGAGCCTGGGCGGTACCGGCAACCAGGGCGGCGCCAAGCGTGGCGGCCAGCAATAGGGAAGTATGACGCATGGGAATCTCCGTTAGTGCATGCCAAATGTACATGCCATTAGCGCATGCCATCGGCCATGAATGCTGCGCACTGGCAGCTTGTGCTTGTTGGTAGGCAGTTGATGAGCTGCTGGGAATAGGCCGTGAAGCCGGAGCCGTTATCGACGGAGCGCAGTCATGGGCAGGCGTTAGCCGGGGCCATGGCTTGGATCACGCGGAGTACGGCAGAGTACGAGGCACTGGCGTGCCGGGCCAGGGGATGGCCGGAAGGGGGCTATTCGTCGAACCATTCGCTGAGATAGAAACTCTCAACGAAACCACCATTGATGATCATGGGAAGAACCTCTCGCTCTTTTCAAGGCGACCTGCCAAACATGCGCGAACACGCCAGGCCTGTCAAGCGGCCACGCCACCGTAATGGCGTGGCCTTGTGACGAGTTCAATCGGTGAAGTACCGGTCATGGATCTCGTCGTAGGTGCCGTTTTCCTTCAGCGTGGCCAGCGCTTCATTGAAGCGTTCGGCGAGGGCCTCATCGCGTGGACGGAAGGCAATGGCGATACCGTCGCCGAAGTACTTGTACGGTTCGCGAATCATCTCGCCTACCACCCGGTAGTCGCCACGCTCGCTGTCAAGCAGCGTGGTCTTGCCGACCGGGTAGTTGACGAACACCAGGTCGAGACGGCCCGACTCCATGTCCAGCAGCATGTCGTCGGCGGTGGGGTAGCGTCGGATGGTGGCAACGTCGCCGTAGAAGTCGGTGGCATAGCTGTCCTGCAGGGTGCCACGCTGCACGCCCAGCGTCTTGCCTTCCAGGGTCTCCTCGGAAGGCAAGTCGATATCACTATCCGCCGGGCCAAACCAGGCCGAGGGCGGCATGAAGTAGGCATCGGAGAACAGTACCTGGGCGCGTCGCTCCTCGTTGATGGTCATGGATGACATGATGGCGTCGTAGTTGCGTGCCATCAGGCCTGGGATAATGCCGTCCCACTGCTGTTCGACCCATTCGCAGGTAATGCCCATCTCATCGCACAGGGCATTACCCAGGTCGATATCGAAGCCGGTCAGTTCGCCTTCCGGCGTACGATACTCCATCGGCTCGTAGGGTACATCGACGCCGAAGCGGACGTGATCGTAGCTGTCGCGGGCCTGGGCGGGGCCAGCCACCAGGGCAGCGCCGAGCAGGGTGATACCAAGATAGCGTTTCATGATGATGTTCCTTGTTGTTGTCTTCCCGTCGCTGAATGCCGGGATTGGGGGTACGCAGTGGCCAGGCCCCGCCAGAACGGAGAGGCAGGGACGGTGCAGGAGGCAGGGACGGGATGACGCTCCCGGATGAGCCGGGAGCGTCGAACAGGCTTACTCTTCGCCGAAGTAGCGCTCGAAAATCTCGTCGTAGGTACCGTCTTCCTTCAGGGTGGCCAGTGCTTCGTTGAAGCGCTCCGCAAGCGCTTCGTCGCGCGGACGGAAGGCGATGCCGAAGCCTTCGCCGAAGTACTCCTCGGGCTCGGTGACCATTTCACCGACCACCTGATATTCGCCCTCGTGGTTCTCGAGCAGCGTGACCTGGCCGACGATGAACTCCAGGAAGACGAGGTCCAGGCGCTGGGACTGCAGATCCAGCACCATGTCGTCGGCGGTGGAGTAGCGGCTAACGTTGGCTACGCTGCCGTAGTTGTCGGTGACGTAGCTGTCGAAGGTGGTACCACGCTGCACGCCGATGCTCTTGTCGGCCAGCGCCTCTTCATTGATCTCTTCGATCTCGCTGCCGGCGGGGGCGAACCAGGCACCGGGGATGGTGATGTAGGGATCGGAGAAGAGCACGGTCTGGCGGCGCTCGTCATTGATGGTCATGGAGGACATGATGGCGTCGTAGTTGCGCGCCAGCAGGCCGGGAATGATGCCGTCCCACTCCTGCTCGATCCACTCGCAGGTTACACCGATCTCGGCGCACAGGGCGTTGCCCAGGTCGATGTCGAAGCCGGTCAGCTCGCCATCGGCATCACGGTACTCCATCGGCTCGTAGGGAATGTCGACGCCGAAGCGCACATGGTCGTAGTCACGTGCCTGGGCAGTGCCGGCGGCAATGGCCAGGCCCAGGAGGGAGACGGTCAGCAGTTTTTTCATAATGGCTTCCTTGTTGTCATTTCGTACACCGTTTTACGGTGACGTCGCGCCTGAATTTAGCGCAGCCACGCCCGGGCCGAAACCCTCTTGGCGTGAATTTTCCAACGTCTGTTTGACGCTGCCACTTCAGCCGCTCTGCGGCCGGAGGTGGGCGAGCAGACGCTTTTCCAGCCAACGGAAGAAGAACAGGATGGCGAACGTCAGGCAGAGATAGATTGCAGCAGCAAACAGGAATGCCTCGAATGGCGCATAGAAGCGTGCATAGACGAAGCGGGCTGCGCCGGTGAGGTCCATCAGCGTGACCACGCTGGCAATGGCGCTGGCATGGAGCATGAAGATCACCTCGTTGCCGTAGGCCGGCAGTGCCCGGCGAAAGGCGCTGGGCAGGATGATACGTCGCATCGTCAAGCCCGGCGACATGCCGTAGGCCCTGGCCGCTTCGATCTCGCCGCGCGAGGTGGCCTTGATGGCTCCGCGGAAGATCTCGGTGGTATAGGCCGCGGTATTCAGCGTGAAGGCGATCAGGGCCGGGTAGAACGCTTCCCTCAGCATCGGCCAGAGGAAGGTTTCCTGGATGCCATCGAAGAAGACGACGCCGTAGTAGATGATATAAAGCTGGATCAGCAGCGGCGTGCCGCGAAAGACGTAGGTATAGACGTAGATCGGCAGGCTGATCCAGCGGTGCCGGGAGCTACGCCCGATGGCCAGCGGCACAGCGAGCACCAGCCCCACCAGCAGCGACAGGAACACCAACTGAGTGGTGGTTACCAGGCCTTCCCAGTAGAAGGCGATGGTGTTGGGCGTGAAGATGCGATTGTCGGCGAGTAGCGCATTGAACCATTCCATATCAGTGCTCCCCGAAGCCAACGTTGTAGCGTTTCTGCAGCCGGACGAACAGCCACTCCGAGAGGCTGGCGATCAACAGGTAGACGGCTGCAACCGGCAGCAGGAAGGTGAACGGCTCATGGGTGGCGCGGGAGGCTTCGGCGGCGACGCGCACCATATCCGTCAGGCCGATCACCGACACCAGAGCGGTGGTCTTGAGCAGCACCATCCAGTTGTTGGAGAGGCCGGGCAGGGCATGGCGCATCATCAGCGGAAAGCGAATTCGCCGGAACACCAGCCAGGGGCTCATGCCGTAGGCCTTGCCGGCCTCGATCTGACCGTGATCCACCGCCATGAAGGCGCCGCGGAAGGTTTCGCCCATGTAGGCGCCGAAGATGAAGCCGATGGTGAGTACGCCGGCGGCAAAGGCATTGAGGTTGACATACCAGTCCACGCCGAAGCGGTCGTAGATCATATCGGTCAATACGTTCAATGCCATCTGGCCACCGAAGAACAGCAGCATCATCAGCACCAGGTCGGGTACGCCGCGAATCACCGTGGTGTAGAGCGTGGCTACCTTGTGCAGCAGCCAGCTGCGCGACATCTTGGCACTGGCGGTGATCAGCCCCAGTACAATGGACAGTATCAGTGACAGCAGCGCTAGCTGGATGGTGACGCCGGCGCCTTCCAGTAGCCGGGGCCCATAGCCGTGTAGGTCGAGCATGGTGGAATTCCTCAGTACTTCGGCGCCAGGAACTGCTTGAGCCGCGGCGAGGTGGGGTTGACCAGCACTTCCTGGGGGGGGCCTGCCTCTTCCACCAGGCCCTGGTGCAGGTAGATCACCTGACTGGAGACGTCGCGGGCGAAGCCCATTTCATGGGTGACCACCACCATGGTGCGCCCCTCATCGGCCAGGCCATGCATGACCTTGAGCACATCGCCGACCAGCTCCGGGTCCAGCGCCGACGTGGGCTCATCGAACAGCATCACCTCCGGGTCCATGGCCAGTGCCCGGGCAATGGCGCCGCGCTGCTGCTGGCCACCGGACATCTGTGCCGGGTAGGCATCCGCCCTTGCGGTCAGGCCAACCCGTTCAAGCAGGGCACGGCCTTGCTCGATGGCTTCCTTCTTCGGCTTGCCGAGTACATGAATCGGCGCCTCGATGACGTTTTCGAGCAGCGTCATGTGCGCCCAGAGGTTGAAACTCTGGAAGACCATCGACAGCTTGGCGCGCATCCGCACCACCTGCTTCCAGTCGGCCGGCTCACGCCCCTGGCGGGTTTGCTTGAACTGTATCGCTTCGCCGTGGACGATCAAGTCGCCGTCGTCGGGTTGTTCGAGCAGGTTCATGCAGCGCAGAAAGGTACTCTTGCCGGAACCTGAGGCCCCGATCAGGGTAATGACATCACCTTTTCTGGCCTGCAGCGAAAGGCCCTTGAGTACTTCGGTATCGCCGAAGCGCTTCTTGATGTTGCGCACTTCGAGAGGAATCGGGGTATCGGCCATGGGTGGGCTCCAGGTCGGGACGAGTCGCCAGGGGCGACTGGCCGGTTTAAGCATGCCGGTATGAAAAAGGGGCGATTCTAACAGGCCAGGATGCTTTGACCAGGCTGGTCGGGGGTGGGTGCCATTCGACCTTGGTTGTGTGGGTCGGTGTGGTGTGTCATCAGATTGCTCCAGATTATTGTTGTATGTCGGATTTTTTTACTGTTGATAATGTTGCGAATAGGCGAATTTGGCTCCGATGCCCTGGATTGCAACGCTCGGTCAGACAGGCTGCTCGGTCCGGGTCGCGAGCAGCGCTGCCCGAGCCCCAAGCTCGACATTGGCGTTGGGGAACACCACGCTCACAGGGGCCTCTCCGACGATGAAGGGCCCTGCCTTGTCGTCTTCGGCCAGCCGTGTGCCGGGGGGGAACTCGGTGAAATTGGGCGTATCGTCGGCAAAGCAGAGCCGGAACGACTCGGATTCCCGCATCAGCTCATGGGCGACGCGGAAGAAAGCCATCTGTACCGCCGGTGCCTGGGCTGGCTTTCGTCCGGCAACCAGCTCTTCCAGCAGCCGGCCCATCGGGGCGAGGGCCGCCAGGTCATTGTGACCGAAGGGCAGGGCGCGCCCCAGCTCCAGGGTGAAGGCCTGGGCCTGGTGATAATGCTTCGAGTAGTGGGAGAAGGTCCAACTGTGGCGGTGCTGGTGCAGTACCGCCTGGATATCCGCCGCGGCCAGCCATGCCCATTGCTCGGGGAGGGTGGGCGTCTCGCCGAAAGGCTCGACCACGAAACGTGGATAACGGCTGTCACGAATCGCCGTATGCAAGTCGTAGTGCAGTCGGGGCAGCTGTGCATGGCGCGCGAAGAAACCATCGACGGCGCTCATCAGCTCTCGTGCTCGCTCGGGTTCCATGCCCTCTTCGTCCAACTCTCGACGAAACAGCCGGTTGAGGTTGGTGGTGACATAGCGCTTGCCGCTACGAATCGATGCCAGGTTGCCCAGAATCACCAGCACCGGTGAGCCCACCGCGAGGAGTCCTGCCTCTATCCGGGCCAGGCAGTTGCCGAGCAGCTCGATGGGTGCCGTCTCGTTGCCGTGAATGCCCGCGGAGAGAACGCAGGCCTGGGCATCTTTGCCTGCCGTGTCGGGAATCAGCTCGAGTATACCCGGAGCATGAAGCAGGAAACGCCCACCTGTCGTGCGCCCCTCCCGCTCGGTGGGTATGGTCCCCCCCAGACTCAGCTCGATCCAATCCGCCAGCATGGTACCGCCCTGCTCGTGTCGTGAATTCTGAGCTACCTTCCCGTTGATGAACGTTCCCCACAAGCCCCAGCGTCGGGCTGGTGAAAGCCCGGGTGCGATATTGAAACTGGCGCTCAGCGCCGGTCGTTGCAGGCATCGCCCTGTGTAACCTCGATCAGCTCAGTCACGGGGAAGGCCATGCGTTCGGCATCCTTCACCAGCTCGCGGTAGACGGCGGGGTCGAGTTCGGGCTGGCGGGCGAGAATCCACAGGTATTCGCGGGTAGGGCCCGAGACCAGCGCCCAGCGATATTCATCGTCAAGTACCAGCACGTTGTAGCCACCATAGAAGGGCCCGAAGAAGCTCACCTTGAGATGGGCTACGCTCTCGTCCCTGACGAAGTAGGCGCGTCCCTCCGCCTCATCCTCCTCGCCGGTTTCCAGGTTCACGCCGCGGTTGATGACTCGCACACCGCCGTCATCGCGCAGGGAGTAGTCGGCGGTGACGCAGTCCAGCCCGCGCTCGAAGGAGTGGTCGAGCCGGGCAATTTCGTACCACTTGCCCAGGTAACGATCGAGTTCGAAGCCGGTAACCGGCTGTGTGCCCTTGGGCGTGCCGACACACCCGCCAAGCAGGGTAGCGGCGAGTATCAGGGGTGCGATACGGTTCAGCCACAGGGGCATGATATTTCCTCGCTGATTGGCATTGATGCAGACTTTGGTGCAATGGGGATGCGAGCGGACCGGGCCTAAGCTGGCACCTTTTCCATCCTGACGGCGAGGAGCCCGCCATGCCAGATGAATACTGTCACGATTCCCGCGACTACGTCCGTCAGCTCAACGCCCACTACGATGCCGAAACCGAACCGGACAGCAATGCCTTATTGCACCGCTTGCGGCAAGCCTTTGTAGAGGCTGGCTGCGACCCGGACAAGTTGAGTCTGGACGACAGCGCCGGCATCGACCAGCTCCACCTTGGCGGGAGAAGCGCCAGCCGCGCCCTGGCGGCCCTGGGTGGACTTCGGGGTGGCGAACGGGTTCTCGACGTTGGTTGCGGCACCGGTGGCGCCAGCCGACTGCTGGCAGCCGAGTACGGCTGTAAGGTGGTGGGTGTCGACATTACGGCGGCCTTCGTCAAAGTGGCCGATTGGCTCAGCAAGGCCACCGGCCTGGATGATCGTACCCGTTTCATGTGCGCCGACGCTGCCAGCGTGTCGCTGGCAGCGGAAAGCGTTGATTGGGTGTGGTGCCAGCATGCGCTGATGAACATGCCCCATGTGCCGCGGGTACTGGCTGAGTGGCGGCGTTTGCTGGTGCCGGGCGGATGCGTGCTGCTGCACGAGGTCGTGGCCGGTGACAATCCCGAGCCGCTGATTCTACCCGTTCCCTGGGCGCGTACGCCTGCCACCAGTCACCTGCGTAGCCGTGAGCAACTCGAGCGCGCTATGGCACTATCCGGCTTTGAGTCGCTTAGGGTGGATGATGTTACCGATTCGGCGCTGGCCTGGCGGCAGGTACATAGCCAACGCGAAAGCCGCACTGAAGAGGCGCTCGAGAGGGGCCGCAGACTGCCGGGCCCGGAGATGATTTTCGGGGAGGAGTTTCCCACCATGGGGCGCAACCTGCGCGACAACCTCGCCGCCGGCAAGGTGCGCATTCTCGAAGGGGTCTGGCGTGTCATGAATTGACGAATTCGAACGGAGAGGACAAAACGTTCGCTTTCCTCCACGCAGACGCTTTCTGCGCTGTAGTTATCAGCCTTTGCTGACATATTCCGTTTTCAGCAGCAGCCCGACATCTGGACATCCAATCCAGCCTTCGGGGTGTTCTCATGCGCCACTGGTAGGACGAGGGGTTGCCGAGGCGCCGTCGGTCGGGCCGCATGATCGTCATGCACCACGCTGCCTGGCCATTTCCTCTCGATAGTCATCGGCCAGCGCTGTCTTCTGGTCGCTGGCCAGGCCGCGCCCGGCTAGCTGGAAGACTTCCTGTTCTTCTTCATCGAGGTGATGCAGCACCAGGTGGCTCAGCTTCTTGGCGTTGGCCAGCCAGCCTGGGGAGGCGTAGTCGGTGGCATCCAGCGTTTCGATCATCTCGTCGATGTCGTGGTGTTCCGCCACGCTGTGCCGCGCTTTTTCCTGGGTCAGGTCGATTGCCATCATGGGGATGTAGAGGGCTCGCTCCTCGGCGGCGGCATGATGCTTCAATTCGTCGCGTACCTGGCGGTACAGCGCATGCCGTTCCTCGCTGTCGCCCTGTGTCTCCATCAGACGGGCGAGCAGATCGCGTTGAATATCGTGGTCTTGTCGAAGTGCCTCGAAGATTGTCATGGATTTGCTCCTGTCATGGAGGTGCGATCACCGTCACCTTACAATCGCCCGTCCAGGTGCTCAAGCCTCATGGTCCCGGTGCGGCCCTGGCCGGCGGGGTTGGCAAATGCCTTTACTGGGGAAGCCGCGTGGCTCATCTCGGCTTGTCGGGACACTATATTCTCCTCTCGCAATAAATCGTTCACGAGGTTTCTGTCGGGAAATGGCCCATCGCCTTACAGGCGATGTCGTTTGGCTGGTTTAGGCCCGGCCCTTAGCCACATCCAATTGCAATCAGTTGACAGAGGCCTGGCTTGCTGGCCTGAGGAATAGTGCAGGGTGGTTCGCCATACGGTGCCGAGACGCTGGCCGGGGCAGATGGTTCCAGACAGCCCGCCGAGAATGAGCTGGAGCTGGCCCGAACGCAGGGGCGCTGGGTTGCCGATGTGACGGCCAAGCTGGAAGCCTGCCCTTTTCTTGACAACAGACACGAAAGAAAGCGCGGCCACGCCACGCCTTCTTTGCTTAGGCCCGTGGGATCAGAGGGGCCATATAGAGCCAAGCCAATCAGTTCATGTGATTGATATTGATCTCTTCATCTCCATCCAGCTCCTCGAAGTTGTCATCGTCGAACTCGTCGGCTGAACGTTCGCCGCTCTGTGACTGAAGAACGACTTCGCCTTCGGAGCGAATTTCGAGATTCTCGATCGGATAGGCCATCTCGTCTTCGCCGAAGCCGAGGAAGCCGCCTTCCGTAACGATCACGTAGATTTCGCCGCTCTGGATGTTGCGCACCACACGTTCAATGTCGCCGAGCTCCTCACCGTCCTGATTGATGAGGTCGCGGTTTTCCAGCTCGCTGACCTGGATGCCCTGGCCCTGAGCGTCACGATCCTGACCGTTCTGGTCGTCGTACATTTCTTCGTCATCGCGCTGGTCGCGATCTTCATCGCGCTGCTCGTCGTCGCGGATCTCGGCTGAAGCCTCGTCTGCGCCTTCGACACGCACCTCGGCTTCACCCTGTTGCTCGATGGTGACCTCCGGTTCGGCCTGATCGATTTCGACGTTGGGATCGGGCTGCTCAATGGTCACTTCAGGGGCCTGCTGCTCGACGGTCACCTCGGGTGGCTCCTGCTCGACCTCGATCTCGGCCGGCTCCTGCTCGACCCGGATATCTGTCTCATCGTTTGTGCCCTGAGTATCGGTATCGAGTGCATCCCGATCCTGGGCGTTCTCTTCAGTCGTCTGCTGCTGTTGGCTCAGCTGTGTATCCTCGTCTTGGTCTTGGGCGAGGACGCCGTGGGTAAGCCCGGCACTCAGTGCGCCTACTGCGATAGCGATTGCTGTCCTTTTCATGTCGTTCCTCCATTATTTCACCTCGCTCTTCTGAGCTGGCACCTGTCAGGCTAGACGACAAATCGGTAGTAACTGAGAATCTTTACGAACCCATGACGAATACAATCGAACCGTGACGCTGGAGCGGTTCTGTTTCATTTCATTGCCATTGAGTCACTGCTCCGTCTCCAGGATACGTTCTGCAATGGCCTGGCCCAGGGTCTCCGTGGTTCCCTGGCCGCGGATATCAGGGGTCAGCAGGCTGGCGTCGCCTTCGGCCAGTACCGCTTCGAAAGCATCGACGATGGCCTTGGCGGCCTTGGCGTGGCCCAGGTGCTCGAGCATCATCGCCCCGGACCAGATCTGGCCGATGGGGTTGGCGATACCCTTGCCGGCGATGTCCGGTGCACTGCCGTGGACCGGTTCGAACAGGCTGGGGAACTTGCCTTCCGGGTTGATGTTGGCCGAGGGGGCCACGCCGATGGTGCCGGTGCAGGCCGGGCCCAGGTCGGAGAGGATGTCGCCGAACAGGTTGCTGCCCACCACCACGTCGAACCAGTCGGGATGCAGGACGAAATTGGCGGTCAGGATATCGATGTGAAACTTGTCGACGCTGACGTCCGAATAGTTGCCGGACATGGCCTCCACGCGTTCGTCCCACCAGGGCATGGTGATGGCGATGCCGTTGGACTTGGTGGCCGAGGTGAGCTTCTTCCGCGGGCGACTCTGTGCCAGGTCGAAGGCGTACTTCAGCACCCGGTCGACGCCGTGGCGGCTCATCACCGTCTCCTGGATCACCACCTCACGGTCGGTGCCCTCGAACATCTTGCCGCCGACGCTGGAGTACTCGCCCTCGGTGTTCTCGCGCACCACGTAGAAGTCGATGTCGCCGGGGTTGCGGTCGGCAAGGGGACTCTTGATACCGGGCAGCAGCTTGCAGGGGCGCAGGTTGATGTACTGGTCGAACTGACGGCGGAACTGCAGCAGCGACCCCCAGAGAGAGACATGGTCCGGTACGGTGTCAGGCCAGCCCACGGCGCCGTAGAAGATGGCGTCGAAATCCTTGAGCTGCTCGAACCAGTCGTCGGGCATCATCTGGCCGTGCTTCGCGTAGTAGTCGCAGCAGGCAAAATCGAAATGCTCGAAAGCCAGGTCGATGCCGAATTTCTTGGCGGCGGCTTCCAGGGTGCGCAGGCCTTCGGGCATCACTTCGGTGCCGATGCCATCACCGGGGATAACGGCGATACGCTGGGTCATGGTCAGTTCCTCATGCGGTTTTCATGAATTGAAGGATATGGTCGTGCAGCGCACTCGGCGCTTCCTCGGGAATGTAGTGGCCACAGGGCAGGGCCTCGCCGTCGACCTGCTCGGCGACGGCGCGCCACTCCGCCAGCGGGTCGAAACAGCGCTCGATGATGCCGTGCTGCCCCCATAGCACCCTCACGGGGCAGGCGATGCGGCGCCCGGCCTCGCGGTCGGCGCTGTCGTGTTCCAGGTCGATGGTATTCGAGGCGCGATAGTCCTCGCACAGTGCATGGGCGGCTCCTGGCTGGGCCAGACAACGCTGGTATTCGACGATGGCGGCCGGGTCGAAGGCATCGAGGTTGGCGTGACGTCCGCCCATGGTGCGTGTGATGTAGTCGGCCGGGGATGCCTCGATCAGTGTTTCCGGCAATGGTGCCGGCTGGATCAGGAAGAACCAGTGGAAGTAGGCGGTGGCGAAGGTACGGTCGGTCTTCTCGTACATTGCCAGGGTGGGCGCGATATCCAGCAGCATCAGCTTCTCCACCGCCTCAGGGTGGTCCATGGCCAGGCGGTGGGCCACCCGTCCGCCCCTGTCGTGGCCACAGAGCAGGAAGCGTTCGAAGCCCAGTTCGTGCATTACCGCGACCTGGTCGGCGGCCATGGCCCGTTTGCTGTAGTTGGCGTGATCCGGCTCGCCGGGAGGCTTGGAGGCATCGCCGTAGCCGCGCAGATCGGTTGCCACCACCGTGAAGTGGCGTGCCAGCGACTCGGCCAGGCGATGCCAGATCAGATGGGTCTGGGGGTGGCCGTGAAGCAGCAGCAACGGTGGCCCCGAGCCGCCGATGAGGCCGGGTATGCGTATACCGTTATTGTCGATCGAGAACGATCGATACTCCTCGAACATGGCGGTGCTCCTGTTTGACCGATTCATGCGAACACGATTCAGGATGGTGAGGACAGTGTAGTCATTGGCAGGAAGGTGATAATCAGGCTCAATGGCAATATATTGTTGAACTGAGGTGTAGAAAGCATGGCGCAGCTCGACGATCTCGCCTTCTTCCGGCAGCTGGCTCGCGCCGGTAGCCTTACCGCCACGGCCAGGGAGCTGGGGCTGTCGTTGTCGGCGGTCAGCAAGCGCCTCAAGGTGCTGGAGGCGCGTCTCGGCGTGGAGCTGGCCAGCCGCACCACGCGTCGCCTCTCGCTCACGGCGGAAGGCGAGCGCTACCTGGCGCGGGGGTCGGCAATCCTGGAGGAGCTTGCCGAGCTGGAAGAGGCCCTGGGTGAGCAACAGGCGGCGCTGTCCGGGCCGCTGCGGGTCAACGCCACCTTCGGCTTCGGCCGCCACCACGTGGCACCGCTGCTCTCGGCCTTCTGCACCCGGCACCCCGGCGTCGAGGGTGTGCTCGAGCTGAGCAATTATCCGCTGAGCCTCGGCGACCAGGGGTTCGATATCGGCATACGCGTGGGCGAGCCACCCGATTCGCGCCTGGTAGCCCGGCGTATCCTCGCCAACCGCCGGGTGCTGTGCGCCGCACCCGCCTATGTGTCGCGCATGGCGCCGCTCGCTTCGTTGAACGACCTGACGGCTCACCCCTGCCTGGTCCTGCGCGAAAACGAGAGCGACTACGCGGTGTGGCGGTTCTGCCACCGCGGTGGCGATGTCGAGCAGGCGGTCAAGGTGGCGGGGCCGCTGGCCAGCAATGATGGCGAGGTGATCGTGGGGCTGGCGCTGGATGGCCATGGGATCGCACTGCGCTCCTGGTGGGACGTGCACGAGCACCTGGCAAGGGGTGCCCTGATCGAGCTGCTCCACGAGTGGCAAGGGGTGCGGGCCGATTTTCATGCCGTCTATCAGCAACGGCGGCATGTTCCCGCTCGCATTCGCGCCTTCGTCGACTTCCTCGAACGGGAGATGCCGGGGAGGGTGCCGGCCATGGCAGGCGAAACCTGATGGCCGGTGGGTTCAGCCTCGGTGTCGGCGCCGTTGGCGGGCATCGGCATAGCGCTTGAGACCGTACAGCAAGGCCAGGCCCGCGATGACGCCAGCGCCCGCCCAGGCTAGCTCCTGACGATCCTCGGCGGAGAGCAGTGTGCCGAGCTGGCTGCTGAGCAGGATGATGCCGGCCAGTCCTGGCGTGGCACCGATCAGAGTACCCAGCAGGTAGTCGCGAAAACGGATGTGAAAGGCGCCGGCGAGCAGGTTGGTCAGCGTGTACGGTGCCAGGGGCAAGAGGTTGAGCAGGGTTATGGTGCGCACGCCACGCCCGGCCAGGTAGCGCGAAAGCCCTAGCAGCCGCTTTCCGCCGTAGCGCAGCAGGGCGTCGCGCCCCAGCCAGCGCCCCAGCCAGAACGTGGCAATCGCACCCAGAAGCGTACCGATGAACGAATAGACGAACCCCCACACCGGGCCAAAGATCAGTCCGGCCAGTATCACCAGCACGCTGAGCGGGAAAAGCACCAGTGAGGCGATCAAGAAGACCGCGACCACCACGACGCCGGCCCAGGGCTGGTCGCGCCAGGCCAGCGAACCCTGCAGCAGGGCGAACAGGGTGTTGGCATCGAACAGGTCGCGTGCAGCCAGCCATTGTCCCAGGAAACCGAGTAGAGCGAGCACCATCAGGCTGGCGAGGGCGAGAAGGACCTTGCGGGGCATGTGGGCGACCTGCGCAGGGGGGGATTTCAGCATAGGAGGGAGGCGCGCTATGGCCAAATGGTTTGGCTGGCGTCGCCTCAGGTATTATCACCGGAGAAGGGATTCGAAGGCCTGAAGAGCTACACCCGGCTCAAGACCGTGGCCATTTAGCACGGTTGAATCAGGCACGGTTGAATCAAGCCCGGCTGAGCGAGCCGCCGGTCCGCGATGCACGGTGGGATGAACCAGAGGAGCAATGGGATGAGTCAGCTATTTCGAGTCGGCCTGGTGGGCGTGGGCCTGATGGGTCACGGTATCGCCATGAACATCCTGAAAGGAGGGCATACGCTCTGCTTTCTCGACCACCCCGGCAACCAGCCCGTGGACGACCTGCGCGCCGCCGGGGCGACCGCGAAGGCAAGCGGCCGCGAGGTGGCCGAGGCCGCCGATGTGGTCATTCTCTGCGTGACCGGCTCGCCCCAGGTGGAGGCGGTGCTGTTCGAGCCCGGCGGGGTGCTGGAAGGGCTGCGGGCGGGCTGCGTGGTTGTCGACTGCTCCACGGCGCTGCCCAGCTCCACCGAGCGAGTGGCCGCCCGGGTGGAGGCGGCCGGCGGGCGCTTCATGGATGCCGCTATGACCCGCACCCCCAAGGAGGCGGAGGAGGGCCGGTTGAACCTTATCGTCGGTGCACCGGAGGCGCTGTTCGCCGAGGTGCAACCGCTGCTCGAGTGCTTTGCCGAGAACATCGCCCATGCCGGCCAGGTTGGCGCCGGCCATACCCTCAAGCTGCTGCACAATTTCGTCTCGCTGGGCTTCACCGCGGTGCTGGCCGAGGCCGCCGCGGCGTCACGGCGGGCCGGTATCGACGACGCTGCCTTCCTCGACGTGCTGGGCAAGGGCGGCGGTGGCGGGGTGATCCTGGAGCGCCTGCGGCCCTACATCGCCGATGGCGACGCCTCCGGTTTTCGCTTCAGCGTGGCCAACGGCCTCAAGGATATCGGCTACTACCGCACCATGACCGAAGACCTCGACGCCCAGCGCGGCGTGGCCGATGCGGTGCTGGCGCTCTACCAGTCGATGAGCGATGCCGGTCATGCCGACCGCCCCGTGCCGGAGCTGGTTGGCCTGCTGGGTCCGTCACAGGGCTGAACGATCCTGGTCTCCCCGAGGCTCCCGGGGGGCCGCGGTGTGATCCTCTGGCAGCCGTGCCAGCGGCTGCTGGCGGAAGTAGCGTGTCAGCAGCTCATACAGTGCCGGATAGGCCTCGTGGAGGATGTCCGGCGCGGTAAAGAAGTACTCGCAGCACACCGCGAAGCACTCCCCTGGATGGCTGGCGGCGTAGTCGTCGATGGGTGTGTCCTCGCCACGCTCGAGGCGTGCCTGGAGGTCGTCCCATACGCCGATGAAGACCCGGTGCCACTCCTTGGGATCGATGTCCCGGGGTAGCGGCGGGAAGCCGTCGACGTCCAGCGAGTTGCCCAGGTCGAGCTTGTGGGCGAGCTCATGGATCACCACGTTGAAGCCGTCGAGGCCGCCGCTCTCCATCAGGTCGGGAAAGGCCAGCACCACCGGCCCCTGGGACGAGGTCTCGCCGGCCCGCTCATCCACGTACTCGTGCATCACGCCGAACTCGTCCAGCTCCTCCACATGGCGGCGGAACGCGTCGGGCAGGATCAACAGTTCGTGGACCCCACTGAAGGCGTCGACATGGTCGTCGAAGGGCCAGCCCAGGGTCAGCAGGCAGGCCTGGGCGGAGAGCGCCAGCTGTGCCGGCAGGTCGAAGGGTGTCCGACCGGCCAGCTCGGGGTGCAGGCTCAGCCGCTTGAGGTGCAGGAAGTGCCAGGCGCGCCGGCCCAGGCGGTCGGCCTCCTCATCGCCCAGCGCCGCCAGCAGCGGCAGGCGTGCACGGGCCTCGGCCCAGGCCGCCTCGGGGAAGGGATGACGCGAGGCGAAGCGCTCGGCCCGCCAGCGGCGAAGGCGACCGAACATGGCCTCAGTTCTCCTCGGGATTGCCCGGCGTCAGGCTGCCGGACTTCCAGGACCAGTCGCGCCAGCGCAGGTCGAACAGGTCCTTGCGCCGGTCCTTGAGGTTGGTTACCGAGCCTTCGGCCCGCACCACGGTGAGCCGGGTCAGGTCCAGGTCCGAGAAGATCACCATCTCGGTATTCGGCGTGGTCTCCGAGAGCACTGCGTCGTGGGGGAAGGCGAAGTCCGAGGGTGTGAATACCGAGGACTGGGCGTACTGGATGTCGAGGTTGCGGATCGACGGCACGTTGCCGACGCTGCCGCACAGCACCACGTAGCATTCGTTCTCGATGGCCCGCGCCTGGGCGCAGTGGCGCACCCGCAGGTAGCCGTTCTTGGTGTCGGTCCAGAAGGGCACGAAGAGGATGTCCATGTCCTGGTCGGCGAGCAGGCGGCCGAGCTCGGGAAATTCCACGTCGTAGCAGATCAGGATGCCCACGCGGCCGGCATCGGTCTCGAACACGCGCAGCTCGTCGCCGCCCTCGATCACCCACTCCCGGCGCTCCTGGGGGGTGATGTGCAGCTTGGCCTGCTTTTCGATGGTGCCGTCGCGATGACACAGGTAGGCGATGTTGTAGAGCCGATCGTCCTCACCCTCTTCAATCATCGAACCCGCGACGATATTGATGTTGTAGGAGACCGCCATGCGCGACAGCTCGGTCTTGAACTGCTCGGTGAAGCCGGCCAGGAAGCGGATGGCCGCCAGCTGGTCCTGCTGGGTGGCACGGTCCTGCAGCCCCATCAGCGGCGCATTGAACAGCTCCGGAAAGACGGCGAAGTCGCTCTGGTAGCTGGAGAGGGCGTCGACGAAGTACTCGACCTGCTGCAGTACCGCCTCCACCGAGGCGCATTCGCGCATCTGCCACTGCACGGCGCCGACACGTACCTGGGTGGGACGGTTTTCCAGCACCCGCTCGGCGGGCTCAAAGAGGATGTTGTTCCACTCCAGCAGGGTGGCGTAGCCCTGGGACTTCTCGTCTTCCGGCAGGTACTTGCGCAACAGGCGCTTGACCTGGAAGTCGTTGGCCAACTGGAAGGAGAGGATCGGATCATGAATCTCCTTGCGTGCAACCAGCTCGATGTACTCGGTGGGCGAGAGTTCCCCGGCGTGCTCGTGGTAATTGGGAATACGTCCGCCGGCGAGTATCGCGCGCAGGTTGAGCGAACGACACAGCTCCTTGCGTGCCTCGTAGAGGCGGCGCCCCAGCCGGTAGCCGCGATAGTCGGGATGGATCAGCACATCCAGCCCGTACATGGCATCGCCTTGCGGATCGTTGAGGATGATCTCGCGGTTGCCCACCAGGTCGTCGTACTTGTGGGGGTTGGAGAACTCGTCGTAGTCGACCCGCACGGTCAGCGCCACGCCTATCAGCCTCTCGTCGTCCTCAATGGCGATCTGGCCATCGGGAAACTCCTGGATCAGCCGGTCGATGGAGTGCTGTGGCCAGGCACCACCAATATCGTCGTAGACGGCGTCCATCAGAATCTTGAGCTGAGGGTAGTCGTCCTGCGTCAGGTTGCGCAGGTTCAGATGCAGGTCGTCGAGGGACATGGTGCGTCGATTCCTGTCAGGGTGAAAGACGAAGTCTAGCATGGTCACGGGGTCGGCCGCGGTGGGCGACTGCAGCGGCCTTGAAGGCAAGCTGCGCTAGCGTCATGCGACTGTCATATCAGCGAGTCAAGATGCACCGCAAAGAGGCCGAAGTGCGGCTACGCTGATTCAGACGAGAAAACTTTCTCAACCTGTCGTGACGAGAATGATGAGCGCGCCATGAACAACGACAACAAGCGCATCCGGCTCGATGCCGTGAGCAAGACCTGGGGTGGCCAGGCCGCCGTGGACCGGATCTCCTTCGATGTCGCACCCGGTGAATTCGTGATCCTGCTGGGCCCCTCGGGCTGCGGCAAGTCGACGACACTGCGTATGATCGCCGGCCTCGAGCAGGCCAGCGATGGACGCATCCGCATCGGCGAGCGCGACGTGACCCATCTGCCACCCGGCGACCGCGGCCTGAGCATGGTGTTCCAGTCCTATGCGCTGTTTCCCCACCTGAGCGTGGCCGACAACATCGTCTTCGGCCTGCGCAGCCGCAAGGTGCCCAAGTCCGAGCGCCAGGAGCGCCTTGCCCGGGTGGCAAACCTGGTCGATCTCACCGCATACCTCGACCGCAAGCCGGCCCAGCTCTCGGGCGGGCAACGCCAGCGTGTGGCGCTGGCCCGGTCGATCATCTCCGAGCATCCCATCTGCCTGATGGACGAGCCGCTCTCCAACCTCGATGCCCGGCTGCGTGGCGAGATGCGGCGCGAGATCAAGGCCCTGCAGCAGCGGCTAGGCATGACCGTTATCTACGTCACCCACGACCAGGTGGAAGCCATGAGCATGGGCGACCGGGTCATCCTGATGGAGGCGGGGCGCATCGTGCAGGACGCGACCCCCGACGAGCTCTACAACTGGCCGGCCACGGCCTTCGCGGCAAGCTTCATCGGTAGCCCGGCCATGAACCTGGTGACACTCGCCGCGGCGGCCGATGGGGCCGTCATCGAGGGCGAGCCGCGCTGCAGCGTAGCGTCCCACGATGCCAAGGGGCACCTGCTGGGGGTCCGCCCCGAAGACATCGCCGTACTGCCCGCCGATGCCAGCGGCGTGCCGGCCGAGGTGGTCGATGCCGAATACCTGGGGGCCGACAGCATCGTGCGACTCAAGGTGGGTAGCCAGGAGCTGCGTGCGCGCCTGGATGGCGTGCCCGGCGTGGCCAAGGGGGCGGCCTGCCGCCTGCAGTGGGCACCCTGGGCGACCCACTTCTTCGATTCTGGAGACGGGCAACGCCTGGCGCTCCAGGGGTATGACCTGTCTGCGGCCCCCGGTCGCCTGAGGCAGACTCAAGCAGCGCAGAGAAGCGGGGTACAGACCCCGCGCGGTTCTTCCGGAAAATACTCACCAGGAGTCAACCCATGAACACACGCCTTGCTCCCACCCTCTGCGGCCTGGCCGCTGCTGGCTTGCTGAGCGCCGGTCAGGCCGTGGCCGACGATCCGGTCGAGCTGACCATGTACTATCCCATCGCCGTCGGTGGTGCGCTGACCGATGTCATCGACGGCCTGGTCGCCGACTTCCAGGCCGATCATCCCAACATCTCGGTGAATGCCATCTATGCCGGCAACTATGACGACACCCGGGTCCGGGCGATGTCGGCCATCGAGGCGGGGGATGCACCGCAGCTCTCGGTGCTCTTCTCCATCGATCTCTTCGACCTGATCGAGCAGGATGCCATCGTCGCCTTCGACGATCTCATCGAGACCGACGAAGAGCGAGAATGGCTCGATAGCTTCTACCCCGGCCTGATGGAAAACGGCCAGCTCGACGGGCAGACCTACGGCATTCCGTTCCAGCGCTCCACCATCGTACTCTACTGGAACAAGGAGGCCTTCGAAGCCGCCGGGCTCGACCCCGAGACACCGCCGGAAAACTGGGAGGAGATGGCCGAAATGGCCGCGGCCGTGCGCGAGGCCAGCGGTGGCGACCAGTGGGGCGTCATGGTGCCCTCCACCGGCTACCCCTACTGGATGTTCCAGGCCTTCGCCTTCCAGAACGGGCATCGACTGATGAGCGAGGATGGCACCGAGGTCTTTTTCGACGACCCTGCCTCCATCGAGGCGCTGGAGTACTGGGTGTCTCTGACCCAGGAGCACGAGGCGATGCCCGACGGCACCATCGAGTGGGGCACCCTGCGCCAGAACTTCATCGAACAGGCCACGGCCATGATGTGGCACACCACCGGCAACCTCACCGCCGTGCGCAACGAGGCTTCGTTCGACTTCGGCGTGGCCATGCTGCCCATGAACACCCAGCGCGGCAGCCCCACCGGCGGTGGCAATTTCTATATCTTCAACGACACCACCGAAGACGAGCAGCGCGCCGCCATGACCTTCATCCGCTGGATGACCGATCCCGAGCGCGCGGCGGCCTGGTCCATCGAGACCGGCTACATGGGCGTGAGCCCGGCTGCCTACGAGACCGAGGCCCTGCGCGACTACGTCGAGACCTTCCCACCGGCGGCGGTGGCCCGCGACCAGCTCGAGCACGGTACCGCGGAGCTCTCCACCTACCAGGGCGGGCGCGTGCGCCGGGCGCTGGACAATGCGATACAGGCGGCGCTGACCGGCCAGATGTCGCCGGAGGAGGCGCTCAACCAGGCTCAGGCAGAGGCCGAAGCGGCGTTGCGTCGCTACGCGCGTTCACGTTGAGGCTTCGAGACGACGTAACGTCGAGTCTTTGAACCGATGCAAGCAGGCGCCGGGGGCAAGGTCGTAGAGGAGGTCATTTGCCATGGATGGCAAATGTAGCGTCCAGGGAAGGATTCACAGCGCCTCCTCGTGTGCCTTGCCCCCGGACAGCCCCGATACGGGTAAGGGACATGCTGATCCACAACGCCGACCGACGCATGCAGATCTACGGCGCGCTGCTGCTGCTTCCGGCGGCGGTGCTGCTGGGTACCTTCGCCTATCTGCCAACGGTGTCCACCCTCGTCAACAGCCTGTTCCTGCCCGGCTTTCGCGGCTCACCGCCGGAGTTCGTCGGGCTCGAGAACTACGCGCTGCTGATCGAGGACCGCACCTTCTGGCGGGTGGCGCGCAACAACCTGGTCTATGCGCTGGGCACCATTCCCACGTCCATCGCTCTGGCGCTGGGCATGGCGCTATTCGTCAATGCCCGCCTGCCGGGGCGCGGCTTCGTGCGCATGGCCTACTTCACCCCGACCATCCTGCCGATGATCGCCGCCGCCAATATCTGGATGTTCTTCTACGCGCCGCAGATCGGCCTGTTCAACAAGATACTCGGGACGCTGGGCCTGTCCGGGGTCAACTGGCTGGGCGACCCCAGCGTGGCGCTTGGCTCTGTCATCGTCATGACCATCTGGAAGGAAGCCGGCTTCTTCATGATCTTCTACCTGGCGGCACTGCAGAGCATCCCGCCGGAGCTCAAGGAAGCCTCGGACCTGGAGGGCACCGGCCGCTGGAGCTTCTTCTGGCGGGTCACCTTCCCGCTGCTGATGCCCACGACCCTGTTCGTGCTGATCAACGCGTTGATCAATGCCGTGCGGGTGGTGGACCACCTGTTCATCCTGACCAAGGGTGGGCCCAACAACGCCACCAACCTGCTGCTCTACTACGTCTACGAGAATGCCTTCTCCTTCTTCGACCGCACCTATGCCGCCACCATCACCGTGGTGATCCTGCTTGTGCTGGCGGTGGTGGCCACGGTGAAGTTCACCATCCTCGACCGCAGGACCCACTACCAGTGAGCACGGGGGACGATTCATGAGTCAGACGAGCCTGATGAGCGCAGCAAACAGACGGTTCGCCCTGCGGTTACCCAGCCTGGAAACGACCGCCGCCTGGCTGCTGGCGCTGATATGGATTTTCCCACTGCTCTACGCCTTCTGGGCGGCTTTCCACCCGGCGGCCTACATGGTGCGTTTCGATCTCTTTGCCCCGGTGACCCTGGAGAACTTCGCCAACGCCTGGGCCCAGGCCCCGTTTGCCCGCTACTACCTGAACACCTTTCTGCTGGTCACCGGGGTGGTACTGGCACAGTTCGTGGTCTGTACCCTGGCCGGCTTCGCCTTTGCGCGCTTCCCGATCCCCGGCAAGGAGATCCTGTTCATGCTGGTGCTGATCCAGCTCTTCGTATTCCCCGAGGTCCTGATCGTCGAGAACTACCGCATCGCCAGTTCGCTCGGGCTGGTCGACACCATCACCGGCATCGGGCTGCCGTATGTCGCCAGCGCCTTCGGTATTTTCCTGCTGCGACAGACCTTCAAGACCATACCCCGCGAGCTGGAGGACGCCGCCCGGATCGAGGGGTGCGGCTGGATGGCGATCCTGCTCAAGGTCTACGTGCCCCTGGCCAAGCCCACCTATCTCGCCTACGGCCTGGTTTCGGTCAGCCACCACTGGAACAACTTCCTGTGGCCGCTGGTGGTCACCAACTCGGTGGAGAGCCGCCCGCTGACCGTGGGGCTCGGCATCTTCTCGGCGCCGGAAACCGGTGTGAACTGGGCCACCGTCAGCGCCGCCACCCTGCTCAGTATCGCCCCGCTGCTGGTGGCCTTCCTGCTGTTCCAGCGCCAGTTCGTGCAGTCGTTCCTGCGGGCGGGAATTCGCTGAGCGCCTCAAGCGACTACACTCGGCGTGAGTCCATCAGCGTTGGAGGAGCGTCATGAGTCATGGAAGCGCGGACGAGAGCGAAAAGACCGCTCAGCTCTACCGCATGGTCATGGAGGAGCACCTGTGCCCCTTCGGACTGAAGAGCAAGGACCTGCTGGAGCGCAAGGGTTTCAATGTCGAGGATCACCACCTGACCACGCGGGAGGAGACAGAAGCTTTCAAGGAAAAGCATGGGGTGGATACGACGCCCCAGGCCTTCATCGATGGCCGGCGCATCGGTGGCTATGAAGAGCTGCGCGAGTACTTCGGCCTGGATTCACCGGGCGAGGACGAGACCACCTACCAACCGGTGATCGCCCTGTTTGCCACGGCCCTGCTGATGGGGTTTGCCGTCAGCTGGACGGCGACCGGCACCCTGCTGAGCGCGAGGATGCCGGAATATTTCGTGGCCATCGCCATGGCCCTGCTGGGGCTGCAGAAGCTCAAGGATGTTGAGAGCTTCAGCACGATGTTTCTCAACTACGACCTGCTGGCCCAGCGTCAGGTGCGCTATGGCTATGTCTATCCCTATGCCGAGACGCTGGCGGGCATCCTGATGCTGGCGGGCGCCTTGGTCTGGCTGGCCGCACCCGTGGCACTCTTCATCGGCGCGGTGGGCGCCGTCTCGGTGTTCAAGGCGGTCTATGTCGACAAGCGTGAGCTCAAGTGCGCCTGTGTCGGCGGTGACAGCAATGTGCCGCTGGGCTTCGTATCGCTGACCGAGAACCTGATCATGGTCGGCATGGGCATCTGGATGCCGTTACGGATGTATCTTCTTTAGCGATTGCCTTCAAGCTCGCGGACCTGCCGGGCAAGCGCGAACACATGCTTATCCTCGGCACCAAGGTCTTCCAGCGCGGTGGTGAGGTTTAGCAGGTAATCGCGGTTGGAACCGCTGGGGCCGCTGGCGGTGGCGATCTGCCGGGCCATGTCCTCCAACGGAGCGTCGCCGAGGAAGGCGGCGTTCTCTTTCGTGGCCAGATATATCAGCCCCTCGGCGTGCTCACCCTCGGCGAAGTGCAACATCACCCGCTCACGGAGATAGCCGTTCTTTTCGCGAATATCCAATGGTCCCAGCGTATCGGCGTCGATACGGTAAGCCATGCCCTGGCAGGTCGTGCCGGGCGACTCGACCAGCGTGACCACGCGGCCAGGTGATTTCGGTGTGCCGCGATGATCGTGGGAGCCCTGCCAGAACCGACGCGCCCAGCCCTCGATACGGGCGGGGCGGCGCTCATGATAGGCAAACTCGGCCTTCCAGATCAGCGAGCCGTAGCCGAACAGCCATAATGACTGGCCTTCTTCGAAAAACACTC
Organism: Halomonas chromatireducens; assembly: GCF_001545155.1. Lineage (NCBI taxonomy): Bacteria > Pseudomonadati > Pseudomonadota > Gammaproteobacteria > Oceanospirillales > Halomonadaceae > Halomonas > Halomonas chromatireducens. The sequence continues at coordinate 3,800,368 of NZ_CP014226.1, read as the reverse complement.
TCTGCTGATTGAGCCACGTGGTGTCCAAGGTCATAAGCTGCGACTGGCTCTGCGCATAAGAGGCTGGGTCAACGTCTGCGCCATGATGACACCCGCCAGCACCAGCACTCCTCCAACCAGGTGGAACAGGGCGATCCGCTCGTTCAGGAAGGCCATGGCGATCAGGGCGCTGAACAGTGGCATCAGGTTGATGAAAATGCTCGCCTGGCTGGCGCCGATCTGGCGGATGGCGCGCATCCACAGGAAGGTGGTGACGATCGAGGCGGGAATGCCGGCGTAGAGAATCAGCCAGACGTTTTGACTGTCCACCGGCGTCATCGGACCCAGCAGGTAGCCGGGCAGCAGGAACAGGACGGCGAAGCAGACCTGCACGTAGAGCACGACCCAGGGCGGCAGGTCCAGCGGCCAGCGCTTGAGCATGACACCGTAGAGCGCGTAGCAGGTGGCGGCGACCACCATCAGCAGGTCACCCAGGGCGACTTCCAGCTGCAGCAGCGAGAGTGGGTTGCCGCGCCCCAGCAGTACGGTAACCCCGAACAGCGCCACGATACCGCCCATGGTGCCACCGAGGCTCGGCGCCTCTCGCAGGATCAGCGCGCTGAGCAGTACGGTGAGCAGCGGCACCATGGCGGCAAGGATGCCCATGTTGGTGGCCGAAGTGGTCTCGGCGGCTACATAGGCCAGGCCCTGCCACAGCGCCATGCCGATCAGGCCCAGCACCGCAAGCTTTGGCCAGTGGCGGCGGATGGCATCGCGATGCTGCCAGGCTGACGGCAGCACGAAGGGCGTGAGCACGGCCAGTGCCAGCACCCAGCGCAGGAAGGCGATACTGCTGGGGGCGATGGTGCCCACGGTGAGCTGGTTGATGGTCATGTTGCCCGACCAGATCAGCACCGCACCCAGTGGTGCGAGGAAATAGAGCAGCGGCATGGCGACCTCATGAGCACGAAGAAGCCCCGCTGGCATCGGGGCTCGCAAAGGCACCATGATATCGGGCCGGTGCAGTGCTGCAAACGATAAGGAGACTAACGGAAGTCGCGAGGAGCAGTTTTTGACCGGGAGGCCCGCCAGTTCGCGATTCGCGCCTATGCTGATAGCCGACCGCACGCTGCTGTGAGCAGAAGCGAACATGAACGCCGAGGTGACGTCATGGATGTACGACATTATGGATGGATGTTGCTGTGTGCCACTCTCGCGCTGACCGGCTGCGATGACGATGCTCCGGGCAACGAGCCGGCGCTTCAGGATGCCGTTGCGTATGTGGGGCACTGGGCCGCCGAGCCGGACTGGTGTGCGCGAGACGGGGAGGAGCGGATGATCACTATTTCCCCATCGCGCTTCGAGGGGCACGAGAACGTCTGTGAGATGACAGCGACGCAAGAGTCCGAGAATGTATGGCAGGGCCAACTTGACTGTTCGGGCGAAGGAATGGAGAGCAGCGAGCGGATTCGACTGCAGCTCGAGAATCACGAGTCGATGACGCTGACCTGGCTCGACCGCGACGATGCCGAGGTGTCGCTCATGCGCTGCCCCCTGGATCCATGACCCAGGCGTCGGAGATGGGGGTCGTTCAGCGCAGCTGGCTGTCCTTGCTGCCGCGGCGGTTGTAACCGCTGTAGGGCGTCTGCTGCTTTTCCCGCTCGCTCTGGCAAGCGAAACACAGGCGTACGCCTCTGATCGCCTCGCGGCGAGCCTGGGGTATCTCGTCGCCGCACTCCTCGCAGTGTTTCAGGCTCTCGCCGGTTGGAAGCTGGCTGCGTACCCGCTGCAGCGCGTCCTCCACCGTGCTCTCGATCTGCTCCTGCTCGGCGCCATCTCTTGACCAGCCACCAGCCACACCCTTCCTCCCTGACTCTTTACGAGTCATTTCAATCCTGAGAAGCGCTTTGAAAAGCGACAAGGGCGCTGGCCCTCGTCGCCTGTCCGGTCAAACGCCGAGGATTTCCTTGGCCTGGTTCAATAAATCTTCGGAGCGAGCATGGTCGCCGGCATTGTGGGCTTCCTCGCCCTCCTGGCGCAGCTCGTTGACCTGCTCGAGTTCGGCCTCGCTTAGCTGGGCGACCTTGGCCTCGTCCTGCAGCGCCTCGTCGATCTCGCCCATCAGCATGGGGCAGCTGGCGGCCCAGGCGGGAAAGGCGAAGGCGAGTAATACCAGTGCGGCAAACAGTGTCTTTATCATTGTCGATATCTCCTTTGAACGCAGCCGGTCGGCTGGTCCGAATGGATAGGCAGTGCCCAGACCGGAGCTGTCTTTCTGAGCCAGCCTTACCCGACGTGATGCGGTGTCGGCGGGCCATCGGTCCGGCCGCTGTCAGTATAGATAACCCGGGCGAACTGCACAGGACAGAAACGCCCTGCTGTCATGCAACAGCAGGGCGCTTGCGAGGTTGGCCTGGCCTGGAGATCAGCCGATAGCGGCAATGGCTGCCTTGGCCACCTGTACGTCCTGATCGGGCTTGACGCCTGAAACCCCGACGCTGCCTGCGACCTGGCCGTCAACGATCACCGGCACACCACCGGAGAGCAGTGCCTGTAGCGGTGCGGAAACGAAGGCGGTGCGACCGTTGTTGATCATCTCCTCGAAGACCTGGGTCTCCTTGCGGCCCATGGCGGCGCTGCGCGCCTTTTCGGTGGCCACATCGGCAGTGAAGGGGGCGGTGCCGTCGAGGCGGCGCAGGCCGAGCAGGTGGCCGCCGTCGTCGGCCACCGCGATGGTGACCAGCCAGTCGTTGGCCTCGGCCTCCCGCTGGGCGGCGTCGAGGATGGCGTTGACGTCGGTGAGGGTGAGTGCGGGCTTGGTCTTCATGGTGATCTCCTTGATTTGGGCTAATGTTGCCGGTGATGAGCTTTCCCGGCGACAAGCCTTCGCGAGGGCGCTGTAAACCCGTCCATGGGCGCTACTTTTGCCATCCATGGCAAAAGACCCTCGCTTCGACTTGTCCCCGGCGCTCATCCAATGCGGTGTTGCAAACTTATCGAGCACTTCCCATAGCGGGTTGTAATGTCTCGTCGACGATTTCTATCCAGTGCCTGACGGGCGTTCGCCCCGCGCCGTTCAGGTGGGTCTGGCAGCCGATATTGGCGGTCACGATGAGCTCCGGGTTGCCGGCTTCCAGGGCATTGAGCTTGTTGTGGCGCAACTGGGTGGCAAGCTCCGGCTGGGTGATGGAGTAGGTGCCCGCCGAGCCGCAGCAGAGGTGGGCATCCTGTACCGGCGTCAGCGAAAAGCCGAGCTTGACCAGCACGCCTTCGACGGCGCCGCCGAGCTTCTGGGCATGCTGCAGGGTGCAGGGGCAGTGGAATGCGAGCTTGCGGCTCTCCTTCACCTTCAGCGCTTCCAGTTCCTCGTCGCGCAGCACTTCGACGAGATCCCGGGCCAGCTCACTGACCCGCCGGGCTTTCTCGGCGTACTCGGGGTCGCCCTCCAGCATCTCGCCGTACTCCTTGACGAAGGCGCCACAGCCGCTGGCGGTCTGCACGATGGCTTCGGCACCGGCCTCTACGTGTGGCCACCAGGCGTCGATATTGGCGCGGATGCGGGCTCGGCCGTCGTCCTGGGCGTTGAGGTGGAAATCCACCGCGCCACAGCAGCCTGCCTCGGGAGCCGGGAGTAGGCCAATGCCCAGGCGGTCCAGCACCCTTGCCGTGGCGGCATTGGTGTTGGGCGAGAGCCCCGGCTGTACGCAGCCTTCGAGAATCAGCATCTGGCGTTCGTGTCTTTTGCCTTCGGGCCGTGCCCCGGCATCCACCGGCTTGGCCGGCAGCTTGTCCTTGAGCTTGCCGGGCACCAGCGGCTTGAAGGTCTGACCCAGTTTGAGCAGCGCCTGGAAGCGCTTGGGATCGGTCAGGGCCTTGCGCAGCCCATAGCGGAAGGCGCGGTCGCTAGCCTTGCGCGGCCCCCGCCGTTCGATTTCGGCGCGGCCGATGTCGAGCAGCTTGTGATACTCGACGCCGGAGGGGCAGGTGGTCTCGCAGTTGCGACAGGTCAGGCAGCGGTCCAGGTGCAGCCGGGTCTGCTCGGTGACGTTCACGTCGTCGTCGGGGTTCTCCAGCATCTCCTTCATCAGGTAGATGCGTCCCCGGGGACCGTCGCGCTCGTCGCCCAACAGTTGATAGGTAGGGCAGGTGGCGTTGCAGAAGCCGCAGTGAACGCAGCTGCGCAGCACGCGGTCAGCCTCGCGGATGTGCGGCTTCTTGAGGTCTTCCTCGGTAAAGTGCGTCTGCATGTAGGTTTCCTCGATACGTCTCAGAACGCCGCGTAGAGCCGGCCCGGGTTGAAGATGCCCTTGGGGTCGAGCTCGGCCTTGAGATTGCGGTGATACTTCAGCAGCACCGATGGCAGCGGGGTAAAGGGCTCGTCGCTTCCCGGCCCTTCACAGGCGCCCAGGTAGGTGGCATGACCATCGACGCGCCGGCAGGCGCTGCGCAGGGTTTCGGCATCGATGGCACTCCTGACCCAGCACTGGGCGCCGGCCCAATCGTGGATCATCGAGTCTTCCGCTGCGTCGGCGAGTCCCAGCGAGGCCGTGCGATGGGGCAGTGACAGACGCCACAGGGGCGGGTCGCTGGCCCTGGCGGAGACGCTACCCGGGCCGAAGAAGTCCAGCTTCAGATCCCGTAACGCGGGCCAGAAGTTCTCATCCAGCTCATCGCCGCCGAGACGCTCGCGGGTGGCGGCCACGGAGCTCGGCCCGCCTTCCAGGCGGATATGCAGGGCGCCCTCGAGCCAGGCTGCCGCACTGATGGGTAGCGGCTCACGGCCCCAGTCGGCCAGCCTGTTGCGCGCCTCCTCGAGCGAGACTTCAAGGTGCAGGCTGCGGCTGGCGCCGGGCCGGGGCAACACCTTGAAGGTGACTTCGGTGAGCAGCCCGAGGGTGCCCTGGGCGCCGACCATCAGCCTCGAGAGGTCGTAGCCGGCGACGTTCTTCATCACCTGGCCGCCGAAGCGCTGCTCGATCCCCTCGTGGCCGATCACCCGGACTCCGAGTACGAAATCGCGCACGCTGCCGGCCCAAGGGCGGCGGGGGCCGGAGAGACCAGTGGCAACCATGCCGCCCACGGTGCTCGCTTCACCAAAGCGTGGCGGCTCGAAGGGCAGCATCTGCCCCTGTTCGGCGAGGGCGTCCTCGAGCTCGGCGACAGGGGTGCCGCTGCGTACCGAGACCACCAGCTCCACCGGGTCGTAGAAGGTGATGCCCCGGTGTTCGGCGGTGGATAGCACTTCGCCCTCTGTGGGGCGGCCGTAGAAGCCGCGGGTATCGCCGCCGACGATGCGCAGCGGCGTGCCGTTGGCACTCGCCTGGCGGATGCGCTCTGCCAATGACTCGCTGGCGTCATGGTCATGGGGTGTCTCTGTTGTCTTGTCCATGGTCACTCCAGTCAGCCTTGCTTGGCGGGGTCGGCTGCCGCGCTCTTGATGGTCCGGAATTCCGAGCAGCGGGCCGGTGTAGGAATGTTCTTGCCCGGGTTGAGCAGGCCCGTCGGATCGAAGGCGGCCTTGGCGGCGCGGAAGGTGGCCAGCTCGTCGGGGCGGAACTGGGCGCACATCTGGTTGATCTTCTCGCGGCCAACGCCATGCTCGCCGGTGATGGTGCCGCCCACCTCGACGCACAGTTCCAGGATCTTGCCGCCCAGCGCCTCGGCCTCGTCCAGCTCGCCCGGGGTGTTGGCATCGAACAGGATCAGCGGGTGCATGTTGCCGTCGCCGGCATGGAAGACGTTGGCTACGCGCAGGCCGTACTGTTCGGACAGGTCTGAGATGCCCTTCAGCACCCGCGCCAGTTCACGGCGGGGTATGGTGCCGTCCATGCAGTAGTAGTCCGGCGACATGCGGCCCACCGCCGGGAAGGCGTTCTTGCGACCGGCCCAGAACAGCGCGCGCTCGGCATCGTCGCGGGCCTGCTGGATACCGGTGGCGCCGGCCGCCTCGAGTACACGGCGAACGGTCTCGCAGTCGTCGTCGACATCGGCTTCGACGCCATCCAGCTCGCAGAGCAGGATCGCTTCGGCCTCCACCGGATAGCCGGCGCCGATGAAGTCCTCGGCGGCGCGAATCGCCAGGTTGTCCATCATCTCCAGGCCGCCGGGAATGATACCCGCGGCGATGATCGAGCCCACGGCGTTGCCGGCCTTCTCGATGTCGTCGAAGCTGGCCATCAGCACCTTGGCGGTCTCGGGCTTGGGCAGCAGTTTGACGGTGATCTCGGTGACCACGCCGAGCATGCCCTCGGAGCCATTGAACAGCGCCAGCAGGTCGAAGCCGGGGGCGTCAAGGGCATCGCTGCCCAGGGTCATGTGCTCGCCCTCGATGGTCAGCACCTTGACCTTGATCACGTTGTGCACGGTCAGGCCGTACTTGAGGCAGTGCACGCCGCCGGCGTTCTCGGCCACGTTGCCGCCGATGGAGCAGGCGATCTGGGAAGAGGGGTCCGGGGCGTAGTAGAGGCCATAGGGTGAGGCCGCCTCGGAGATGGCCAGGTTGCGTACCCCGGGCTCGACCCGGGCAATTCGCGCCTCGGGGTCGATCTCCAGGATGCGGCTGAAACGTGACAGCACCAGCAGCACACCGTGCTCCAGCGGCATGGCACCGCCCGAGAGGCCGGTGCCGGCACCGCGGGTCACCACCGGCACACCGAGGCGGTGGCAGGTCTTGAGCAGCTGTTCGACCTGCGCCAGGGTCTCTGGCAGCGCCACCAGCATGGGCAGGGTGCGATAGACCGAGAGGCCGTCGCACTCGAAGGGGTGCAGGTCTTCTTCACGATGCAGCAGCGTCAGGCCGGGTACGTCCTGGGCGAGACTGTCGCGGATGGCGGTCTTGTCCAGCTGCGGCGCCGCGCCATCGAGTCGTTCATCGTAGAGGATATTCATGGAGACGCCTCATTGAGAGTCATGGCGGCAGGAGTTGTGATCGTGCGAAAGCTCCAATCTGCGCGCTAACCGACTCGCTGTCCAGCTTCCGGTCTGCTGGTATGACCAGTTGTTTTCGACTATATTGGAAAATATTTCCACCATATACCATTAGTCGTTCGATGACAGCCGGTCAATGACGATCCTGCTCTGGCGGCTTGCGGAGATCACCTCATGACAAAGGAATCGGGAACTGGGGAGGGAACGCCATGGGGCGCCACGGAGACGGTGGGTACCAGGGAGTCCGATGAGCTTGCCCTGCCGACGCGTACTCCCGATGCGGTGGCCGCAAGGCTCGAGCACCTGATCCTCGACGGGGTCTTTCGGCCGGGGCAACTGCTGCCTTCTGAGCGTCGGCTTTGCGAGCGGCTGGGCGTATCGCGCTCTTCGCTGCGGGAGGGGCTGCGCGCGCTGCGCAGCAAGGGCATCATCGTGACGCGGCAGGGGCGGGGGTCGGTGGTGGCCGACCTGGTCCCGGGGCGGGACGACAGCCCATTGATGCACCTGCTGCGCGACCATCCGCGCACGCTGTACGATCTCCTCGAGGTGCGTTCACTGCTCGAGGGCGAGTCGGCGAAGCTGGCCGCCGAACGTGCCACACCCAGCGACCGCGTGCTGATCCAGCGGCGCTATGAAGCCATGGTCGATTACGTGAAGGAGTGCCCGAAGATCGAGGTCAAGGAACTGGCGCACCTGGATCATGCCTTCCACCTGGCGATCTGCCAGGCCTCCCACAACCCCGTGCTGGTTCATACCCTGCAGACGCTGACCGATCTGCTGCTCAGCTCGGTGTTCGCCTCGGTGAAGAACCTCTACCACCGCGAGGCCCCGCGGGAAATGATCAACCGCCAGCATGCCCGACTCTATCGGGCCATCATCGAGGGCAAGCCCCAGGCCGCCAGGCGCGCGGCCCTCGACCACCTAGCCGGTATCGGTGAGCAGCTGCGCGAGATCGAAGCGGAAGACCAGCGTCTGGAGCGCTCGGCCATGCGCCTGAAGGAGTGGCAGTGACCCGTGCCGGAGCCCCCGGTCGGGGGCAAGGCTTCGGGCCCAGCCGATGGTCAGCGGTCAGGAGTTCGCCACGTTGCGGGTCTCCCCGTCGTCGATGACGCCGGCGATCGAGGCGACCTCGAGCTTGTTGCACAGGTGGTCGCGCAGTACCTGGCCCAGCCGCTTGCTGTCACGCTTCTTGAGCGCGGCGATCATCTCTTCATGGTCTTGTACGGCGCGGCGCCAATAGCTGTCGGTCATCTTCTTGGAGTAGCGAACCCGCTTCACCCGCTGGCTGAGGTTGTTGTACATCTCGAGCAGCACATCGTTATTCGAAGCGGCCAGCAGGCTCTCGTGAATTTTCTGGTTCACCTGGAAATATTCCGGTAGTTCACGATTGCGATAATGCACCAGCATGCGCTCGTGTAGCGCGCAGATCGCCGTTATGCCTTCATCGCTGATCTGCTGGCAGGCCAGTTCGCCCGAAAGCCCTTCCAGGGCACCCATGAGATCATAGGTATCCTTGACCATCTTGTAGGTCAACTGCTTGACGCGTGCCCCCCGGTTGGGCAGTAGCTCCACCAGGCCCTCCGAGGCCAGCACCTTGAGCGCTTCGCGCAGCGGCGTGCGTGATACGCCGAAATTTTCGCACAGCTGCTTCTCGGAGATACGCTCCCCAGGGGCCAGTTCCCCATGCTCGATTAGGTCTCGAATGCGGTCTGCGACTTCCCGAAAGAGGGTACGAGGCTGAATCTTGGTCATTGTCTGTTTTCCTTGTCCGCGGTCGCTGTCGAGGCTTTGCCCTGCATGGCGAACGACACTGCTTTCCTTGCCTGGTATTCAAGCACACTGCGCGGTTGACGGCATACCCTGAAAGGTATTATGAATTCAGAATTCTCTCAAGCTTTCCCGAGGCCGCCAAGCGGTGGCAGTGAATGCAGAGGGGTATATCAGTGACACAGCAACGAAGCGAGCCAATACCAGCGACATAACTCCAGCGACATAACAACAAGGAGCACCCCATGGCCGGCAAGGTCTTTCGCAGCAGCGTCCAACTCACTCGTGAGCAGGGAAGAGCCATTCTCGACGGCGTCTTCGCCCAGGCCCGGCGTGCCGGCACAGAGCCGCTGACCGCCGTGGTGCTGGATGGGGGAGGTCATGTGGTCGCCGCCGAACGCGAGGATGGTTGCGCCCCGTTGCGCTTCCCCGTTGCCCAAGGCAAGGCGTTTGCCGCGCTTGGCATCGGAGTGGCCAGCGGAGTGGTGGGAGCGCGCAACGCCGAGCGTCCCGCCTTTCTCGCCAGCGTGTCCACCGCGTCTGGCGGACACTTCATTCCCGTCGCCGGGGGCGTGCTGGTCCTCGATGCCGATGAGCGCGTCATCGGCGCAGTGGGCGTTAGTGGCGCCTCTTCCGCCGAGGACGAGAGTGCCGCCATCGCGGGTATAGAGGCAGCGGGCCTGGCCCATGGCCTCGAGCCGCTCTGAGTGGACCGACCCGACTTGACACCTCTTCTCGGATAGGACTAGCTTAGGTTGAAGACGTATTTAGAATAAAGAATTCAATTTTATCTGCGTCTATCCAAGCCAGCCCACCAAAGCGTCAATACTAGAACAATGAGGTAACACGCCATGCTATTCCCACGTGTCGCTGTCACCACGCTCGCCATCGCGGTGGCGTCGGTATCGCTGCAGGCCCAGGCGCGCGAGATCACCTTCGGCCATGTCGGAGGCCCCGACTCCCTGTTCTCCGACTCCGCCAACCACTTTGCCGAGCTTGTCAACGAGCGCCTGCCTGAGCCCTACGAGGTAGTGGTCTTCGGTTCCAGCCAGTTGGGCACCGACTCCGAGCTGCTCCAGCGCATGCGGCTGGGTACCGTCGACCTGGCGCTGCCCTCCACCATCATGTCTTCGGTGGCGGACGAATTCGGTCTCTTCGAGCTGCCGTACCTGATCCAGGATCGCGAGCACATGAAGCGGGTCGAGGAGGAAGTCGTCTGGCCTACCTTGGCGCCGCTGGCCGAGCAGAACGGTTACCGCATCCTGGCCGTGTGGGAGAACGGTTTCCGCCATATCACCAACAACCGGCGTGCCATCAACACGCCCGAGGACCTGCGCGGTATCAAGCTCCGGGTGCCCCAGGGCGTGTGGCGTGTGCGGATGTTCGAGGAGTACGGTGCGGAGCCGTCACCGATGTCGCTCTCCGAGGTGTTCATGGCCCTGCAGACGGGCGTCATGGACGGCCAGGAGAACCCCCTGGCGCAGATCGCCGGCCAGCGCTTCCAGGAAGTGCAGGACTACCTCTCCCTTACCGGTCACGTCTATACGCCGGCCTACCTCACCGCCGGCCGCCGCTTCAACAACCTGCCCGATGAGATCCAGGAGATCATCATCGAGGCGGCCAAGGAGACCCAGGCATTCGTCTATGAGCATGCCGCACAGCTCGACGAGGATCTCATCGACGTAATTCGTCAGGCCAACACAGAGGTGAATGAGGTCGATACTTCGGTATTCATCGAGGCCTCGGGTACGATCTATGAGGCCTTTGCCAATGAGGTGTCCGGCTCTCAGGAACTCATCGACAGGGTTCTGGAGCTCGGTAGCGACTCCTGACCCGCCTTGCGTCACCCGCAAGGCTCCTGCCCCCGCGCCGTCTGGCGGTGCGGGGGCTCCTGTCCACTTTCCTGAACGAGTCGAGAGCCATGGGTACCGTGAATACTATTTCCCGCATCCTGGAGCGCCTTCTCGAGATCATCACGGTGGTGCTGATGGTTTCGCTGACGCTGGTGGTGCTCTACGCGGTGGTGACCCGCTACGCCTGGCGCACCCCCTCCTGGTATGACGAGGTGGCCGCCATCATGCTGGTGTGGCTGACCTATTACGCCGGGGCGCTGGCTGCGCTCAAGCGGGGCCATATCGGCGTCGATGGCGTACTGGCCGCCATGCCGGTGCATATCCGCATGCCGATTGCCTATCTCACCGAGTCGCTGTTCATCGGTTTCTTCCTGGTGCTCGGCTGGGCCGGCCTGGTGGTGCTCGATGTCATGCAGGGCATGGCGCTGATCACCCTGCGCTGGGTGCCCCTCACCTTTACCCAGTCGGTCATTCCCATCGGGGCGGCGCTGTTCATCATCGCCCAACTGCTCAGCATGCCGGCTCACCTGGCCAGGGTGCGCTCCGGCCTCACCCAGGAAGAGGAGGAGATCCGCCATGCCATCGCCGAGGCCGAACGTGACAATGCGCGGGCCGGATTCACCGCGGATGCTCTGACCAAGAGGGATCAGCCATGACACTCCCCTTCATGATAATTGGCCTCCTGGGGCTGATCCTTATGGGTCTGCCCATCGCGGTGGCGCTGGCGATCGTGGCGACGGTGGCGATTGTGGCCTACCAGGGCCTGGATATGCTGCCCAACATTGGGCTGACGATGTTCGAGGGGGCGAGCAGCTTCCCGCTGCTGGCCATCCCGATGTTCGTGCTGGCCGGGGCCATCATGAACACCGGCGGCATCTCCAAGCGTCTGATCGCCTTTGCCTCGGCGCTGTTCGGGTTCATCCGTGGCGGGCTGGCGATGATCAACATCGGCGTTTCGCTGTTCTTCGCCGAGATATCCGGCTCCGCGGTGGCCGACGTGGCCGCCACCGGTTCGGTGCTGATCCCTGCGATGAAGAAGCGTGGCTACCCGGCGCCCTTCGCCGCGGCGGTCACCTCGTCATCGGCATCCCTGGCGATCATCATCCCCCCCTCCATCCCGATGATCCTGTATGGCGTCATGTCCGGCGCCTCCATCGTCCAGCTGTTCGTGGCCGGCATCGTACCCGGGCTGCTGGGTGCCGGCGGCCTGATGGCGCTGAGCTACTACTATGCGCGCAAGTACAACTGGCCGGTGGAAGAGGTGTTCCAGTTCAAGCGCGTCAAGCAGACCGCCAAGGAGGCCAGTTGGGCCCTGACCCTGCCGATCATCATCCTCGGCTCCATCTTCGGCGGCTTTGTGACCGCTACTGAAGGGGCAGGGCTCGCCGTCGCTGCGGCGATCTTCATCAGCGCCGTGATCTACCGTGAGCTGGACATGCGCACCCTCTACAAGGCGATCATCGACGGCGGCCAGCAAACCGCCGTGGTGATGCTGCTGGTGGCGGCCTCGGCGCTGATCGGCGTATTCCTGACCGAGATGCGCATGCCCCAGCAGCTGGCCCAGGCGGTGCTCAGCCTGACGGATAACAAGTACGCCATCCTGATGATGCTGAACGTATTCTTCCTGCTGATCGGTCTGTTCCTGCACTCCGCGGCGGCCATCATTCTGGTGGTGCCCATCGTCATGCCGCTGGTCGGCGCTGCCGGAATCGATCCTGTTCACTTCGGCTTGGTGGTCTGTCTCAACCTGGCCATTGGACAGCAGACCCCGCCGGTGGCGAGCGTGCTGATCACGGCCTGCTCGATCGCCAGGACGGATGTCTGGTCGGTGACGCGTTCGAACCTTGGCTTCATCACCGTGCTGCTCTTCATCCTGCTGCTGGTGACCTATATCCCCGCCATCCCGATGGCCCTGGTGGAGTTCTTCTACCGCTAGAGGAGTGCCCGGCGGGCACCTGTCCGCCGGGCTTGTGAACGAGGCAGGGGAGATCATGCCCAGCTTTTTGAATTCATTATTCACTGGGTGTCCGGTCGGCAAGAGGGAGAAGAATGATGGTAGGCAACACTCTGCTGTATGAGGTGCGTGAAGGGGTGGCGTGGCTTGGCTTCAACCGTCCCGAGAGCCGCAATGCCATGACCTGGGAGATGTACGACGCCCTGGAAGCCTGCTGCGATCACTTGGCGAAGGAGGAGCGGGTGCATGCGGTGGTTCTGTACGGCGTGGGCGGTGAGGCCTTCGTGGCAGGCACCGACATCACCCAGTTCAGTCACTTTTCCAAGCCCGAGGACGCCATCGGCTACGAGCAGCGTATCGACCGGGTGGTCGGCAAGCTGGAGACCCTCAACAAACCCACCATCGCGCTCATCGAGGGTGCCTGTGTGGGCGGCGGCGCGGCACTGGCCATGGTCTGCGATTTTCGCTACTGCACGCCCAATCTCAAGTTCGGGGTGCCCATCGCCAAGACCCTTGGCAACTGCCTTTCGATCACTAATGTGTCGCGGCTGATCGACATGGTGGGCATCGCTCGGACCAAGGAGGCGCTGATGCTGGGCAAGCTGTTCAACGCCGGCGAGGCCAGCCAGGCGGGCCTGGTCAATGCGGTCATCGAGCCCGACGCGATCCATGCCGAGGTGGCCGAAGTTGCCAAGCAGTTCAACAGGCTCGCGCCGCTCACCGTGCAGGCCAGCAAGGCGCTGGTCGGGCGAGTACAGGCGCAGCGGCGTACGGCACGAGATACCGGCGATGACTGGGTCATCGCCTGCTACATGAGCGACGACTTCAAGGCGGCAGTCAGCAAGTTCGTCAACAAGACGCCGTTCGAGTGGACGGGTCACTAATAACAAAGCGAGGTGGAGCCGATGCTTCCCTTACACAAGCTGAAAGTGCTGGATATCTCCCAGATCATGGCCGGCCCTTACTGCACCATGGTGCTGGCCGACATGGGTGCCGAGGTGATCAAGGTAGAAAAGACCAACGGCGGCGATGACAGCCGCCAGATGGGGCCCTACGTCAACGACGAATCGACCTGCTTCTCCCAGATCAATCGCAACAAGAAGAGTATCTCGTTGAACCTCAAGGATGAGCGCGCCCGGCAGATCTTCTATCGCCTGGCCGAGGATGCCGACGTGATCGTCGAGAACTATCGTACCGGAGTCACCAAGTCGCTCAAGATCGACTACGACACCATCAAGGCCATCAACCCCGGCATCGTCTACTGCTCGATCTCCGGCTACGGACAGACCGGCCCCTACAGTCACCGCGGCGGTTTCGATCTTGTGGCTCAGGGCATGAGCGGCCTGATGTCGATGACCGGCGAGCCTGGGCGTCGACCGCTGAAGACCGGTATCGCCGTCTATGACATCGGTGCCGGCATCACTGCGGTGTATTCGATCCTCGCCGCACATATCCACAAGATGAATACCGGTGAAGGGCAGCACATCGATATTGCCATCACTGAATGCGGCCTGCCGTGGTTCGCCTGGGAGGCCGCGGCCTATTTTGCCGAGGGCAGGGTGCCCGAACCGACCGGTTGGCGCCATCGGGTTTCGGCGCCCTATCAGGCGATCAAGACTCGTGACGGCTATCTGATGCTGGGCTGTGCCAATCAGCGCACCTGGGAGCGCCTCTGCGGCGATGTACTCGGGCGCGCGGATCTGATGTCAGATCCGCGTTTCATCACCAACCATGACCGCGGCCAGCACGTCGAAGCGCTCGAAACGCTGCTCGAGGAAATCATGGCCGAGCAGGATACCGACCACTGGTTGGCGCTGTGTGACCAGGCAGGGGTCCCCGCGGGCCCTATCAACGACTTCGGTCAGGCAATGCAGGACGAGCATTACCTGGCGCGTGGCATGGTCGAGGAGATGGAGCATCCGGTGATCGGCAAGATGAAGACCATCGGCTTTCCCAGCAAGTTTTCCCGCACGCCGTCGCAGATTCGCTCACCAGCGCCACTGTTCGGTCAGCACACCGATGAGGTACTGGCCAGTCTCGGCATGACCGAGCCGGAACGGAACACCTTGCGAGACGAGGGCTGTATCAAGTAGCGGCTTGATCCAGGTGATTGATTGAATTTCTTACCGAAATTACTGGTATTACGTCATTGGAGACTTTGTCATGCTGAATCTCGACTACCACCCCTCGGGCCGCCATTTTCTGCAGATCCCCGGACCCTCGCCGGTGCCGGATCGCATCCTGCGTGCCATGAGCCTGCCGACCATCGACCATCGTGGCCCCGAGTTCGGTGCCCTGGGGCGTGAGCTGCTCGACAAGATCAAGCAGGTCTTCAAGACCGGGAACCCCGTTGTCATCTATCCGGCTTCGGGGACCGGCGCCTGGGAGGCGGCACTGGTCAATGTCCTGTCACCGGGCGATCGCGTGCTGATGTTCGAGACCGGCCACTTCGCCACCCTGTGGCAGAAGATGGCGCTGCGCCTGGGCCTGGAGCCCGAGTTCCTCGGCTTGCCGGGAACGGAAGGCTGGCGGCAGGGGGTGCAGGCGGACATGATCGAGGCGCGCCTGAGGGAAGACGGCGGCCATGAGATCAAGGCGGTCTGCGTGGTGCATAACGAGACCTCCACCGGGGTGACCAGCGACATCGCGGCGGTGCGTCGTGCCATCGATGCCGTGGGCCACCCGGCACTGCTGCTGGTCGACACCATCTCGGGGCTGGCCAGCGCTGACTACCGCCACGATGAGTGGGGCGTGGACGTGACGATCTCCGGCTCCCAGAAGGGTCTCATGTTGCCACCGGGCATCAGCTTCAATGCCGTGTCCGACAAGGCCATCGCTACCAGTCGCGAGGCGCAGCTGCCCAAGAGCTTCTGGGCCTGGGACGAGATCATTGAGGCCAACCGGAACGGCTACTGGCCCTATACGCCGAGTACCAACCTGCTCTATGGCCTCAACGAGTCGCTGGACATGCTGCTCGAGGAGGGACTCGACCATGTGCTTGCGCGGCACCAGCGCTGGGCGGCCGGGGTGCGTGCGGCGGTGGCGGCGTGGGGCCTGGAGATCCAGTGCCAGGACGCGGCGCTCTACTCCCCGGTACTGACCGGCGTGATGATGCCGGATGGAGTCGATGCCGATGCCGTGCGCCAGCTGATCTACGAGCGCTTCGACCTGTCGCTCGGCATGGGCCTGGGCAAGGTCAAGGGCCGGATGTTCCGCATTGGCCATCTGGGCGACTGCAATGACCTGACGCTGATCGCCACCCTGGGCGGCTGTGAAGCCGGCATGAAACTCAGCGGCGTGCCGCTCAAGGATAGTGGCGTGGTGGCGGCGTTGGACTACTTTGCCCGGCATCCGCTCGACGCCAGGTGAGCCCATCCTGACATGGCTGAGGAAGGCAGAATGACGTCTATGACGGGAAAGACCCCTTCCCCGGATGCGCGGATCAAGCCAGTGACTGAGCTGGCGGCCCGCCTTTCCCGGGAGATGGAAGGCGAGGTACTGTTCGATCATGCATCGCGTGGCCGCTACTCGACAGACGCCTCGATCTACCAGGTGATGCCGCTGGGGGTGGTGATACCACGCCACCAGGAGGACCTGGCGCTGGCACTGGCCATCGCCCGGGACGCCGGCGTCCCGGTGCTGCCCCGGGGGGCCGGCACCAGCCAGTGCGGCCAGACGGTGGGTGAGGCGCTGGTGATCGATACCACCCGCTGGCTCGACCAGGTGGTCGAGTTCGACGCCGAGGCACGCACGGTGGTGGTGGAGCCCGGAATCGTGCTCGATCATCTCAACGCCTGGCTCAAGCCCCATGGGCTCTGGTTTCCGGTGGATGTCTCCACCAGCGCCCAGTGCACCGTGGGTGGCATGACCGGCAACAACTCGTGCGGCTCGCGTTCGATCCGCTACGGCAACATGGTCCACAACGTGCTCGGCGTGGATGCCCTGCTGGCCGACGGAGGCGAGGCGAGCTTCGGTTTTGTCGAGGAGCTGGCCGAGGGTAGCCGAGCGCGCCTGATTGCCGACAAGGTACGAGCCATCGCCGAGCGGGTCGGCCCCGAGATACGCGATCACTTTCCCAAGGTGCTGCGCCGCGTCGGCGGCTACAACCTGGATCTGTTCGACTGCCAGAATCCCAAGCCCTACGACCCGGCAGGCCGGATCAATCTGGCGCACCTGCTGGTCGGGTCGGAAGGTACCCTGGCGGTCAGTCGCCGCATCACGCTGCGGCTCTCGCCGCTGCCCGAGCACAAGGTGCTCGGGGTGGTGAACTTCCCCACCTTCTACCAGGCCATGGATTTCACCCAGCATATCGTCAAGCTCGATCCCACCGCGGTGGAACTGGTCGACCGCACCATGATCGACCTGTCGCTGGAGAACCCCGCATTTCGCCCGGTGATCGAGAAGGCCCTGATCGGCAAGCCCGAGGCCGTGCTGCTGGTGGAGTTTGCCGGCGAGGATCGCGAGACACAGCTGGCGTCGCTGCGCGCGCTCAACCAGCTGATGGGCGACCTGGGGCTGGCCGGCAGCGTGGTCGACATGCCGGAGCCCGCCGAGCAGAAGGCGCTGTGGAACGTGCGCAAGGCGGGACTCAACATCATGATGAGCATGAAGGGCGACGGCAAGCCGGTCTCCTTCATCGAGGACTGCGCGGTGCCCCTGGAGCACCTCGCCGAATACACCGACAAGCTCACCGAGGTCTTTCACCGCCATGGGACGGAGGGCACCTGGTACGCCCATGCCAGCGTCGGCACCCTGCACGTGCGGCCGATCCTCGACATGCGTCGCGACGGCGCCGGCAAGATGCGCGAGATCGCCGAACAGGCGTCGGCGCTGGTGCGCGAGTACAAGGGGGCCTACTCCGGTGAACACGGCGACGGGCTCTGCCGCGGCGAGTGGGTGGCCTGGCAGTTCGGGCCCACGATCAACGACGCCTTCCGCGAGGTCAAACGGCTCTTCGATCCGGACAACCGCTTCAACCCGGGAAAGATCGTCGACACCCCGAAGATGGACGACGATCGCTACTTTCGCTTCCCCCGGGATTACCGGGCGATTCCGTTGACGCCGGTGTTCGACTGGTCGGCGTGGAACGTCAGGCGCGACCCGCTGACCGGCGCGCAGGGCGAAGCCGGCAGCGCCGGTGACCCCACCCATGGCCTGGCCATGGCGGTGGAGATGTGCAACAACAACGGCCACTGCCGCAAGTTCGATGCTGGCACCATGTGCCCGAGCTACCGCATCACCCGTGACGAAAAACACCTGACCCGGGGGCGTGCCAATACCCTGCGGCTGGTGCTCTCCGGACAACTGGGCGAGGAGGGCCTGGCCAGCGATGACGTCAAGGAGGCGCTGGATCTCTGCGTTTCCTGCAAGGGCTGCCGGCGGGACTGCCCCACCGGGGTCGACATGGCCAAGTTCAAGATCGAGGCGCGTAGCGCCCGGGTGCGGGCCAAGGGACTGTCGCTGCGTGACCGCATGGTCGGCGAGATGCCGCGCTACGCGCCCTGGGCGAGCCGGTTCTCCGCCCTGGTCAACGGCATCGAGCGGATCCCCTTCATCGCCCGTGGGGTCAAGCGCGGGCTTGGGCTGGCCCCGAAGCGCGCGCTGCCGGCCTTTGCTGGCAACTTCCTGGCCGAACCGCACACGGCGCAGGATACGGCGACCCGCGAGGTGCTGCTTTTCGTCGATACCTTCAACAACTATATGGAGGGAGACAATGCCAGGGCCGCCAAGCGCGTGCTGGAAGCCGCCGGCTACGAGGTACACCTCAACGTGAAGCAGGGTGAGCGACCGCTGTGCTGCGGGCGCACCTACCTCTCGTCCGGCCAGTTCGACAAGGCGAAAGCCGAGGCGCAGCGGACGCTGGAGGCGCTGATGCCCTATGTGAACAGTGGCATGGCCATTGTCGGTCTAGAGCCGTCATGCCCGCTCAGCATGCGTGACGAGTTCCTGCAGTATGGATTCGGCGAAGAGGCGAGGGCACTGGCTGAGGCGGCCTGTCTGTTCGAGGAGTTCCTGGTCAAGGCGCGTGAGGCCGGGGAACTGCCGCTGGAACTCAAGCCGCTGGCATACCGACGCGTCATGCTTCACGGCCACTGTCATCAGAAGGCCTTCGATGCCGTGCGCCCCATCGAGCAGGTGCTGTCATGGATTCCCGAGCTCGAGGTCGAGACCATCGAGTCTTCCTGCTGCGGCATGGCCGGCAGTTTCGGTTACGAGGTCGAGCACTATGATGCCTCGATGAAAATGGCTGAGCTGTCGCTGCTGCCGGCTATCCGCGAGGCCGCTGACGAGGCCGTCGTGGTGGCCGATGGCACCAGCTGTCGCCACCAGATCAAGGACGGCTCGGGGCGTGAAGCGATCCACGTGGCTCGGCTGCTGGAGCAGGCACTGGCCTGAGGCGAACCCGCCAGGCATCATGATCAAGGCAAGGCACCATGGCCAGGCACCATGGCCAGGCACTATGGCCAGGCACCATAGAAAGGGGCGACAGGGGTCGCCCCTTTCGTCGTGACGAGGATGGAAGACAATGATCGATCTACGCAGTGACACCGTGACCCGGCCCACCCCGGCCATGCGCGAGGCGATGGCCAGGGCACCGGTGGGAGACGATGTATGGGGCGATGACCCCAGCGTTGCCGCCTTCGAGGCGGCGGTGGCAGAGAGGGCGGGCATGGCGGCTGCGCCGTTCTTCCCCTCGGGAACCCAGAGCAACCCGGCGGCCCTCCTGGTCCACTGCCAGCGGGGCGACGAGTATATCGCCGGCCAGTTCTCGCATATCTATCGCGATGAGGGTGGCGGTGCGGCGGTTCTGGGCAGCATCCAGCCCCAGCCCATCGAGCATGACCCGGACGGCAGCCTGCCGCTGGAGAGGGTGCAGGCTGGCATCAAGGGAGCCGACATTCACCATGCCAGCACCCGGCTGTTGGCGCTGGAGAACACCTTTCGGGGCAAGGTGCTGTCGGAAGCCTATACCCGACGTGCCACGGCGCTGGCCCACGAGCATGGGCTGGCCACCCACCTGGACGGGGCACGACTGTTCAACGCCGTGGTGGCCTCCGGGCGCTCCCTCGCCGAACTGTGTCAGGGGTTCGATTCGGTGTCGCTCTGCTTTTCAAAAGGGCTTGGCGCGCCGGTGGGCTCGTTGCTGCTGGGTGACGAGGCGTTCATTTTACGGGCGCGGCGTTGGCGCAAGACGCTGGGCGGCGGCATGCGCCAGGTCGGCATCCTGGCGGCGGCTTGTCATCATGCGCTGGAGAACCATGTCGAACGCCTGGGAGAGGATCATCGCCACGCTGCGCTGCTGGCTGAAGGCTTGGGTGAAATCGATGAAGTCGGGGTGCATGGCTGTGATACCAACATGCTGTTCGTCACTCTTCCGGAGGCCCATTGCTCGGCGCTGGAGGCGTTTCTCGCTGAACGGGGTATCCTGATGGCCGCTGCACCGGTCACGCGCATGTTGACGCACCTCGACATTTCAGAGCAAGACGTTCGCCATGTCGTGGCAGGGATCAAGGCGTACTTCGTAGCGAATGCCGCCCGAGTCGATGCCAGGCTTGGTGGTTGAGCGTCAACGACAGCCCCCATGGACGAGGCCATGGGGGCTGTCTGCTGCGCTTTCGGAAAGGGTCAGCCGACGCGCATCAACGGGTCGGTGACGCCGATCACGTAGAAGGCGATCATGGCGATGATGCCGGTGAAGATCAGGTAGTAGAGGGTCGGCAGGATCGTCTTGCGGATGGTTGTGCCTTCGCGTCCCAGCAGCCCCACGGTAGCCGATGCCGCGACCACGTTATGGATGGCGACCATGTTGCCTGCGGCCGCACCCACGGCTTGCAGCGCCACCATCATTGCGGTGGATACCCCGAGCTGTTGCGCCACGTTGAACTGGAACTCCGCCAGCATCAGGTTGGCTGCGGTATTGGAGCCGGCAATGAAGGCGCCGAGTCCCCCGACTGCGGGAGCGAAGAACGGGTAGACGTCACCCACCCCATCGGCGACGAACTGCGCCATGGCCACCGGCATGGAGACCAGGTCGGCTCCATTGACCCCGGAATTGATCAGGATCCGCACCATGGGAATGGTAAAGATCAGCACGAAGCCGGCCCCGAGAATGGTGCGGGTTGACTCATTGAAGGCTTCTTTCACCTCACCGATGCGCATGCGGTGAAGCAGGGCCGTGAGCAACACCACGAAAACCAGAATGCCACCCGGCAGATAAAGTGGTTCCAGGCTGCCGGATACTCCGGCTTCGCCGAGGATATTGCTCCAGCCGAAGCTCAGTGATTGAAGCGCTTCGCGGAACGGGTCGATGGTGCGGGAGGCGACCAGTATCACGGCCAGCAGCACATAGGGTACCCAGCCCATGAGGGTAGAGATCGGTGCCTTGCCGGCGATGTCGTCCAGCTTGNTGCCCTGATAGTGGGCGATGAACTCGACCACCTGGCTAGCCTGCTCCTCCATGCGCACCGTTATATCCTCGACCCGCCGCTGAAAATAGCGATGGAACATCAGCGCGGGAATGGCCACGGTAAGCCCTCCTATGCAGCTGGGCGTCTACACCACGCCCCATGAATCCGGTGTCGAAATTCATGCCATTCTCGAGGGCTCGGTTGCCGAACAGGCGGGGCTCGAGGCAGGAGACATCATCCTTGAAGCAGCAGGTGAGTCCCTGGCTCGCCCCGCCGACCTGACCGGCCTGGTACGCCAGCAGCGGCCGGGCACCCTGCTGCCGCTGTTCATACGTCGAGACGGCGATGAGCGGGAGGTGCTGGCTCGCTTTCCGCCGCGGTCAACGTGAGAGATCGAGGAATGTTGGGTTGTGCCTGGCGAGTGGTAACGGCGCTGCTGCTGGTCTTGTCGCTGGCGCTGCCGGCCCATGGCAGTGAGTCTGCCCAGAGTGAGGGCGCGAGTGAGAGTGAACGCGAGGTGCAGATGAGCGTGTTGCTGGAACCCTCCTCGCAGCGGATCCAGGGTGAAATGATCGTGCGACCGCCCCCTCTCACGGGCACGTTCCGGCTCGATCCGGGGCTCGAAATCAGCGAGGCGCTGGTCGATGACAGGGCATTGTTCCTGCAGGAGAGTGCGGCAGGGCGCTATCGCCTGGCGATGCCACCGAAGGCCGAGTCCTTGACGCTGCGCTGGAGCGGCAGGCTCGAAGCCGAGGATGGCCGGATGGTGTCACCGGAAGGCAGCCTGTTGGCGGGTGACGGCGGCTGGTATCCACAGTTTGCCGAACTGGGGCCCTTTGCGCTGCACATCGAGGTTCAGGTGCCGGATGGCCAGCGGGCGGTTGCCACGGGATCGTTGGTGGAAGAGCCACTTGTTGATGACACGGGCTATCGGGTACGGCATTTCCACCCGCGGACCGAGTGGGCAGAGCTGGCCACGGGGCCGTGGCGGGAGCGCCGGCAGGCGGTGGATGGCGTGCGCGTGCGCACCCTGTTCCCTGCCGAGCTGGATGACGCTCATGCCGAGACCTATCTCGCTCACTCCGGCCGCTACCTCGCCCAGTTCAGTGAGCGTGTCGGGGGCTACCCTTACGACAGCTTCACTATCGCCGCGTCACCGGCGCCGCTGGGGCTGGCCTTTCCCGGCTTCACCCTGCTCGGTGAGCGGGTGATTCCGCTGCCGTTCATACCGCACACCTCGCTGGCGCATGAGCTGATGCATGCCTGGTGGGGTGCCGGTGTTCGGGTGGACTACCCCAGCGGCAACTGGTCGGAGGCCCTGACCACCTACCTGGCCGACTATCATCTGGATGAGCTGCGTGGTGAAGCCAGCGACACTCGTCGCCGCTGGCTCGTCGACCTGGCAGCGTTGCCCGACACCTTCGACCGGCCGCTGGCGGACTTCCGCGGTAGTCGCGACCCGGCCATGCGGCTGCTGGGCTATCAACACGGTGCGATGCTGTTTCACATGCTGCGACAACGCATCGGTGACGAGGCGTTCGATGGCGGCCTCAAGCGCTTCGCCGCACGGCATATGCATCAGACCGCAAGCTGGGATGACCTGGCGGTGGCGTTTTCCGAGGCGGCCGACGAGGAGCTGAGAGACTTCCTCGGCGCCTGGCGATACAAGCCGGGGCGACCGGCATTGAGCATGACGGCGGTTGAGCGCCGTGAAACCGAGACGGGCTGGCAGGTAGAGGGCGTGCTCGACCAGGCGGGTGACCACGCACCCTGGCCGCTTCTGGTGCCGGTGGTGGCTGAGACCCGCAGCGGCCCCGTGCGCCATGATGTCGCGCTCGCGACCCGGCAGGCCAAGTTTTCGCTATCGTACGACGCAGAGCCCCTTTCCCTTACCGTAGACCCTGACCATGACCTGCTGCGCCAGCTTGACCCGGCGCCGTTCATCCTGAGACACGTCGCCCTGCATCCCGAAAGCCGCCTGCTGGTGCTGCCGAAGGCGCTGGAGGCCCAGGGTAAGGAGTGGGTACAGCAGGCCCTGGGCCGGCCCCTGGCCCCGGTTGGTGAACCGGCTCTCGATGGCGAGGCGCCGCTACTGGTGCTCGGCAACGACGACGAGGTTGCCAACTGGCTGGCCGGGCAGGCGTTGCCCGAGCCGTCGGCGCTCCTGCCTGCCTTGGGTGAGGCGAGGATGTGGACGCTGCCGGAGAGCCGGGTAGCGGTCGTGAGTGCCGCTGAACCTGATCATCTGCGTCGGCTGGTGGCGTCACTGAGGCACCACCAGCATCGCAGCTATCTGGTCCAGGACGCTGAGGGGGCGACCCTCGAGGCCGGTGTATGGCCGCTGGACGAGGTGGGGCTGCGCGTCGAGTTCTCGTCCTCGCGCTGATGCGGAGCGGGGCGCAGGGGCGTATCGAATGCGTTATCGTACCGGGTGCGCCTTGCCCCTGGCTGGCGTCTGTTTCATTATCGGCATCGCCAACACGATGTCGCGAACCAGTTCTGGAGGAGTATCTTGGCCATTTCCCGTTTTGCCGATCTGCTGGAGGAGGCGAAGCAGCAGCCGGAGCCGCAGCGGCTGCTGTTCGTCTTCACCCGTGCCGAGCTGCCGGACAACCCCACCGTCGAGCAGCGCCAGCGCTTCGAGCAGGGCGAGGGTGGGGTGCTGACCCCGGCGCTATGCGTCGACAAGTCGCCCGAGGAGCTCAGTGACATGGAGGCGCTGGTGGCGGAGTCGCGCAACACCGGCATCGAGTGGGATATCGTGTTCGTGGCAGCCCTGTCCGGCAGCGGCCAGCAGCCACCCTCCGGCGAGGAAGCCGAACGTCATCTTCAGCGTATGGTCGAATCGCTCAAGATGGGGAACATAGGGAGCTTCCTGGCGCTGGATCGCCAGGGAGAGGTGGTGTCGTTTCAATAATTGTTTCAATAAGTTAAGCGCTTGTCATAGGCGTTGCTTATCACCACCATGTTATCATTCAATTTAGTCTATCGGGGCCCGGCGGTTATGATGGGCCTCGTATTCGGATCATCAACCACCGACAAGGAGCACTACTGAATGTCCCTGATCAACACCGAAGTCAAGCCGTTCAAAGCCACCGCTTTCCACAATGGCGAGTTCATCGACGTCACCGAGGAGAGCCTGAAGGGCAAGTGGAACATCTTCTTTTTCTATCCGGCCGACTTCACTTTCGTCTGCCCCACCGAGCTGGGTGACCTGGCGGACAACTACGAAGAGTTCAAGAAGCTGGGTGTCGAGGTCTACGGTGTTTCCACCGATACCCACTTCACCCACAAGGCGTGGCACGACAGCTCCGAGACGATCAACAAGATCCAGTACCCGATGCTGGCCGATCCGACGCTGACCATCTCGCGCAACTTCGAGGTGCTGATCGAGGAAGCCGGTCTGGCCGAGCGTGGCACCTTCGTGATCGACCCGGAAGGCAAGATCCAGATCGTCGAGATCAATGCCGGCAACATCGGCCGTAACGCCGAAGAGCTGCTGCGCAAGGTGAAGGCTGCCCAGTACGTGGCCGCCAATCCGAACGAAGTCTGCCCCGCCAAGTGGAAGGAAGGCGAAGAGACCCTGTCTCCGTCCCTGGACCTGGTCGGCAAGATCTAAACGACGCTTGCCGGACCCGCGAGGCTATCCCCTGACCTCGTGAGTTCCACGCCCGGGCGTACCCCGTCCGGGCGATCCAAGACCAAGACCCTGACCCGACGTGCGCTGGCCCCTGGCCTCGCAGGGCGTCGAGTCATGCCTGTTTCATGAGCGAGACATGAGGAAGCCGCTGTCATGTTGGACGACAATCTGAAGAGCCAGCTGCAGACGTATTTGCAAAAGGTCACCCAACCGTTCGAGATCGTCGCGTCCCTCGATGACGGCGACAAGTCTCAGGAACTGTTCAAGCTGCTGGAGCAGATCGCCGGCTTGAGCGACAAGATTACCCTGCGCAGCGATGGTCGCGATGCCCGCACGCCGTCGTTCGCCCTGAACCGCCCCGGGGAAGATACGGGCCTGGTGTTCGCCGGGATACCCATGGGCCACGAGTTCACCTCGCTGGTATTGGCCCTGCTGCAGGTCGGCGGCCACCCGCCCAAGGTCTCCGACGAGGTGATCGAGCAGATCAAGAGCCTGGACGATGAGCTGAGCTTCGAAACCTACTATTCGCTCTCCTGCCAGAACTGCCCCGATGTGGTTCAGGCGCTCAACCTGATGGCGGTGCTCAATCCCAAGGTGCGCCATGTGGCCATCGACGGAGCCCTGTTCCAGGACGAGGTGGAGCAGCGCGAGGTGATGTCGGTACCGAGCATCTACCTCAATGGCGAACCCTTCGACCAGGGCCGCATGAGCCTCGAGCAGATCCTGGCCAAGGTCGATACCGGCGCCGCCAGGCGCGAGGCGGCCAAGCTCAACGAGAAGCCGTCCTACGAGGTGCTGATGGTCGGCGGCGGCCCGGCCGGTGCCGCGGCGGCCATCTATGCCGCGCGCAAGGGCATCCGCACGGGGGTTGCCACCGAGCGCTTTGGCGGCCAGGTCCTCGACACCATGGCCATCGAGAACTTCATCTCCGTCTCGGAGACCAACGGCCCCAAGCTGGCAGCCGCGCTGGAGGAGCACGTCAAGCAGTACGATGTGGATATCATGCCGCTGCAGCGGGCCGTCAAGCTGGTGCCGGCCACACAGCCCGGCGGCGAGCATGAGGTGGTGTTCGAGTCGGGCGCGTCGCTCAAGAGCCGCTCGCTGATCCTCGCGACCGGTGCCCGCTGGCGTGAGATGGGCGTGCCCGGCGAGGACGAGTACCGCAACAAGGGTGTGGCCTACTGCCCTCACTGCGATGGGCCGCTGTTCAAGGGCAAGCGCGTGGCGGTGATCGGGGGTGGCAACTCCGGCGTCGAGGCCGCCATCGACCTGGCCGGCCTGGTCGAGCATGTCACCTTGATCGAGTTCATGGACGAGCTGCGTGCCGATGCGGTGCTGCAGAAGAAGCTTGCCAGCCTGGCCAACGTGGAGGTGATCAAGGGAGCCAGGACCACCGAGGTCAACGGTGACGGCAAGCGGGTCAACGGCCTCACCTACGAGGAGCGGTCAAGCGGCGAGCTGCGTCGACTCGACCTGGAGGGCATCTTCGTGCAGATCGGCCTGGTGCCCAACACCGAGTGGCTGACCGATTCGTCGATCGAGCTTTCCCCGCGTGGCGAGATCGTCGTCGACGATCATGGCATGACCTCGGTGCCGGGTATCTTCGCCGCCGGCGACGTCACCACGGTGCCCTACAAGCAGATCGTCATCGCCATGGGCGAAGGTTCCAAGGCGGCACTGGGTGCCTTCGACTACCTGATTCGTCTCTGACGGCGAGCTTGCCGAGCCGTTCGGCGCAAGCTGTTCCGTATCGCCCCGCAGGCCCAGCCTGCGGGGCGATTGCGTATGCCGGCAGGTCAAATTCGCGTTCGTCCCAATGAGCGGGTGAAAGTGGTGGGTATATGGGCTAATGGTAATACGGGAGGCATCTCCACCGGCCCCCGCATGACCCACCATGGCAAGGATGAACCGCATGAACGACAACAACACGATGGCTCGGCTGATGCCGATGATACTGGTGACCCTTGGCGCCACTGGATTGGCACAGGCCAGCACTCTGGAAGACGTGCGCGACCAGGGCCATGTGCGCTGTGGCGTCAACGCCGCCCAGCCGGGCTTCTCGGCGCTGGATGACGAGGATACCTATCGCGGGCTGGATACCGATGTCTGTCGCGCCATTGCCGCCGCGGTGCTGGGCGATGCCGAGAGCGTGCGCTTCGTGCCGCTGGATTCCGTGGAGCGCTTCACGGCAATCCAGTCGGGAGAGGTCGATGTACTGTCGCGCACCACGACCTGGACCTCGAGCCGGGACACCACGATGGGCGTCAACTTCACCGGGGTCAGCTACTACGACGGCCAGGCCTTCATGGTGGCAAGCGACCTGGGTATCAACAGCGCACTGGAGCTGGACGGAGCCGATATCTGCACTCAGAGCGGTACCACCAGCGAGCTCAACCTGGCGGACTTCTTCCGCGTCAATGACATGAGCTACAACCCCATCGTGTTCGACTCCCCCGAACAGGCGATTGCCGGTTTCGAAGCGGGGCGCTGCGACGTGCTCAGCTCCGACGCCTCTCAGCTCTACTCCCAGCGCATGCAGTTGCCCGATCCCGACAGCGCCATGGTACTGGCGGACATCATCTCCAAGGAGCCACTGGGCCCGGCGGTCCGTCAGGGCGACGACCAGTGGTTCAATATCGTCAAGTGGTCGCTGTTCGCCATGATCAACGCCGAGGAGATGGGCATTACCCAGGCCAACGTCGAGGAGATGCTCGATTCCGAGGATCCCGATATCGCGCGTCTGCTGGGGCGCGATGGCAACTACGGCGAAGGCATGGGGCTCGAGGCCGACTGGGCTTATCAGATCATTAGCCAGGTGGGTAACTACGGCGAGATGTTCGACCGCACCGTCGGCGCTGGTTCCGAATTCAAGATCGCCCGCGGCCTCAATGCGCTGTGGACGGAAGGCGGTATCCAGTACGCACCGCCGGTGCGTTGAAGGCAACTGCACGATCTTTGTGCACTGGAGGGTGACCGGCGGGCTGGTTGCCCCTTGGTAGGTCAAGGCGTTGGTCGTATTCACTGCCTGGGGAGCGTTGAATAAACGGTATGCCTACAACGGTGCGTTTGTGGAATGATCCTTGCTATGGTCACTCCACATGCCTTGCGCATGGACCTTCTATCCCTAATACGAAGCGAGATATCGACATATGTTGAACAAGAAAAACAAACTGGTCCTGCTGGCCACAGCCGGCGCGATGGTGCTTGGTGCCAATTCCGTGGCACAGGCTTCTACCCTGGATGACACCAAGAACCGCGGTGCCGTTCAGTGCGGCGTGAGTGACGGCCTGCCGGGCTTCTCCGCGCCGGACGACCAGGGCGAGTGGCAGGGGCTCGACGTCGACGTCTGCCGTGCCGTGGCCGCCGCCGTCTTCGGCGACGCCGAGGCGGTGCGCTATATTTCACTGAATGCCGTCGAGCGCTTCACCGCGCTGCAGTCCGGCGAAGTGGATCTGCTCTCGCGCAACACCACCTGGACCACCACCCGCGACACCACTCTGGGCCTGAACTTCGCCGGCGTGAATTTCTACGACGGCATCGGCTTCATGGTGAATACCGACCTGGGCGTCTCCAGCTCCACTGAGCTCGACGGCGCGGCGGTCTGCGTGCAGTCCGGCACCACCACCGAGCTGAACGTAGCCGACTACTTCCGTGCCAACGGCATGACATTCGACCCCATCGTCTTCGATACCTCCGAGCAGACCGTGGGTGGCTACGAGGCCGGTCGTTGCGACGTGCTGACCTCCGATACCTCCCAGCTGGCGGCGCTGCGCATCCAGCTCTCCGACCCCGACGGCTCGGTGATCCTGCCGGAAGTCATTTCCAAGGAGCCGCTGGGCCCGGTCGTTCGCCAGGGTGACGACCAGTGGTTCAACATCGTCAAGTGGTCGCTGTTCGCCATGCTCAACGCCGAGGAAATGGGCATCACCAGCGACAACGTCGACGAAATGCTCGCCTCCGAGGATCCGGACATCGCTCGCCTGCTGGGTGAGGACGGCAACTATGGCCAGGGCATGGGCCTTGAAGCCAACTGGGCCTATAACATCATCAGCCAGGTGGGTAACTACGGCGAAAGCTACGAGCGCAATGTGGGCATGGACTCCCCGCTGCAGATCGAGCGCGGCATCAATGCCCTGTGGACCCAGGGTGGCATTCAGTACGCACCGCCGATCCGCTGATCGAACCGTCCGGGGCGTCGCTTGATGGCGCCTCGAGCCTTGTTATGCCCCGGCCCGGACATTCCGGGCCGGGGCTTGATACCTGCTTGACGGATCCAGGCGGAGAGTCTCTTCATGTCCGTTCGACCACAGGCCCATCCAGTGGGCCCAAAACCGCCTTTCTGGCGTGATCGCGCCAAGCGCGCACTGATCTTCCAGGTATTGCTGATTGCCGCAGTGGCAGCCTTCCTGCTCTATATCATCGGTAATACCCAGGCCAACCTGGCCGCTCGCGGCATCACGACCGGCTTCGGCTTCCTGTCCAATACGGCCGGCTTCGGCATCGTCCAGAGCCTGATCGACTACTCCTCCCAGAGCACCTACGGCCGTACCTTCGTGGTAGGACTGCTCAACACCCTGCTGGTGTCGGCGCTGGGGGTAGTGGCGGCCACGATCATCGGCTTCACCGTGGGCATCGCCCGGCTTTCGCCCAACTGGCTGATTGCCCGCCTGGCCAACGCCTATATCGAGATATTCCGCAACATACCGCTGCTGCTGCAAATCTTCTTCTGGTACTTCGCCGTGCTGCGGACCATGCCGAGTGCCCGCGACAGCCTGTCGCTGGGCGAGGTGGTCTTCCTCAACGTGCGTGGTCTCTACCTCCCCGAGCCGCTGTTCGAATCCGGTTTCGGACTGATTCCCCTGACCCTGGGCATTGCCGTGGCAGCGAGCATCGCCCTGGTGGTGTGGAACAAGCGCCGCCACGAGACCACGGGCAAGCGCTTCCCGGCGGGCTGGATCTCGCTGGGGCTGATACTCGGCCTGCCGCTGATGGTACTGGTCGCCACCGGCGTGCCGGTGACCTGGGATGTGCCGCAATTGACCGGCTTCAATTTCCGCGGTGGCATCACGATCATTCCCGAGTTCCTGGCCCTGTGGCTGGCCCTGTCGATCTATACCGCGTCTTTCATCGCCGAGATCGTGCGCTCGGGCATCCAGGCAATCTCCCATGGCCAGACCGAGGCCGCCCAGGCGCTCAGCCTGCCGCGCAACCTTGTGTTGCGCCTGGTAGTGGTGCCGCAGGCCATGCGGGTCATCATTCCACCGCTGACCAGCCAGTACCTCAACCTGATCAAGAACTCCTCGCTTGCCACTGCCATCGGCTATCCGGACCTGGTCTCGGTATTCGCCGGGACCACGCTCAATCAGACGGGGCAGGCGATCGAGGTCATCGCCATGACCATGGCGGTCTACCTGACCATCAGCCTGCTGGTGTCGATGTTCATGAACTGGTTCAACGCCCGCGTGGCGCTGGTGGAACGCTAGGAGAGCGCCATGACAATTCAAGAAAAGATGATCGAGGCGCGCCCCGCACCCAGGAGCACCGTTGGCCCGGTGGCCTGGCTACGTGCCAACCTCTTCAGCGGGCCGGTGAACACGGTCTTTACCCTGCTGGGGTTTTACCTGCTCTACATCCTGCTGACGCCGACGATCCAGTGGGCCTTCATCAACGCTGACTGGATCGGCACCAGCCGTGACGACTGCTCCCGGGAGGGCGCCTGCTGGG
This sequence comes from Halomonas chromatireducens, assembly GCF_001545155.1. Classification (NCBI taxonomy): domain Bacteria; kingdom Pseudomonadati; phylum Pseudomonadota; class Gammaproteobacteria; order Oceanospirillales; family Halomonadaceae; genus Halomonas; species Halomonas chromatireducens. Next base: position 3,770,116 of record NZ_CP014226.1, on the reverse strand, counting down.
TTTTCGTCAACGCCCGTCTCGGCCAGTTCATCTACGGGCTCTATCCGGGCAGCGAGATCTGGCGGGTCAACCTGACCTTCGCCATCTTCGCCGGGCTGATTGCCTGGCTGGCGATACCGCGGCTGCCTTTCAAGCGCTGGGTGGCGGTGGCGACGCTGGTGGGCTTCCCGCTGCTGGCCTACTTCCTGCTCTACGGCGGCCACTTTGGCCTGCGCGTGGTGGAGACCCACCGCTGGGGTGGGCTGATGCTGACCCTGGTGCTGGCGGTGGTGGGCATGGTGGGCGCCCTGCCCATCGGCATCATGCTGGCACTGGGCAGGCGTTCGCAGATGCCCATCGTCAAGAGCTTCTGCGTGGTGTTCATCGAGTTCTGGCGCGGCGTACCACTGATCACGGTGCTGTTCATGGCCTCGGTGATGCTGCCGCTGTTCATGCCTACCGGGGTCAGTGTCGACCGTCTGATCCGTGCCTTCATCGGTATTACCCTGTTCCAGAGTGCCTACATGGCCGAGGTGATACGGGGTGGCCTGCAGGCGATCCCGCGGGGCCAGGAAGAGGCCGCGGCGGCCCTGGGCATGGGCTACTGGAAGCGCATGGGCCTGATCGTGCTGCCCCAGGCGCTGAAGATGATGATCCCGGGCATCGTCAATACCTTCATCTCGCTGTTCAAGGACACCACCCTGGTCATGATCATCGGGCTCTTCGACCTGCTGGGTATCGTTCAGGCGGCGCTGTCGGATTCCCGCTGGCTGGGCTTTGCCCTGGAAGGCTATGTGTTCGCCGCCTTCATGTTCTGGGTCTTCTGTTTCAGCATGTCGCGCTACAGCCAGTATCTCGAACGGAAGCTGCATACCGGACACCGACGCTGATGAGAGTCCGGTTCCTGCTGTGCAGCGCTTCCCAAGAGCACCTTATTGAGAGACAACAACGATGAGTGAACAGGCGACAACTCCCAAGGCCGGCACCGAGACACCCATGGTCGAGATGCGCGGCGTCAACAAGTGGTACGGCGACTTCCACGTGCTCCGCGATATCGACTTCGAGGTCAAGCGTGGCGAGCGTATCGTCATCTGCGGGCCCTCGGGCTCCGGCAAGTCGACGCTGATCCGCTGCATCAACCACCTGGAAGAGCATCAGCAGGGCGAGATCGTGGTCGGGGGTATCCCGCTGACCCAGGACATCAAGCGCATCGAGCAGATTCGTCGCAGCGTGGGCATGGTGTTCCAGCACTTCAATCTCTTCCCGCACCTGACGGTGCTGGAGAACTGCTGTCTCGCCCCCATGTGGGTGCAGAAGAAGCCGCGCCGCGAGGCCGAGGCGCTGGCCATGAAGTATCTGGAGCGGGTCCAGATCGCAGAGCAGGCGCGCAAGTATCCGGGGCAGCTCTCGGGTGGCCAGCAGCAGCGGGTCGCCATCGCCCGTTCGCTGTGCATGCACCCGGAGGTGATGCTGTTCGACGAGCCGACCTCCGCGCTGGATCCGGAAATGATCAAGGAGGTGCTCGATGTCATGGTCGAGCTGGCCAACGAGGGCATGACCATGCTCTGCGTGACCCACGAGATGGGTTTCGCCAAGACCGTGGCCGACCGGGTGATCTTCATGGATCAGGGGCAGATCATCGAGGAAAACGCGCCAGAGCCCTTCTTCAACAACCCCCAGTCCGAACGTACCCAGCTGTTCCTCAGCCAGATACTGGGTCACTGAGCCGTGCCGGGTTCCGCGCCTGTGGTGCTGGCCCGGCTAGTTTGTCGCTCTCTACTTTGCTGCCAGTAGGCCACGACCCTGTTGCGGCCGCCGCCCTTGGCGGCATAGAGAGCCTGGTCCGCCTGAGCCATGGCCAGCGCCTGGCTATGGCTCAGGTCCTGGCCAACGGACAGCCCGGCGACACCGATGCTGATCGAGATGCCGACCTGATGGGATGGCGGCTTTGCCGGCAGACTCTCCAGCGGGAAGGGAGTATCGGCGATGCGACCCCGCAATCGTTCGGCCACCTGCATCACCTGTTGATCGTTCAGGCCGCTGACCACTATGGCGAACTCCTCCCCGCCCAGGCGAGCCAAACCATCCTCGGATCGTAGCTCCTTGTCCAGCCGTTCGGCCAGCAGCCTCAACAGTGCGTCTCCCGCCGGGTGCCCGTAGGCGTCGTTGATCTGCTTGAAATGGTCGATATCCACCAGCAGCAGGTGGTGTGGTGGCAGCGGCTCCGATACCCCGCCCAGGGTCTCGGCCAGATGTCGGGTAAGGCCTCGGCGGTTCAGCACACCGGTCAGCTCATCGTACTCCGCTGCAATCATTGCGCGCTCTTCGCCCTGCTTGCGTTGGCTTATGTCGATGACAAGTCCGGCCAGTGCCTCCAGCCGGCCCGAATCGTCACAGACCACCTCGGCGACGATTTCATGCCATCGAGTGTCACCGTTCTTGCTGATGAGACGCACATCGAGGCGCAAATTCTTACTGGCATCGACCAGGCAGGTGCGCAGCTGAGACCAGAAGCAGAGTCTGTCTTCCCTCAGGATATGGGCCAGTAACCGTCTTAGCGGCACCCGGGCGTATTGGTCGGGGTAGCCAAGCGTGTTCAAGAGGGCACGGGAACACCATGTCGAGCCGCTATGCGGATCGACCTCCCAGATGCCACAGTCGGCCACCTGTTGGAACAGCTCGACCTGTCGGCGGCGGCTGGTGAGCTGATGGCGGTAGATGGCCGATGCAATGAGCTCGGCGGCGACGACCAGGGCTTGGAGTCCAGGCCCTTGCCACTCCAGGCGACGCTCGCAGTCATCGATGCCCAGTGTGCCCCACCATTGGCCATCGACCATGATGGGCACCGTGACCATGGACAGTATGCCCTGGCTTTCCAGGTTCTTGAGCAGTGAGCCGGAAGGCATTTCGGAAGTAATGAAACATTGGGATTCGCCGCGCTGTCGTTCGGCAACGATGCGCTGATAGACCGGATCGTTGAAGAGTGTCGAGAAGAAGCGAAAACGTTTCTGGGTGAGCTGTCGATAGTGGGTTGCGGCTGCCCATTCGAAGACGTAGTCCTGGACCACGCCCTCCTGCTTTAGCTCGAGAAGCTGAAATATCCAGACGCGACTGGCACCGGATGCCCGGCCTAGCTCGTCCAGCAGCGCATCGACACCATCTCCCCAGAAGCGCGCATTGATCAGCCCTCGGCTGCCGCTGGCCAGGGCACCAAGCAGGCGAGCATCGTCGGGGAAGACCGGTACCGGCATGGCAGTGATCCATCCATCAGTCGGTAACCAATCATAACATGGGTTAACAATCGGATTGCGCTGAAGGGCGGAAAGTCCACCAAAGTCGCAGCCGACAGCGACGTCGGCAAGGCAAGCGCGTTGGCGGAAGCCACCACCCTGGAGGTGGGCCGGTCAGGTGGGGGAACGGGTTGATTTCAAAGGCTCGGCGGGGCGTGTAATCCGGGCACTTCCCAGCACGCTGGCTTCTGTCTCCAGGTGGCGTGCCTCGCTGGTCCAGGCCGCATCCTCGGCGTGTACCGCAGGCCGGCGTTCGAAGGAGCGTGTCATCACATCGCCAGGTGCGAAGCCGGGCCGGCCTTTCAGGTGATGGGGCAGCAGGCACAGCTCGGCGAGCAGGCGCAGGGTCATGGTGCCGAGCAGCCAGAGACCGCCACCCAGGGCCAGGGCCGGCCAGGCGGTCGCCCAGTCGGTGGCCATCAGCCATGGCGTGCGCGGCAGCAGCCAGAGTGCGGCTGCGGTCAACAGGCCGAGCTGAAGCAGCAGATGACAGAATACCAGGGTACCGCGAGAGAGCGGATGGCGGGGAAATAGGAACTGTTGCATCGAGGGGTCCTCCCTTAGAGTGCACATCGCGGCACGATGAATCTCACCGGCCTCCATGCCGACAATGCAGAATCCTACCTCAGATGGTCCCCGGGCGCAGCTGTTGATGATGGCCATCGTGCCTGGCGGCTCATGACAGCACAGTCAGGCTGGCGGGAGCCAGTGGTTCCTGGTCACGGTGCTGGCTCAGCGGTCGCCCCTTGAGCGCCGTCAGCAGTATCTGAAGCGGGTCGCCGTGGCTGACCAGGAGCACCGTTTCCCCGGCCGTTGAATGCTCCAGTTCCTCGATTACCGCCTGCATACGTTCAGCCACGCTGACGACGCTCTCGACGCCGTGCTCCACGTGCTCGGCGCTTCGTGTATCCAGCGCCCAGACGCAGGGATACTGGTCGTCCGCCTGGCCCTCGAAATCACCGAAGTTTCGCTCCCGAAGGCGAGGCTCACGTTGCAGCGGGAGCGCGAAATGGGTCGCCACCCTGGCCGCGGTCTCGGTGGTACGCAGGAAGTCCGAATGCAGAATCCGGGTAGGCGTCGGCCAGCGCCAGTCGAGTAGCAGGGCGTCTAGCTGAGCGATACCCTGAGAGGAGAGGCCGAAGGCTTCGAGGCCCCGCTCAGGCGTGCTGATGATCAGTCCCTGGGCATTGGCCTGGCTATGGCCGTGCCGCATCAGAAGGTAGCGGTTGCGGCGCTGAGTCGAGGCGTTGAGGAATCCGTTTGACATAGTATTGTCATACTACCTAGATTGATCTTAGTTTCGATATTGATCATCACGTGCGCTCATATGTTCGATTTCGATCAATCATATGACCGCCCCATTGGCTCGTGCAATGGAAGCACTCTCAAACGCCCAATAACAACGCACGCAAAGTGAGTCACGCCATGAAAGCATACAGCACCACGAACAAGCACCCCCTGGCCACGCTGGCCATCTCTTCCCTGCTGCCCCTGGCCATGCTCATCTCGGCCCAGGCGCACGCCGACTGCCCGCGCGGTGACCTGGACGATCTCTACTGCGATGAAGACGGCAACATGGTGGCCGACCGGCCTGCCGATGAGTCGGAGTGGGTCAACCCCGACACGCTGATCTTCGCCTATACCCCGGTGGAGGACCCGGCGATCTACTCCGACATCTGGCAGCCATTCATCGATCATCTCGAAGAGGTGACCGAACGCAACGTGCGCTTCTTCGCCGTGCAGTCCAACTCGGCCCAGGTCGAGGCCATGCGCAGCGGGCGCTTGCATATTGCCGGTTTCTCCACCGGGCCGACGCCCTTTGCGGTGAACCTGGCCGGCGCGGTACCGTTCGCCCTGATGGGTTCCGACGACGGCCAGTTTGGCTATACCCTGCAGGTCTACACCCACGTCGATTCCGGCATAGACGACCTTGAAGACCTCAAGGGCAAGCGGGTGGCGCACACCTCGCCCACCTCCAACTCGGGCAATCTTGCGCCCCGCGCCCTGTTCCCCGATCTTGGCATCGTTCCCGACGAGGACTACGAGGTGGTCTACTCCGGCAGCCATGACCAGTCGATGCTCGGCGTGGTGGCCCGCGATTACGACGCCGCCCCGGTGGCCTCGGAGGTGGTCGAGCGCATGGCTGCCCGCGGCCTCTATGACGAAGAGGACGTCAAGATCATCTACGAGACCGATGCTTTCCCCACCACCTCCTATAATTATGCCCACAACCTGCATCCCGATCTGGTCGAGAAGATCGAGGAGGCCTTCTTCACCTTCGACTTCGCCGGCACTGCCCTGGGCGATGAGTTCGAAGGCGTCGACAAGTTCGTGCCCATCAACTACCAGGAGCATTGGGAGGTGATCCGTACTATCCAGGCAGCCAATGACGTGCGCTACACCCGCGAAGACCTGGACCAGGAGTAAGCCCTGACAGACCCGCGGGTCTCCTGTCCAAGATGGTGTGAGCCCCCGGCCGCTGGCCGGGGGTCGGTTTTCTGCATAGCGAGGTGGGTGAATGCTGGAGATCTCCAAGCTGGTCAAGCGCTACGGCCATGACAAGCCGGTACTGCAAGAATTGGATCTCGTGGTGGAGGGTAGCAGCGTGGTCTCCATCGTCGGCGCATCGGGGGCCGGCAAGAGCACCATGCTGCGCTGTATCAACCGACTGGTGGAGCCGACCTCGGGCTCGATCCGGCTAAACGGCAATGAGCTGGTCAAGCTGAGAGGGGCTGCTCTCCGTCGGGCCCGGCGTAAGATCGGCATGGTGTTCCAGGGTTTCAACCTGATTGATCGTCTGACCGTGATGGAGAATGTGCTGGCGGGCCGGCTCGGCTACGTCAGCCTCTACCAGGCCATCTCGAGGCGTTATCCCAAGGAGGATATCGAGCGGGCATTTACGCTCATGGAGCGGGTGGGTATCGCTCACTATGCCAACAAGCGTGCCGACGAGCTTTCCGGTGGTGAACGCCAGCGGGTCGGTGTCGTGCGTGCGCTGATGCAGGAGCCCGAGATCCTGCTGGCCGACGAGCCGACAGCATCGCTTGACCCCCGGACCTCCGAACAGATCATGAAGCTGCTGCAGAGCCTGGCAAGCGAACTGTCGCTGCCGGTGCTTATCAACATCCACAATGTTGCCCAGGCGAAGACCTATACCGAACGTATCGTTGGCCTGCGCCATGGCAAGATGATATTTGACGGGGCGCCGAGCGATTTCACCAAGGATGCGCTTGACGCTATCTATGGTGGCATCGAGGCACCGGAAGAGGAGCTCACCGCCGAGCCCGACAAGGCCCAATCGGGAGTGCCTCATGACCAGACCTGACGCCCCCGGCACGACGCCGGGGCCCAGAACCTGGCGCAAGCCTTCCTTCATCGCCAATCCGGTCCTGCGCTATGGCCTGTGGCTAGTGGTGCTGGTCTATCTGATCTGGGCCTTCGGCAGCCTGCCGTTCAACTGGACGCGCATCGCCGAGGGCTTGCCGAGGGCGGCAAGGATCTTCGGCAGCGGCTTCCCGCCCAGCTTCGAGCGTGGGGGCCTGCTGCTCACCGGGTTCAAGGAGAGCTTCCAGATCGCCATCCTGGCAACCCTGCTGGGGGTTGCGCTGTCGATTCCCTTCGCGGTGATGGCAGCACGAAACATTGCGCCGCTGCCGATCTATCTGTTCGGCCGTGCGGTAATCATCATCTCGCGCAGCTTTCATCCAGTGATCGTCGCCATCCTGTTCGTGGCGGCGGTGGGGTTCGGTCCCTTGGCGGGCGTGCTGACCCTGACTCTCTACTCCATCGGTTTCGTCGGCAAGCTGCTGGCGGAAGAGATAGAAGAGATCGACTGGGGGCAGGTCGAGGCGATGAAGGCGACCGGCGCGGGCTATTTCTCGATTCTGGTCTACGCCGTCTTCCCCCAGATCCTGCCGCGCCAGGTGGGGCTTTCCATGTACCAGCTCGACAGTAACCTGCGAGCCTCGGCCGTGGTGGGGATCGTTGGCGCCGGGGGAATCGGTGGCACCTTGATGAACGCCTTCGGACGATACGACTACGACTTCGCCTTCGCTATCCTGTTGATCATTATTGCGGTGATCCTGGTCAGTGAGGGCATTAGCGGCTGGGTGAGGAAAAAGATATGGTAGATCAAACCGACGCCCTCGCCGCTCGTATCTGGCATCGCTATGACCGCAAGGAGCGCCTGATCCGCTATGCCGTGCTGCTGGTGACCGTGATGGTGGTCTACTGGGCGGTTCGCGATATCGACATCTTCTGGCCGTGGGTGTGGGATGCGCCCAACCAGATCTCGAGCCTCGGTGCGCGGATGTGGCCGCCGGACCCGCGGCGGCTGGAGCAGATCATCGGCGCCATGATCGAGACGGTGCATATCGCTACGCTGGCGACGATGCTGACGATCTTCATCGCCCTGCCGGTCTCCTACATCGCCGCCCAGAACACCACGCCGAACCGCGCCTGCCTGTGGCTGGGGCGCTTCATTCTGGTCTCCAGCCGTTCGGTGAACACCATCATCTGGGCGCTGCTCTTCGTGGCGATCTTCGGCCCCGGTGTGCTGGCGGGGATCCTGGCGATCATGTTCCGCTCCATCGGTTTCATCGGCAAGCTGATGGGCGAGGCGATCGAGGAGATCGATCGTCGTCCGGTGGAGGCCATGGAGGCCACTGGTGCCTCCAAGCTCAAGGTGATTGCCTATGCCGTCGTGCCCCAGGTGATGCCCGCCTTCTTCGCCATCGTCATACTGCGCTGGGACATCAACATCCGTGAGTCCACGGTGCTGGGGCTGGTGGGCGCCGGTGGTATCGGGGTACTTCTGCAGGGTTCCATCGACACCTTCGCCTGGCCCACCGTGGCCACCATACTGATTGCCATTGTCATCCTGGTACTGATCGGTGAAGCCATTACCAGCATTCTGCGGCGCAAGGTCATCTAGACGTGGCTGGGTTTGACCCCGGGAAGCCACCTTGCCATGTTGAAGGGGAAGGCGGGGCATCGTCCCATGGCGTGCCCTTCCGTCAATCCGTATCAAGGAGAGGCTATGACAACGTATATCGTGGTGGCCGATGCAGCACGGGCGCGTGTCTTTACACGCGACGCCCTCAAGCTGCAGGAGAAGGAAAGTCTCGTGCATCCTGCAGGGAGGCTGCATGAGGGCGATCTGGTGACCGATGGCGGTGCCGACGTGCAGGAATCCAGAGGACCCGGGTCACGCTCCTCTTATCGGGAGGACATCGCCTCCGAGCACGAAGACCAGCTCTTTGCCAAGCAGGTAGCCGAGCGGATCTATCGCGCTCGTGTCGAGAATCTCATGGACAAGCTGATTCTCGTGGCGCCTCCCAAGTTTCTCGGCCTACTGCGTGAAGAGCTGGATGCCCCCACCCGCAAGCTGGTCATTCATACCCTTGCCAAAGACTTGAGCAAATCCGATTTGGAGAGCATTCAGCAAGCGGTCAGCGACATGCGCTGATCGCATACGCCCGTTACACCTCAAGAGTCGGGCGCTCTTGCCGATATCAAGGAAGGCACAGCCGCGGTTTGATGCCGCCGAGCTTATCCTTACTCAGCGAGAGCGCCCATGCACCTCAAATCGATCCGCCAGTATGTGGTTCTGCTGGCAGGCCCCTGCTTGCTGGCAGTGGTGGCGGCCCTGGTCGTCTATAGCCTGTTCTCCTCCTCCCGCACCCAGGTGATCGTCGAGAACCACACCCGAGGATTGCTCGAGGGGGCCATTGATGAGCGACTGGCGGTGCTGGCGGATGCCGAGGCGGGCCGCATTCAGCGAGAGCTCGAGCATGCCTTGACCCTGGCTACCCAGCTGGCAACTGCCAATGCAATGATGGGACAGCGCGACGATAGCGGACGCCTGGCCCTGTCCATGAGCCGTCGCGAGCTCTCCAACCTGGTGCGCCAGACCGTTGTCGAAAACCCCTCGCTACTGGACGCCTTCATCGGCTGGGAGCCCGACGCCTTCGGTAGAGACGACCTGCATGCCGACCTGGGCGAGGCGGAGGGATACGATGGCTCGGGGCGTTTCATGCCCTGGTGGTACCGCACCGACAGCGGAAGCGTGGAAGTACTCCCACTGGGCGACACCATGGAGAGTGACACTCTGCTGGGCAGCGGTGTTCGCGAAGGCGAGTACTACCTCTGCCCGCGGGAGACCCTGGCACCCTGCATCATCGACCCGGCGCCCTACGACTTCGGCGGTGAGATGCTGATGGTTACTTCCTTCAACGTGCCGATTCTGGTCGACGGTGAGTTTCGCGGCGTTGCCGGGGTCGATCTGGCGCTCGACTTCATCCAGGCGCTGTTGCTTGAGGCCAACCAGTCTCTCTATGACGGTGCCGGCGAGCTGGCGCTGATCGCCGGCCAGGGCGGTCTGGCCGCCTATACCGCCGATGCCGAGCGACTGGGTATGCCGGCCAGCGATGCGCTGGGAGCGGACATCCTGGCCTCGGTGAATCAGGCCCGCGATGAGGAAGTCACGGCCAGCGTGTTTCGCAATGGCATGATCGAGCGCTATCAGCCCTTCACCATCGGCGCGAGCGAGACACCCTGGGTGCTGATGGTCCGACTGCCGGAGCAGGCAGTGATGGGTGACCTGACGGCCCTGCAGAATCTGCTCGACGATCAACGGCGTACCGACACCCTGGGCATGAGCCTGGTGGGTCTGTTGCTGGCGGCCCTGGGCATGGCGGCGCTGTGGATAGTCGGCGGTCGGGTCTCGCGGCCGCTGCGCCTGCTCGCCGATCGCATGCGCGGGATCGCCACCGGCAATGGCGACCTCACCCAGCGGCTGCCCGTTAAGGGACGTGACGAAGGTGCCGAGCTGGCAGCGCAGTTCAATGCCTTCGTCGACAAGGTGCATGATGTGCTGATCGATGTGCGTGACAGCAGCGAGTCGGTTCGCCTTGCGGCCAACGAGATCGCCATGGGTGGGGAGGACCTTTCGCGGCGCACCGAGCAGGCGGCCGCCAGCCTCCAGCAGACCTCCGCTTCCATGGAGGAGATCTCGAGTACCGTCGAACATACCTCTGCCTCGTCACGGGAAGCCAACGCCCTGTCGAAGTCGGCCGCTCAGGTGGCGCAGCAGTCGGGCGAGGCGGTGAGCCAGGTAGTCAGTACCATGGACGACATCAGCGACGCGTCGCGGCAGATCGGCGATATCGTCAAGGTCATCGATGGCATCGCCTTCCAGACCAACCTGCTGGCGCTCAACGCTTCCGTCGAGGCGGCACGAGCCGGTGAGCATGGCCGCGGCTTTGCCGTGGTGGCCGGCGAGGTACGCCAGCTGGCGACCCGCAGCGCCGAGGCGTCGCGGGACATCAGGGGGCTGATCCAGGCCTCCGGCCAGCGGGTGGCCGCCGGTACGGAGCTGGTCGGACAGGCGGGGGCCACCATGGGCGAACTGGTCGCCAGCGTAAACCGTGTGGCCAGCATGCTGGGCGAGATCAGCGTGGCGGCCAGTGAGCAGAGCGACGGCATCAGCCAGGTCAGCGTGGCCGTGGCGGACCTGGACCGCATGACCCAGCAGAATGCCGCCATGGTCGAGGAGTCGACCACCGCCGCCGAGCGGCTGAGCGACGAGGCGGACCGGCTTGCCGGCGTGATCGGAGGCTTCAAGCTGCGCCAGTGACGGCGTGCCTGGCGGGAGGGGTCAGGGCACCGGCGGCAGGCCGATTTCGTCGCTGCGCTGAATCCCTTCGGTCATCTGTCGGCACAGCCGCAGGAATTCGCGCATGCCGGTGGCGAGGTACTTGTGGCGGTGCCAGATGAAGGCGAACTGGCGGCTCAGGTCCAGCTCCGGCGTGGGGATCGGCACCAGGCTGCCGCGGCGAAAGGCATCGCGCAGGGCCAGCTTCGATACACAGCCGATACCCAGACCCGACTCCACCGCTCGCTTGATCCCCTCGGTATGCTCCAGCTCCAGCAGGATGTTGAAGCGGCCGCGCCGATGGCGGGTGGCATGTTCCAGCGTCAGCCGCGTGCCGGAGCCCTGCTCGCGCATGATCCAGTCGGCACGCAGCAGCTTGTCCATGTCCACCTCGCCGACATTGGCCAGCGGATGACGAGGTGAGCAGAAGACGGCCAGCTCGTCCTCCACCCAGGGCTGCATCACCACGTCCTCATGCTGGCAATCGCCCTCGATCAGACCCAGGTCAAGTTCGTGATGCACGATCCGCTCGATAATGGCACTGGTATTGCGCACCTGCAGCCGTACCCGGCTGTCGGGATGGCGCTGCATGAAATCGCTGATCAGCAGCGTGGCGAGGTAGTTGCCGATCGTCAGCGTTGCCCCCACGTCCAGCGAGCCGACGCCGCGCTGGCCGCGCAGCAGTTCCTCGACTTCCTCGGCCCGGTCGAGCAGGGCCACGGCCTTGGGCAGCAGTTGGAAGCCCAGCGCATTTAGCTTCAGGCGCTTGCCGATACGGTCGAGCAGCTGGCAATCGAACTGCCGCTCGAGCTCCGAGAGCGCCGTGCTGGCCGCCGCCTGAGATAGCGACAGTACCCTGGCTGCGTGGGAGACGCTCTCGTGCTGGGCGACGGCGACGAACACTTCCAGTTGGCGCAGGGTGTAGCGCATGGCATCTCTCCGGGCAGTGGTATATTTACATTATAGATATGCTTTATCCAAACTACCCATTTAACAGATATGCTGCCAGCGCTTAGAATTAGTATCAAAGTTGAAGGGGCGCTGTTATGCGTCAATGGAATATCAAGGAGCCGGTCGTGAGCAAGTTTGCCCTGGAAGAGGTTCTTAGCGTCCACCACTGGAACGATACGCTATTCAGTTTCCGCACCACCCGCGAGCGCAGCCTGCGCTTCAAGAACGGTCAGTTCGTCATGATTGGCCTGGAAGTGAACGGCAAGCCGCTGATGAGAGCCTATTCCATTGCCAGCCCGAACTATGAGGATCACCTGGAGTTCTTCAGCATCAAGGTCCCCGATGGTCCGCTGACATCGCGGCTGCAGCACCTCAAGGTGGGCGACCAGATCATGGTCAGCCGCAAACCGACCGGTACCCTGGTGACTGACGACCTGCTGCCGGGCCGCAACCTCTACCTGCTCTCCACCGGCACCGGCCTGGCGCCGTTCATGAGCCTGATCCAGGATCCCGAGGCCTACGAGCGCTACGAGAAGATCGTGCTGGTTCACGGCGTGCGCAGCGTGAGCGAGCTCGCCTATGCCGACTTCATCCAGAATGAGCTGCCGGCCCACGAGTACCTGGGCGACGAGATCAGCGAGAAGCTGGTCTACTACCCCACTGTGACCCGTGAGGAGTTCCACACCATGGGGCGACTGACCGACCATATCCGCAGCGGCAAGCTGGCCGAGGATACCGGCCTGCCCCAGATGGACCCCAAGCAGGATCGGGCCATGATCTGCGGCAGCCCGGCGATGCTCGACGAGACCAGCGCCCTGCTCGACGACCTGGGGTTCAATATCTCGCCACGCATGGGCGAGCCCGGCGATTACGTGATCGAGCGGGCCTTCGTCGAGAAGTAAATCCCACCGACGGAAAAACCACCTGTGCAGACAGGTGGTTTTTTCTCGTTCATCGCATTTTTGGCGTGAACTTGCTCTGCATAGGCTGCATTGCGGAAGGGGGCTCGACGACAGCGACGCAGGCGCTCCTTGTTGGAGCGCTGGTTCCCATCGCGACTGGCGCCGATAGGCGCCCGGCGGAGGCTGCCGCGCTGGCAATAACCGCGACCATCGGTAACGCCGCCGGGAGTCCTTCGGCCTCCAGTCGTGATCTGAAGATACTCCTACAGCGCGGCCATGACTTCCCTTGCCATTTCACGCCAAAGTGTGAAGATCCTTTTTGGTTCGGCGCCGCCTATTTTCTCTGACTACACGGCATCCTTGCCGGTTTCGCCGGTGCGGATGCGAATCACCTGTTCCAGCGGCGTGATGAAGATCTTGCCGTCGCCGATCTTCCCCGTGTTGGCGACCTGGGTGATGGCATCGATGACCTTCTCGGACATCTCGTCATCCACGGCGATCTCGACCTTCACCTTGGGCAGGAAGTCGACCACGTACTCGGCGCCCCGGTAGAGCTCGGTGTGACCCTTCTGGCGGCCGAAGCCCTTCACCTCGGTCACGGTGATGCCCTGAACGCCGATTTCGGAGAGCGATTCGCGAACGTCGTCGAGCTTGAATGGCTTGATGATGGCGGTCACCAGTTTCATGGTCTTTTCCTCGTAATTCAGGGAGGGCTCGCTGGGTGCAGCCCCTCGCAGTGTGGGGTTTCGTTGGGTTCAAGCATACACCGCGACGAGCGGGAATAAAAAAGCCCCCTCGGAAGGGGGCCAGGTGGAGCACGCCAGCTCACGGGGTCTGCGTCGTTACTTGTTGGCGACGCTGAACTCGGGGTAGGCCTCCATGCCGCACTCGGCAATGTCGACGCCCTCGTACTCTTCTTCCTCGCTGACCCGAATGCCCATGACGGCCTTGAGTATCAGCCAGACAGCCAGGCTGGCAAGGAAGACCCAGAGGAAGATGGACAGGCCGCCGATGATCTGCGGGCCGAAGCTCGCGTCGCCGTTGGTGAGCGGTACGGCCAGCAGGCCCCAGATTCCGACGACACCGTGAACCGAGATGGCACCGACAGGGTCATCGATCTTCAGCTTGTCGAGGCCGACGATGGCGGCCACGACGATGGCGCCGCCCACGGCACCGATCAGGGTGGCGCCCAGCGCCGTCGGCTCCAGTGGCTCGGCAGTGATGGCCACCAGGCCGGCCAGGGCGCCGTTGAGGGCCATGGTCAGGTCGGCCTTGCGGAACCACACCTTGGCGAGGATCAGGGCAGTGATCACCCCACCGGCAGCGGCGGCATTGGTGTTGACCAGAACCTGGGCCACGTTGTTGGCAGAGACCACGTCCGAGAGCTTCAGCTCCGAGCCGCCGTTGAAGCCGAACCAGCCCATCCACAGGATGAAGGTACCCAGTGTGGCCAGCGGAAGGTTGGCACCGGGGATGGCGTGGATGCTGCCGTCCTTGCCGTACTTGCCCTTGCGAGGACCGAGAACCAGCACCCCGGCCAGGGCCGCGGCGGCACCGGCCAGATGCACGATGCCGGAGCCGGCGAAGTCGGAGAAGCCCATGGCGTCCAGCCAGCCTTCGCCCCAGGTCCAGTAGCCCGAGACCGGGTAGATGACGCCGGTCATCACCACGGCGAAGGCGAGGAAGGCCCACAGCTTCATGCGTTCGGCGACGGCGCCGGAGACGATGGACATGGCGGTTGCCACGAACACCACCTGGAAGAAGAAGTCGGCGCGCATCGAATAGTAGGGTGCATCGTCGCCCCCGGCGGTGACGGCCGCCACGCTGTTCTCGCCGCCGATCAGGAAGCCGAGGTTGGGCAGGATGCCGCCTTCATTGCCCGAGTACATGATGCTATAGCCCACCAGCAGGTACATGGTGCAGGCGATGGCGAACAGCGCGATGTTCTTGGTCAGGATCTCGGCGGTGTTCTTGGAGCGCACCAGGCCGGCCTCGAGCATCGAGAAGCCCGCGGCCATCCACATCACGAGCACGCCACAGATCAGGAAGTAGAAGGTGTCGAGCGCGTAACTCAACTCTGCCAGTTCAGTCATTGGAATCTCTCCAGAGCCCTTGAAAACAGCTTGTCATTGCAAGCGGTGTCGTTATCAGACGGCGTCGGCGCCGCGTTCGCCGGTACGGATGCGGATGACATCCTCCAGGGGCGTGACAAAGACCTTGCCGTCGCCGATCTTGCCGCTGTTGGCAGCGTTGCAGATGGCCTCCAGTACGCCTTCCAGGCGCGCATCATCCACGGCGACCTCGACCTTTACCTTGGGCAGGAAGTCGACCACGTACTCGGCACCGCGGTAGAGCTCGGTATGCCCCTTCTGGCGACCAAACCCCTTCACTTCGGTCACGGTGATGCCCTGGACGCCGTTGTCGGCCAGCGCCTCGCGGACGTCGTCCAGTTTGAATGGCTTTATGATGGCGGTAATGAGCTTCATCTCGAATCTCCCGGCTTGGATGGCACGACGGCGCTCTGCCGTCGGATGAGTTACGCTTGCCAAGCGATATGCGTGCCGGTTTGTTATAAAGCTGATTAATTTCATATTGTTACAATATGTTTTTCCGTTGCATTCCTCGCCGCTGACGGCCTATGCGAAGCGCCCTGCACCACAATGATGCCCGGCAATGGTGCAGGTGCTTCGCAATGGGGCGGCAAAGGAGAATGCGCGAGTCAAGGCCGTTGCGTATCCTGTAGACAAACTCAATGCGTTGGAGAGAGAACCATGGCGAGTCAAGATCCCATCAGCCGGCTGGCCCAGCAGCTGGGCGAGCGACTGCAGGGTGCCTCACAGGCACCGGAGGAGATCCACAAGGGGGTGCAGCAGGTCGTGCGCGGTGCCTTCGATCGCCTGGATCTGGTGTCCCGAGAGGACTTCGACATCCTCATGGACGTCATGCAGCGCACCCGCATTCGCGTGGAAGCGCTGGAGCAACAGGTAAGCGCACTCGAGGCGGCGCTGGCATCTCGCCAAGACGAGGTGACCACATCAGGCGAGGCAACAACAGCCGGCAAGGCACCGAAAGTCGACGACGGCCATCCCGAGGAAGACGCTGGCGGCGGCGAAGCCGGGCGTTGACGGGCCGCTCGGCGGTCTTTATGCAGCGGTGCTAATCTATAGTGATCAAGCACACTGACTGCGAGGGACCGCATGATGCTGGCAATCGTTGCCACCCGGGCCGGACTGGGGCTGGAGGCCCCCGAGGTTCTCGTCGAGGTACATCTGGCCAACGGCCTGCCGGGCATGACCCTGGTCGGCCTGCCGGAGACTGCGGTCAAGGAGAGTCGCGAACGGGTGCGCAGCGCCCTCACCAACGCCGGCTTCGACTTCCCCAATACTCGTCGTATCGTGCTCAACCTGGCGCCCGCCGACCTGCCCAAGGTCGGCGGGCGCTTCGACCTGCCCATCGCTCTGGGCATCCTGATGGCCTCCGGCCAACTGCCCGGCGATGCCCTCGAGGGTATCGAAAGTGTCGGTGAACTGGCGCTGGACGGTCGGCTGCGCCCGATCAGCGGCGTGCTGCCGCTGGCCCTGGCCGCGCGCAGGGCGGGGCGGAAGCTGATCGTGCCGCGGGAGTGTGCCGATGAGGCCGCCCTGGCCGGGGACCTTCAGGTGCTCCCCGCCGACCACCTGCTGGAGGTGGTCGCCCATTTGCTGGGCCAGACACCGATCGCGGCGCACCAGTTGGAAGCACCGCCGTTATCTCCGGTCATCGAGGGGGATCTGGCCGAGGTGCGGGGTCAGCACCAGGCGCGCCGGGCGCTGGAAATCGCCGCCGCGGGAGGCCACAACCTGCTTTTCTCGGGCCCGCCAGGCACCGGCAAGACCATGTTGGCGAGCCGCCTGCCGGGCATCCTGCCGCCATTGACCGAGGAGGAGGCCCTGGAAGTGGCCGCCGTCCGGTCGGTCTGTGGCCTGCCGCTGTCGGAGCAGTGGGGGCGTCGCCCCTTTCGTGCGCCCCACCATACCGCCAGCGCCGTGGCCCTGGTGGGCGGCGGCTCCTGGCCGCGTCCCGGTGAAATATCCCTGGCCCACCAGGGGGTGTTGTTTCTCGATGAGCTGCCCGAGTTCAGCCGCCATGTCCTCGAGGTGATGCGCGAGCCCATGGAGTCTGGACAGATCCATATCGCCCGGGCCAACCACGAAAGACGCTTTCCCGCTAGATTTCAACTGGTGGCGGCAATGAATCCGTGTCCCTGTGGCCACCTGGGGGACCCCCGCCAGGCCTGCCAGTGTACCGCCGCTCAGATCCAGCGCTACCAGTCGCGACTCTCGGGGCCGCTGCTGGATCGAATCGACCTGCAGGTGGAGGTGCCGGCGCTGCCGCCGGAACAGCTGACCTCCCGCGAGACGGGGGAAAGCTCGGCGGAGGTGCGTGAGCGAGTCATGGCGGCCCGCGAGCGCCAGTATGCCCGGGAGGCGCTCAATGCCTATCTGGGAAGCCGGGAGCTGGAGGCGGCCTGCGCCCTGTCGACGGCGGATCGTGCCTGGCTGGCCGGGGTGCTCGAGCGGCTGCGGCTCTCCGCTCGGGCCTATCATCGAGTGCTGCGGGTGGCGCTGACCCTGGCCGACCTTACCGGCAAACCGCAGCCGGAGCGCGGCGAGCTGATGGAGGCGATCGGTTATCGCCAGCTGGATCGTCAGCGCCAGGGCTAAGAGGCTGTTTACACGCTACTGCGCTGAGGCCTATAGCGCCGTGGCATCGAAGGCGCCCTCGATCTCGGTCTCCCACAGCGCGCTGTCGGCATCGGGGCGATAGAGCGACAGGGTAAGACGGTAGGGCAGCAGTTCGCGGTCGGAGAGCTGCAGGCGCGGCGCAGTGGCTTCCAGCCGGCTCTCCAGGCGCCACTGATGATCGCCGCTGTCGCCGGCCATGGCGGGGCGCCAGTCCAGCACCTGCGGGCCATCCGAAATCCGCAGCATGGCCCGGGTGAGATTTTCCAGAAAGCGTTCGGAGGCGATGCTCAGACTGGTATCCACCGAAGGCGTATCGAGCAGCAGCACCTGCTCCTGGGGGGGCTGTATTTCGGCCACGTTCATCAGGCGAACGGCGGCACGGTCGCTCAGGTTCTGCAGGGCTCGGCGAATCGGGTCGGGCTCGGGAGGCTGGGTGGCGCAGCCCGCCAGTAACAGGGCCGTCACTAGCAGCGTGGTGTATTTCAGTATCGGACTGAATTTCGTCATCGGGGCAAAGGCTCGTCGGCAATCTGGGAGGGAAGCTCGAGATCGACGATGAAGTCGTCCAGGGCCGCGAACAGCGTATGGCGGATGGCCTCCGCTTCATTGACCAGATGATGACGCGCTTCCGGGTGGCGATGAATTTGCGCATTGGGAAACTTGCGCTCCAGCACCGAAAGATTCCACTCCCAATCTACGGTCAGGTCCTGCTCTCCCTGTAGGATCAGGGTTGGTAGCTGGCTGGGGGGAAGCGCCAGCATCTGCGGCATCCAGCGGCGCATGGCGCTGACCCAGATCATCGACAGGTGCTCGGGCTGCAGCGGGTCCTGCTCACGCAGGAAGGCGGCGAACTCGCTATCGGTGGAGTTTTCCCGGAACCGCCGGGGCAGTGTGCGCACGAAGGGGCCGACCAGCAGATGCAGCCAGCTCGACTGGGACCAGCCAGAAGGGCGTACCAGTGGCGCCAGCAGAACCAGGCCGGACCAGTGCCCATCATCGGGTCGGCTGAGGGCATCGGTGGCGAGGATTGCCGCGCCGGTGCTCTGGCCCACCCCAAGCCACGGTTTTGGTGCAAGGCCACGGTCGCTCAATTGATCCTGCAGGGCGCGCAGGCACTCCCCATAGTGGTCGAAATCGTCGATGCAGGCGCGTCGCCCACTGGAGAGGCCGTGGCCCGGCAGGTCCCAGAGCACCACGCGCCAGCCGCGCTCCAGCAGGCGCTCCAGCAGGTGGCGGTACAGGCCCAGATGATCGAAGTAACCGTGAACCACGAAGGCGGTGCCTATCGCCTGGCGAGGGCTCCAGACCTGGGTCCAGAGCTGATAGCGCTCCGTCTCCAGATACCCGACATAGAGACCCACGTGCTCGGTCAGCAAGGGTGACAGCCCATAATAGTCGAGGTAGTCGGCCAGCGGCTCTCCGGCATCCGAGCCGAAGGGGGCGATGGGCCCCAGGGCCTGCAGTGGGGTGAAGTCGGTCATCATGTCCTCCGACAGGTAAGCCGGTTGTCTTGCGAGTCGTTCATGGCTGCTGGCAGTCGAATGGCGCTGAAGCCGCAGTTTACACAGGAGTCGTCTAGCCTAGCGATAGGCATGGGGCAAAGTGGCTTGACCAAATGGTCAAAATTCTTCCCCTTAACCCTATGTCTAGTGCGCCTGACCCTTCACTTGGGTTTACATATGGAACGATTTTCCACAAAATTGGCGCCATAGAGTGGTTTCACCCCCACGGATTGCGGCTGCGGATTGTGTCTCGTCCGTCGCCATCACGAGGAGATTCCCATGTCAGAACGCATCACTCGCCACCGTCTTCAGGTGGCCGCCGAGCTGGACGCTTTCATTACCGAGCAGGCCCTGCCGGGCACCGGCATCGATGCAGAAACTTTCTGGGCGGGCGTCGACGCCATCTTTCATGATCTGACAGCAAAGAATCGGGATTTGCTCGCAGAGCGCGAGAGTCTGCAGCAGCGGCTCGATACCTGGCACCGGGAAAACCCCGGCCCGGTGAGTGATATGGCTGCCTACCGCGGCTTTCTGAAGGAGATCGGCTACCTGGCGGATGCTCCTGCGCAAGTCAAGGTCACCACCGGTAACGTCGATAGCGAAGTCGCCATTCAGGCCGGCCCGCAGCTGGTGGTGCCGGTGAGCAATGCCCGCTATGCGCTGAATGCGGCCAACGCACGCTGGGGTAGCCTCTACGATGCGCTGTACGGTACCGATGCCATCTCCGAAGAGGATGGTGCCGAGAAAGGCTCGAGCTTCAACCCCAAGCGCGGTGAGAAGGTCATCGCCTATGCCCGTGGTGTGCTGGACCGCGCCGCCCCGCTTGCCACCGGATCGCACCGCGAAGCCGTGAAGTATGTCCTGCGTGACGGCCACCTGGTGGTGACCCTTGAAGGCGGCCGCGAGACCGGCCTCAAGGATGCCGGCAAGCTGGTGGGCTACACCGGCGAGGCGGCAAGCCCCGATTCGGTGCTGCTCGCCAATCATGGCCTGCACCTGGAGATCCAGATCGACCCGACTCACCCGATCGGCAAGACCGACCCGGCCGGCGTCAAGGATCTCGTGGTGGAGGCGGCACTGACCGCCATCATGGACTGCGAGGACTCCGTGGCGGCGGTGGATGCCGAGGACAAGGTGGGTGTCTATCGCAACTGGCTGGGCCTGATGCGGGGCGACCTGGAAGAGCAGGGCGCCAAGGGTGACAAGACCATCACCCGCCGCCTGCATGGCGACCGAGACTACACCACCCCCGATGGCGGCCAGCTGACCCTGCCGGGCCGCTCACTGATGTTCGTGCGCAACGTCGGCCACCTGATGACCACGCCGGCGGTGCTCGATGCCGACGGCAATGAGCTGCCGGAGGGCATCCTCGATGCCATCGTCACCGGCCTGCTGGCGCTCCACGATCTCAACAAGGGAAGCGATGCGCCACGTAACTCGCGCGCCGGCTCCGTCTACATCGTCAAGCCCAAGATGCATGGCCCGAAGGAAGTGGCGTTCTCCAGCGAGCTGTTCGGACGGGTGGAAGACCTGCTGGGCATGGCCCGCGATACCCTCAAGATGGGCATCATGGACGAGGAGCGTCGCACCACGGTCAACCTGAAGGCGTGTATCGCCGAGGCCACTTCCCGGGTGGTGTTCATCAATACCGGCTTCCTCGACCGCACCGGCGACGAGATGCACACCGCCATGGAAGCGGGTCCGATGATCCGCAAGGGCGACATGAAGAACGCCGCCTGGATCGCCGCCTACGAGAAGAACAACGTTCAGGTCGGCCTGGCCTGCGGCCTGCGCGGCCGCGCCCAGATCGGCAAGGGCATGTGGGCCATGCCGGACCTGATGGCGGCGATGCTCGAACAGAAGGTCGGCCACCCCAAGGCCGGGGCCAACACCGCCTGGGTACCGTCGCCCACCGCCGCCACACTGCATGCGCTGCACTATCATCAGGTCGATGTGACCGGCATACAGCGTGAGCTGGAAGCCCAGGGCGAACCGGACCTGCTCGATGACCTGCTCTCGGTGCCGGTGGCCGCCGAGGCGAACTGGTCCAGCGACGAGATCCAGCAGGAGCTCGACAACAACTGCCAGGGCATCCTCGGCTACGTGGTGCGCTGGGTCGAACACGGGGTGGGCTGTTCCAAGGTGCCGGATATCCACAATGTCGGCCTGATGGAAGACCGCGCCACCCTGCGCATCTCCAGCCAGCATATCGCCAACTGGCTGCACCATGGCGTGGTGGATAGTGCCCGGGTCCAGGAAACCCTGGAGCGCATGGCCAAGGTGGTCGACGAGCAGAACGCCGGGGACCCCACCTACACGCCGATGAGCGCCGACTTCAAGGGCTCCACGGCCTTCCAGGCCGCCTCCGACCTGATCTTCAAGGGTCGCGAGCAGCCCTCCGGCTACACCGAGCCGCTGCTGCACCACTGGCGCGCCGTACACAAGTCGAAGTAGGTCTGCGTTGGCCCCCGATGGGCCGCACGCCAGGCGTCACGCCCCCGCGACCCAGCCGCGGGGGCGTTTTCGTTGATGCTGGCGACGTTCGACGACTGGGCGGGGCGGGTCGCCTCGTTTATCGTGGTCCGATCGTCCCACGATTACCTCTTTCCCCAGGGAGCCATGCCATGACCGTGATGACCGCCGCCGCCATCGAAGACTTTCTCGACGAGATATTTCCCCAGCGCGCGGGGACCATCGAGGGCGTCGGCCCGATGCGGGCCACCATGAGCCTGGCCATCGAGGATGAGCACCTGCGGCCCGGGGCCAGCGTATCGGGTCCGACCCTGATGGGACTGGCCGACGTCTGCCTCTACGTGGCCATCCTTGCCCAGATCGGCCCGGAGCCCATGGCCGTGACCAGCGACCTGCACTGCCGCTTCCTGCGCCGGCCTCGGGGGGATCGCGATATTATTGCCAATGCCCGGATCATGAAGCTGGGCCGTCGTCTGGCGGTGGGCGAGGTGCAGCTGTTCTCCGCCGGCGACGAGGCGCCGGTGGCGCTGGTGACGGCAACCTATGTGCTGCCCGACAGCGACTAGGCACTGTCCGAGACTGGCTGCGTTCGGTGACTTTTCTGACCAGTGCCTAGGCACTTGTCAGGTTCGGCCTAGGCGCGGTCGCGCAGGGCACACACCGCCAGTGCCAGCCAGCCGCCGATCATCAGCAGGCCGCCGATGGGTGTGATCATGCCCAGCCCGCGCAGGCCGGTCAGCGCCATGACATAGAGTGAGCCGGAGAACAGCACGATTCCCGCTGTCCAAAGCCCCAGCACCACGCCCTGTCCCCGACGCGGGTGCGCAGCGCGCCAGGCCAGCACGGCCAGCATCGCCAGGGTGTGCCAGGCCTGATAGCGCACCCCCGTCTCGAAGGCGGCAGCCAGCCGCGGGGCCAACTGGCCCTCCAGGGCATGAGCGCCGAAGGCGCCTGCCATGACCACCAGGGCACCAGACACCGCTGCCATGCCCCACCAGGATCGGTCCTGCATCGATGTCACTCCCTGTCGGTTGGTATCGCTGCTCACCGTACCCCGAGGGGACGTAACCGGCTACAATATTGGCCCGTCAACGCAGAGAGGACGCCATGCAGATCCAGCTCAACGGTGAGGCCCATGATCTGGCCGCCGATCTCACGGTGGCGCAACTGATCGATACCCTGGGCCTGACAGGACGACGGATAGCCGTCGAGCTCAACGAGGAGATCGTGCCCCGGAGCGAGCACGACACGACCCGCCTGAGCCAGGGAGACCAGGTCGAAATCGTCCACGCTATCGGCGGTGGATGAGTGGATAGACGAACGCGTCCGATGAGCCGTTCTTTTCCAGATACCCTACGAAGGCATACTCGATGACAGACTTCTTTCAGGATCAACCGCTGCGAATTGCCGGCCACACCTTCGCGTCACGGCTGCTGGTGGGTACCGGCAAGTACAAGGATTTCGACGAGACGGCCGAAGCCATTGCCGCTTCCGGTGCCGAGGTGGTCACCTTCGCCGTGCGCCGCAGCAACCTGGGTCAGGAGGCCGGCGAGCCCAACCTGCTGGACGTGGTGCCGCCCGAGCGCTTCACCCTGCTGCCCAATACCGCGGGCTGCTACACGGCGAAGGATGCCGTGCGTACCTGCAAGCTGGCTCGGGAACTGCTTGATGGCCACAAGCTGGTCAAGCTGGAAGTGCTGGGCGACGACCACACCCTCTATCCCAACGTGGTCGAGACCCTCAAGGCGGCCGAGGTGCTGCTCAAGGATGGCTTCGACGTCATGGTCTACACCAGCGACGACCCGATCGTGGCCCGGGAGCTCGAGCAGATGGGCTGCTGCGCCATCATGCCGCTGGGCTCCTTGATCGGCTCCGGCCACGGTATCCAGAACCCGCACAACGTCCGGCTGATCATCGAACAGTCCGGCGTGCCGGTGCTGGTCGACGCCGGCATCGGCACCGCCTCGGATGCGGCCATGGCCATGGAGCTGGGCTGCGACGGCGTGCTGATGAACTCCGCCATCGCCCATGCCCGTCAGCCGGTGCTGATGGCCAGTGCCATGAAGAAAGCCGTCGAAGCCGGCCGTGAAGCCTTCCTGGCCGGGCGCATGCCGCGCCGCCAGAGCGCCGATCCCTCGTCGCCCTTTGCCGGCCGCATCAACGGCTGAATTTCCTACCAGAGCCCAATCGATTCCATGAGCGACCAGCGCCACGACAACGTCACCTCGAGCACCGGCCCGGAAGGGCCGGATGCCCCCCTGCACCGCCGCGGCATCAAGAGCTATGTGCTGCGTGCCGGACGCATGACCCAGGCCCAGACGCGCGGGCTGGAGGAGGTCTGGCCTCGCCTGGGACTGACCCTGGCGGATGGGCGACAGGACCTCGATGCCCTGTTCGGACGCCAGGCGCCCCGGGTGGTAGAGATCGGCTTCGGCATGGGCGGCTCGTTGATTGAGCAGGCGGAGAGCCACCCCGATACCGACTTCATCGGTATCGAGGTGCATGCCCCCGGCGTAGGCAAGCTGCTCGACGAGGCCGACAAGCGCGGCCTGGGCAACATCCGCATCTATCGCGAGGATGCGCTGGCGGTGCTTGAGCAGTGCCTGCCGGAAGCCAGCCTGGATACGCTGCAGCTCTTCTTCCCCGACCCCTGGCCGAAGAAGAAGCACCACAAGCGGCGCATCGTCCAGCCCGCCTTCGTCGAGCTGATCCGCACGCGCCTGAAGATGGGCGGCACGCTGCACATGGCCACCGACTGGCAGGCCTACGCCGAGTGGATGGCCGACGTCATGGAAGCCGCTCCCGGCTATGCCAACACTGCCTCGCCGGAGACCGCGCCCTACGTCCCCCGGCCGTCGTTTCGCCCGCTCACGAAGTTCGAGGTTCGTGGCGAGCGATTGGGGCACGGGGTCTGGGACCTGCTGTATCGACGCTGTGCATAGCCAGGCCCGCGCCGGCGATGGCGATCGCCATGCCGGCGATGCCCTGGGCACTCGGCAGCTCGCCGAACATGGCCGCCGCCCAGAGCAGGGTCACCGCGGGGGTAAGATAGACCAGCGATGAGGTCATGGTCACGCCGAGCCGGCGCAGGCTCGCGACGAAGAAGCCGTACCCTCCCAGGCTGGAAAGCATCACCAGCCAGCCGATCGCGGAGATGCTGAGCCGATCGGTGGGCAGGGCCGGCGCGCCCCCCGCCACGATCATTGCCGCCAGGGTAAATATCCCGGTGGCGGCGAACAGCTGTACCATCAGGGTCGCCGCCAGCGGCATGGCGGTCGCCCAGCGAACGGAGAGCAGGCTGCCGAGAGTCACGGCCACTACCGAACCCAGCGGCAGCGCATAGGCCCACAGCGGCGCACTGCCGCCGCCATGCTCGATATCATCCACCACATAGAGCAATACACCCAGCGTGGCGATGGCCATGCCTGCCCAGCCCCGGGCCGACAGGCGTTCACCGAGCCAAGGCCCTGCCAGCGCCGCGGCGAGCAGCGGCTGCAGCGCCGTGATCAGGGCGGTCACGCCGGTGCTGACGCCCTGCTCGAGCGCCAGTATCACCCCCAGCAGGTAGCCGCCCATGGTCAGGCTGCCGACGGCCATTTCCCGCACCACATCGCGCTGGGCCAGTCGAATACCACTGACCAGTCGCCACCAGAGCGCGACCAGCAGGCTCGCCAGCAGAAAACGCCAGGCGAACAGCGACAGCACGGGCGTATCGGCCTCGGTCGCCAACCTGCCTCCGACGAATCCGGAACTCCAGCACACCACGAAGCCCATGGCGATAAGCGGTGAAACCCATGACGCTCGCATTTCTCCTCCCTCCTGGGTGAACGGCCTTGAGCATGAGGGAGAAATGGATTTCAATGAATCGATAACTATTCGAGTGAGCATTCAACATGTCTGAAGTCTCGTCTGCGGCGCTGGACCTGGAGCTGTTGCGCAGCTTTCAGGCGGCCGCCCAGCTGGGGTCGCTGGCCGCCGCGGCACAGCAGCGCCATCGCACCGTCGGCGCCATCAGCATGCAGATCAAGCGCCTCGAGGAGGCGCTGGGATCTCGGCTGCTCGAGCGGGGCTCCCGGGGCGTGAAGCCCACGGCGGTAGGCGAGGCCCTGCTGCTGGAGTCCCGCGAGCTTTTGCGGCTGCATGACGGCATGCTCTCGCGCTTCACCGGGCGCGGCCTGGGGGGCAAGCTGCGCCTGGGCTTGCCGGAAGACTATGCGCGGGAGCTGCTGGGCAGCGTGCTGCCGGAGTTCATGGCGCACCACCCCGATGTCCTGCTCGAGATCGTGACCGCCACCAGTGGCGAGCTGGCCCGACAGCTGAGCCGCTCCCAGCTGACGCTGTCGGTGCTGCTGGACCGCCCCAACCCGCTGCCCGGTGGCGAGGTACTGTGGCATACCTCGCCGGTGTGGGCCGGCCCCCGGGTCGGCGACCTGAGCGACAGGCCACGCCTTCCCCTGGCACTCCACGAGGTGGATTGCCCCTATCGGGCCCTGGCCATCGAAGCGCTCGAGGCGATCGGCCGGCCCTGGCATGCGGTCTTTACCAGCACCAGCATCCACGCCGTCGAAAAGGCGGTGGAAATGGGCCTGGCGATCAGTGTCCTCGACCGCGAGCGACTGACCGGGGCCATGCGCGAGCTGGGCCCCGCGGAGAATATGCCACCGCTCAAGCGCTGTGAGGCGAGGCTCCATTTCGCCCCGCATATCCCCCCCGCCTCCCAGCCGGCGGCAGAAGCGATGGCCCACCTGCTACGCGATCGCCTGACCCATCGCGGGCCCTGGCGCGGTGCTGGCGCGCCCTGAGAGAAGCGGCAGCGTCGGCGGATAGGATCGCTGTTGGAGCGCTCGGTTCGGCGCTCCGACTCTGCATCGCGACTGGTGCCGTCAGGCGCCTTGGCGGAGGCGGTAACGCTGGTGCTCATCGCCAGCGCTGGCAACACCGCCGGGAGCCCTTCGGCCTCCAGTCGCCGATGCGTCGGACCGGAGCTAAAGCTTCCTCCAACAGCGATGTGGCAGCGTCGGTGGAGAGAATCATTGTTGGAGCGCCGCTCCGCGTCGCGACTGGCGCCGCCAGGCGCCTCGGCGGAGGCGGCAACGCTGGCGGTTACCGCCAGCGCTGGCAACACTGCCGGGAGCCCTTCGGTCTCCAGTCGTGAGCTAAAGCTTCCTCCAACAGCGATGTGGCAGCGTCGGTGGAGAGAATCATTGTTGGAGCGCCGCTCCGCGTCGCGACTGGCGCCTTGGCGGAGGCTGAAACGCCGGTGATGGCCGCGAACGTTGGCAACCCCGCCGGGAGGCTTTCGCCTCCAGTCGCGATCTAAAGATGCTTATATGGACCAGTCCCGTTGTGCAAGCCCGAAACGTATCGGCGGGGGTGAGACTGCACGCTTATATCCGGCCTGTCAGCGGCACTGCATCGGTGCCTGGCCATGATGGGATGCGCGCTCTCCGAGCTGATCTCCGACTCGGCCTCAACAGCGGCCATACATCTTCACAGCGTGGCGGAGAGCCGGTCTGACCTGTCCTGCCATCTACGTTCGTACCTGCGCAACCTCGGGGAAAAATCGTGACTATGTCATCGCGTCATCGCATTACGGGGTGGCCGCGTAG
Source organism: Halomonas chromatireducens (assembly GCF_001545155.1). Classification (NCBI taxonomy): domain Bacteria; kingdom Pseudomonadati; phylum Pseudomonadota; class Gammaproteobacteria; order Oceanospirillales; family Halomonadaceae; genus Halomonas; species Halomonas chromatireducens. Next base: position 3,743,033 of record NZ_CP014226.1, on the reverse strand, counting down.
ACCGTGTCTCGCACCATCACCGCCCAGCAGATCCTGCCCAGCTTGTTCGCCAGGGCGACAGTGGCCTTGGCCGCCCCACGCCGTGCCGCCAGGGCGCATGCCCAGCGAGCCAGCCGATCCGGCTGCTGCTGGCACTGAAAGGCACGCAAGGCCGCTCGGGCCCCATGCACGAGCTGCCGACGCACCTCACCGTTGCCCCGTTTGGAGATGCTCAGCAGTCGTTCCTTGCCGCCGCTCGAGTGCTGGCGGGGCACCAAGCCAATCGAGGCACTGAAGGATCGACCATTGGCAAACCGCCTGGGGTCACCGATATGACTGGCCAGTAAGGTCGCATTGACCGGCCCGATGCCGGGCACGCTCATCAGGCGTCGACAAACCGGCGTCGCCCTGGCCAGCCGTGCCAGGCGCTGATCGTAGGCATGAATGCGCGCATCCAGCGAGAGCCACTGATCCAGAACATCATCCAGCACCACGAAGAGGTCGTCGCCGAGCTGGGCCCGGTGCTCGGCGAGTAAGCGCCGGACCTCACCCTGGCGAAACACCGAGTGACCCTTCGCCACGCAGATGCCCATTTCGGCGAGCAAGCCATGCAGCTCATTGCCCAGGGCCGTGCGGTTGGCAATCGCCCGGGAGCGCACGCGATGCATGGCTTGCAGCGCCTGCTGTTCCAGTGTCTTGGGCGCCACCCGTGGCGTGGCATCGCGGGCCGCTGCCTCGGCGATCGCGCGGGCATCCCGGGCATCGCTCTTGTGGCCCAGCACAAAGGGCTTCACGTACTGGGGAGGGATCAATTGGACCTCATGCCCCAGGGCCTGGATCTCCCTTGCCCAGTAGTGGGCACCACCGCATGCCTCCATGGCGACGCGGCAGGGAGGTACCTGGGCCAGCGTCAGGCGTAAGCCCGAGCGAGACACCTTCTTGCTGAATATCTGGCGGCCTTTGGGATCGACCGCATGAAGTTGAAAGACATGCTTGGCAAGATCAATCCCGACGATGCTAATGTGATTCATGGATGGACCCTCTCTTCAAGATGCCGTGTGGTGCCCCATGCACCCAGATGGCGTTGCAAACTCATCTTGGCACAGGGAGGGACGGGTCCATCCCATTTCCAACAGCGGTGTGGCAGCGTCGGTGGATAGAATCGCTGTCGGACCGCAGCTAACAAAAAAAGCGCCCTCAGGGAGGGCGCAGGCAAGACCGTGACTAGCAAATGAGGGGAGAAACCATAACGAGGAACTGGCGATCCTCTTATGGGTGTGGCGCCTCATCAAACGCCACACCCACACTGTAATCATTCTCGTTTATGCCGTCAACACAAATGCGAATACTTTTTATTAAGTTTCATTGACTAGCCGACCAGTCGCAGCCAGAGCGGCAGCGTAGCCATGGCCAGCAGCGTTTGGCCGGTGATCAGGGCGGCCATCAGCTCGGCATCTCCTCCCAGTTGGCGGGCCAGGATATAGGCCGAAGTGGCGGTAGGTAGCGCGGCGAACAGCAGCGCCACGTCACGGCTGACCGGGTCCAGCCCCAGCACCATGGCGAGCAGCAGCACCACGGCCGGCATCAGCGCCAGCTTCACCAGGTTGGATGTCCAGACGCCGCGGTCCAGGCGCATCAGCGCCCGGGGGCGCAGCGCCACACCCACCGCGACCAGGCCCAGTGGCAGGGCGGCTCGTCCCAGCAATTCCACCGTGGCGCCGCTCCAGCCGGGAAGTCCGATGCCGGTCAGGTTCAGGGCGATGCCGACCAGGCAGGCAAGAATCAGCGGATTGCGTACCAGCGCCAGCAGGCTCTTGCCCAGACTGGAGGGGCCCAAGGTGCCGGCGGCAATGAAGCTCCCCACGCAGAGGACGTTGACCACCGGTACCATCAGTGCCACGGCCACCGCTGCCACGGTAGCACCGGCAGAGCCGTGCAGAGCCGCCGCCCCGGCAACCCCCACGTAGGTGTTGAAGCGCACGGCGCCCTGAAATACCGAGGTGAAGGCCGCCGAGTCGATTCCCAGTTTCGGCCGAATGACCCAAAGCAGGGCGGCGAAGAGCAGCATGGTGCCGAGCAGTGCCAGGGCCAGGCGAACAACGGGTACCTGGCCGACATCGGCGTTAGCCAGGGTGGCCACCAGCATGGCCGGAAACAGCAGAAAGTAGATCAGCCGCTCCATGGCGGGCCAGAAGTTGTCGCCGGGCAGCCGGCGCCAGCCCAGCACGGCGCCCAGCAGTATCAGCAGAAACAGCGGTCCCAAAGCCTGCGCCACACCTTCCATTCGTACTCCTTTCAACCCTTGCAAGGCCGCTGCCCTGCGACATCCATCCACGGTCGACGCCCGGCAAATGCTGTTAAGCTTACCGCTCTGTCGCCTCTCATCGGAGTGTTGCTTTCACCGTCATGAGCTCACCCTCTCACCCAGACCAAAGGGAAATCCGCTTTCCCGGCATTCGCCTGATGATGCTCGCCACCCTGGTGGCGCTGGCGGTTGCCTTATGGTACCTGGTTTCTCATCTGGTGCGGGGCGACCAGAGCATCGCCTGGTATGCTGCGGCTACCCCCTGCGAGTTGCACCGGTCGTCCTGTCAGGCGATGCTGGGCGGCTCCCGTCGCCTGAGCCTTGCGGCCGATGCGCCGGGGGGGATTCGGGCGCTGGACCTGCTGCCCCTGACGGTAACGCTGGAGGGCGTGGAGGCCACTGCCGTTCATGTCGACTTCGTGGGACGCGATATGGAGATGGGCTTGCACCGCTTCCCCCTCGAAGCGCAGGATAATGGCCGCTACGAGGGCTTGGCCCAGGTGCCGATCTGCACCGAGGCGACCATGCCCTGGCTAGCCCAGGTCGTGGTGGAGACCGCCGATGGCCGACTGGGCAGCCGGTTCGATTTTACTGTGGAGCGAAGTGGGCCATGAAGCGACAGGGTATCTGGAAGGTGTTGGGTGTCGTGGTCGTGCTGGCCGTGGCTCTCGGTGGCTACGGCTGGTATGAGCAGCAGAGGACTGCGGACGAAAGCGGTCCTCGGGGTGGTCCGGTAGAGATGCCCTCTACGCAGGGAGACTTTTCGTTGACTCAGATGGATGAGGACCAGGTTGCCATCCTCTTCTTCGGCTATACCTACTGCCCGGACGTCTGCCCCATGAGCATGGCGGTGATTCGTCAGGTGATGCAGGGGCTGGATGACGAGCAGCGCCAGCGCGTGGTGCCGGTGATGATCACGGTGGACCCCGAGCGCGATACGCTGGAGCGTCTGGAAGAGTACGTGGGCTTTTTCGGCGATGACTTCATCGGTGTGGCCGGCAACGAGGAGCAGCTAGAGGAGCTGGCAGGGCGCTATAACGTGGTATGGCGCCGGGTGGAAACGCCGGATTCGGCAATGGAGTATACCGTCGACCACAGTTCCTCGCTCTATCTGGTCGACCGTGACGGCCAGATCCTGCAGCGGGTGCTCTATTCGCCGACGCCGCACCCGCTTCGCTCGGCGCTGGAGAGCGAGCTGGGCGGGTAGGTCATTCGTCCCCGGCCGGTTGCTCCTCCAGTCTGTCGATCATGGCCATCAGCGCTCGTACCTGGACCCCTTCACGGGTGTCGTGCAGGGGGTCGAGCTGCCAGGTGCTCTCGGTAAAGCCCCACCAGTCCCAGCAACCCTGGGGATTGGCCAGGCTAGTCTCGGCCTGGGGGTAGAGCACCACCCGTTGATTGGCCACGGCCCATTCGTTGAGGCCACTGTGGCGTACGAAGGCCTCGCCGATTTGCTTGCTGTCCATCCCGCAGCCATGCAGGGCCAGAGTCAGGTCACAGCCCCCCGCCTGGCACGCCTCGGGGATCAGCGCATACCCCACCGAGCCCATCCCGCGTACCGCAAAGTCCTCCTGATCGAAGCGCAGCAGCTGCGTCATATCGACCTCTTGCGCCGGGGCAAGCTCACCATGCAGCCAGGCCAGTGCCTCGCCGGCAATGTCCGTGCCGCAGGCCAGCAGGTGAGTTCCGCCGCCGCCGCGACACTCGGCCAGCCAACTGGGCGGAATCTGCTCGTCGGATCGTATCGGCCAGCCGTGGCCGGCTGTCGGAGCCAGGTTCACCTTCAACTGGTCCCTTGGGTTGGCCAGCCAGCCGGACAGCTGCTCGGCCAGGGCTTCTCCCAGAGAGGCATCGACCACGTTGTCGGCTTCGCCGTGCCAGACATAGGCACGCAGCTCGGCCAGGTCGGAGGCATCACCCACCAGCTCACGTGCCTGGTAATCGCGCAGCTTCAGGTTCAGGGCGGCCAGGTCCGGTGGGCCGCGTCGGGTTGACATGCACTGGCCCAGTGCGCGGCCGAGGCCGCCCTGGGCGCAGCTCCAGGGGCCGGCGGCGAGTACCGCCAGGCCCTCGAATCGCTCCGGCCATGCCACGGCGAGCTGGGTGGCCATATAGCCACCTGACGATATTCCTATGACGCTGATAGCATCGGGCGACGTGCCGAGTGGTGGTAGCTCCGGCAGCGGGTCGTTCGCCAGGGCGCCGGCCGAGAAAAGCAGGCCGGCGACAAGTGGGGGGAAGGCTCTCATGGGTTGGCTGTCAATCCATCACGTCGAGGAGTTCGACCTGGAAGATCAGCGTCTCGTTGGGTCCGATGGGTCCTTGCCCCTGAGCGCCATAGGCGAGCTCCGGGGGAATGAAGAGCATCCAGGTGTCGCCGACGCTCATCAGCTGCAGTGCTTCCTGCCAGCCTTCGATCACCTGGTCCACCCGGAAGTTGACAGACTCGTTGCGATCGAAGGAGCTGTCGAAGACGGTGCCGTCGACCAGCGTGCCTTCGTAGTGGACTTCCACGTGGGAGGTCGGACCGGGACTGGCGCCGTCACCGGCTTCCAGCACCTCGTACTGCAGGCCCGTTTCGGTGGTCTCGACGCCCTCCCTGTCGGCATTCTCGGCCAGGAAGGCTTCCCCCTCGGCGAGATTGAGCTCGGCTATTTGCTCGTTTTCGGCCTGGCGGTTGGCAATGGCCTGCTCCTGAAACCGGCTCAGGGTCTCGGCCATGTCATCGGCACTCATGGCCAGTTCATTCTCTTCGATGACATCACGTATGGCGTCGGTGAAAGCATCCACGTCCAGGTCGGCATACTCCTGTGCGATGCTCTGGCCATAGGCAATCCCCAGGCTGTAGCTGAGGCGCTCATCCTCGGTCTCCGGTGCGGCCAGGGCAAGCGGTGCTGCGGCCATCAAGGTGACCAAGGAGGCGGAAGTCAGGAGTGTCTTCATGCAGAATCCTTTGGTAATAGAAGCAGTGAGGCGTGAACCCGTTGGCAGCTAATCGGACTCTAACAGGGCCGGTCCGGTTCCGCACCCGCTGACAAAGGGGGGACCGGGCCGGTGTAGGGGTAGGTCAGACCACCAGCGTCGGGCAGTGGGCGGAGCCCGCCACGCGCTGGGCGACGCTGCCCAGCAGCAGGCTCTTTTCCCCGTTGGTGCCCTGGGCGCCGATCACGATCAGGTCGCACTCACGCTTGCGGGCGAATCGCACGATAGTGCGTGAGGGCCGCCCGCCCTTGACGAAAGCCCGCAGGCGCGAGGGATCGGTGCCCAGTTCCACCGCTTCCCCCTTGGCATGCACGGCGATCTCGGTGGCGTACTCCTTGAGCGCGTCATCGGGAATATCCAGCTTGTCGGGGCGCACCATGGAGAGCGAGGCTTCCAGCAGGCTGTGGTGCTTGAACACACAGAGAACATAGAGTTCGGCACCGGTCAGCAGGTGTAGCCCCACGGCCTTTTCCAGCGCCTTCATCGCGCCTTTCGAGCCATCCACCGGTATCAGTATACGATTGAACATCACCATCTCCTTAAGCAGGTCGTGCTCACCGATCAACGGAAGGCCAGGTCACGCAGGAACAGCGCGATCTGCGGGAACATGATGATCAGGGCCGCCGAGAGGACCAGCATGAAGACAAAGGGTGGCGTGCCGCGGATCACCTCCCAGTAGGGTCGCTTGAAGATGGCGATGGCCGTAAAGATGTCACAGCCGAAGGGTGGTGTCGCCGAGCCTATCGCCACCTGCAGGGTGATCAATACACCTACATGCACGGGGTCCAGGCCCGAAGCGGCGATGGCCGGTGCAAAGATAGGCGTCAGTACCAGGATGACCACGATGGGATCGACGAACATGCAGGCGACAAAGAAGGCAATGGAGATCGCGATCAGTACACCAACCGGGCCTGCCTCGTTGATGCCGAAGGCGGCGAGCAGGGTCTGCGGGATCTGGGCGAAGGAGATGATCCATGAGAAGCCGTTACCCACGGCCACCAGGATGAACACCACGGCGGTGATAAGGCCGGTGGACTTGGCGATGGTGTAGATATCCGGCATTTTCAGCGAGCGGAAGATCACGAACTCCAGCAGTACCGCATAGAGCACGCAGGCGGCAGCCGCTTCGGTCGGGCTGAAGATACCACCATAGATGCCGCCAATGATCAGCACGGGGAAACCCAGCGGCCATAGTGCGTTACGCACAGCAAGCGTGCGCTCCTTCCAGCTCGACTTGGGCTCGGTGGGCACCTTGTGGTAGATCGCGTAGAACACGCAGTAGATCGAGAACAGGAGCAGGATCAGCAGGCCCGGGCCGATACCGGCAATGAACAGTTCGCCGATGGAGGTGCCGGAAATGACCCCGTAGATGATCATGCCGATGCTGGGGGGGATCAGGAAGGCGATATCGCTGGAGTTGATGATCAGCGCCAGGGTGAAGGGATCCTTGTACCCGGCCTTGAGCATGCGCGGGCGCAGCGGCGAACCGACCGCCACCACGGTGGCCTGGGTGGAGCCGGAAACGGCACCGAACAGGGTGCAGGAGGCAGCGGTGCTGACGGCAAGGCCGCCCTTCACGTGGCCGACGAAACTCATGACCATGTCGATGAGCCGCCCGGCGGACTGGCCGCGGGTCATGATGTCGGCGGCGAGAATGAACATGGGCACGGCGATCAGCGCCGTGGGCCGTATGCCCCCCATCATCTGCTGGATGAGGGTCTCCATCTGTCCGGTGCCGCCAAAGGTCATGTAAAAGCCGACAAAAGCCGCCGTGACCAGAGGAATCATCATCGGGAAGCCGAGCAGCAGCAACACGATCATGAGGGAAACGATTATGGTTGTCATGGTGGTGTAATCCTCTCGTGCTCAGCTCAGACTTCGGTTTCCGTGTCCTTGTAGCCATCGACCACATGGGTCGACAGATAGACATCACGGGAGGTGAGGTTCTTGATGGCGGTGAGCAGGTACTGGATGCCGGTGATGGTGAACCCGACCGGGACCCAGAGGTAGATGATCCAAACCGGAATACTCAGAGAGGGGAGGACCCGTCCACGGCCATACAGCGTGCTGATATAGCCGATGGAGTAGTAGCAGAGCACGAACATCACCAGAGAGGTGAACAGACAGATGAAGATCATCAGCCAGCGCCGGCCACCGGTGGGCAGGGCATCATAGAAGGCGGACATGCGGATATGACGACCGTGACGGGCGGCATAGCCGAGCCCGGCGAAGGTGATCATCACGATCAGGATGCGGTTCACCTCTTCGGCGAAGTGCAGGCTCTCGCCGAGCAGGAAACGACTGAGCACGTTGGCCACCGTGTTGATGGCCATCAAAATCACCCCCACGGCCAGGATCGTTGACTCAGCCTTGCTGATCCAGGTGTCGACGACGCCCAGGGGGCCGGGGAGCGTCGAGCGATAGTTCTTCTCGGATTCTTCTTCTGTCATGCGACCGGACTCCTGAGTCTTTCCCTGCGAAGGGAGTGAAATGCCATATCCACCCTCAAGGGTAAGCAGCGCGGTACGGCTCCGTCCCGCGGGGCGTCAACGCTGATTGGCCGGGACGGAAACAATAAGGGGGTAGCCGGCGGGCTACCCCCTCGCACGATGAGTCGCCCTTGAGGCTTACTCCTCGCCGGTTACGGCTTCCAGGTCGGCCTTGAACTGCTCGAGCAGCTCCTGGCCGCGCTCACCGGTCATTTCGATGAAGCGCTCCTCGACCTGCGGGGCACGCTCGCGGAAGGCCTGGATCTGGTCTTCGTCGAGGCGGGTTACGGTAACTTCGTCGGATGCCTCCTGGATCTTTTCCAGGGATTCATCGGCGAGCCCGGAGATGTGGTCGATGATGTGCTCATAGGCCGCTTCGGTGGCGTCACGGACCAGCTGCTGTTCCTCTTCGGAGAGACCGTCGAAGAAGTCCTGGTTGGCCATCATGGCGGTGGTGAACCAGCCATGGCCGGTGAACACCAGATGCGGCGACACCTCGTAGAGACCGCCGGACTCGATCCAGAAGATCGGGTTTTCCTGCCCCTGGATGATGCCGGTCTGCAGGCCGCCGTACACTTCGCCCCAGGGCAGCGGGGTCGGGGTGGCGCCGAAGGCGCGGTAGGTCTCGGAGAGCAGCGGGTTGGTCATGGTGCGGATGTTCTTGCCGCGCAGATCGTCCGGGCTGGTGAAGGGTTCATCCAGGGTGACGACCATCTCGCCTTCCGGGTACATCTTGAGAAGCTCGAGGCCCTGCTCTGCATAGAGCTCCGGGAACATCTCGTTGATGGCCTCGCTGGTGTTGAAGAACTCGATGACCGACTCTTCATCGGTGGGCAGCAGGTAGGGAATGAAGAAGATCTGCGCTTCGGGAATCAGCGAGCCGGTGAAGCCGGGGGACTGGTTGACGAACTGCAGGATCCCGGCCTGTGTCTGCTCCATGATGTCATCGGACTCGCCCAGTTCGCCAAAGCGGTAGATCTGAACGGTGTTATCGGAATTCTCCTCGATATATTCCTTGAAGGCGACGGCGAATACGTCCTGCACATCACCCTCGAATTCCTCATGCGCATAGCGCCAGTTGGCGGATTGTGCCGCGGCCGACATGCCGAACAGCAGCGCGCCGATACTGGCAGTGGTCAACAGCTTGGTTGCCTTCATTATTGTGTTCTCCTCGCAGGTTGGGCCTGTGAAACTCGATCACATCTCCAGGCATCGCGCAGCCTCATGGACTGCATAGCTTTTTTCAGGCTAGCGTGGCACTTAGGGGGGGTCAAGCTGGCTTTCGATGGTTTGAAGCGCTAAAAGTTGTGCTTTTTTCTGCAATTGCCAGCGCGATGCCAGAGAAAATGCCAGTTTCGAGCGACAAGTCGGTTGGCAAACGAGACCTTCGCCGCGCTCGGCCAGTGCCTGCATGCGAGCCAGAGTTTCCTGCTCAGCGGCAAGCTCGGCGCGTTGCACCTGCTGTCGCACTTCGGCCACGCCGGGGCTTTTTTCGGCCTCGCCTTTCAGTTGCCGGCGCAGGGCGCGCAGCACCGACGTGACCTCCCGCTGCCACCGTCGGATCGCCGCTAGTTCATCAGGCTCCGCTTCCAATGTCAGGCCATGGTGGTGGAGCCAGCAGTGCCACAGCAGCTCGCAGACGTCCACGCCGGCTTCATCCTGCAGTGCCAGGCAGGCGGTCTCCACGCCGGGACGCGTATAGAGTGCCAGGGCGAAGTCCCATAGCGGATCCGCCGCCAACCGGCTCCGCAGAGCCCTCTCCAATCGGGTAGAATCGACACTCATGATCAGGCTGTCGCCATTTACCGTTACTGTCTTCTATTGGGTATTGCCGCCGGCGGGCGGCAGCATCGTTATCTACTAAGGAAATGCTGAACAAATCGACGAGCGAGATGAAGCGCAACGAAGCGATTCACTCGCACAGTCATTTGTGCAGTGTTTCCCTAATTGGAGTCTGCATGATTGCACTGCGCCAGGTCACCCTGCAACGCGGCACCCAGACCCTGCTCGAGGGGGCAGAGCTGACCCTGCACGCCGGCCACAAGGCCGGTATCGTCGGGGCCAACGGCGCCGGCAAGTCGAGCCTGTTCAGCCTGTTGCTGGGAAGCCTCGCGCCGGACCGGGGCGAGGTCGAGATGAGCGGCGGCCAGCGCATCGCCCACATGGCCCAGGATGTGGCGGCACTCACGCGTCCTATCGTCGACTATGTGCTCGATGGCGACCGGGAGCTGCGCGAGACCGAAGCGGCCCTGGCGCGGGCGCAAGAGCAGGGCGAGGCCCATCGAGAAGCCGAACTGCACGGTGCCATCGAGGCCCTCGACGGTTACAGTGCTCCGGCCCGTGCCGCCCAGCTGCTGATCGGCCTGGGCTTTACCCAGGCTGACCTCGAGCGCCCGCTATCGGACTTCTCCGGCGGCTGGCGGATGCGCGTCAACCTGGCGCGCACGCTCTTCATGCCGTCGGACCTGCTTCTCCTCGACGAGCCCACCAACCACCTGGACCTGGACGCGCTGCTGTGGCTCGAGCAGTGGCTGACGCGCTACCCCGGAACGCTGCTGCTGATTTCCCACGACCGGGATTTCCTCGATGCCGTCTGCGACCACATCGTGCATTTCGATCGCCGCTCCCTGGTGCTCTACCGCGGCAACTACTCTCTCTTCGAGCGTACCCGGGCCGAGAAGCTGGCACTGCAGCAGGCCGAAGCCGCCAAGCAGCAGGCCCGCCGAGCGGAGATCGAACAGTTCGTGGCGCGCTTCCGGGCCAAGGCCACCAAGGCGCGCCAGGCCCAGAGCCGCCTGAAGATGCTCGAGCGCATGGGCGACATCGCCGTCGCCCATGCCGATTCCCCCTTCCACTTCACCATTCCCTCCTCCGACAAGACCTCACATCCGCTGCTGGTGCTCGATGAGGCTCGGCTCGGCTATCGGGACGAGTCGGGCAGCGAGCCAGGAGGGGAGAAGGTGCAGCTCGACGGGGTGAAGGTGAGCCTGTTGCCGGGGCAGCGAATCGGCCTGCTGGGCCCCAACGGGGCCGGCAAGTCGACGCTGATCAAGTCCCTTACCGGCGACCTGCCGCTGCTGGCCGGCAAGCGCATCCCGGGCGAGCACCTGGCCATCGGCTACTTTGCCCAGCATCAGCTCGAGAGCCTGGACCTGACCTCCACGCCGTTCCAGCACGTCCTGCGACTCTCGCCCACGGCAAGCGACCAGGCCATCCGCAACTTCCTCGGTGGCTTCGGCTTCCACGGTGATACCGTCTTCGCCGAGGTGGGCAGTTTCTCCGGTGGCGAGAAGGCGCGCCTGGCCCTGTCGCTGGTGGCCTGGCAGAAACCCAACCTGCTGCTGCTCGACGAGCCGACCAACCACCTCGACCTGGAGATGCGCGAGGCGCTGACCGAAGCCCTGGCCTCCTTCGAGGGCACGGTGATCATCGTTTCCCACGACCGTCACCTGCTCCGGGCCACCGTGGATGAATTCTGGTGTGTGGCGGACCACCGGGTCGAGCCCTTCGACGGCGACCTGGAGGATTACCGCGCCTGGCTCAAGGCTCGGCTGGAGGGCGTGCGGCGTGAGGCGCGGGCCGACAAGGCCGAGCGACAGGCGGAGAGCGCCGCACCGAAGGAGGACCGCAAGGCGGCCCGCCGCGCTGCCGCCGAACTGCGCGAGAAGCTGCGGCCGTTGAAGAAGGCGCGCGACCGCGCCGAGCAGGCCATGGAGAAGGTCCAGGGCGAGCTCGCCACGGTGGAGGAGGCGTTGGGCGATGCCGAGCTCTACACCGACCCGGCACGCAAGGCCGAGCTCACCGAGCGGCTGGCGCGCCAGGGCGAGCTGAAGTCGCGTCTCGATACCCTCGAAGCGGAATGGCTGGCCGCCGAGGAGGAGCTGGAAGCGATGGAGGCGGAGCTGCAAGAAAACGGGGCCTGACTGACCGGCTATGTCACCGACCGTCAGCAGAGCGAGCCATGTCTGTGTGGCCCGCGGCTGATCCGGCGTCAGGCCCCGGGGCGCCGGACCGTCGATGAGGCGCTGTGAACCCATCCCTGGGCGCTACATTTGCCATCCATGGCAAATGACCTCCTCTTCGGCCTGCCCCCGGCGCCGCTCGTTTCGGCGGCGCTGCTTCAGCTCTCCAGCAGAAACGTCACCGGCCCGTCATTGACCAGCTCCACCTGCATGTTGGCGGCGAACTCGCCGCAGGCGACCTTCGGCCAGGCCGCCCGGGCGCGGTCGAGCAGGTAGTGGAACAGCCGCTCGCCCTCGGCCGGCGGCGCGGCGCTGGAGAAGCTGGGGCGCAGCCCCTTGCGGGTATCGGCGGCCAGGGTGAACTGGGAGACCAGCAGTAGCCCGCCGTCGACCTGCTGCAGGTCGAGGTTCATCTTGTCGGCTTCGTCGGCGAAGACCCGGTAATGCAGCAGCTTGTGCAACAGCTTGTCGGCGGCGGCCTCGTCGTCCCCCTTCTCCACGCCGACCAGGGCCAGCAGGCCACGATCGATGGCCCCCACGGTCCGCTGGTCGACCACTACGCTGGCGCGCCGTACGCGCTGTATCAGGGCTTTCATCCGGCAAGCTTCCCTCTGGCTGTGGATCAGCCGGAAGGGTATCACGCACCCTGTCTACCAGGCGCGGCACAACATGATGTCGCAATGCGGCTCCGAGAGCAGCGCCTCGGTGATATGACTATGGCGGCCGAGCTGGCCACGGCTGCCCAGCGCCAGCAGGTCCGGCGGCTGGCGGCGCAGCCGGGTCAGCAGCACCTCCAGGGGATCACCCTGCTCCAGCACCAGCTCCAGGTCCGGTACGCTGTCGAGCTCTCTCATCAGCTCTTCGGTTTCACGTTCCAGCTGGTAGCGCAGGCGCTCCACCTCCCGGTCGCGCCAGCGGGCATACTCCTTGTCGGAGCCCAGCTCCCGCTCGCCGGGGATGTCCCAGGCGTGGAGCAGCGTCAGGCGCGCCTCCGGAAAGCGCTTGAGTGTTTCGCGCAGGACATGGCGGCTGCCCAGGGAGAAGTCCACCGGGACGAGGATATCCTGCCAGTCGCGGTTGGCAGGCTGGCTGACCGAGAGCACCGGGCAGGGGGCGCTGCGCAGCACTCTTGCCAGGGTGGTGCCGGCGACCAGGTCGGGCTGGCCGCGCTTGCGGTGGGCACCGAGTACGATCATGTCCACTTCACGGTCATGGGCTTCGCGGATGATCTCGGCATAGGTGGCCCCGGCCACCGTCTGCAGCAGGGTGCGTGGTTCGGGCAGGGCGTAGTCCTCGCGGATATCCGTCAGCATGGCCTGCATGTCGGCCACCACCGCTTCCTCCAGGTCGTGAAGAACCCGGCGTGGCAGGTAGGGGTCCAGCACATGAATCACATCGAGGCGTGCGCCACCTTCATGGGCCAGACGAATGGCTCGTGCGTAGGCGGCGCGGTTCTCTTCCGAGAGGTCGCAGGCAAACAGCAGCGTCTGGGTCATGATGTCGCTCTCCGTGAAGGTGGGCCTGACGGGGACAGACTTCAGCATGGGTGGGAGCCGGCACGCGCGCAAGGCGGGTTTGCTACCACCAGCGGTGAAAGTGATGCACCGGGCCGTGTCCATGACCCACATCAAGCCGCGTGCTCTCGGTCAGCGCCGTTTCCAGCCACTGCTTGGCACTGGCCACGGCCTGGGACAGCGGATCGCCCAGGGCCAGGCGGGCCGCGATGGCCGACGACAGCGAACAGCCGGTGCCGTGCAGGTTCGAGGTCGCGATGCGGGTTCCCTCCAGCCACCGGCGTTCGCCAGGGGTTATCAGCAGGTCGGGGCAGCTCTCGCCCTGCAGGTGGCCCCCCTTGAGCAGGACGGCCCCGGAACCCAGAGCCTCAAGCTGAGGAGCCATGGCTTCCATGTCGGCGCGAGCCAGGGGGGTGTCGCAGCCCAACAGCACTGCGGCTTCCGGCAGGTTGGGCGTCATCAGGTCGGCCAGCGGTACCAGCACCTCGCGTACGGCGGCGATGCCCACGTCCTCGACCAGGACATCGCCGCTCTTGGCGACCATCACCGGATCGAGCACGATCCAGCGGGGACGCCTGGCTTCGAGCGCATCTCGGATGGTTTCGGCCACCTCGCGGGAGGCGACCATGCCGATCTTGACCGCATCGATGGCCACATCGTCGAGCAGCGTGTCGAGCTGCAGGCGGATGAAATCCTCGGGCACCGGGTGCACGCCGCGGACGCCGCGAGTGTTCTGAGCGGTCAGGGCGGTGACGACGCTGGTACCATAGGCGCCCAGCGCGGAGAAGGTCTTGAGGTCGGCCTGGATCCCGGCGCCGCCGCTGGGATCGGAGCCGGCGATGGTCAACACATTGGGAATGGAGCGATTCGAGGTCATGACGTCATTGTCTCGCAAGCGGGTCAAGGGTAGCCAGGGGTCGACATGCTGAGTCTGTTCGTGGTGGCGCTGGTCAGTGCCACCCTGCTGCCGGGTGGCTCCGAGGTGTGGCTGGCCCGGCTCTGGTGCCTGGGCGAGCCAGTGATGATGCTGTGGCTGGTGGCCACCTCCGGCAATACCCTGGGCAGCCTGATCAACGTCTGGATGGGGCGCTATGCCCGCCGTTTCCAGGACCGGCGCTGGTTTCCCGCCTCGCCCCGGGGGCTGGCCCGGGCCGAGCGCTGGTATCACCGTTTTGGTGAGTGGAGCCTGCTGATCTCCTGGGCGCCGGTGATCGGCGACCCGCTCACCGTACTGGCCGGCGTCTTCCGGCTGCCCTGGTGGCGGGCCATCCTGCTGATCACCCTGGCCAAGGGAGCCCGCTATGCCGTGGTTCTTTACCTGGCGCAGGCCTGGTTGGCGCCGCTCTGTCAGTAAACCCAGTTCAGTTTGCCGCAACCTTGCCGCTACAGCACCGAAGGCAGCCAGGTGGCCAGCCCCGGGAACAGGGCCAGTGCCACCAGCATGCCCAGCTGGATCAGGATGAAGGGGATCACGCCCCGGTAGATCGCCGAGGTCGGCACCGACTGGGGCGTGACCCCGCGCAGGTAGAACAGGGCGAAGCCGAACGGCGGCGTCAAAAACGAGGTCTGCAAGTTCACCGCGATCATGATGCCGAGCCAGATCGGGTCGAGGCCCATCATCAGCAGCACCGGCCCGACGATCGGCACCACCACGAAGGTGATCTCGATAAAGTCGAGAATGAAGCCCAGCAGGAAGATCACCAGCATCACGATCAGGGTCGCCCCCACCACGCCGCCGGGCATCGCCTCGAACAGTCCGGTGACCAGCTCTTCGCCGCCATAGGCGCGGAAGACCAGTGAGAACAGCGCCGCCCCGATCAGGATCAGGAAGACCATGCTGGTCACCTGGGCGGTGGTGCGCACCACCTCGCGCAGCATCGGCAAGTTGAGGCGACGGTTGACCAGGGCCAGCAGGAAAGCGCCCATGGCGCCGACCGCGGAGGCCTCGGTTGGCGTAGCGAAACCGCCGAGTATGGACCCCAGTACCGCGACGATCAGCAGCACCGGGGGGATCAGGCCCTTGATCAGCAGCGGCCAGACGCTGCCGCGATGGCCCAGCTCATCCATCAGTGACTGACGGTCGGCGGCGGGGGCGGTTTCGGGTTTCAGCCAGGCTACCGCCGTCAGGTAGACGATATAGGCCACCACCAGCAGCAGGCCGGGGATCAGCGCGCCGACGAACAGGTCGCCCACCGACACCGTCTTGGGGCTCCACACCCCCATGGCCAGCTGGGCTCGCTGATAGGCGTTGGAGAGCACGTCGCCCAGCAGCACCAGGGCGATAGAGGGGGGAATGATCTGGCCCAGGGTGCCGGTGGCGCAGATGGTGCCGGTGGCAAGCGAGGGCGAATAGCCGCGCTTGAGCATGGTGGGCAGCGACAGCAGCCCCATGGTCACCACGGTGGCGCCAACGATGCCGGTGGAGGCGGCCATCAGCATGCCCACCAGGATCACCGAGATTCCCAGGCCCCCGCGCAGCGTGCCGAACAGAAGCGCCATGGCATCGAGCAGGGTTTCGGCGATTCGCGACTTCTCCAGCAGCACGCCCATCAACACGAACAGTGGCACCGCCAGCAGGGTGCTGTTGGTCATGATGCCGTAGAGCCGGTTGGGCATGGCGCCCAGCATGCGCGACTCGAAGTGAACCGGCACCCCCATGTTCTGCAGCAGGATGCCGAGGCCGGCAAACATCAGGGCGGTGCCGGCCAGTGCCAGCGCCACCGGGTAGCCCAGCATCAGCACCAGGCAGACGGTAAAGAAGAGAATCAGCGGCATGAAATCGAGCAGGAATTCCACGTCAGAGCACCTCCCCGTGGTCGGGGGTATTGCCCGGCGCCTTGCCGCGCAGAATCAGCACCTGACGGATCACCTGGGCAACGCCCTGAATGAACAGCAGGGCCATCATCACCAGGATCAGCGACTTGAGCAGGTAGACCCCGGGTATACCAGCGTCAGGCGAGCGCTCGAGAATGGCCCAGCTGCTCCTGACATAGCCATAACTGCCAATGCCGATAAAAAGCACCACCGGGAACAGCAGGAACAGCGTTCCCAGCAGGTCGATCCAGGCGCGGCCACGGTCGGACAGCTTGCGATAGAAGATGTCGACACGCACATGGCCATCGTGGCGCAGGGTCCAGGCGGCACCCAGCATGAATACCATGGCATGCATGTACATGACCGACTCCTGCATCACGACGCTGTGAATGCCGATGACGTAGCGCATCACCACGATGGCGAATTGCACCAGCATCATGATGATCACCAGCCAGGCGATAAAGCGGCCCACGACCTCGGTAAAGCCGTCGAGCCATGCGAGCAGGACCGGGTCACGGTTCGCGGTTGGCATGGGGGTCTCTCGTTGTCGAAACGGATAGGGGACGCATCATCGCCGATTCAGCGTGACGCGTCATCCCCACGTCTCAACGACAGGGGATGAGTTCAGGCCGGATGGAAGCGGGTATGGTGCTTGAGCAGGTCGTCGAGTATGTCCCGGCACGCTGCGGGGAGCGCCAGGTCGACGGCGATCGGCAGGTGGTCTGAAAAGAGATGATCGAGTACGCGGACGTCGCGAGCCTCAAGCGAATCGGAGATCAGGATGTGGTCCAGGGCGCGGCGGGGCTGCCAGGAAGGGTAGCTGAGCAGCGGACGCACGGGATGCAGTGGCAGCGAAGCGCAGAAGCGTGAGTGGCTGTGCAACTGGTCCGGGGTGCAATTGAGATCGCCCATCACCACCACATGGCGCAGCGGCTGGATGATCTCGCTGAGGTAGTCGAGCTGGCGAACCCGGCCGCGATGGCTCAGGGCCAGGTGGGCGACGAACAGGTGAAGCGCATCCGGCCCATCCCCGTAGCGGGCATGGATGGCGCCCCGGCCGGGCAGCGTGCCGGGCAGGCGATGCTCTTCGATCTGCGTGGGAGCGAGGCGTGACAGCAGCCCGTTGCTATGCTGGGCGAAGCGCCCCAGGTTGCGGTTCAGCTGTTGGTAGTGGTGGGGAAAGCCGCCATGGGTGGCCAGGTACTCGACCTGATTGACATGGCTGGAGCGAAAGCTTCCCCCGTCGACTTCCTGCAGCCCCACGATGTCGAAGCGTCCCAGCACCTCGCTGACCATGCTGAGACGGTTCATGCGCTTGGGGTGCGGCAGCAGATGCTGCCAGCTGCGTGTCAGGTAGTGATGATAAGCCGACGTCTGAATCCCCACCTGCATGTTGAAGGTGAGGAGTTTCAGATGACCGCCATCGAGCGGCGGTGTCTTCGCGTCGGCTAGCCGGGACATCTCTTTCGACACGGCTTATTCTTCTCGTTCCTGACGCACCCTTTCTACCAGGGCATCGGCTATCTGGGGCATGTTGTCCAGGCTGCCGGCACTGCTGGGCGTAACCAGGTAGCGGCCGTCCACGACCAGCGCCGGGACGCCCATCAGGCGCATGGCACGCATGCGGGCATGGGCCTGATTGACCCGGGACTTCACGGAGAAGGCATTCAGCGCCTGGCGCGCGTCGTCTTCGCTGACGCCGTAGCCGCTGAAGAAGGCGGCAATGCTGTCGGGGTCGGTCAACTGCTGGCCATTCTGATGGATGGCATCAAAGATGTCGGCATGCGCCT
Organism: Halomonas chromatireducens; assembly: GCF_001545155.1. Lineage (NCBI taxonomy): Bacteria > Pseudomonadati > Pseudomonadota > Gammaproteobacteria > Oceanospirillales > Halomonadaceae > Halomonas > Halomonas chromatireducens. Next base: position 3,725,198 of record NZ_CP014226.1, on the reverse strand, counting down.
CTTCGCGAATACCCAGCTCCTCGGCGGCATAGAAGACCGCCGCATGGGTATTCCAGTCGCCCCCCATGGTGGCCGGCAAGTGGACGATACTGACGTCTTCGCCAAGCGTCTCGTACCAGGCTTCGACGGAGCTCTGCAGGTTGTAGCAGTGAGGGCAGCCGTACCAGAACGCTTCGGTGACCTCGATCTGGTCGTCGGCGACACGGGTCTCGACGCGCTCGGGCAGCACCTCGTAGTGCTGGCCTTCCACCAGGGTGGCGGCTGAAGCCAGCGTCGACAGGCCGAGGCCGGCCAGGGCCATCAGTGTGGTCTGGATGAAGCGGGTAGACTGGGACATTGTGTTGTCACTCCTTGGGAATGCCGTTTTCGCCTGGCGAATGGCGGTTCAGCGCCGGTTACGCTCGTCACTTGGAGCCCCGGGAGAGGCCAGGGTTCCGAGTCGGCGCGAAACAGCGAAGGCGGCCAAAGGCCGCCTTCCTTGATCGGCCAATGAGCCGGGCCGCGCTGATGCCTGAATCAGTGCAGGCCGAGGATGTAGTTGGCCACGGCTGCCATGTCATCGTCGCTCATCTTGGCGGCGATATCGCTCATCATGTTGCTGGGGTCATTTGTCCGCTCACCCGAGGCGAAGTCCTGCAGGGTGGCAATGGTGTACTCGGCGAACTGGCCGGAAAGGGCCGGGTAGATGGCAGTATGAATGCCTTCGCCGGCAGGACCGTGACAGGCTGCACAGGAGGGGATGCCCTTGGACATGTCGCCGGCGCGGTAGAGTTCCTGGCCGCGGGCGATCAGCAGCTCATCGGGGTCGGCCTGGCCGATGTTGGCATCCTGCTCCGCATAGAAGGCGGCCACGTCCCAGGCGTCCTGGTCGGAGAAGTCATCGACTTGGCCGATCATTTCAGGGACCAGCCGTTCGCCGTCACGGATATCCATGATCTGCTTGGCCGTGTAGGTCATCTGCTGACCCGCCAGATGCGGGAAGGAGCTGGCGGGGCTGATGCCGCTTTCTCCATGACAGGCGGCGCAGGTCTGCGCCAGTTCGCGTCCGGCTGCCGCGTCGGCATCCGCTTCCAGGTCCGCGTGGGCGGCGCCAACGGCGCCGATGGTAAATGCCAGGCTTGCCAGTAACTTTCTCATCGCTGTTTCACTATGCCGTTGTGTTGTTTACCGGTACGCACCCTGGGTGCCGCCCGGTCCTCGCAGGTTCCAGGCCGGGTTTGCCCTGTCCGAAGCGCCGGTTGCGCCGGTCGCTGACGGCAAGAGCGCGGTGGTACACTAGCGCGCCCAGGTCGCAGAGAAAAAGACGCTGCATTATAACGAATCAAGCCCGTCTCGGGAATGCAGGTCAAGCCCCCGGGGACGGGATACATCTACTCCTTTCGGCAGGACCTCGACGCCATGGCCCAATTCAATTACCAGACTGCGCGCTTCATGACCAGTGCGCCGACCCTCGCCCATTGCCCGCCCGACGAAGGGGCAGAGGTCGCCTTTGCCGGCCGCTCCAATGCGGGAAAATCCAGCGCCATCAACACCCTGACGCGGCAGAAGGCCCTGGCGAGGACCTCGCGCACCCCGGGGCGCACGCAGCTGATCAACCTCTTCTCGCTGGGCGACGACACCACGCGACGGCTGGTCGACCTGCCCGGCTATGGCTATGCCAAGGTGCCCGAGGAGGTCAAGCGCGAGTGGCAGCGCCACCTGGCGGAGTACCTGCGCGCGCGCCAGTCGCTGAAGGGCGTGGTGCTGGTCATGGACGTTCGCCATCCGCTCACCGAGTTCGACCAGACCCTGCTGGGCTGGGCCGATGAACAGGAGATGCCGGTTCATATCCTGCTGACCAAGTCGGACAAGCTGAAGTCCGGTGCCGCCAAGAGCGCGCTTCAGCAGGTGCGAACCCGCCTGCGCGAGTGGGATGACCTGGTCAGCATCCAGCTCTTCTCTTCGCTCAAGCGCGAAGGCGTCGACGAGGCCAGCCGGCGCCTCGACGGCTGGTTGGCCGGTCCCGAGTAGCCGTTCCGGTACGTTATCAGCCTTGCTCCCCCCCGACCAGCCGCAGCAGCTCGGGCAGTTCCCGCACGTGATTCAGCCGGTGGATGCCGGCAGGCAAGGGCATGTCATCGATATGCGGTGAAATCCAGGCGACCTGCATGCCCAGGCGGTGAGCCGGTTCGACGTCCTCGCGCCAGGAGTCGCCCACGTGGAGGGTCCGGGCGGGCGTCGTGCCGAGCCGAGCCAAGGCAGCCAGGAAGGGGCGCGCATCGGGCTTGGGGGCGAGGAGCTCACCGGCGGCGATGGCCACCGGGAAGTGGCGGCCCAGCGGCAGTCGATGTATGTCCACGTTGCCGTTGGTGATGCTGGCGAGCCGGTAGTGCTGGCCGAGCGTCGACAGCAGCGACTCCACCTCCGAGTGCGGCGTGACTTGATGGCGCAGCACCATGAAACGCTCCATGGCGGCTGCGGCCCACGACCGGGCGGCGTCGCTGTCCAGCCCATACGCTACCAGCAGCCTCTGCAGGGCCTGTTCACGCAGCCAGGTGAAGTCCCCGCGGCGCAGCGGGTAGGCGGCGGCCAGTTCACGGCGTTGGTCCAGGAAGGCTTCCAGCGGAAAACGCTCGGCGAAGCGTCGTGCCGGGGGCTGGCCGCGGTTGCGCTGCCACGCCTCCAGCGCCTCGTCGAGCCAGGCATAGTGTCCGGTCTCTGTCTCGACCATGACGCCATGGTTATCCCACAGGGTATCGTCGAGGTCGAAGGTCAGGGCCTGGAATGGCGTCGTTGTCGGCATTTCGGTCACTCCCCGGACGGGTCGGCGGGGCGTCGGCGAGCGCGGGGGTGCGCCGCGTCGTAGGTGGCGGCCAGGTGCTGCCAGTCGAGCTTGGTGTAGACCTGGGTCGTGGAGAGGTTGGCATGCCCCAGCAGCTCCTGGACGGCACGCAGATCCTGGCTCGACTCCAGCAGGTGGCTGGCGAAGGAGTGGCGCAGCCGGTGCGGGTGAAGATGCTCCGGCAGGCCCCGGCGCCGGGCCAGTTCGGCCAGGCGCTTCTGGATGGCGCGATGCCCCAGCCGTGCCCCCCGCGAGCCGACGAATAGTGCTTGTTCCCCCGGGGCTGCCAGGGCGGGGCGTAGGCTCAGCCATTGTTCCAGTGCCCGCCTGGCACTGCCGCCTACCGGTACCTGGCGCGGCTTGCTGCCCTTGCCCATCACCCGCACCCGGCGCGGCTCCAGGTCGCCCAGGTCGAGACCGGCGAGCTCGGCCAGGCGCAGCCCGCTGGAGTAGAACAGCTCCAGCATCGCCTGGTCGCGGGTCGCCAGGGGCGAGCCGTCATGGGGGGTGTCGAGCAGGTGGGCCAACTGGTCCACGTCCAGCGGCTTGGGCAAGTGGCCGGGCTGGCGCGGTGTCGGCACCAGCTCGACCGGGTTGTGGCCCAGCAGGCCGGCGTGGCGCAGGAAGTTGGCGAAGTGCGAGGCGGCCGCCCGGCGACGGGCCAGGCTGCGTGGCGCCAGCCCGCGGCTGCGTTCGGCCCCGAGGAAGCGACGTACCGTGCCGACCTGCAGCTCGGCCCCGTCCTCGATTCCCTGCGACTCCAGGAATACAGCCAGTGCAGCCAGGTCCTGGCGATAGGCCGCCACGGTAGCGGGGCTTGCGGTGCGAGCCAGCTCGCCCAGGCACTCGTCGAGCTGGCGGCGAAGGGCGCTCTCAGCCATGGGGCGAGGGGCTCAGGCGCATCAATAGCCGTGCCAGCACGTCGCCGAGGTACTCGGTGAACAGGGTATCCATGCTGGCTCGGAAGTGGTCGGGGTCGGGGCTGGCCATGACCAGGTAGCCCATCGGTTCCCCCAGGGTCAGGCGTGCCAGGGCGCAGGAGCCGGCCTGGCGGGGCGCCTTGGCATGGGGGAGCAGGCGGCTCCAGTCGGTCTGGGTCAGCCGGGTGCAACGGCTGGCGCGGCCGTCGAGCAGGGCGGCCAGGCGGACGCCGGCATGATCGTCCAGCACCTGGCGCGGGGCCTGGGGAGGCAGCGGTTCATGATCCGTGAGCTCCGCCGGGCACCACAGGGCCACGGCCGGTATCTGGAATCGCTCGGCCATCTGGGTGGCCAGCGTCTGGCCCAGGGTGTCGGCATCTTCGGCTTCGAGCAGCGCGAGCACCAGTTCGCGGGTTCGTCGGAACTGGGCTTCGTTGTGGCGCGCAGACTCCAGCAGCTGTTCCAGGCGCCATTCGGCCTGCTCGGCGCGACGCCGCAGGTCATAGACCAGGCGCTCCAGTAGCGAGGTGGTGCCCTGGGCTTCGGGGTGCGGCACCTTGAGCTGCTGCAGCAGCCCTTCGCGGCCGACGAAGAAGTCCGGATGGCGTGCCAGCCATTCTGCTACCCGATCGGGATCCAGGGTCTTGCGCGGTTCGGGGGCGGCTCGGGTCATGCAGATGCTCCTTGATGATGGGCTTCAGCCCGGGTCAAGCCAGGGCGACGCGACCGTCGAAGACGCGCTCGGCGGGGCCGGTCATGCGCAGCGAGGCCTCCTCGGCCGGCCACTCGATGCGCAGGTCGCCACCTCTGAGATGCACGGTGACCGGGCTTTCCAGCAGCCCCTGGCGGATGCCGCAGGCCACCGCCGCGCAGGCGCCGGTGCCACAGGCCAGCGTCTCCCCGCTGCCGCGCTCATGAACCCTGAGGCGGATCTCGTGGGGCGACACGACCTCCATGAAGCCTACATTGACCCGGCGTGGAAAGCGCGGGTGATGTTCGATGGCGGGCCCGAGGCGCTCGACGGGCGCCCGCTCGACGTCGTCGACCCGCAGTACCACATGGGGGTTGCCCATGGAGACCGCACCCACCTCGACGCGTTCACCGTCCACCTCCAGCTCATGGCGCAGCAGGTCCTCGTTGGCCTCGAAGGGCAGCGCCTGGGGGGCGAAGCGCGGGACGCCCATGTCCACCGTCACCTGGCCGTCGTCCTCGACCAGCAGGGTCAGGGGGCCGCCGGCGGTCTCCACATGGATCTCGTGCTTGTGGGTCAGGCGCTGATCGCGCACGAACCGCGCGAAGCAGCGCGCTCCGTTGCCACAGTTCTCCACTTCACTGCCGTCGGCATTGAAGATGCGGTAGCGGAAGTCCATGTCCGGGTCCCGCGGCGGCTCGACGATCAGCAGCTGGTCGAAGCCGATGCCGAAACGGCGATCGGCCAACTGTCGAACCTGCTCGTCCCGCAGCCGGGCGCGCTGGGTGACCAGGTCGATGACCATGAAGTCGTTGCCGAGGCCATGCATCTTGGTGAAGTGGAGCAGCATCAGCGTGTCTCCCCGGCGGCGTCGTCGGGCAGCAGAGACTCGCCGGCCCACAGGTCCTCGATCGACTCGCGTTGGCGCACCACATGGTAGGTGTCGCCATCCACCATGACTTCGGCCGGGCGCGGGCGGCTGTTGTAGTTGGAAGCCATGGTGAAGCCGTAGGCGCCGGCCGAGCGTACCGCCAGCAGGTCGCCGGGGGCGATGGCGAGTTCGCGATCCTTGCCCAGGAAGTCGCTGGTCTCGCAGACCGGGCCCACCACATCGTAGAGCGCGCTGTCCCTGGGATGACGCGCATCCACCGGAATGATCGCCTGCCACGCCTGGTAGAGGGACGGGCGAATCAGGTCGTTCATGCCGGCATCGATGATGGCGAAGTTCTTGGTCTCACCGTGCTTGAGGTACTCCACCTGGGTCAGCAGTACGCCGGCGTTGGCGGCAATGGAACGGCCCGGCTCGAACAGCAGGGTCAGGTTCGCACCATGGGGCCACTGTCCCAGGCGTTCCAGCAGCGAGGCCGCATAGTCGAAGGGCTGGGGTGGGCGCTCGTCACGGTAGGGCACGCCCAGGCCGCCGCCCAGGTCCAGGTGCTCCACCGTGATGCCGCGCTCGCGGAGGCGCTCCAGCAGCAGCAGCAGGCGGTCAAGGGCATCGAGGAAGGGAGCGAGCTCGGTGAGCTGCGAGCCGATATGGCAGTCCAGGCCAACGATCTCGATGCCGGGCAGGGTGCTGGCCAGTTCATAGACCGCGAGCGCCTCGTCCACCGGAATGCCGAACTTGTTGCCCTTCAGGCCGGTGGAGATATAGGGGTGGGTGCCGGCGTCGACGTCCGGGTTGACCCGCAGCGACACCGGAGCCACCTTGCCCAGCCGTTGGGCCACGGCGCTGAGGCGCTCGAGCTCCGGCCGCGACTCCACGTTGAAGCACTTGATGCCCACTTCCAGCGCCCGGGTCATCTCGGCTGCCTGCTTGGCTACGCCGGAGAAGACCACCTTCCCCGGGTCGCCGCCGGCCGCCAGCACACGCTCCAGCTCGCCCACGGAGACGATATCGAAGCCGGCGCCGAGACGGGCCAGCAGGCCCAGCACCGCCAGATTGGAGTTGGCCTTCACCGCATAGCAGATCAGGTGGGGGTGGCTGCCCAGCGCCTCGGTATAGGCGCGGAAGTGTCGCGCCAGGGTCGCCTTGGAGTAGACGTAGCAGGGGGTGCCGACCTCATCGGCCACCCGCGATAGCGGGACTTCCTCACCGTATAGCACGCCGTCGCGGTATTCGAAGTGGTCCATTTTCAGCTCTCGTCTTCGGAGTCGGCCGCATCGGAAGCGGCCGGGTTGCCGTAGCGCTCGGCGGCCTGCTCGTCATCCGGCAGGTAGAGCGGCCCCGTCTGGCCGCAGCCGGCCAGTAGCAGTACGGCCAGGATCAGGGGGGCCAGGGCGAGTCGATGGCTCATGCCCGGTCGCTCCGGAGCCCATGGGAGGCGAGTGCGGCCAGGGCGTCGCGGGCCCGCTGGGCGGCGGCCCTCACCTGGTCCGGGGCGGTGCCGCCGATATGGTTGCGTGCCGCCACCGAGCCCTCCAGGGTCAGCACCTTGAAGACGTCCTCGTCGATGGTGTCGGAGAACTGACGCAGCTCCTCGAGGGTCATCTCGGACAGATCCCGCCCTTCACGCAGGCCGAAGGCCACCGATTGGCCGACGATCTCGTGGGCGTCGCGGAAGGCCACACCGCGGCGCACCAGGTAGTCGGCCAGGTCCGTGGCGGTGGAGAACCCGCGGCGGGCGGCCTCATACATGCTCGCCTTGCGCGGCGTGATGGCCGGCGCCATGTCGGCGAAGGCCTTGAGGCAGTCGCGCACCGTGTCGAGAGTATCGAACAGCGGCTCCTTGTCCTCCTGGTTGTCCTTGTTATAGGCCAGGGGCTGCGACTTCATCAGCGTCAGCAGGCCGATCAGGTGGCCATAGACGCGACCGGTCTTGCCGCGAACCAGCTCGGGTACGTCGGGGTTCTTCTTCTGCGGCATGATCGAGCTGCCGGTGCAGAAGCGGTCGGGCAGGTCGATGAAGTCGAACTGGGCGCTGGTCCACAGCACCAGCTCCTCGCTCATGCGCGACAGGTGCATCAGCAGGATGCTGGCGAAGGCGGTGAATTCGATGGCGAAGTCGCGATCGCTCACGGCGTCCAGCGAGTTCTCGGCGGGGCGCTCGAAGCCCAGCAGCTCGGCGGTGACATGGCGGTCGATGGGATAGGTGGTGCCGGCCAGCGCCGCGGCGCCCAGCGGCAGCACATTGACACGCTTGCGGCAGTCGAGCAGGCGCTCGTGGTCCCGTGCCAGCATCTCCTGCCAGGCCAGCAGGTGGTGGCCGAAGGTCACCGGCTGGGCGGTCTGCAGGTGGGTGAAGCCGGGCATGATGGTGTCGGCCTCGCGGTCGGCCAGCGTGATCAGCCCTTCGCGCAGCCGGATCAGCTCGGCTTCCACCACATCGATCTCGTCGCGCAGGAAGAGGCGGATGTCGGTGGCCACCTGGTCGTTGCGCGAGCGGCCGGTATGGAGCTTCTTGCCGGTGATGCCGATCTTGTCGGTGAGCCGCGCCTCGATGTTCATGTGTACGTCTTCCAGCGCGACCGACCACTGGAACTCGCCGCGCTCGATCTCGCCACGGATCTCGGTGAGGCCCGCGACGATGGCGTCGCGCTCGTCGTCGGTCAATACGCCGACACGGGCCAGCATGGTGGCATGGGCCACGGAGCCCTGGATGTCCTGCAGGGCAAGGCGCTGATCGAACGTGACCGAGGCAGTGAAGCGCTCGACAAAGGCATCGGTTGGCTCGCTGAAACGGCCGCCCCAGGACTGGTTGGTGCCGGGGGATGTGGAACTAGGACTCATCGGCGTGGGCATCCTGCTTGGTGCGTGCTATGTATTCACGGAGGGGCTGCGCGCAGCGGCCCCGGATCATGGTTTCGCAGTGTACCAGAGTCGGCGTAAGTGGCGAGGGGCGCCCACCGGCGGGGCTGTGCGACATGGCGGCAGGTTTTCCTGCCCCGCCAGGTGCTTTATGATGAGAGGCAGATACTATCATTGGCCGCGACTGTCTGCGGCGCCAACAGCAGAACAAGGCCCGCTCGGGCCCGCTGCATGGGGAGAACTACGTGCGATCCATCAATACGCTGCGCATTGCGACCCGCAAGAGCCAACTGGCCATGTGGCAGGCCGAACACATTCGCGACCTGCTCATGGCCCAGCATCCCGGGTTGGAGGTGGAGCTGGTGGCCATGTCGACCCGTGGCGACAAGATTCTCGACACGCCGCTGGCGAAGATCGGCGGCAAGGGGCTTTTCGTCAAGGAACTGGAGGAGGCGTTGCTCGACGGTCGGGCCGATATCGCCGTGCATTCGATGAAGGACGTGCCCATGCACTTCCCGGAAGGGCTCGGCCTGTCGGTGATCCTGGCCGGGGCCGAGCCTACCGACGCCTTCGTTTCCAACCACTACGCCTCGCTGGACGAGCTGCCCCAAGGGGCCAGGCTCGGTACGGCCAGTCTGCGCCGCGGCCTGCAGATGCGCGAGGCGCGTCCCGATCTGGAGATTCTCAATCTGCGTGGCAACGTCCAGACCCGCCTGGGCAAGCTCGATGCCGGCGAGTTCGATGCGATCCTGCTGGCAACTTCCGGGCTCAAGCGCCTGGGCCTCGAGGCGCGCATCGCCCAGGAGCTGCCGCCGGAGGGGTGTCTCCCCGCCTGCGGCCAGGGCGCGCTGGGTATCGAGTGCCGCATCCACGACCCTGAACTGGTCAGCCTGCTGGCGCCGCTGGACGACCCCATCACCGCCACCCGGGTGCGGGCCGAGCGCGCCATGAACACGCGCCTGGAGGGGGGCTGCCAGGTGCCGATCGGCGGCTACGCCGCCTTCGAGAACGACGGTGAGACACTGTGGCTGCGTGCGCTGGTGGGCAACCCGGAGGGCACCGAGGTGCTGCGTGCCGAAGGCCGCGGCTCCATCCATGAACCCGAAGCACTGGGCATCCGGGTGGCCGAGGAGCTGCTGGAGCGGGGTGCAGGCGAGATACTGGCTCAGGTATACGGCGGCTGATGCCCGCGGTGCGGCCGGTCTTGATCTGCCGCCCGGGATCGCGCTCCCGGGCCCTGGCCTCGGCCATCGAGGCTGCCGGCCTGCCGGTGGCCAACCTTGATGTAATGGTGCTGGAACCCGTACCGGAGACTCCGGCGTTGCGCAGTATCTGGCTCGACTTCGACCACTTCCACAAGGTGGTGGTGGTGAGCCCCTTTGCCGCCGACTGCCTCTACGAGGCGCTCGACCGCTACTGGCCCGCGCTTCCCCTGGGAACCGCCTGGTATGCGGTGGGTGCGGCTACGGCCCAGACCCTGCACGACAGGCTTGGGGTACGGGTGCATGTGCCGCCGGTGCAGGCCGGCGAGGACACCAGCGAAGCGCTGCTGCAGCTGGCATCGCTGCGTGACCTCAAGGAACAGCGCATCCTGCTGGTGGCAGGCGAGGGAGGCCGTACCCTGCTGGCCGATACCCTCACGGCCCGAGGCGCCCGGGTGACCCGCCTCTCTCTCTATCGGCGCCATCTTCGGTCCCCCGTTCCCGCCATGCAGGCCAGGCTCGCCAAGGGTGATTTCCGTGCGCTGGTGGTCAGTAGCGGAGAATTGCTGGAACATCTGGCAAGATGGTGTACCGAGGCCACGTTGAACCAACCGCTAATCGTCTCCAGTCGCCGTTTAGCTACACTGGCCGACAACTTGGGGTTTTGTACTCGGGTGGTGGCGTCGGGTGCCACGCCGGCTGCCTTGGCCGCTGCTGTGGTCGAGACCTGCGACCCGGAGCGTGCCGATGTCGATCACGACGATCTCGAAAAGGGCTAGCGACAGATGAGCAAGCAGACTAACGAGCAGGACGAACAGAAGTCGCCTTCCGGTGAGGCTCAGGACGGCAGTCGCCGTGAGGCCGGTGCCACCGGCAAGTCCGGTGGTGCCGTGGACAAAAACCGCTCGAAGAAGCGCGGCAAATCGTCGCAGCCGGAGGCGGGCGGCGACAAGCCGGCCACCGCACCACCGGATCGTTCGGCATCGGCATCGGCATCGGCACCGGCTTCGACAGGTGAAGCGGCCGCGCCGTCTCCCGAGACCCCGCCGGCCAAGCCGGCAGTTAGCGAGGATGGCAAGGCCACGCCCGCTGCCGCCAGCGACAAGCCCGCCCCCGGCGGGAGTGCCACTGGCACCGACAAGCCCAGGCCTGACGCAAAACCGTCCGGTGCCAAGCCGGACGGCAAGGGAGAAGACAAGGCCTCGGCCGGCAAGACGAGTGACAAGCCAGCCGGTGCCAGGCCCGCGTCGGCCTCTACCGGAGCCGGCCAGGTGCCGCCGGGCGCCAGCAACACGACGGGCGGCCGCAACGGTGGCGGCAAGGGCACCCTGGCCCTGGTGTTGGTGCTGTTCCTCGGTATCGGTGCGGGCCTGTTCGCCTGGAAAGCCTGGGAGCGCATGGACAGCCAGCAGCAGCGCCTGGCAGAGCTCGAGGAGCGGGCCGGAACCGCCGCCTCGGCCGACCAGTTCGCTGAGCTGGAGAGCCGCGTCGAAAGTCGTCTGGAGGCCTCCGAGAGCGAGAGCGCCGACGCCGTCGAGTCGATACGCAGCGAGTTTGCCAGCTATCGCAGTGAGGTCGACTCGGCACTGGACCATGTCCTCGACGAGCTCTCCCGCGAGCAGGAGCCCGACGAGCGCGAGTGGCTGCATGCCGAAGCTGCCTACCTGCTGCGCCTGGCCAATCAGCGCCTGCAACTGGAGCGCGACGTGGAAGGTGCTGCCGCCCTGCTGCGCACCGCCGATGATCGCCTGAACGAAGCCGACAATCCGGCGCTGCTCTCCATTCGTCGCGCCATTGCCTCGGAGCTGTCGGTACTGGAAAGCGTTCCTCAGGTTGACCGCACCGGGCTCTATATGGCGTTGAACGCCCAGCAGGAGCGCCTGGCAGAGCTGCCGCTCTCCCGCGAGCTTGAGGAAATCCCCGCCCGTTCCGGCATGCAGGAGGCTCCCGCCGGTGGCTGGCAGGAGCAGCTGTCTCGCTTCGGCCAGGAGCTCAAGGACCTGGTGGTGATTCGTCATCATGACGAGGCGCTGGAGACCCTGGTCACGCCCGAGCAGGAATCCTACCTGCGCCAGAGCGCACGCCTGATACTGGAGCAGGCTCAACTGGCCCTGCTGCAGGAAGAGCAGGCACTCTATGAGGCCAGCATCGACAAGGCGTTGGCTCTGCTCGATGCCTACTACGACACCGAGCGCAGCGAAGTCCAGGCCGTCATCGAGCGTCTCGAAACGCTCAAGGGCGAGACCATTCGCCCCGAATTGCCAGACATCAGCGGCTCCCAGCAGGCGCTGGCCCAGTTCATCGAGCGTCGATTCGGTTCGCGTGGCGAGCGGGGAGATGACGCATGAGAAAACTGCTCCTGATCGTACTCCTGGGGCTGGCGCTGGGGGCACTGTTCGGCCAGCTGATGGTCTCGGTGCCCGGCTACTGGCTGGTGCGGGGCGGCGACACCCCCTACCCGACCTCCTTCTGGTTCGGCCTGATACTGCTGCTGGCGCTCTTCCTGGTGCTGCACTTCGTGCTGCGGTTGCTGATGCGCATGAGCCATCCGGTCAGCCGGCTGAAGGTGTGGAACAGCCGGACCCGTCATCGCAACGCCATGAAGCGGACCGTGCAAGGCCTGGTGGCCCTGGCCGAAGGGCGCTGGAAGCGGGCCGAGAAGTCGCTGGTGAAGGCCGCCGACGACTCCGGCACACCGCTGGTCAACTACCTGTCGGCCGCGCTCGCGGCCCACTACCAGGGCCGTTATGAGCAGGCGGATACGCTGCTGAAGCGGGCCCATCTCAGCACCGACGGGGCCGACACCGCGGTCGGCTTGATGCAGGTGCAGCTGATGCTGGACCGCCAGCAGTACGAAGAAGCGCTGGCGATCCTGACCCGGCTGGATCGACAGCTGCCCAACCATCCGCAGGTGCTCAAGCAGCTTAAGCAGGCCTACCTGAGCGTCAGCGACTGGGAGGGGCTGCGTCGCCTGATGCCCCGGCTCGCTTCGCGGCAGCTGATCTCGCCCCAGGAGCGTCAGCAGCTGGAACTGCGTGCCTACAAAGAACTGCTGATTCACGAAGCTCGCGACCCGGGCAACGTGGAGCGGGTACGCAGCCTGTGGGCCGACATGCCGGACCCGCTGCGCAACAACGTCGAGCTGGTGGTGCTCTATACCGAGGCGCTGGTGCGTGGCAACGAGGAAGGCATCGCCGAGCGCCTGCTGCGCCACTCGCTCAAGGAGCACTGGGACAGCCGCCTGGTGCTGCGCTACGGGCTGCTCAACGTGGACCCGGCGCGTCAGCTGGTGCATGCCGAGAAGTGGCTGCAGGAGCGCCCCAACGACCCGGACCTGCTCCTCACCCTGGGCCGTCTTGCGCTGCGCAATGCCTACTGGGGCAAGGCGCAGGAGTATTTCGAGACGAGCCAGCGGCAGCGCCCCAGTGGCGTGGTCTGCGCGGAGCTGGCGCGGCTCTTCGCCAACCTGGGCGAACACAACAAGAGCCAGCTCTACTATCGCCAGAGCGTCGAGCTGCTCGACAAGTCCCTGCCGTCGCTGCCGCAGCCGGCCGAGCCGCCGCCTCAGGACGAAGCCGGCAAGGGAGGCAAGAAGAAGTAGCACCGTAATGGGCGCGATGACGTGGCACTGCGCCCTGCGGTATCGGCAGATACAGCATGCCGCTCGGCGCAAGAGGTCGTAAATGCCGCCGGTAATGGGAAGCCGACAGAGAAGGGGCGCATGGTCGCCCCTTTTGTGTGTCCATAACACCGCGGGGGCTGCCAATGGCAGCCCCCGCGGTGCGTTGGTGGACGCTATCAGTCCTTGTCGTCGTCGTAGTCGCCCTTGAAGGTCGGGTTGGGCTTCGAGCGGGGGTCGTCCTCGCCGGAACGACTGCTCTCGCCGGAGCTTGGCTGCCCGCCCGGACGACCGTTGATGTCGAAGGGCTGCTGCATGACGCGCAGGTTGGCCGGCGGTGCCTCGCCCTCCTTGCCCACGCCGAAGTAGAGCGTGGTGTGAGGGAAGGGGATCTCGATGCCCTTGCCGTCGAAGTGCAGCTTGACCAGCCGGTTGAAGGCGCGGCCGGTGCTCCACTGGGTGCCCGGTGTGGTCTTGATCCGCACGCGGATATTCACCGAGCTGTCGCCGAGGCCGGTTACCCCGGCCACTTCCAGCGGTGCCAGGATATTCATCTTGTGCGCCTCGTCGGCCGCCAGTTCATCGAAGGCCTCGCGCAGGGCGACGATGGCGTCGTCGATGCTCTCGCGATAGGCGATGCCGTACTCGCCCACGTGGTAGCCGAACTCGCGCATGTAGTTGGAGACGGTGTCGACGCTGGAGAAGGGCACGATATGGTAGGTGCCCGAGATATCGCGGATACCCACGGAGCGGATGCTGAGCCGCTCGGCGGTGCCGGTGATGCCGCCCACCGTTACCACATCGCCGGTATTCATGGCGTTCTCCACCTGAATGAAGATCCCGGTGATGATGTCCTGCACCAGCTTCTGGGCGCCGAAGCCGATGGCCAGGCCGAGTACACCGGCACCGGCGATCAGCGGCCCGATATTGATGCCGATCTCGGCCAGCACGATCATCATCGTCATGGTGATCAGGGCGATCGCCAGGGCATTGCGGAACAGCGAGAGCAGGGTCTTGGCCCGCGCCGTGGGCTCGCCGGTGCCGGTTTCCGGGTTCAGCTTGTGCTCGATCAGGCTGGCCAGGCCCAGCCAGGCGGCAATGGCGACGACCAGGATCGTTGCCACGCTCGCAAGCGTGCCCACCAGGCCGCGCCCCGGCTCGGAGGCATACCAGGCCATGAGATCGAAGGCGCCCCAGGCGTGGAGCACGAGCAGGATCACCACGATCAGAATGACGGTGCGAATGACGCGCAGGGCGTTGGGCACATAGCTGTTGAGGCGTGGCTCCAGCAACGGCAGCTTGCGGCGCAGGTCGTCGGAGAGGCGAATGCGACGCCCGATGGTCTGGGACAGCAGGCTCGACAGCAGCATGCCGACCACCACGATGGCCAGTGTCTTGAGCGTCGCCAAGAGTACGAAGGGCAGCGCATCCGCCGGCCGGGTCAGGGTCAGCACCAGCACCATCAGGAAGTAGGCCAGGGCGAACAGGTGCCAGGTGCGGGCAAACAGCGTCAGGGAGACCCGGGTTGCCGTCAGGTCGCTGCGCCCTGCCAGCTCGTCGAGGTTATTTCGAATCCGCCCCCGGTTCTTGAGTACCACCGCGATGGCGTAGAAGAAGGCACCGAAGATGATCAGGGCGCCGATGCCCTGTCCCAGGGTCGGGGCGAGATAGACGTTGGCCAGCGGCACCACCACCATCAGGCCATAGCCCACCAGGCCGATGAGCCGAGCGATCCAGCGATTCCAGTAGGAGGCTTCCGAAGCCGAGATGGGCAGCAGGCGAAGCCCCTCGTAGCGTGACGAGAACAGCATCCGCACGGCGGCCTTCAGCAGTTCGATGATCAGAAAGGCGTTGAGGAACAGCGATGCGCGAGTTGAGAGCTCGCCGGCCTCGCCGATGGCGAAGGTGGCGATGAGGTTACCGCCCATGTAGGCCAGCACCACGATCATCACGTCCACCAGCGCGGCCAGGGCCACGCAGAGCACCAGGCGCACGACTGGCGTTAGGCTATTGGCCTGCAAGGACCAGCCGCTGATGCGGGTGAACAGCGGTCTGGCAAGGTGGCGGAAGGCGATGAAGAGGAGGAAGGTGGCCAGTATCACCAGGCCCAGGTTGATTGCCGCCGAAGTGAAGGCTGCCGTATCAAAGGCGGTGGCGGTGGTTTCACCGGTGAATAGCCCGGTGACAATATTCACCAGGTTGCGCAGCTCCCCGCTGATATCACTGACAACGCGGCTGGTCATCTCCGCCAGCTGCCGTGGTGCCGACACCTGTTCCGGCTGCTGGCCCTCCTGCACGGCTTCGGCACTAGCCAGGGCGCCCTCATCGATCGCCTGGCGGCGCAGGTGGTCGATGAGCTGCTGTCGGGATGACTCATCCTCCAGCAGGTCGGCCAGCGTCGCGTAGGCGGGGCCGTTGGTAGCTTCGATTGGCTGGGCCAGGACAGGTGTCGCCGCCAGGCTGGCCAGCAACAACCAGCCAAGCAGCCAGGGAATGAAACGTGTCGGTATCACGCAGTGACCTCCATCTCGGGCGTGTAGGCGGGGAGCGTTTACCCCAGTGCGGCTCATGATACGGTTTTTGTCACCATGGGACGAACGGGGATGGATTGATCGGTTTTTTCGATGCAGTAATTGTACACTCTGCACAGGTTGTGTCATATTGCTCCTGTGCCTATCCCTTGGCATGAATCCCTGCACTAAGCTCGATCCTCTTGCCACTCGTCCTGCGAGTGGCTTTTCTTTGTGTGTTCGTAACGACTTCGCTAGCATCGGTTGGCATCATAGGGTCCGCTGGGGATACAGCAGGATGAGCATCGGATGGGCCGCGATAGTTCTGGTGGGGGTAGGAGGTGCTGTGGGGGGCATGGCCCGCCTGGCGGCTTCCCGGCTCCTGGCCCGCTGGCTGGGCACCGGTTTTCCCTGGGGGACGCTGGCGGTCAACCTCAGCGGAGCGCTGCTGGCCGGCTGGATCGCCGGTCGCCTGGGTGTGCCTCAGGGTCTTGACCTCTCCTCGGCATGGCTGGGCCTGATGATCGGTGTGCTGGGCGGCTATACCACGGTCTCCTCCCTCAGCCTGCAGACGCTTGCGCTGTGGCAAAGCGGCCGTGTGTCAGCGGCGCTGTCCAATATCGGCACTACCTGCCTGGCGGGGCTGGCGCTGGCCTGGCTGGGCTGGTGGCTGGCAGGAGGGGGGCTGTGAACGGCTGGCGCGACTATGCCGCGGTGGGGTTGGGCAGCGCCCTGGGCAGCGTGCTGCGCTATCTGGTGTCGATTGCCTCGCTGGCGGCACTGGGTCCGGCCTTCCCCTGGGGCACCCTGGTGGTAAACCTCTTGGGTTCCTGGCTGATCGCCGCCTTCTCCGCCTATGCGGCCTGCCGCCAGGGAGGGCGCGTGGCACGCTGGCAGCCCTTCCTGGTGGCCGGCTTCTGCGGCGGTTTCACGACATTTTCGCTGTTCAGCCTCGAGACGCTCTATCTGGTCGAAAGCGGCCTGCCCTGGCTGGCGCTGCTCTACGTAATGGCCAGTGTGCCGCTATGGCTTGCCGCCGCCTGGCTGGGCGATCGCATGGTCCGGGCGCGGCTGGCGCCCGGTCGTCCCGGATAGATTCAGCTCTCCTTCTTGCGTGCCTTTTTCTCACTCCTTGCCGGCGCCGCGGCGGCCGGGGGCGCGGCATGGAAATGCTCGCGCACCAGGGCCAGCAGCCCCTGGGTCGAGGCATCGAAGTCCTGGGTCTGGGTGTCCAGGCGCTCGCTGATCTCGCCGGCGATACGCTTGCCCAGCTCCACCCCCCACTGGTCGAAGGAGTTGATGTTCCAGATCACCCCCTGGACGAAGACCTTGTGCTCGTAGAGCGCGATCAGTGCGCCGAGGTTCTTGGGTGTCAGCTCGTCAAGCAGCAGCACGCTGGAGGGGCGATTGCCGGGGCAGCTGTAGGGGTCGAGCCGACCGCCGGTCTGGCTTCCCTCCATGAAGGCGTTGGCCTGGGCCAGCATGTTGGTGAGCAGCGCGAAGTGGTGCTCCTCGACGCCGGGCTCCGGCTTGAGTGAGGCGATAAAGTCGATGGGCACGTAGCGGGTACCCTGGTGCAGCAGCTGGAAGAAGGCGTGCTGGCCGTTGGAGCCGGTCTGCCCCCAGACGATGGGGCCGGTCTTGTAGTCCACCGGGTGGCCGAAGATATCCACCGACTTGCCGTTGGACTCCATGTCCAACTGCTGCAGGAAGGCGGGCAGCTGATGCAGCGCCTGGTCGTAGGGCACGATGGCCTGGGTCTCGGCGCCGTGGAAGTTGAGGTTCCAGATGCCGACCAGTGCCATCAGCACCGGCATGTTCCGGTCGAAGGGGGCGGAGAGGAAGTGCTGGTCCATCTCGTAGGCGCCTTCGAGCATCTCCATGAAGCCGTCGAAGCCCACGGAAAGGGCGATCGGCAGGCCGATGGAGGACCACATGGAGTAGCGTCCACCCACCCAGGCCCAGAACTCGAAGACGTTCTCTTCGCGCACGCCGAATGCCATGGCGGCCTTCTTGTTGGTCGAGGCGGCGACGAAGTGCGCCCCCACATCGGCCTCTTCGCCGGCCTGTTCCACGAACCAGCGGCGTGCCGTCTTGGCGTTGAGCAGCGTCTCCTGGGTGGAGAAGGTCTTGGTCGAGACGATGAACAGCGTGGTGGCCGGGTCGAGACGGGAGAGCACCTTCTGGATATGGGCGCCGTCGACGTTGGAAACGAAGTGGAAGCCGAGCTCCGGGTGGCGGTGCTTGAGCAGTGCCCGGCTGGCCATGTTGGGCCCCAGGTCCGACCCGCCGATACCGATGTTGACCACGTCCTTGATGCGCTTGCCGCTGTAGCCCTTCCACTCGCCGTTGCGTACGGCGTCGGCGAACTG
Organism: Halomonas chromatireducens; assembly: GCF_001545155.1. NCBI lineage: Bacteria > Pseudomonadati > Pseudomonadota > Gammaproteobacteria > Oceanospirillales > Halomonadaceae > Halomonas > Halomonas chromatireducens. The sequence goes on along the minus strand of NZ_CP014226.1, from coordinate 3,707,315 downwards.
GCGCAGCTGCTCCCAGGAACGGCGGATCTCCGGCATCACGTCCTTGCCGTCGACCATCACCGGGCTATCGCCCAGGTTGCGCAGGGCGGCGTGAAGTACCGGGCGGTCTTCGGTGACATTGATGATGTCGCCGGAAAACATCTGGGCGCGCCGCTGGACCAGCGCCGAATGGTCGGCGAGCTCGAGCAGCTTGGCCAGCACCGCATCGGAGATCTGGTGCTTGGAATAGTCGAGAAACAGGCCACCGACCCGCAGGCTCATCTTCTCGAAGCGCTGGGGGGCGGCGGTGAAATAATCCTTGATGCGGTCATTGGCGGTTTCCTGCTGCAGCCGTTTCAGGGCCTGCCAGGTGACGCTACGGGTAAGCTGGAACATGCGGTTTCCTCAGGCGCGATAGTCGGGCGAGGCTGGCGAGGGCCGCCTGTCAGCCCTGTGAATTGCGTGATACCACCCATGCCTGGGCATCGGGAATGGTCATCTCGTAGGGTTCTGACAGCCAGGGGGAGCTGACCAGGAAGTCGGCGCTGGCGGCGTTGCAGGCTACGGGTATATTCCACAGGGCGGCGAGTCGCAGCAGCGCCTTGACGTCGGGGTCGTGGGGCTGGGGTGCGAATGGATCCCAGAAGAAGATCAGCAGGTCGAGGCGCTGTTCGGTGATGCGAGCGCCGATCTGCTGGTCGCCGCCCAGTGGCCCGCTCATCAGGCCTTCCACCGTCAGGCCCAGCTGCGCCGAGATGCGTCCGGCAGTGGTTCCGGTACCGACCAGTTGGTGGTCGGCGAGGGTCTGCTGCCAGCGTGAGGCCCACGACAGCAGCTCTTCCTTCTTGCCGTCATGGGCGATCAGCGCGATGCGCTTGCGGGCCGGGAGGGTACGCTGCACGGTGCGCGTAGGGCGCGGATCGGTCATGGTCTTCCCACCTCGAGTATCTTCAGCGTGTTGGTGCCGCCATGGGCGTTCATGTGATCGCCCCGGGTCAGAATGACATCTTCCCCCGGCTTGGCAATGCCCTGCTCGACCAGCAGCGCCAGCGCTCGCTCATTGAGTTCGGTGGGCGCCATCTCGCTGGTGTCGAAGGGCAGCGAGACCACGCCGCGGTAGAGCGCCATGCGCCGCTGGGCCACCGGGCTGTGGGCCAGGCCGACGATGGGCAGGCCCGNGCCAGCAGGGCCCGGGCATGCCCCATGTCCAGGTCGCCGCGTTCGAGCAGGGTCTGCACTTCCGGATCCAGCGTCAACAGACGCAGCAGGTTGGCCACCTGGGCACGGGAACGACCAACGGCATCCGCGACCTGCATGCTGTCGGCGCTGGTCTGGGTTGCCTGGTCTATCTCGCCGATGGCCTGGCTGATCTGCTCGATACCTTGGCTCTGCTCTGCGGCGGCGGCACTGATTTCCTGCATCAACCCGTTGACGCGGTGGCTGGCTGCCTTGATCGCCGTCATGGTATCTTCCGCTTCTCCGGCATGTGACCGGCCCGCCTCGATTTCTTTTCGCGCCGTGTTGATCAAGTCTTGCACACGATGAGCAGCGCCTGCTGATTCACTGGCCAGCTTGCGGACTTCTTGCGCGACAACGGCAAAGCCTCGCCCATGTTCCCCGGCACGGGCGGCTTCCACCGAGGCGTTGAGGGCCAGGATATTGGTCTGAAAAGCGATGCTGTCGATGGTGCCGACGATACTGGCCATGTTATCGGCCTGGCGAGTGATCTCCTGCATCGACGTTGCCAGTCTCTGCATCACCTCGGCGGCTTGGTCAGCCGTTGTTACGCTGCCGAAAGTCACCTCACCGGCTTGATGGGCATGCTCCGCACTCTGGCTTACCGTGGCGGTGATCTGCTCGGCGCTGGCGGCGGTTTCCTGTACCGCCGATGCCTGTTGCTCGAGCCGGCTGGCCATGGCGTCGTTGTTTCGCACAAGGTCCGTGACCGCAGGCTCGACCACGCCGATGCGGCGTTCCAGGTCGCCGATCAGTGCTCCCAGGGACTGGCGCATGAAGGCCAGCGAGCCGAGCATGCGGCCCAGCTCATCATGGCGCTGGACAGGCAGATCAGCCTTGAGGTTGCCGGCCGCGACCTGCAATGAAAAGTCGTGGGCCTGGTGGAGCAAGCGGCGCATCCTGGCGTTGCCTTTCCAGTTCAGCCAAGCCAGCAGAATGCCGCCGAGAACCCCTGAGGCGAGCACCCCTTCGTCAATTAGTGATGCCGAAGGTGTCATGGCGCTCCAGGCGGTCATACCCAGGGCGGCAGGCAGCACGGCGATGGCGAGGCTAGCGAACAAGCTTCGTGTGGAGAGGCTGCGCCAATCGATGCGCTTCACCGCATGCAGGGCACCGCGCCGATAAGGGCGTCCGTGCTTGACCGTGTAGCGTCCGCCGTTTTCACGGATGTCACGATAGACCGCTTCGGCATGAGTGGTTTCTGCGGCACTCGGCTTGACACGTATGGAGGCAAAACCCTTGAGTTCACCGTTTTCGCGGATGGGAACCACGTTGGCTCTGACCCAGTAGTGATCTCCGTTCTTGCGCCGGTTCTTGACCAGGCCGGACCAGAACTCTCCTGTCTGAAGATCATGCCACATGTCGGCGAAGACGCTGGGTGGCATGTCTGGATGACGCACCAGGTTGTGTGGGGCTCCATGCAATTCCTCGTAGTCATAACCGCTGACGTCGATGAAGCGCTGATTGGCATAAGTGATGATGCTGCGTGTATCGGTCTTGGAGATGAGGACATCATCGTCTTGAAGAAGATACTCCGACTGGGTTACCGGGCCGTTCTGTCGCATTCATGATCTCACAGTAAAGTTGTACATAAGCGCAACGATTTTACGTTATGTACAGCTTTTGTACCGCTAGTGATCATTTTTGTATAGCTATTTTCTGCTATGACGACGATAGCTTAAACAGCGTCAGCCACGCAGCATGGCCAGGTCCTCACGGGTCGGCAGCGCGGCATAGGCGCCGGGGCGGGTGACCGCATGGGCGCCACAGTGACAGGCAATCTTGACGGCTCGTTCGAGGAAGGCGTCATCCTGGTGCCAGTCACCTTCGATACCCCGCTCGGCCAGTTCCGCCAGCAGGCCGCCGATGAAGGCATCACCGCCGGCGGTGGTATCCACGGCCTGCACTTTGGGTGGCGTGATCCGGAAGTCTCTGCCAACGCCCAGTGTTCGCACCGGGCCCGCTCCATCGGTGATCACGATCAGCTTCACGCCGGTGGCAAGCCGCTCGGCCAGCCAGGCTTCCACCGGGTGGTCGCCACGCAGATAGTCGAGTTCATCGGTTGAGAGCTTGACCAGCCCGGCCTGGTCGAGCAGGCGGGTGGTCAGGGTGATGTCGGCGACACCGCTCTCCCAGAGGTTGTGCCGGAGGTTGGCGTCCACGCTGACCAGGCAGCCGGCACGATTGGCCATGTCGGCCATGGCCAGGGTGGTCTCGCCAATCTTGGATTCGGTCAGGCTGTTGGTACAGAAGTGCACGATGGCGGGGTGGGCGAAGATCCCTGCCGGCAGGTGTTCGAGCCGATACAGCAGATCGGCGGCCGGCGGCCGGTAGAAGTCGAAGGTGCGCTCGCCCGCCGCGTCGCGGGAGACGAAGGCCAGTGCCGTGCGCGCCTCGCGGGTACGTGCCGTGCCCGAGAGGTCGACACCGTGGGACGCAAGCTCCGTGGCGATGAAATCGCCAAAGTAGTCATCACCCAGCATGCCGAGAAAACGGCTCGGAACCCCCAGTCGGGCGCAGGCCACGGCTACGTTGGCCGGGGCGCCGCCGGCATAGGGTGTGAAGGTCTCGGGGCCCTCGGTGGCGTCGCCGAGGCGGCTGGAGAGCATGTCGACGAGGGCCTCGCCGAAGGCGATCACGGGGGTCATGAAGGTATCCTCGTTGGCTGTTGGAGCAAGCGAAAGCCTCAGGCCGTATCCGGCTTCGCCAGAGAGATTGTGGTTCCCAGCAGGTGCTGGGCACCGGGTACCAGCCACACCGGGTCCAGGCGGGTATTGGCCGATTCCACGCAGAGGAAGCGGCACGAGGCCCCGGCCGGCGTATCGTCGGGTGGCGCCTCGCCCGGATGCCAGACCACAGCGGAGTCGCTGCCCTGGCGGGCGACCCGCAGGCGCCGGTTGCCATCGTCGAGAGTCAGCTCGGCATTGGTGTGGTAGATGCGGTCGAGGCCGCCACGCACGGCGAGTTCGCCCTGCTGATCGCGCTCGGCGAAGCCGGACAGCTTGTCCAGATAGCGGGCCCCGGCCAGCCCCTCCAGGCGACAGGCGAAGCTGTCGGTCACGGCGAGGTAGGTATGCAGGGCGCCGCTCAGCTTGACCGGGGTCTCGCCGACATGCTCGGTGATCAACTCCACGTGCAGGCGGCGGGCGTTGGCCTGTATCACCGCACGGGGGGCCAATTGGGTATGCAGGGGCTCGGTGGGAGAGAGGTGCAGCTCGATGCCCTCTTCATGTTCATCCACTGCGTCCAGCCGCCAATCGGCCTTGCGCGCCGGGCCGTGGAAGGGCCCCGACCGGTCCGGTGTCTCGTCGGCGCCCCTGTCATCGGCAAACCAGGGCCAGCACAGCGGGATGCCGCCGCGAATGGCGCTGGGCAGCGGCTGCGGCGTCGGCGTCACCCACAGCCAGCCGCCGGGCACCAGCGCCTCTTCCTGCTCGACCGGGCCGGCAGCATCGGTGTCAGCTCGCGTGTCGTCGGACGCGCTGGCCGTGCGCGCGGCTTCGGCAGTGTGGGCGCGCGTGCGCGTGGCTTCGGACGCTCTAGAGAGCGGCGCCGGTAAATAGTGAAGTACCTGGGCGCCCTGCAGGCAGACGGCAAGTTCGCCCCAGCTTTCGCGAGCCAGCCACACGGGGCGGCCGGCCCATTCGCACTGACGCTGGCCATCGGTCTCGTCGAGCAGGACTCGCAGGCGTGACGGGATCATTCGCTCTCCTTGTTTCAGATCATTCCACTTCTTCGTTGTGCAGGGCCTCGGCGGCGCCCAGCAGGCCCGACCAGGGGGCGGTGACCACGTGAACCGGGATGGCGCGAGTGTAGTCGCTCATACGTCCCTTGGCGGTGAAGGCTTCCACGAAACGGCTCTGGGGCAGCCAGTCGAGCAGCCTCGGCAGAATACCGCCGCAGAGATAGACCCCGCCGCGAGCGCCCATGACCAGGGCCGCATCGCCACTGATGTCGCCGAGGATCTTCAGGAAACGCAGTAGCGTATCACGCGCGATGGCGTCTCCGTGCGAAGCGGCCTCGGTCACTTCGGCAGGCGTGGCGTGGCGTGGTGGCGCCCCCTTCAGCGAGCAGTGGGCCAGGTAGAGGTCGAGCAGCCCCTGGCCGCAGAGGATGCGTTCCACCGAGACCCGCCCATAGCGGTTGCGAAAGTGCCGCAGCAGGTTCTGCTCGCGTTCGTCGGTGGGAGCGAAGGTGAAGTGGCCGCCCTCGGTGGGCAGCGGTATCCAGGCGCGGCGTCCCGGGAAGATGCCGGCCACGCCCAGGCCGGTGCCGGGGCCGATCACCAGCTGGACGCTGTGCTCGCGGGCCTCTCCCGGCTGGACTTCGACCAGGTCCTCGGGCCCCAGGTGGGGCACGCCCAACGCCTGGGCGGTGAAGTCGTTGATCACCTTCAGTCGCGTCAGCCCGAGTGACGCCTGGGCCTCGCGCCGGGAAAAGGACCAGTGATTGTTGGTCATGCGGACCAGGTCGCCATCGATGGGGCAGGCGAAGGCGAGGCAGGCCTCTTCCGGTGCCTGGGTCCCGTTCTGCTCGACCTTCGCCAGGTAGTCGCGCACGGCTTCCACCACGCCGGGATAGTCGGCGCAGGGCAGGGTCTGAATGTCATAGGGCTCGAAGGCCCCCGGCGCCACCAGCGCGAAGCGCGCGTTGGTGCCACCGATGTCTCCGATCAGCGCCGGTCGAGTCATTGATCCTCCTGCTCGATCGTTTCGAGCTGCCGTGCCAGTACCTCCGCCTCGAAGCCGCCGAACACGCCGGCTCCCTCTTCGGCCTTGGCGGCCAGGTGGCGGAAACCGCCGAACAGCTCGCGGCCCATGCCGAAGTGGCTATGTTCCAGATTGATGTCGACGAAGGGGCGGCCGTTGAACTCGGCGGCATCGACCAGCACGCGCAGCTCGCCGCTGTCGGCATCCAGGCGCACCACGTCACCGTCGCGAAGCTTGGCCAGCGGGCCGCGATCGATCGCCTCGGGGGTCACATGGATGGCAGCCGGCACCTTGCCGGACGCGCCCGACATGCGGCCGTCGGTGACCAGTGCGACCCGATAGCCGCGATCCTGGAGCACGCCCAGGAAGGGGGTGAGCTTGTGTAGCTCCGGCATGCCGTTGGCCTTGGGGCCCTGGAAGCGAACCACCACCACCACGTCGCGGTCGAGCTCCCCCGACTCGAACGCCGCCTTCACCTGATTCTGGTCGTCGAACAGCTTGACCGGCGCCTCGATGACGCGGTGCTCCTGCTTGACCGCCGAGATCTTGATCACGCCGCGGCCGAGATTGCCGTCGAGCACCGTGAGGCCGCCGGTGGGGGAGAAGGGAGCTGCCACCGGACGCAGCACATCGCGGTCGTGGCTCTCCGTGGGGCCTTCGCGCCACACCAGCTTGCCCTCCTCGAGGAAGGGTTCCTGGGTATAGGCGTGCAGGTCGGTGCCGAACACCGTGGGAATGTCGCCATGAATGAGGCCGGCATCGAGCAGCTCGCGAATCAGCAGGCTCATCCCGCCGGCGGCCTGGAAGTGATTCACGTCGGCCTGGCCGTTGGGATAGATGCGGGTCATGCTGGGCACTACTGCCGAGAGCTCGGTGAAGTCGTCCCAGTCGATGGTGATGCCCGCCGCGCCGGCCATGGCCACCAGGTGCAGGGTGTGGTTGGTGGAGCCCCCCGAGGCGAGCAGTCCGACCATGGCATTGATGATGGCGCGTTCGTCGATCTGGCGGTAGAACGGGCGGTAGTCGCCGCTCTGCTCGGTGTTGCGAATCGCCTGCTCCGTGGCGTAGCGGGTCAGGGCGTCACGCAGCGGGGTGCCGGGGTTGACGAAGGAGGCGCCGGGCAGGTGCAGGCCCATCATCTCCATCATCAGCTGGTTGGAGTTGGCGGTGCCGTAGAAGGTACAGGTGCCGGGGCTGTGATAGGACTGGGACTCTGCCTCCAGCAACTCGTCACGACCCACCTTGCCCTCGGCATAGAGCTGCCTGATGCGCGCCTTCTCGTTATTGGGCAGGCCACTGGTCATGGGGCCACCGGGCACGAACACCGCCGGCAGGTGGCCGAAGCGGGCCGCGCCGATGAACAGGCCGGGTACGATCTTGTCGCAGATCCCCAGATAGAGCACGGCGTCGAACATGTTGTGGGAAAGCGCCACGGCGGTGGCCATGGCGATCACGTCGCGGGAGAAGAGCGACAGCTCCATGCCCGGCTGCCCCTGGGTCACGCCATCGCACATCGCCGGTACCCCGCCGGCAAACTGCGCCGTGGACCCCATCCCGCGTGCCGCCTCCTTGATGGCGGCGGGGTAGTCCTCGAAGGGCTGGTGGGCGGAAAGCATGTCGTTATAAGACGAAACGATGCCCAGGTTGGCGCTGTTCGTCAGCTTGAGCCGGTCCTTGTCGGTGTCGACATCGCAACCGGCGAAGCCGTGAGCCAGGTTGCCGCAGGAGAGCTCGCCACGATGTACGCCCTGGCTGTGCTGGGCCGCCATGTGGGCTTCGTAGAGCTTGCGCCGCTCCTGTGAACGCTTGCGAATGCGTTCGGTAACCTGGTGGACGGTTGAGTGAAGAGCTGCGGATGGGCGAGCCATGGGGTACCTCGCATCGTTGAGTGGTTTTTGCGGTAAGTTTACAAATTATCGCGCACTTTTTCCCGTCATGATACGTGCCTTTTGGCTGCTATGTAGTTTTATTACGTATTTTTGCTCAAAACCCCATCAGCCGGTAGAGCCAGTGCCGGTAGGGCGGGTTGAGCAGCCTCACGCTGCTGCGCCTGGCCTGAAGGAAGACGCTGCGCTGGTGGCTGAAGCGCAGGAAACCGGCCTCCCCCTGGTACCCGCCCATGCCGCTCCCGCCCACGCCGCCGAACGGCAGGTTGGGGACGGCGTTATGCCAGAGCGTATCGTTGAAGACGACGCCGCCGGAGTGGGATTCCTCGAGAATGCGTCTGCGCTGCTCGGGGTCGTTGGTAAAGGCGTAGAGCGCCAGGGGGCGAGGCCGTTCGTGAACGAAGCCTAGGGCGTGATCCAGGTCGCCGATGCCGATGATCGGCAGCCAGGGGCCGAAGATCTCCTCACGCATGATGGCCAACTCGCCATGCGGGTCGATCACCAGTGTCGGCGGCAGCTTGGCGCCCCGGCTGAGTTCGAGCGTCTCGCCCAGCGGGATCACCCTGCAGCCGTGATCCCGTGCTTCTTCCAGCATGGCGTCGAGTCGCTCGCGGTGCGACTCACCGACGATGGCGCTGTAGTCGTCGCCGGCCGGGCCGCTGGGGTGAAAGCGCTTCACCACTTGGGTCAGGGCCGCCACGAAGGCGGTGAGATGCGGCTCATGCACCAGCACATAGTCCGGGGCGAGGCGGGTCTGACCGGCATTCAACCACTTGCCGAAGGCGAGGCGCTCGGCCGCCTGCTCCAGGTCGGCATCGGCGCCGATGATGACCGGGGTCTTGCCGCCCAGCTCCAGCGTGACCGGGGTGAGGTTGGCGGCGGCGGCCAGGGCGACCTCCCGCCCGGCCCGGTCGTCGCCGGTGAACAGCAGGTGGTCGAAGGGCAGGGCGGCGAAGGCCCGACCCGTGCCTGCGTCGCCGGTGATGACCTTGAGTTCCTGTGGGGAGAAGTAGTGTTCGGCCAGCCGTGCCATCAGGGCACTGGTCGTCGGCGATCTTTCGCTGGGCTTGATCAGCACCCGGTTGCCGGCCGCCAGGGCATCCACCGCGGGCAGCAGGGCCAGGCTCCAGGGCGAGTGGCTGGGGGCGATGATGCCCACCGTGCCCAGAGGCTGTCGATGTACGCGCACGCGGGCCGGCCATAGCCGCCAGGGCACGGCCGCTCGGCTGGGCCGCATCCAGCGTTTGAGGTGTCGGCGAGCATGGCGCACGGCCTGAAGCACCCGGGCGATGTCCAGCAGCCGGGTCTCGGCCTCGGGGCGATAGCCGAAGTCCTGGCGAATCGCCTTGATGATGTCCTGACGATGCTCCCGGGTCATGTCGCCCAGTCGTCTCAGGCGGTCGCGGCGCACGGCGAGGGTCGGGTAGCGCTCGGCATCGAAGGCCTGGCGCTGCGCGTCGAGGTGCGCCGACAGCTGGCTGGCGTCGGCCATTCGCGTCTCCCTGTATGAGGGTGATGGAAGGAGCGGGTGGGTCTGGGCACAATGTAGGCGGTTTGCCGGTCGCTTGTCAGCCGGCGGTATCGGTCTTCACCGAAAAAGCAGGAGTCGCATGTCCGAGCTCGTCCTGAAAAAGCTCCCCGCCATCGAGGCAGTGACAGCCGATGCGTGGAATGCCCTGGTTGGCCACGACCATCCCTTCCTGCGCCATGAATTCCTCCATGCTCTGGAGGCCAGCGGCTCGGTGGGGGCCGCCACGGGCTGGGAGCCGCGCCACCTGACGCTGTGGCAGGGCGAGGCACTGGTCGGGGCCATGCCGCATTACCACAAGTATCACTCCTACGGCGAATATGTCTTCGACTGGAACTGGGCCGACGCCTGGGAGCGCGCCGGCGGACGCTACTACCCCAAGGGGCTGACGGCGATTCCCTTCACGCCGGCGCCGGGCCCGCGGCTGGCGCTGGCGGAAGGTGTCGACCCGCTGGCGGCTCGGAACCTGCTCGCCAGCGCCGGGAGGGCGGCTCGCTGTCGAGCTGGCACCTGCTGTTTGCCGAGCGGGAGGAGGTGGACGGCTGGCTGGCGGCCAGGCCGACGCTGGTGGTCCGCCACGGGGTCCAGTTCCAGTGGCAGGATCGGGGCTACGGCGACTTTGCCGGCTTTCTGGCGGCCATGACCTCGAAGCGGCGCAAGGCGATCCGCCGCGAGCGACGCCTGGTCGCGGAGCAGGGGCTGACCCTGCACCGCCTGGAGGGCGAGGCGATCGGCGCGGAGGACCTGGCGCACTTCTACCGCTGCTACGAGATCACCTATCTGGAGCGCGGCCGCCATGGCTATCTGAACCTCGACTTCTTTCAGCGGCTTCACCGTACGCTGCCCGAGGCGCTGGTGCTGGTTCAGGCGCGCCTGAAAGGCAGGCCGGTGGCTGCGGCGCTCTGCCTGCAGGGTAGCCGGACACTTTACGGACGCTACTGGGGCAGTGAGGTGGTGGCCGACTCGCTGCATTTCGAGGCCTGCTACTACCAGGGTATCGAGCACTGTCTGGCCCGGGGCCTGACCCGCTTCGACCCCGGCACACAGGGCGAGCACAAGCTGAGCCGCGGCTTCGCACCGCATCGGTTGCGCTCGCTGCACTATCTGGCCGATCCGGGGCTGCGTGCGGCCGTGGCGCGATTCTGTGACGAGGAGCAGCGCCATGTAGCGGCCTACAGTCGGATCGCTGAGCAGGCACTACCGTTCAGGGCGTGAGCCGGCGGGACGAAGGTGGCATAATGGCGACCGTTTCGAATCAGTGAGGAAGGACCCCGATGCTCAGGTGGCTCGCCATCGCCCTGCTAGTGATGCTGGCGCTGCTGCAATACCGGCTGTGGTTCGGCGACAGCGGGGTGCAGGAGTTGCGCGAGATCCGCGAGCGGGTCGCCGCGCTGGATGCCGACAACAAGCCGTTGCGCGATCGCAATGCGCGTCTCGGCGCCGAAGTGGTCGACCTCAAGACCGGGCTGGACGCCATCGAGGAGCGGGCCCGCAGCGATATCGGCATGGTGCGTACCGACGAGCACTTCTACTGGGTTCCGGGCGTGGTGATCGAGGGCAGCCTGTTGGAGGCGAACGCCGGCCTGGTTCGCCAGCCCTCCTCCGCTTCCGGAGGCGCTGCCGATGAGTGAAGCGCTCTGGCTGGTGGTGCCTGCCGCGGGGCGGGGGCGGCGGATGGGCGCCCAGTGGCCCAAGCAGTACCTGACCCTGGCGGGCAAGCCGGTGATGGCTCATACCCTGTCGCGCCTGCACCAGGCCTTTCCCACGGCGCGGCTGTGCCTCTGCCTCGACTCGGACGATGCCCTGTTCGACCCGGCCTGGGTACCCTTCGCCGACTGGCAGCGGGTTGATGGCGGAGCCGAGCGGGCCGACTCCGTGGCCCACGCCCTGGCAGCGCTGGCCGGTAGGGCGGGCGACAACGAAATGGTTCTGGTGCATGACGTGGCCAGGCCCTGTGTCTCCGTCGATGACCTGGTGCGACTCTACGAAGAACTGCGTCACGATACCGTAGGGGGACTGCTTGCCGCCCCGGTAGCCGACACCATGAAGCGTGACGATGGCGCAGGACGGGTGGCTGCCACCGAGTTGCGACAGGGGCTGTGGCATGCCATGACCCCTCAGGGCTTTCGCTACGGACTGCTGTGCCGGGCCCTGGCGACGGCCCGGCGGCAGGGGCTGGCCGTGACCGACGAGGCTTCCGCCGTGGAGGCCCTGGGTCTGGCGCCACGCCTGGTGGCCGGTCGGCGGGACAATCTCAAGATCACCCATCCGGAAGACCTGGGGCTGGCCGCACGGATTCTTTCGGCCCAGCATGCCGAGGGTTCGGTAAACGCTACGGCGTCTTGCAGGGAGAAGCGCTAGATGGTCAGAATCGGTCATGGATTCGATGTGCATCGCTTTGGCGAAGGCGATCACCTGATGATTGGTGGCACCGCCATTCCCTTTGGACAGGGCTTCGTCGCCCACTCCGATGGCGACGTGCTGCTGCATGCCGTCTGCGATGCCCTGCTTGGCGCCTGCGCCCTGGGTGATATCGGCCGCCACTTTCCCGATACCGATGAGGCCTGGGCGGGCGCCGACAGCCGTGCCCTGTTGCGACACGTGCATGGCCTGGTCTCTGCTGCCGGCTACCGGGTCGGCAACGTGGATGCCACGGTCATCGCCCAGGCGCCCAGGCTGGCGCCGCACATCGCCGCCATGGTGGCCTGTATTGCCGCCGACCTTGCCCTCGAGCCGGGCTCGGTCAACGTCAAGGCCACCACCTCAGAGCGGCTGGGCTTCACGGGGCGTGGCGAGGGCATCGCCGCTGAGGCGGTGGTGCTATTGCTGACCCGTGATGACCAGGCAGCGACAGCGGGAGCCTCACGATGACCCCGACCGGGACGGCCGATCCCTGGCCGCGGGTGCTGGATGCCGAATTTGGCCCGCCGCCGGCCGGCGACTATCGCGCCACCCCGGAGGATTTCGTGGTCGAGGAAATCCTCGACTTCGCCCCGGAGGGACAGGGTGAGCACCTCTGGCTCTGGGTAGAGAAGCGGGGGCTTACCACCCTGGAGGTGGTGCGCCATCTGGCTCGCGCCTGCGAGGTGACGCAGCGCGCCGTGGGCTATTCCGGCATGAAGGATCGCATCGCCGTGACCCGGCAGTGGCTGTCGGTGCATCTGCCGGGCCGCGAGGGCCCCGGTGACCTGGCCGAGCGCCTGGCGAGCCACGGCGTGCAGGTGCTGGAGCAGGTGCGCCATCCCCGCAAGCTCAAGCGTGGCGTTCACCGCGGAAACCGCTTCTCGCTGGTTATCACCGGGGAGGCGGTGCAGGCGCCCGGGCTGGAGGCGCGCTGGGAGTGGCTGTGCCGCCATGGCGTGCCCAACGGCTTTGGCCCGCAGCGTTTCGGCCCCGACGGCCGTAACCTGGTACGGGCGCAGTCAGTACTGGCCCGCGGCTGGCGCAAGCGGGACGATCGGGAGGGCATGATGCTCTCCACTGCGCGCAGCTATCTGTTCAACGAGCTGCTGGCCATGCGCCAGGGGGATGGCAACTGGGACCGGTTGCTGCCGGGGGAGGTGGCGATGCTCGATGGTACTGCCAGCCAGTTCGTTGTCGACACCGTCGATGCTGAGCTGGCCGAGCGAGCCGCCCGACTCGACCTGCACCCAAGCGGGGTGCTCTGGGGCGTCGGCTCGTCGGCCACGGCGGGCAGCGCGGCGGGGTACGAGCAGCGCCTGCGCGAGCGCCATGGGCCGCTCTGCGATGGTCTGGAGAGAGCCGGGGTGAAGCTGGCCCGACGGCCCCTGCGCATGCGCCTGGGAGAGCCCCGCCTGGGTCGCGAACCGGCGTGCCTGCGGTTCGATTTCATCCTGCCCCGTGGCAGTTTTGCCACGGCGGTGCTGCGCGAGCTGATCGAGCACCCGACATTGGGTGCGACACCGGCGTTGACCTGAACGGAAACTGAACCCTCTGGGGGAGAAGAGACCATACCGATGCGCAGACTCTTGCTATCCAACGACGACGGGGTACATGCCCCGGGACTGCGTGCCCTGTATGACGCGCTGGACGCACATGCCCGCCTGCGGGTGGTGGCGCCCGACCGCGACCGCAGCGGTGCCAGCAACTCTCTGACGTTGAACCGGCCGCTGTCGCTGACGGCGCTGGACAACGGCTTTCACTGCGTGGACGGCACGCCGGCAGACTGCGTTTATCTAGGCGTCAACGCCCTGTGGGACGAGAAGCCCGACCTGGTGATCGCGGGGATCAATCATGGTGGCAACCTGGGTGATGACGTGCTTTATTCCGGCACCGTGGCAGCGGCCATGGAGGGGCGCAACCTGGGCATGCCGGCCATCGCCATGTCGCTGGTGGGCTCTCGTCACTTCAATACCGCCGGCCGGGTGGCGGCGAGCCTGGTAGGGGCGGCGGACCAGCTGTCATTGCCGCCGCGCAGCCTGCTCAACGTCAATGTGCCGGACCTTCCCTGGGACGAAATTCAGGGTTTTCGCGTGACCCGAATGGGCTACCGCGGGCCCGCCGAGCGACCCATGGAAGTTCGCGACCCACGTGGGCGGCTGCGTTACTGGATTGCAGCCGTCGGCCGGAATGCCGATGATGGGCCGGATACCGACTTTGCCGCCGTCGAGGCGGGCTATGTGTCGATCACGCCGCTGCAGACCGATCTGACGCGTCATGCGGCCATCGAAGACGTGCAAGGCTGGCTGGATGCATTCACCTGAACAACTGCCCGAGCTGCTGCGCGGGGTGGGCATGACATCGCAGCGAACCCGAGACCGGATGGTCGCACGCCTGGCCGACNTCGGGCGGCGATCTCGCGCACCCGCTCGAGGCGGCGGCGGTGGTCGTCGGGCGAACCGTGGGAGAAGTTGAGGCGCACCACGTCGACGCCGGCCTCGATCATCGCTTCCAGCACGCCGTCGCGGTCGCTGGCCGGACCCAGGGTGGCGACGATCTTGGTGCGACGAAGGGGAGAGCGAGGTTGGCAGTGGGGCATGGAGAGTCCTCCTTGTGGCGACGCCGGTAGTTAACAGGATGTCACCACCTTAGCTGTGCGTGCGTAATATTACTACAATATTTTCCTGCTTCCCCAACCCCTCTTGGCGCGGGATGGAGGCCGCTGCACCAGCGTTCTATGCGTATTTTGCGGTGCGGCGAAGCAAGGTGACAGCGTGGCGCCCTCAAAAGTGTTGTAATATTACCAAAAAAACTTGAGACTCAACGGCAATTGCACCACATTAAAATAATTGCTACCCACTCCCGGGAGGAAGATGCCATGACACTCAAGGTTGCCATTAACGGATTCGGTCGCATCGGTCGAAATGTCCTGCGCGCGCTCTACGAAAACGGCTATCGCAATCGCGTCCAGGTGGTTGCCATCAATGATCTGGGCGCCCCGGCGCTCAATGCCCACCTGCTGCGCCACGACACCGTACATGGCCATTTTCCGTTTTCCGTGACGCACGATGACGAGACGTTGACCGTGGATGGCGATCGCATCGCCATCCTGTCGGAGCGCGATCCATCCGCCTTGCCCTGGAAAGACCTGGATGTCGATCTGGTCATGGAATGCACCGGTCTGTTCACCAAGCGTGAGGCTGCAGCTAAGCACCTGTCCGCCGGTGCCGGGCGAGTGCTGATTTCGGCGCCGAGCCCGGATGCCGATGCCACCATCGTCTTCGGCGTCAACGAGGGCGTGCTGAAGCCCGAGCACAAGGTGGTCTCCAACGCCTCCTGCACCACCAACTGCCTGGCGCCGATCGCCCAGGCGCTCAACGAGTCGGTGGGCATCGAGAATGGCCTGATGACCACGGTGCATGCCTACACCAACGACCAGAATCTCTCCGACGTCTACCACAGCGACCCCTACCGGGCCCGCAGCGCCACCCACTCGATGATTCCCACTAAGACCGGCGCCGCCGCCGCCGTAGGTCTGGTGTTGCCGGAGCTTGCCGGCAAGTTCGACGGCCTGGCAGTGCGCGTGCCGGTGATCAATGTGTCGCTGGTGGATCTGGTGTTCACCGCCAGTCGTGACACCACCAAGGAGGAGATCAACGCCATCCTCGTGAAGGCGGCGGAGGCCTCGCCGGTGCTGGCGGTCAACGCCCAGCCGCTGGTCTCCATCGATTTCAACCACGACCCCAACTCCTCGACCTTCGACGCCAACCACACCCGGGTGAACGGACGCCTGGTGAAGGTGATGGCCTGGTACGACAACGAATGGGGCTTCTCCAACCGCATGCTCGACACGGCCCTGGCCATGCAGGCAGCGAGTGATGCCAAGCGGGATGCCGCCTGACGCGGTAAGCTTGTCAGACGTCGGACCCAGTGAGCGTGGGGCGATGAAACGCCTCGGCGCTTGACGTGCATACGATGGAGATGCCGTGACACAGCGTAACAAGGCAGGCGTTGCCGCCCACCGCGACTCTTGACTAGGGTGAAATTGTACATCCATGGAACAGGAGGTAAGTCATGAGCCGTTATGGACTGCGTAGCGCATTGATGGTCTTTGCCGCCTCGCTGATGCTGGCGCTTGCCGGCTGTGGCACAGGTACCGGTGAGCGTGCCGCCAGCGGAGCCGGCATTGGTGCTGCCGTGGGCGGCGCCGCTGGTGCCGCTACGGGGGGCAGTGCCGTGCGTGGTGCGGCGATCGGGGCCGGCGCGGGTGCAGCCACTGGGGCCGCTACCGATGAGGATGATATCGACCTCAGTGATTGATTGAAGGCTGGATGATCGAGGCCGCGCCTCCGAGTTGATCGGGGCGCGGCCTTTACATGGCTGGATAGTCGACTGACCAGGCCTGGTGTCAGTCCGGGATATGCCAAGTCTCGGGGCAATCCCGGCTATGGAAGAGGCGCTGGGCGGTGGTGGCGTTGCGTCTCTCGGCAAGGGCCTCGCGGCCTTTGCTCAGCTCGTCCATCATGCCCGCTTGGGGGTGGCGTACGGTGAGCAGTGTCAGGTTGTTCTCCCGGCTCACGTCATAGTCGCCTTGCAGCGACTCCACCAGCGGGTCGAGCCGCTCTGGCTTGTCGTCGAGACACAGGGCGAAGCGCATGGCGCTGCTGTCGACCAGGTTGGCATGCATGCCGGCCTCCACCAGCCGGCCGAGTATGTCGTGCAGGCGTGGCTCATCCATGAACGAGAAGTTGCGCGGCCTCACTTCGAGCCATACCTGGTCCTGGCGCAGGATGCAGGAGGGCACGTCGGCATCGAAGCGCTGTTCGGCATCGATCACAGAGGGAGCGGTATCGGGGGCCTCGAAGGAGCGCACCATCAGCGGAATCGACTTCTCCTGCAGAGGCCCCAGGGTCTTGGGGTGGATCACCTTGGCGCCGTGCCAGGCCAGCTCGGTGGCTTCGGCATAGGAGATGCGCTCGAGCTGCACGGCGTTGTCGAAGCGGCGCGGGTCGGCGTTGAAAAGCCCGGTGACGTCCTTCCAGATCACCACTTCCTTCGCATCGAGGCAGTGAGCGAAGATGGCTGCGCTGAAGTCGGAGCCTTCGCGACCCAGCGTGGTGGCCTCCCCCTCCTCGGTACCGCCGATGAAGCCTTGGGTCAGGAGCACGCTATCACTGTCCTCCAACTGCTGGCGAATGGACTCTGCGGTGGTTGGCCAGTCGATGTTGGCGGCTTGGTAGCGGCTATCGGTGCGCACCAGCTTGCGGGCGTCGTGCCAGTCGGTGGCGATGCTGCACCGGTTGAGCCAGGCGGCAACGATGGTGGTGGAGATGAGCTCGCCGTAGCATACGGTCTGGTCGTAATGTTTGGCGTAGGGGCTGCTGCGGTGCTTGCGGTGCTGGGCATCTAGCTCCTGGAACAGAGCCGAGACCCGCTCGGCGGGAGACTCGCCAGAGTCGCCGAAAAGTGCCTCCATCGCCTCGCTATGCTCGGTTTTCAAGGAATCGAGGCATTGGCGATATTCGTCAGTTCGACTCTCGTCGCGGGCAGCGGCCAGCAGCGCTTCCAGCTTGTTGGTGGTCTTGCCCATGGCCGAGATCACCACCACCAGAGGTCTGTCTTCATGGGCCTCGATCAGCGGTGTCAACTGGCGTATGGCGTCGGCGTCCTTGATCGAGGCGCCGCCAAACTTGAAAACGGTGGTCATCGTAGCTCTCCCTGGCTGGTGAGATCAGTTTCCATACCATGCGTGAAAGCGTAGCAGGGGAAAAGGGGGGCGGGGCGAGGAGGAAAACGAAGGTGCAGAAACGCAACAGGCACCCGAAGGTGCCTGCTGCGCAGCGAGCGGAAACCCCTAGCTGAGGCGCTGCTTGTAGTCCTCGTAACCGAAGGTCTTCACCGTGCGTATCTCCCGGCTTGTCTCGTCCACGCGGCAAATGGCAGGCAGGCGCATGCCGTTGAAGGTGGTGGTCTTCACCATGGTGTAATGGGCCATATCGGTGAACACCAGGCGGTCGCCGATGGCCAGCGGTGCATCGAAGCTGTAGTCGCCGATGACATCGCCGGCGAGACACGTCAGGCCGCCCAGGCGATAGGTGTGGGCCTTCTCGCCGGACTCACCGGCGCCGATGATATGTGGCCGGTAGGGCATCTCCAGCACGTCTGGCATGTGTGCGGTGGCGGAGGTGTCGAGGATAGCGATGGGGCCGTCATTCTCGACGATATCCAGTACCGAGCAGACCAGATAGCCGGTGTTGAGCGCGATGGCCTCGCCGGGCTCCAGGTAAACCGTAAGGTGCGGGTGGCGTGCCTTGAAGTCGCGGATCATCCGCACCAGCCGTTCGACGTCGTAGTCCTCGCGGGTGATATGGTGCCCGCCCCCGAAGTTGACCCACGCAAGGCTTGCCAGGTACTGGCCGAACCTGGCCTCGAAGGCGCCCAGGGTCTCCTCCAGGGCGTCGCTGTTCTGCTCGCAAAGGGTATGGAAGTGCAGCCCCTCGAGACCTTGGAGATCCGCAGGCGACAGGTCCGCGGCCCGGGTGCCGAGGCGTGAGCCCGGCGCGCAGGGATCGTAGAGCGGTACCGCGCCGGTGGAGTGCTCCGGGTTGACCCGCATGCCGCAGGAGATCCGGCGAGGTGCGGCCGCGACGGTGTCGCGGAAGCGCCGCCACTGGGTGGGGGAGTTGAAGCTGAGGTGGTCGGCATAGCGCAACACCACCTCCATCTCCTCCTCGGTGAAGGCCGGCGAGTAGCAGTGCACCTCGCCGCCGAAGGTCTCCGCCCCCAGCCGCGCCTCGTCCTGGCCGCTGGCGGTGGTGCCGACCAGGTACTCCCGCACCATGTCGAAGGTGTCCCACATGGCGAAGCCCTTCAGCGCCAGCAGGATGCGCGCACCGCTCGCCTCCTGGACCTGCTTGAGCAGGACCAGGTTCTTGCGTAGCAGCGCGTCGTCGACCACATAGGCCGGCGACGGGCACGCCTGAACGTCAAAGGGGTAGGCCGGCGTTTCCCTATTCAGTGAAGCCATGCGCGATCAGGCCAGCGGATCGTCTTCGGGGTCGAGCTCGACCACCTGCCAGGGCAGGCCCATCTCGCCGATGCGCTCCATAAAGGGGTCCGGGTCGAGCTGCTCGACGTTGAACACGCCGGAGCCCTTCCAGGTCCCGTCGAGCATCAGCATGGCGCCGGTGACCGCGGGCACGCCGGTGGTGTAGGAGATCGCCTGGGACTGCACCTCCCGGTAGCAGGCCTCGTGGTCGCAGATGTTGTAGATATGCACCTTGCGCCGCTTGCCGTCCTTGATGCCGTCGGCAATGATGCCGATGTTGGTCTTGCCCTTGGTGCGCGGACCGAGTGACGCCGGGTCGGGCAGCACCGCCTTGAGGAACTGCAGCGGAGAGATCTCGCAGCCGTTCACCTCGATCGGCTCGATGCTGGTCATGCCGACGTTCTCGAGCACCTTGAGGTGGGTGATGTATTTCTCGGAGAAAGTCATCCAGAAGCGAATCCGCTTCAGCCCCTTGATGTTCTGGCTGAGCGACTCGAGCTCCTCGTGGTAAAGCAGGTAGATGTCCTTCTCACCGATGCCGTCGAAGTCGAACTTGCGCTTCTCGGCAAGCGGCGGGGTCTCCACCCACTCACCCTTTTCCCAGTAGCGGCCATTCGCGGTGATCTCGCGAATGTTGATCTCGGGATTGAAATTGGTGGCGAACGGGTAGCCGTGATCGCCGCCGTTGGCATCCAGAATGTCGATCTGGTGAATCTCGTCGAACAGGTTCTTCTGGGCGTAGGCGCAGTAGATGTTGGTCATGCCCGGGTCGAAGCCGCAGCCCAGCGTAGCCATGACGCCTGCCTTGGCGTAGCGCTCCTGGAAGGCCCACTGCTCCTTGTATTCGAACTTGGCCTCGTCCGGGTGCTCGTAGTTGGCGGTATCGAGGTAGGGCACGCCGGTGCGCAGGCACGCCTCCATGATGGTCAGGTCCTGATAGGGCAGCGCCACGTGAATCAGCAAGTCGGGTTTGAACGACTCGATCAGGGCGACCAGTGCCTCGACGTTGTCGGCGTCAACCTGGGCGGTCTGGATTCGGCGATCCAGCTGGGCCGCTATGGCGCGACACTTGTCTTCATTGCGACTGGCCAGGCAGATCTCCGAGAAGACCTCGGGATGCTGTGCACACTTGTGGGTAACCACGCCACCGACGCCACCGGCGCCGATAATCAGGACTTTGCTCATTGGTTCTCGAATCCCGGTCGTAAAATGTCTTTCAAATATAGAGTCTTATCGGAATGGGGGCCAACCTGATTTGCCCGGACCCGATGCCACCCCGGTCTCGCTCACGCGCTGGGCGCGATGATGGCGCCCAGTGAAGCCGGGAGCAAGTGATTTTATTGTGATATACGAGACGAAAGGAGGTGGAGGCATAGGCAGCAAAACGTATAAGGGCCTTTGCGAGGCCGCAAGCGGGGCCTGGTTGCCACGGGTAGCTGCGCGCTGAATGGACGATCGCCATTTAACATAATTCACTTTCAATAACATACGTTATGAGTCGATGCATAAGCTTATGTTTTATTATGTTGCCTTCCACTACTAGCCGGAACGCGGAATGTGACTCTACTCGACACCGTTGTGATGCAGGGGCTCGACAGCCATGGCGTACTGACGGCTGATGACAAGACCTTGCTCTTGAGCCTGGAGCTCAATGCCCGGCGAGTGACGGCTGGGGAGGTGTTGTGGCAGGAAGTGGCCGATGTAGACCTGTTCTGCGTGGTGAAGGAGGGCTGGGCCTACTCCTACCGCAATCTCGGCAATGGCTCGATGCAGATCCTCAAGATCTATCTGCCAGGCGATATCATTGGCATGCGGGATTTTGGCTTCTCGCGACGCTTGGCGGGCGTGGCGATGATCAACGAGGGTGTGATCTGCCCGTTTTCGTATCAGCAGCTCTTTGAACTCTTCGCCCGCTCATCGTCCCTGGCGGCCGGTATCATTGCCACGACGGTACGCCAGCAGGCGATGCTCACCGAGCGGCTGGTCTACCTGGGGCGCTACGCGGCGCACGAACGATTGGCACATTTCCTCTACGAACTCTACCTGCGCCTCAAGCGGATCAATGCGGTGGAGGAGAACGGCTTTTTCATGCCCCTCTCCCAGGAGCAGATCGGCGATGCCCTGGGGTTGAGCGCAGTGCATGTGAGCCGGACCTTTTCCATGCTGCGCGATGAGGGACTGGTCGAACGTGACCGCCAGCACGTGGTGCTCCCCGATCCCCAGGCACTGGCTCGCCTGGTCGAGTTCAACGATACCTATATCGATGAATCCCTTCCCCCCGCCTTTCAGAATTTTCTTTCGCTGAATCGAATCGCCTGACCCGGCACCAGGAAAGCCCTTGTATGGCTTGGGCCATTGATAGCATGCGCCAAGCCGGGCAGGACCGTCCGCATCATTCGCGCATCGGTATCGCCTGCTATACGTTAAGGCTGCAAGGGTCGTACCCATCAGCCAGAGAATCCATATGCCAACGATCGATACCGATGGCCTCGTCGCCGACCTGATGGCGATGCTGGCGATTCCCTCCCCTTCCCTCCATGCTCAGCCGATGGTGGACTGGCTGGCACCCCGGCTAGAGGCGGCTGGCCTGGAGGTGGCCACCACTGCCCGCGGTGACCTCCATGCGCAGCGCAAGGGAGATGCTCCCCGGCGTGCCATAACCGCGCACCTCGATACCCTGGGTGCCATGGTGGTGCGCCGGCGTGACGATGGTCGCCTGGCGGTACGCCCCATCGGCCACTGGAACGCCCGCTTCGCCGGGAGGTGGGGCAGCCGAGCCGCCGCCTGTTCAGCGGGGCCGGGCATGACGGCCTGGCAATGCATGCCCTGACCGATATCGGCATGCTGTTCCTCCGCTGCAGGGATGGGCTGAGCCACCATCCTGACGAAGCCATCACGGCGGAAGATGCTGAGGCAGGTACGCGCGTGATCATGCAACTGCTGACAAGCATGGCCACGGCTTGCCGAAAGGAAACCGGGGAGGGCTGAAAGGGAGGCCGATAAACGAAAAAAGCACCCGTAGGTGCTTGATTCGTCTGGCTAATTGGTGGAGGCGGCGTCCCGTGAAAAATATTTATAACATATTGAATAAATAGGATTTATAAATTCCATCTTCTTAGAGATGCCCCCAGATATGCCCCTTTAGGGCGGCTTCTGCCGCAACCTTGATGGATCAGCGCAAACGCCATGGTCCGCTCTCGCCGACTCTCTCAGTCAGGCCTTCGGCTTCGAGAGTGCGCATGATGGCAACACCCCAGTATTGCTGGTTGGACTCGGTAGCTTTCAGTTGGTCTCCCCAACCCAAACCACAATCCCTAAATATCCGCGCGAGCCTGATTCCTTCCTGCCCAGGCTGGCATTCCGGCCGCGACCGCATGTAATCGAGAAATAGCCCCTTAGCCAGTTCTCGAACACCCCAACCCCGCTGCTCAAAGCTCTCCATATCGCGCCCCATGTCATTTTACTGAAAGGCAGCACTATCCGTGCCTGCATAGCGTTTCACCGTTGCGCTTGTACTTCCCTCCCCGCCAGCAGCTTGAGGATCAGCAGCGCAAACTTCCTGCCCGTCTCCTCGTCCTCCAGCAGTGGCATGCTGAGCTTCTCGTGGTCGTTCATGGCGTCGAGCACGGCCTCGGTGACCTCCTTCGGGAAGAGGCCGTGCATCACCTGGTCCTCACTGTGGTTGCGCACCTGGGCCATCACGGCCTCGTCGCGTTCGATGCGGTCGGCGATGCCGTTGGCGAAGTGCAGCTTGTCGTCGTCGCTGACCTCGGCGCCGTAGAGGTCGTTGAGCCGGTCGATGATCTCGGCCAGGCGCTGCTTCTCGGGATCAAAGGGCTTGCCGGAGCCCACCTCACTGACCGGCTGGAGGCCATAGTCGCCATCGGCCTCTTCGAGCTGCAGGCGCTTCTCCTCGCGCTTGGTAAGCCGGTAGTGGGTCAGCTCCAGCTCGCTGACGTCGATGGCTTCCTCCTCCAGCAGGCGGTCGGTACGCAGCAGCGGGTAGAGGTGGCGGGCGTAGACGCACAGCTGCTCCAGCTCGGAGTCGTCGAAGGTGACGATCTGGCTGAGGAACTCGTAGGCGCGCACGAAGCTCTGCAGGTTCTTGCGGAACAGGTCGAGTTCGTCCCGGGTGGTGCCGGCCTCCTTGAGCTCCTGCTCGGCGCGCTTCAGGCCCTTGTCGTCACCATTGCCCTCGGCGATCTGGCGGGCTTCCTTCCAGGTCTGCAGCTGCTCCAAGGTCAGCCGGTAGCGCTGCTTGAAGCGGTCCTGGGCGGGACGGCAGTGGTAGCTGAGACTCGATGCCGGCGCCTTGGGGTCGAAGAAGGCCTTGGCGAAGGCTTCCACTTCGGGCCAGTGGTAGATGCCGCTAGCGTCCAGGCTGCGCTGCAGATCGATGACCACCTGGGGATCAGAGACGTCGGCCAGCTCGGCCTTGCGGTAATAGGGGGCGAAGGCGTCGAGAATCTCCTGCTCGTCGTTGTAGAAATCGAGGATGAAGGTCTGTTTGCCGGGGAATAGCCGGTTGAGCCGCGAGAGGGTCTGCACGCAGTCCACGCCCTGCAGCTTCTTGTCCACGTACATGGCGCAGAGCTTAGGCTGGTCGAAGCCGGTCTGGAACTTGTTGGCGGCGATCATCACGTTGAAGTCGGCAGTATCGAACGCCTCAGCCAGGTCGCGTCCTTTGAGCCCGGGATTGAGCAGCCGGCTGGTTTCGGTGACCTCCTCGGGAACCACCTCGTCGGGCGGCACGCTGCCGGAGAAGGCCACCATGGGGTGTACGTCCTCGTAACCCTTGTCCTTGATGTAGCCCTGCATGGCCAGCTGGTAGCGCACCGCCTCCTGGCGGCTGGCGGTGACCACCATAGCCTTGGCCTGGCCATCGAGGAGGTGGCGGACGTTGTCGCGGTAGTGCTCGACGATCACCTCAACCCGCTGGGCGATGTTGTAGGGGTGCAGGCGCACCCACTTGGCCAGGGTGCGAGAGGCCTTCTTGGAATCGACCTCCTGCTCCTCGCCCTCGGGATGGGCCAGCTTCCAGGCGGTGCTGTAAGTGACGTAGTTCTTGAGCACGTCGAGGATAAAGCCCTCCTCGATGGCCTGGCGCATGGAGTAGAGATGGAACGGCTCGGGCTTGTTATCGGCGCTGGCCGGCAGATCCGGATCCGGCGGGCGGCCGAACAGCTCCAGGGTCTTGGCCTTGGGGGTGGCGGTAAAGGCGTAGTAGCTGATCCGCTCGCTGGGGCGCCGTGAGGCCACGGCGGCGTCAAGCATGGCCTCTGCGCTGATTTCGTCACTATCGCTCTCTGTGGCCTCTCCCGCGGCCGCCAGCAGCGCCTTGAGCTTGCTGGCCGAGCTGCCGGTCTGCGAGGAGTGGGCCTCGTCGGCGATCACCGCGTAATTGCCCTCGGCGAGCTGTGGTCGCTTGTCCAGGGCATCGAACAGCGCCGGGAAGGTCTGAATGGTGACGATGATAATCCGTGTATTGCTAGCCAGGGCCTCGGCGAGCTGCTCCGACTTGCTCTGGTTGCCGATGTCGCGGGTGATCGGGCAGACCACGCCGTGGGCATGCTCGAACTGGTAAATGGTGTCCTGAAGCTGGCTGTCGAGCACCGTGCGGTCGGTGACCACTATCACCGAATTGAAGAGCTTCTTGCCGTCATCACCGTAGAGATTGGCCAGCTGGTGGGCGGCCCAGGCGATGGAGTTGGACTTGCCTGAGCCGGCGCTGTGCTGCACCAGGTAGCGCCGCCCCGGCCCCTCAGTCAGGGTGCCCTGGATCAGGCGGTTGACCACTTCCCACTGGTGATAGCGCGGGAAGATCAGCGTTTCCTTGACGCTGCGGCAGCCGTGGAAGTCCTCGGTGGTCGTCTTCTCCAGGTGCAGGAAGCGGCCGAGCACCTTCAGCCAGGCGTCCGGTGAGAACACCTCTTCCCACAGGTAGGCGGTGGCGTAGCTCTGCTCATCCTGCGCGGGCGGGTTGCCGGCGCCGCCCTCCTCCGAGCCGCGGTTGAAGGGCAGAAAGTACGTATCCTTACCGGCCAGCTTGGTGGTCATGGCCACTTCAGCCTGGCTAACCGCGAAATGGACCAAGGCGCCGCGCTTGAAGGTCAGCAACGGTTCCGGCTTGCGGGTGACGGGGTCCTTGATCGGGCGGTCCTGGCGATACTGCCGCTTGGCATTCTCCACCGTCTGCTTGAACTGGCTCTTGAGCTCCAGGGTCGCGGTGGGGATGCCGTTGACGAACAGCACCAGGTCCAGGCGGGGGTTGTAGTTACGACCAGAGCTCTCGCTGCCCTTGCCCTTCTCGCGGGCGTGGGGCGAGTAGGAGACCTCCGGCACCACCCGTAGGCGGTTGGCGCGGTAGCGAGCCAGGGAGTCGGGGTTCATGCCGTGGTCAGGCTGGAAGCTGCACAGGCCGAACGTTACTCCCGGCACCTTGAAGCCGTGGCGCAGTACCTCCAGCGTGCCGGCCCGCTCCAGTTCGCGCACTACCTTCTTCACGAACACCGACTCTGGCGCCTGGGGGTTGGCCTTGCAGAACTTCTCCCAGCGCTCCGGCCAGGCCTCCCGCACGTAGCCGAGCAGATCCTCGGTGTAGAGCGCCGAGGCGCGATCGAAGCCGCTGGCGATGCCGGCCTTCCAGCCGTGGGCCGTCATGGCCTCGATGATGTCCTGCTGGAAGCGGGCTTCCCTGCTGTCCGCCATGGTATCCCCTGCACTTGGCGTAATTATTCGTAACAGCGTAGCGCTTTAGGGGTAGGAGGAGAAGCCTACTTAGGCTGAGATATTCCCCACAGAGGAGCGTTGTCGCCAGTCGTCAGGGAAGCCACTCCCATGCTATCGACTCCCGCTGGATCACCCGGCAGCGCTGACCAGAGGAAAGTAACCCCCCAAGGTGCGCTTCCGAGAGAGGCGTGGGGGGGTGTTGTTGCCGGGCGAGCCGCTGTGGTTGCCATGATCGGCCTGACTGCCTATCATATGACTATGGATTGGGAATGCCCGATCGGCAAGGGGCCTCGGCGAATGCGTCGGGGCCTTTTGTTTTCAAGGATATACCTTCAGCCCCCACCCCTTGATCTGGCCCGCCCGACTACGCCGGAATTTGCCATTAAGAATATCGTAGGCTCGATTGGATTGACCAGGGTTCAATAGGTGCCGACCTATGGGGCGTGCCACCATGTCGGCTAGCTGCAGACCCGCCGAATTCACTTTCTTGCTGGCCATGACAATATCCAGCGTTTCTTCCAAGCCTTCCATCCGTGACCGGTCTTTGATGCGTCGAAACTCAAGTTCTAGAGCTTGATCCTCTTGTAGCCCTCTCTGCTCAAAAACCACATGGGTTAGCTGGCCACGTTGGCGACGACTTTGCAGTTCCATGAAGACGCGCTCCAGGCCAAATTCCATCGCAACATGATAAGGGTTTCCATCAACACCATGCTTCTTTGAAAACTCTTCTTTCATGATGCAACTAGCCACTAGGGTGAAAGGAGAGTTCTCTATAATAGCAGATAGGTCTCCCATGAAATCACGCCTGACGTTAGGGTTGAGAAGAATATCAAATGGCTTTCTTGACTTGCGTATCTCTGCCTCATGAAGAACAACCATATCATGGCCAAAATAGCGGAACTTCAGCTCTTGTAATTTAGGCACAATCTGAGTAAGGTAATCTTGCTTGTGGATAATACAGAAGGCCAAGACAAAAACGGGGTAGTCAGGGTTAATGTTCCTGAGACCATGATCACCGCTTTCATCCACGTAAATAATATACTCTCCAAAATCGCCCATTCCACCCTCTGCTCTTTTCTATTCACCTGCTTCATTAACCGCAACACTCACTTGGCGATCCTGCCATTCCCCGTAGGTCAGGCCACTGTCTTCCGCCTTCCAGGAGGTTCGGCCGTTGGCGCTGCGGCCGGAGACCACCGCGGCGGCGGCGCTGGGGCTACTGAAGCTCTGGTCCTCGTTGAAGACTCGGGTGTCGTTGCTGCCTTCCACCAGCACACCATCCTCGCAGAGCTGGTTGTACAGGCTCTGGTAGCCGCGCTCGGTGCCGACCCAGTTGCCCCGGGCCAGAGAGCCCTTAAAGACATAGAACTCGCCGTCGATCTCCTGACCAGTGGCGCGAATGCCGTGACGCGGCACTTCCAGGGTGAAGCGGGGCGATGCCTCTAGCTCGGTAGCCGGGGTTGCCTCCGGTGCCCGTGAGGGGCGAGAGGTCTCACGCAGGAAGTCGTAGCCCAGCACCGGCAGCACGGTGCGGATCTGCTCGACGAAGAACGCCATATCGGCGCGGTCAGACTCTGGCAGGTTGACGTAATCGTGGGCAGTGCCGTTGATCAGCTTGCAGCGACCTACCTGGCCGGCGTTCTGGATCAGCAGGCTCTCCAGGTACTTCACGTGGGCCTTGGTCAGGTTCTGGTCCTTGCTGGTGACCAGGCAGACCTTCTCCCAGAAATCCTTGCCGCCACCGGAGCCAGAAACAGCCTCTGGGCGGTTATGCTGCTTGAGGCGGGTGCTTACGTCGTCGCTCTCACCAATGTAGACCAGCGGGCGCAGGCTGTTCTCGGGATCCGGGCCGACCAGGAAGTAGATCCCGGTGCGGCCGCACTCTGGGCGCTGCACCAGCTCGCTGAGCTTGCTGCGCGGCCCGGTGAGCACATGGCCGGTCCAGTTCATAATCTCGGCGGTGAGCAGGCCATTGGGCGTGCCGTCCACCAGAAAGAGCCGGATGCTGCGTCCTTGCGTCATACCGCCTCCGTCTGGGTGGTTTCAGCGGGAGCCAATAAGCCCGCCGGTTGCTGCCAGCCGCGGACATCAATCTTGCCGGTCACGGCCGCGGAGATCAGGGCAGATCGACGTTCTTGGAGCAATTCAACAGATCGTTCTGCGTCTATAGCTAGACGATCCAGGCGCTGGGTCTGGTCTTTTAGGTACTTCATTACCAGCTCTTGCTCATATTTCGGAGGAAGCACCAAAGGGGCATCAGCAACGTCGCTCAGGCTTAGCCCTTCCTTCAAACCATATTGCTCCACCCTAAAAAACGACTGAATTGATTCTGAAGACAGCGCATAGCCCACAAATTCAGGTAAAGCATTAACCTGATTAAGCCGAACAAGAGACAGGTGCTGATTTATGAAAGCTGAGACTGGCGGGAGGTCGGATACTGCTACTCGCCCGGTGTTGGCGCCGGTTATACAAACAAGCACATCACCACAGTTTATTCGAGTCCTGGCTCCCTCAGCACCCATGGGAGAGCGTATACGTTTCGCATTCTCAAAGTTGACGCCAATATGATCATCTAGGTCACCGCTCTGAACAAAAATCTCCTCGCCAGATTCGGTAAGATAATCAGACCAGCCCCGTGGACCAGAAGTTATGAATGAGGCTACATTCTTCACGCGCCCAACTTCCCAATGTGCCGGCACTGCACCCAGCCACTCCACCCCGGAGTCCTTCAACGGCACATCGGGATCCAGTCCCTTGGTGACGGCATGGGAGATCACCGCCTGGCGTTTCTCCTTGAGCAGCTCGATCAGTCGTTGCTGTTCCTTCACCAAGGCGTCGATGCGGGTGGTTTCGTGGTCGAGAAATCTGGTGATTTTTACTTGCTCATCAGCCGTTGGCACCGGCAAGAATATTTCTGCAGCATCAGTCCATCTAAAGTCTGTAGATCTTTCCCGGATACCTTTCGCCAACGACGCCACAAACCCAGACAGCGCCATGTGTCGAAGTAGCCTGGCATAGTAATAAGGAGACACATCAGGGGATACCGGAACGCAAACAGAGTAGACAGGTGAAGACTTTCCATCTGAATCGGATACCCCGATTGCACCCGCAAATGCATCCATGGCGTGGATAACCAAGTCGCCTGAGCGAATACCTTGGTAACCAATTTCCTGCAGCGCATTCGTAAAACCTTCTGAGCGACGGTTTTTACGAAGCGTGACCATGCCATCTCTGAAGCACGTAACTATTTGATCTTCCTCTCTGACACCACGTTTTTGAATATCAAAAAGAAATTTCAACCTTTTACTTTGCCAATGGGCCGGCACCTCCCCCAGCCACTCGACGCCGGAGTCCTTGTATTCGGGGTACGGCGGGAAGCTCATGCTGACAGCTCCTCGATCATCTGTTTGATCCGATCGGTGCAAGCCTTGAGGTCGGCGTCGATCTCCTCCAGCGGGCGCGGAGGCTTGAACTGGTAGAAGTGCCGGTTGAAGGGAATCTCGAAGCCGACGATGCCGATACGGTCATCCAGCGGGTCGCGCTTCTCCTCGTCGATCCAGGCGTCGGGTACGTGGGGCTTCACCTCGCGCTCGAAGTAGTCGAACACCGACTCGCCCAGCGGCACGTTCTCGTTGTCGCGCAGGCCGGTGTCGGGCTCCGGGTTTCCCTGCTTGTCCCGGCAGATGCCCGCCTCGGGGTCACGCTCGGAGAGGGCGCTGAGAATGGCCTTCTGCACCGGGGCGCCGATCTTCAGGCCAGCCTCCTTCAAGGCGGCCTTTAGCGACTTGAGGAAGGCATCATGGTTGGTGAACCGCTGCTCCGGGTCCAGGGTGGCGCAGGCGGCCTTGATCGCCTCGCGCTCGGCCTCGTCGAGCTTCTGGAGCGGCTTCTCGTCATCGAGCCGGGCCAGGCGCTCGGGGCTGGCCTGGAAGTTGAGGCGCAGCGGGCGCTCCACGGTGATGCGCCGGTAGCCGAAGGCCTCCACAGGGAACAGCTTGCTCTCTTCGCTCTCCTGGAAGGCGCCGTAGAGGCGCACGATCTCCTCGATGTCGCGGTCGGCGACGAACTGGCGTTTGCTGCCCAGCGACTTGCGCATCTTGCTGGCCCGGCCGGTGGCGTTGATCAGCTGGACCTGGCCGCGGCGCTCGGCGGGCTTGTGGTTGGAGAGGATCCACACGTAGGTGGCGATGCCTGTGTTGTAGAAGAGGTCGGTGGGCAGGCCGACGATGGCCTCCACCAGGTCGTGCTGCAGCAGGTAGCGGCGGATCTCCGATTCCCCGCTGCCGGCGCCGCCGGTGAACAGCGGCGAGCCGTTGAGGATGATGCCGATGCGCGAGCCGCCCTCCTGGCGGGGACGCATCTTGCTCACCAGGTGCATCAAAAACAGCAGCGAGCCGTCGGAGACCCGCGGCAGACCGGGGCCGAAGCGGCCCTCGTAGCCCTTGTGGTTATGCTCATCGGTGATCGCCTTCTGCACCTTCTTCCATTCCACGCCGAAGGGCGGATTGGAGAGCATGAAGTCGAAATGCTCGCCGGGGAGCTGGTCGTCGGAGAGGGTGTTGCCGAGCTTAATCTGCTCCACCGCCTGACCCTTGATCAGCATGTCGGCCTTGCAGATAGCGTAGGACTCGGGGTTGAGCTCCTGGCCGTGCAGCGAGACGGTCACCCCCTGGCTGCCCTGCTGGATATACTCGTCCCTCTCGGAGAGGAAGCCGCCGGTGCCCGCCGTGGGATCATAGACGGTGACGATGCCGTGGGGGCGAAGCTTGTCGTCCTGGCCGGTGAGCACCAGCGAGGTGGTCAGGTGGACGATGTCGCGCGGGGTGAAGTGCTCCCCCGCCGTCTCGTTGGAGCTCTCGGCGAACTTCCGGATCAGCTCCTCGAACACCAGGCCCATTCCGTAGTTGGAGAGCCGCTTCGGGCTCATGTCGATGGCGGCGAAGCGCTGCACCACCTGGTAGAGCAGGTTGTTGGCCGAGAGCTGCTGGACGAAGCCCTCGAACTCGAAGTGCTCAAAGATCTCCCGGGCGTCCTGGCTGAACGACTGCACGTAGCTCATCAGGTCGTCGGCGGTCTGGGTGTCGGAGAGGCTGCCCAGGGTCAGCGGCGAGGCGTTGAAGAAGGGCTGGACGGCGGCGCGCAGCAGCAGCTTCTCGCGCACGGCGTCGGGCTTGGCCTGATGCTCCCGCGCGGCACCCAGCACGTCGGCCTTGGTGGGCTCCAGCACGCACTCCAGGCGTCGCAGCAGGGTGAAGGGCAGAATGATGCGGCCGTACTGGGATTGCTTGAAATCGCCGCGCAGCAGGTCCGCCACGGACCAGATGAAGGCCGCCAGCTGAGAGTGACTCTCCGTGTTCACGATGCTTCCCCGCGTTCGTAACTGATATGTGACTGTGGACGGCCATCATACACAGCGAAGGGGAGTGAGGGGGAGCCGTTGTCCTGTCAGAAGCTGCTGGCGCTGTTCAGGTCCTGGAGCCACTCGCTCAACGACTGCCACTCAAGCTCTTCCAGTAGGTCAGGATCCTGCACGGGTGCGCTATCCAGCTCGGCTGAGTAGAGCAGGTTGCTGAGACTATCAGCGAACAGCACATTCTGTGCGATTTCGTCGGGGGTGAACGCCGCTCCCCAAGTCACCGATGAGATGTCCGGGTCGATATGCAGCAGGCTCTGGACGTCCTCGCCGCTATCCTGAGCATCTCTCACCAGACGTCTTACCTTGTTGGTGATCGCGGACTCCAGAACGTCGTGGTTCATCTGCTGCGTTGGGCTGGTAGGCACCATCAGGACGCGCTGGGCTGCTTCGGAGAGGTTGGTCGGTCTCCACACAAATGACTGTGTCATGGCGGCTTTCCTATTCTGGGCGATGTGCTCCTCAGCTTAGACGTCTGTGGCCGTTGACAGACTTGCACGCCCTGCTGTACCGCGAAAGGTGCTCTTCACGGGCTAACGGTAACTAAGGAAGGCCGATTCAGTTGCCAGAGCTGAACTAGGGTCGGCCGCGGCGGCCAGTGGAGTACTGGCCGCTGTGGTCAGAGTGTCAGGAGATCCCGAGCTTCTTGGTGAGCTCACGGATGCGGCTGTGAAGCTCCTCGTCGCTCAGATGCGCGTAGGGGTTTTCGGAGTCGGCTGGCTGCTCCTCATCAAGCTGATAGGCCTGCCGCTCTCCCTTCACGAGCTTCATCATGGCGTCGATGCCGGCATTGAGGCTGCGCGAGAACTTGTCGTGGTTGTCGTCCGAGATCTCCATGGTGGCCAGGTGTTGGGCCAGGCGCTCGGCGATCAACCGCCACTGGGCAATAGACTTACGGTGGGCCTCGACGATTGAGGTCACATCGTCACTGGCCGCCTGGACGATTTGCGCATCATCTGCATGCGCGAGATCCGTGCGCGAACTGCGCGAGAGCTTGGCTCGGGTCGCCGCTCGGACATCTTCAGTGAGATCCCGCTGCCAGCCCAGCGCTCTGGCCTTGCTGCGAACGGTTGATTCGGGGATGCCGTGATTAGTGGCGAGATGGCGGATGGAGAGCTGGCCGGCGCGGTAGTCGCGCTCAATGGCTTCCCAGTCGTACTTGCTCATGGTGCGATCCTCCCGGATGGCATGGTGATAGCCCCAGCTTACGCCGGGGCCGGCGGTCGTCAATGGGGGATGGACGTTGGTGCCTGGCGAGCGTGGCTGGCTGCTGTCATCTGGCGTTTGCCCGGAGCCCCTCAGCCAGATACTGACCGGTGACACCGAGGCGTCTAACCCGATCCAGCACTCTCGCGACGCGAGCCGAGAGGGGCTGCTGCAGGCGTTCCACCGGGATCGCCAGTCGCCAGGCGGCCCAGGCCTGAGAGGGGCTGAGGCAGCCCGTTCCGGCGCCGTTGATGGCAGCCTGCTGCAGTGTGCGCGGCGTAAGCGCTGCGCCGTGGGTGATTGTCACCTGGGCGCGGCGATCGCTGATCGCCTGCAGGGTGCCTACCAGGCTCCTGATCCGCACCCTGACCAGTCCGGCGAGCGTACCCGCCGGCAGGTGGTCATCAATACGCTCCAACGCGTCGAGGGCAAACGGCAGTACATTTTCGACAGGGTCGTGCTGCAGTGCGCGAGAGAGCAGATCGGCCTCATCCAGAGTTGCTCGATCAACGTGCATGGCGCGCAAGCTGGACTGAAGGCGGCGGGCTTCATGGAGGGCTTCGTTAATCAGCATCGGTCAGCACCTCCACGTCAGCGTCAGGCCAGCGAGCCTGGGCAGCCCGATGGGCCTGCTCTCGGGTATATGGGATACCGGCCAGCACCAGGCGCTTGCTTCCCACACGGATCGTCCACGCCATACGGATGCCTGCCGGCAAGCAAGGAGGCTCAGGATCGTTGGCGGTAGCCAGCTCCTCCAGTAGCTCGGTGCGGTGAGCCCTGATCCACTCCCGCACCACGGGGGTGATGTTTTCCTTGGGCCACACGGCCAGCCGGTTGCTCTTCTCGATCTCTGCATTGAGGTGGTGCAGCTTGAGGTAGTCGATAGCAGCCATCTCAGAACACCTCCCGGTCGGCATCGCCCAAGGAAACTTCCCGAACCGATGTCCCTGAAGTCCCAATGTCCCAACTATCGGCATCAGACTTGGGACTTCGGGACATTGGGGACATCGCTTCAGGAACTTTTATTCCCACGCGCCACCGCACGACACCTCCGCTCCCCTTGCCGAAGCAGCGGCACTCGATGCCCAGCTGTCGAAGGGCGGGTGCTGCCCTGCGCATCGCATCGCCCAACCCCTTCGCGGAGCGCGGCCAGGTATCCGACCCCTGGGGCTTGTAGTCCGTCAGGATCTCCAGCCACCGCTTGGCCGGCTCGTCGCGCACCTCGCCGGGGTGGATCTCCGCCCAGTCCCGGATGGCGGTCGCCACTGGGCTCGCCTCGAGGGTGCGCTCGAGCCCATCCTGCCGGGCGGCATCGTATTGCCGCATGAACTCCTCCGGGTCGCGCCCGATTGCCTTGGCGACGGCCATGCCGAGGTGTGCGAACTCGAGGAGACGGGGGCGGCGTGCCGCCGGCAGCGACATCTCCGGCAGGATCTCCAGGGCGCGGGCGGCGATGTCCAGCAGGGCGCCGATGATCTCAGGCCGCTTGACCTCGAACTCCTCCTCCAGCTTGTCCTTGGCCTGGGCGTCTTGGATCACCGGCACCTCGACCGTGACGGTACGGCTCACCAGGTCCTGTTGCGTAACGGCGGCGGAGATACCGTTGAGCATCACCGGGCGCTTGAGCTGGATCACGCTCTCGTCGGCGTCGGTGTACAGCTTGCGCCGGGCGAACCCGCCCCCGGTCGCCACTACGCACAGTGCATCCTGCAACGGAGCCGGGAGGTGGCTCACGTTCTCGATGGAGATCACGTGGTTGACGCCACCGCTCACAAACAGGTCCTCTGCAGACTTGGGGGCGCCCCTGAGGTCAGCTGCATTGGGGTCGATTAGCCGACGCAGTGCCGACTGCGTGCCAGACTTGCCGCTGCCTTGCTCCCCCAGCAGCTCCAGCACCGGGAAGGGCGTATCGGGACGCAGACACTCCACCAGCCACGCCACCACCAGCAGCCGGGCCTGCTCAGGGACGTTGGCCACCTTCCACAGCGGCTCAAGGCTGCCGCCAGCCACCGGCTCCGGCAGGGCCTGAGCGCTCTCCGACCGGCAAAACATCAGCTCGCTCTGCTCCTCCAGGCTCCATGCGTCAGCGCGGAGGAAAACGCAGCGGCTACTGCCTGGGAGGCCAAGGTCGAGCCAGTAGCGACCGCTCCCGCCGGCCACACGGATATGAACCGGGCGATGGTCCTTCATCGCGATGCCCTCGAGGGTCATCCGGGCTTCGCGGAGCGATTGGTCTCGCAGCGCCTTCTCGTGCTGGTCATAGAACTCTGCCGTCAGCCAGTGCCGAAACGCTCGGCTACCGAGGGCGCGGACCTCGCCGGTGCCTCGATGGCGGGCATAGGCAACATCGTTGTCATCGTGGAACAGGTCGTTCCAGGTCTGTACGAACTCGACGATCAGGTCGGTTTGGGACTGCTTATCACGGTTGCCCTCCCCCTGGCTTTCCAGCTCAGGCTCGAGCTCCACCTTGGGCAGCTCGTGACCACCCTGAGTGATAAGGTCTTGAAGCTGCCCTAGCGTGCCGCCAGCGTCGAGCCAATCGCTCACATCGCCCTTTTCCGGCAGGTTGCGCAGCAGGACCACCAGCACCTCGGCTTCAGCTGCCTCCAACGAGGCCTTCACCTTCCGCGCATGGTCGATACCTGGCTCGTCATTGTCCGGCAGGATCACCACACGCCGACCTGCCAGGTGCCGACTGTGCTCGTCGGTCCACTTCCCGGCACCACCCGCGTTGCAGGTGGCCAATATGCCAAGCTGTTCTAGCCGATGAACGTCCTTCTCCCCTTCGACCAAGAACACATCGGCCTCGGGCTGGGCGTAGAGTTTGTCGAGGTGGTACGGGATGCGCGTCTCGATTCCCTTCACCCCCGGGACGAAACGGCCATGCTCATTGACATCTCCCTGGCGGAAGGTCTTGGGCTCGAACCTGACGACAAAGAACCTCGGGCTACCTTGGGCATCGTTGTAGCGGTACCGCTCTACCTCAATGAGTGGCTGGGGCTTAGGTGCCGACTCTTGCTTATCACGAAAGCCGCTCTCCTCCAGCCAGGCCAATTGAAGGTGGCGCTCGCCGCGTCCAGTCTCCCGGCTAATCAGGTCCAGCACACCTCCCCCACGCTGCTCCTCGTGGCTGTACCAAGTACCGGCATCGAGATCGATGGCCAGACTACCGTGGGTACCGAAACGCAGCTCGTCCTTCCGTGAGAGCTCCTTGTTTGGTTCGCCCAGCAGCTCGCGTGCGACGGGCGCCATTAGGGGCGCCAGCTCGCTGGAAGGTGTAGAATGTCGTGAAGAAATCGCGCTCACAGGCGCTTGTGCCGGCCCTCCCGAGGGGGCCGGTTTTTTTATGCTCGTCATGGTGATTACCTCCGGTCATCTCGACGGTGGTTCTTGTTCGCGTGCGCCTGATGCCAGCGTCGAACATGCTTGGCGAGCCATCGGCAGAGTGCGAAGGTGTCGCTAACCAGGGCATCAAAGTTAAAGGGATGAAATTTCATCATTGAGTCCCTCCGAGGCAGTTCGCGCCATTCCGGTTGGGTCGAGCCTGTGAAATTCGTTCCTCGATCCAGTGATCGATCTCAGTTTCGACCCATGCGACGGCGCGGGGGCTCAGCGGGACTGGCGCCGGAAAGTCCCCTGTATTGATCAGGCGATGGAGGGTGGAGTTGGATATGCCGCAGCGATGTAGAACATCGGGGCGGCGGAGGAGGCGCTGCTGCTTACGCTCGATGGCCTCGCGTATGATATTTGCCATGTCTCGGTTCCTCTCGGAATGGAGTGTCTATATCCCTCACGGGACGTGCTGACATGGCGAATTCTAAATGCCGAAATGTCCGTTGTGCTTAGTACTTGTTCGTTTCCGTTATTGCCAGCCTCCTTTACGCCACTTCCTGATTGTCTTGGCTGTTACTTTCATACCCATGGCGGTCATGCGCTTGGCGACGATCACGGATAGGCCATGCGTTGGCCTAGTCGCTGCCAGTTCGTCCCATATCCGCTTGGCCACGACCTTCCGCTCGGCTGCGGTGGCTTTCTTCGTTTCTGCCCCGCGGAGCCCTCCAACCTGGCGCTTCAAGTTGCCTTGAAGGACCTTTATCTCAGCTTCAACCGCCTTGCTATGTCGGACGTGGCTGGGCATGGTCAGTGTCCCGTAGAGATACCCTAGAACCAGCAGAAACTGACCGTTGCTCATCGGATCCAGTTGTTTGTCAGGGATATGTGTCCATAGCTGGCGGACCATCCCCAAGCACATGCTGGCCGCATACTCCGAGGAGGAGGACTCATCTGCATCCGATGAAGGCAGCTGCCGAAGCTCATAGGCCATTTGTAGCAGCATCTCCTTGCCATGGATAAGGCTGCCGTCCTTGTCGATCATCTCCAGGTGTTCGGCTGTCACCTTCTTGGAGTGACCCTTCATCGCACCATCAATCAGACCTTGGCCACGGCGCTGGATAGTGGCGGGTATGTCTAGCCCGAATTGCTGCTCGTCATCAGACATTGCGCTACTCCTCATGCGTTCCAGGTAAGGAAAGGCTGGCGAGCATGGTGGAGTGGCCATGCTTTCGGGCTATTAGCCCTTGCCAGCCAACGGTGGCGTTGTTGCCGCTTGTCTCAAGTGCCGGTTTGGATCGGTACCACGTTGTCTGCTCTACCTCTCAGGGCATCCAGGTAATCGGCCCATGACTGCAACATCTCTCGGCGCTGCTCCAGGTGCGAGGTCCGGTTATAGGCGCGGCCGTTGCTGTCCTTCACCGCGTGCGCCAGCTGCTGCTCGATGTAGTGCTCGGGATAGTTCAGTCGCTCGGCCAGGATCGTGCGGGCCATGGCCCTGAATCCGTGTGCTGTCATCTCACCCTTGAAGCCCATGCGATCCAGCGCGGCTTTGATCGTGGCGTTGCTCATCGGGCGCTTGCTGCTGCGGATGCCGGGAAAAACGAACTCGGTGCGCCCGGTTAAGCCGTGCAGATCGCACAGGATCGTCACTGCTTGGTGGGGCAGGGGGACAATCAAGGGCTGCCCGGTCTTGCTGGCCTCAAAGGTCCAGGTGGCGGCCTCCAGGTCGATGTCGGCCCAGCGGGCCTGGCGCAGCTCGCCTGGGCGAGTGAAAACCAGGGGCGCCAGCTTTAGTGCAGCGATGGTGGTGGGCTGGCCGCCATAGCCATCAATAGCGCGCAGGAGCTCGGCCACCTCCTTGGGGTGTGTCAGGGCAGGGTAGTGCTTGGTCTTGCTGGGCCGCAGGGCTCCGCGCAGATCAGGTGTCGGGTCACGCTCGACGCGCCCGGTGGAGATGCCGTAGCGGAAGACTTGGCCGCACAGCGTCTTCACCCGGTGGGCAGTCTCGACGTGGCCGCGCTCTTCGATACGGCGCAGGCAGCCCAGCAGCTCGGGTGGGGTGATCTCGGCGATGGGGCGCTTGCCGATGATCGGGAAAGCGTCTCGCTCTAGGCGACGCTTGTTGCGCTGGTAGTGGGCCGGCACCACCTCATGCTGGTGAACCTTCTCCAGCCACTCGATAGCCACGGTCATGAAGGTGTTGGCGGCGGATTGTTCGCCATGCTGGCGAGCGATGCGCTTGGCGGTGCTGGGGTCGATGCCCTGGGCAAGCTGTCGCTTGGCGTCCTCGCGGGCTTCTCGCGCTTTCACCAGCGAGACATCCGGGTAGACGCCGATGGCCAGACGCTTCTCCTTGCCGGCGTGGCGGTACTTCATGCGCCAGTACTTGCTGCCGGTAGGGGAGACCTCCAGGTAGAGGCCGCCCCCATCAGTCATCTTGAACGTTTTCTCTCTGGGCTTGGCCATCTTCACGGCGGTGGCAGATAGCTTATTGGTCTGGCGGCTCATGGGTAACCGGCTGGTGAACCCATCTACCGGAGAGGCTCGCCTTCTGTGACGTTAGGTGCCCACTTATTAATAGATGGGCACCTATCATGACTACCCCAAGCACTCAGGGTGAGATTCGCCGTCACGCCTATCTCCGAGACGTGCTGGAACGGCTGCCGACCCAGAAGGCCAGCCAGATCCACGAACTCCTGCCTCACCACTGGCAGCATACTGCCTGATCACTGACAAGCGGTGATGCCCGGTCGCTTACGCTCATGGGGGCACCTCACGATGGTGACAGCCTCATGCCCCCTTTCAGCTGTGCCGGATGCCCCCAAGGCTGGGGGCAGGCGATTTGCCAGCCAGGCCCGGTTGGCGCGGGGTATGGCGGAGTTGGGGGCATCAGGTGGTTGGCTTCGACGCTGTGCCCCCAGATATGCCCCCTCAGGTGGGGGCATGTCAAGGAATGTTGTGAAATGTCCAGACACGAGAAAGGGGCCCGGAGGCCCCTGTTCATGCGGTTTCTGAAGTGTTGTGGAACCTCCTGAAACCTTGGTTTGGTGGAGGCGGCGGGAATTGAACCCGCGTCCGCCGGTACTCGCTCTTCGGCTCTACATGCTTAGGTCCGTTTTTTGATTTAACGCATCTGGCTCCAACGGGCAGGATCCAGCTACGCGATTCCTCTAAGATTTAGCGACTGGCGAGAGGACACCACCAACCGCGATCCCATCATTTTTAGCTCATATCCCGTCCGCAATGAATGGGCACATCGCTTCGGGGCCGGGCTAGAAGCTAACAGCTATTAAGCTGCCAGCGCGCCCTGAGCGTAGTTGTCGTCGTTTGCGACTATTTAGTCGTGATGTTGGATTTACGAGATACATCACGCTCTCGGCATGCACCTAGGAGGTTGTCACCGGCGTCGAAGCCATGTCGCCCCCGTAGCAGGCCCATCATATCAGCATGGGCAATTGTGTGACACCTGTTTGCAGGGTGGGTTCCGTCGTTTCGCGATAGATCGATTCCCCCCTGCGGCCGGTCAGGCCTTGGTCTGTTCCCGCATGATGCGGCCCTTCTGACGCTGCCAGTCCCGATCCTTCTCGGTGGCGCGCTTGTCGTGGAGCTTCTTGCCGGTCACCAGAGCCAGTTCGCACTTGACCTTGTTGCCCTTCCAGTAGAGCTTCAGCGGCACGCAGGTGTGCCCCTTCTCCTGGGTGCGCGAGAAGATCTTGGCGATCTCCTTGCGGTGCAGCAGCAGCTTGCGGGTGCGCGTGGGATCGGCCAGCACATGGGTGCTGGCGGTGTTGAGCGGCATGATGTGGCAGCCAAGCAGCCACGCCTCCGCATCCTTGATCAGGATGTAGGTGTCGGTGAGCTGTGCCTTGCCGGCGCGCAGGCTCTTCACTTCCCAGCCTGCCAGGACCAGCCCGGCCTCGAAGGTCTCGTCGATGTGATACTCGAAGCGCGCCTTCTTGTTCTGGGCGATGGTGCTGCTGCCTGGGCCCTTGCCCTTGGCTTTCTTGTTGGCCATGGTACCTCGTATCGTGTTCGGCCTTTGGCTAGCTCCCCTTCGATATGGGGGGAAGCGTGATACCATTCAAGGCATGAAATAACCGCTCATGATACGCCCTGGGCACTGTGAAGTCAGCGGAGAGCTCCATGCCAACGGTCAATCGTTCCGCCCTGGTGCGGCACACCCCTCGGAACATGTTCGAACTGGTCAACGACTTCGAGCGCTACCCGGAGTTTTTGCCGGGCTGCCGTCGGGCACGGCTGCTCGAACGCGATGAATCGCACCTGATCGGCGAAATGACCCTGGGCCGGGCCGGCATAGAGCAGAGCTTTACTACCCGCAACGACCTCATCGAGCCTGAGCGCATCGAGATGTCACTGGTGAGCGGTCCCTTCAAGCGGCTTCGCGGCCGCTGGTTGTTCCTGCCCATGGGCGAGGATTCCTGCAAGGTCAGCCTGGAGCTCGAGTTCGAATTCGCCAATCGCCTGCTGGGGATGGCCTTCGGCAAGCTGTTCCAGCAGGTGGCCGGACAGCTGGTGGACTCCTTCACTCGCCGGGCCGATGAAGTCTATGGCCGTTAGCGAAGGGCGTATTCACGTCGAGGTGGCCTTTGCGCTGCCCGAAAAGCAGCGCATCGTCGAGCTGGACGTGGCCGAGGGCACCACGGTGCGCCAGGCCGTGGCCCAGGCCGAGCTGGCCAGGCATTTCCCGGAAGTGGCGGCCGACACCTTCGAACGTGCCGACCTGGGCATCTTCGGCAAACCGGTACGGGACCCCGACTCGCAGCTTCTGCGGGAAGGGGATCGGGTCGAGGTCTACCGCTCCCTTGAGATCGACCCCAAGGCGGCCCGTGCCGAGCGCGCGGCGCGCGCTCGGCAGCCAACCTGACCCTTCACGGGTATGCCCTTTTGCCGGGTTTCGACTAGAGCTCCAGCGGCTCTGTCGTGGCCGGTTCGCCACCGCGTGGCAGCGTGCCGCCTGCATCCGGCGCGGAGCGAGGCGCGGCTTCTGGCTGGGTCTCCGGCAGCTCTCCCATGGGGCTGGCGCCATCGACAGCCGGGCCAACGTCATCCTGAGCGCGGAGCTGAATATCCTCGGACAGGTCGCCTCGCTGATTGATATCGACCAGGCGGTCATTATCAAAGGTCAGCGTCACACGGCGCTGCTGGACGCCGCCATACGCCTTGTCGAGTCGGAAGATGTAGTCCCACTGGCTGGCGTCGAAAGGCGCTTCCAGCAGTGGGCGTCCCATGACACCCACGACTTGGCTGCGGCTCATGCCGGGTTGCAGCTGTTCGACCATGCCTTCGGTAATGTAATTACCCTGGGCCAGGTCGCGCTTGTACACACAGCCACTGACCAGGGTCAGGGCGAGGATAAGAGTGGCGGTCTTGATCAGCTTTTGCATTTGGGTCCGTTCTTCACTATCGTGGATTCGGTCGATCATACCCGACCCTACCTGATACTGCGAAGAGCGAACATGGCCGACCAGAACCATGAACTGCGCAAGGCGGGCCTCAAGGTCACCTTGCCCCGCGTGAAGATCCTGCAGATCCTCGAGAATGCCACAGGCCAACACCACCTGAGTGCCGAGGATGTGTACAAGTCACTGCTGGATGCTGGCGAAGACGTTGGTCTCGCCACCGTCTATCGTGTGCTGACCCAGTTCGAGTCGGCCGGCTTGGTGATTCGCCACAATTTCGACGGCGGCCATGCCGTGTTCGAGATTTCCCAGGAAGAGCACCATGACCATATGGTGTGCCTGGACAGCGGTGAAATCATCGAGTTCTTCGACGAGACCATCGAGCGTCGCCAGAAAGAGATCGCCGAAGAGCACGGCTTCGAGCTCGTCGATCACGCCCTGGTGCTCTACGTGCGCCCCCGCGGCTCTGTCTGATCCGTCGTAGCGCACCAGTGGTGCTCCAGACATAGCCGGGCCATTTGGCAGGCTTGACAGCGACCCCGCTCCGAAAGGTGCGGGGTCGCTGTCGTCTAGGCGGTGGATGGTGCTGGGAGCCTGGAAGGTGGCGCTCAGTGGTGTGCGTTCTGCTGGCTGCCGTCGAGCATCTCCCGGGCGTGGGCCAGGGTGCGGTCGGAGAGGTTGACCCCGCCCAGCATGCGCGCCAGTTCGGTGACCCGCCCGGCCTCGTCGAGTAGCGCCATGCGCGTCTGGGTGGTGTTGCGCTTCGCCTGCTTCTCGATATGCAGATGATGATGGGCCT
Organism: Halomonas chromatireducens; assembly: GCF_001545155.1. Lineage (NCBI taxonomy): Bacteria > Pseudomonadati > Pseudomonadota > Gammaproteobacteria > Oceanospirillales > Halomonadaceae > Halomonas > Halomonas chromatireducens. The sequence continues at coordinate 3,665,629 of NZ_CP014226.1, read as the reverse complement.
GGGCTGCCACCTGGGGCAGGTGGGTCACCGTCATTACCTGCCCGCCGGTGCCGAGCCGTCGCAACAGCTGGCCGACGATCTCTGCGGTGGCGCCCGAGACACCGACATCCACCTCGTCGAAGACGAGGCTGGGAATGGTCGAGTGGCGTGCCGCCACCACCTGGATTGCCAGGCTGATGCGCGACAGCTCGCCGCCGGAAGCCACCTTGGAGAGCGGGCGAGGCGGCTGGCCTGGGTTGGCGCTGATCAGGAAGCGAACGCCCTCCAGGCCATCGGCGGCCGGCAGCTCGCGGGCTTCCACTTCAACCTCGAAGCGCGCCTTGCCCATGGCCAGGAAGGCCAATTGCTCCTGTACCGCCTTGCCGAACCGGGTGGCCGCCTTCTGCCGCGCCTCGCTAACGCTACGGGCCTGCTGGCGCCAGGTATCGCGCAGGGCCTCCACCTCCGCACGCAGCGCTTCCAGGTCGTGCTCTCCTCCCTCCAGGCCTTCCAGCTCCGCCTGCAGCCGCCGGTGCAGGCTGGGCAGCTCTTCGGGCATGATGTGATGCTTGCGAGCGATGCGATGGACTTCGCTCAGCCGCGACTCCACCCAGGCCAGCTGCTCCGGGTCCAGCTCGGTGGTATCCACGAAGCGGTGCAGCTCCCGTGCCGCCTCTTCGATCTGGATGCGAGCCTCGCCCAGCATGCTCAGCGCCTCGGCCAGCCCACCCTGGGCATGGCCCGGCAGTACGCCAAGGCGGCTGGTCGCCTGATGCAGCAGCGCAAGTGCGCCGCCGTCGTCGCTGTCGCAGCAATCGGCGGCGAACTGGGCCTCGCGAATCGTCTCCTCGGCATGGGCGAGCTGCTCCTGTTCTTGCTCCAGGGTCGCCAGCTCGTCGTCTCCCAGGGCCAGAGCGTCCAGCTCCTCGACCTGATAGCGCAGCAGCTGTCGCCGCGCCTGCACTTCGTCGCCGCTTTCGGCCAGACGCTTGAGCCGGCGGCGGGCGGCCTGCCAACTGCGGAAGGTTTCGGCCAGTTCGGCCACCGCCGTGCGCTGGCCGGCGAAGTCATCGAGTAGGCGCAGGTGGGTCTCCTCGCGAAGCAGCGCCTGATGGGCGTGCTGGCCGTGAATTTCCACCAGATGCTCACCCAGCGCCTTGAGGTCGGCGATGGTTGCCGGCTGACCGTTGATCCATGCCTTGGAGCGGCCCGCAGCGGTCACCACGCGGCGCAGCAGGCAATCGTCGGCGGGCAGTTCGCGCTCCGTGAGCCAGGCGCGGGCGGCTGGCAGTGCAGCGATGTCGAAGCGGGCGCTGAGGTCGGCACGCTCGCAGCCATGGCGAATACTGCCGGCGTCGGCGCGCTCGCCCAGGCACAGGCCCAGGGCGCCGAGCAGGATCGACTTGCCGGCCCCGGTCTCACCGGTAATGGCGGTCATGCCACCGGCAAGCTCAAAGTCGAGGCGGTCAACGATGGCGTAGTCACGAATGGCAAGCTGAGTCAGCATCTTTCCTCCCGGCACCTTAGGCTCTCGCCAGCGCGTTGCGACAGCTGGTCTGAGCGGCAGGCTGGATATTCATACACCTTTATTGGGTTTTTATACAGTAGACCAGTCTCTCTCTCAATGCACATGTCAATTCCTTGGCCATTTATTCTTGAGTTTCTGGCCACGGCCCCCATATAGGCGGCAGATTGCGATGCTATCGCCAACCCGAATGCTGTTCGGCCCGCGGGGCCGATTCACCGTTTCAGGAGATGTTCATGGCTAAAGAACCCCAGACCCCGCTGGACGACGAGCTGGCAAGGCGCGAAGAGGAGGCCGAACCGCAGCCTGTAGAGGGCACGCTGGAAGATGAAGCCATCGAGGCGGCCGAGGAAGCCGAGGCCCTGGGCGAGCAGGCCGAAGTGGGCGACAACCCCGAGGCCGAGATGCTGGCCGCCCAGGTTGCGGAGCTCGAGGAGAGCCTGGCCGAGGCCAAGGACCAGGTGCTGCGCACGGCTGCCGAGGCGCAGAACGTGCGCCGGCGCGCCGAGCAGGAGGCCGAGAAGGCGCGCAAGTTTGCCCTCGAGAAATTCGTGAAGGAGCTGCTCCCGGTGGTCGACAGCCTGGAGAAGGCACTGGAGGCCATGGGTGATGATGCCAGCGAGGCCCACCGCGAGGGTGTGTCCATGACCTTGAAGATGCAGCACGACGTGCTGGGCAAGTTTGGCGTCGAGTCGGTTGACCCGCAGGGTGAGCCCTTCGACCCCCAGTACCACGAGGCCATGGCCATGGTGCCCAACCCCGAGCTCGAACCCAACAGCGTGATGGAAGTGATGCAGAAGGGCTACCTGCTCAATGGGCGCCTGGTGCGTCCGGCGATGGTGGTGGTCAGCAAGGCTGCCGGCTGAGTTTACACATCGGAATCGGGGGCAGGACTTGAAATAAGAGACTCTGCCCCCCAGATAGACGACAACCCCGCGGCAAGCGCCGCAGAGACGAATTCAAGCAACGACTTTTCGAGGATTTCCTATGGGACGCATCATCGGTATTGACCTGGGGACCACCAACTCCTGTGTGGCCGTGCTCGACGGCGACAGCGCCAAGGTGATCGAGAACGCCGAAGGTACTCGCACCACGCCTTCCATCATCGCCTACACCGATGATGGGGAGATCCTGGTGGGGCAGTCGGCCAAGCGCCAGGCGGTCACCAACCCCGAGAACACACTTTACGCCATCAAGCGCCTGATCGGCCGTCGCTTCAAGGACGATGTCGTCCAGAAAGACATCAAGATGGTGCCCTACGGCATCACCGAGGCCGACAACGGCGACGCCTGGGTGGAAGTGAAGGGCAAGAAGCTGGCACCGCCGCAGGTCAGCGCCGAAGTGCTGAAGAAAATGAAGAAGACAGCGGAAGACTATCTGGGTGAAGAAGTCACCGAGGCGGTCATTACCGTGCCGGCCTACTTCAACGACAGCCAGCGCCAGGCCACCAAGGATGCCGGCCGCATTGCCGGCCTCGAGGTCAAGCGCATCATCAACGAGCCCACGGCGGCGGCGCTGGCCTACGGCATGGACAAGGCGCGCGGCGACAAGACCATTGCGGTCTACGACCTGGGCGGCGGTACCTTCGATATCTCCATCATCGAAGTGGCCGATGTCGACGGCGAGACCCAGTTCGAGGTGCTGGCCACCAACGGCGACACCTTCCTGGGCGGCGAAGACTTCGACATGCACCTGATCAACTATCTGGTCGATCAGTTCAAGTCCGACAGCGGCATCGATCTTTCCGGCGACAACCTGGCCATGCAGCGCCTCAAGGAAGCCGCCGAGAAGGCCAAGATCGAGCTCTCCAGCGCCCAGCAGACCGACGTCAACCTGCCCTACATCACTGCCGACAACACCGGCCCGAAGCACCTCAACGTCAAGGTGACCCGGGCCAAGCTGGAGTCGCTGGTGGAGGATCTGGTCCAGCGCTCCCTGGGGCCGTGCAAGACCGCGCTCGCCGATGCAGGCCTGTCGGCCTCCGAGATCGACGACGTGATCCTGGTCGGCGGTCAGACCCGCATGCCGATGGTGCAGAAGAAGGTCGCTGACTTCTTCGGCAAGGAAGCCCGCAAGGACGTCAACCCGGACGAGGCCGTGGCCGTGGGTGCGGCAATCCAGGGCGGCGTGCTGGGCGGCGACGTCAAGGACGTGCTGCTGCTCGACGTCACCCCGCTGACGCTCGGCATCGAGACCCTGGGCGGCGTGATGACCCCGCTGATCGAGAAGAACACCACCATCCCGACCAAGAAGACCCAGACCTTCTCGACCGCGGATGACAACCAGACCGCCGTGACCATCCACGTGCTGCAGGGCGAGCGCAAGCAGGCGGGCGGCAACAAGTCGCTGGGTCGCTTCGACTTGGCCGACATTCCGCCGGCGCCCCGTGGCGTGCCGCAGATCGAGGTCGCCTTCGACCTGGACGCCAACGGTATCCTCAACGTGTCCGCCAAGGACAAGGCCACCGGCAAGGAGCAGTCGATCGTGATCAAGGCCTCCAGCGGCCTGTCCGACGACGAGATCGAGCAGATGGTTCGCGATGCCGAGGCCCATGCCGACGAGGACAAGAAGTTCGAGGAGCTGGTGGCGCTGCGCAACCAGGCCGACGGCATGGTCCACGCCGCTCGCAAGACGGTGCAGGAAGCCGGCGAGCACGCCACCGACGAGGAAAAGCAAGCCATCGAGACGGCTGCCTCCGAGCTCGAAGAGGCGCTCAAGGGCGACGACAAGGACGACATCCAGGCCAAGCTGGACACCCTGACCGAAGCCTCCGGCAACCTGGCCCAGAAGATGTATGCCGCCCAGGCCGAGGCTGCTCAGCAGGGCGGTGGTGAAGAGGGCCAGGAGCCTGGCGCCAAGCAGGAAGATGACGTGGTCGACGCCGAATACGAAGAAGTCAACGACGACCAGAAGAAGCCGTAATCGTCGAGGGTATGCCACGGCCGGCGGCAGCGCGGGGGGATGACTCCCGCGTTGCCGTTTCCGCGGATCAGGCGATAACTGCCTAGACCAGGAGGCGCATGGACCCATGTCCAAACGCGATTATTACGAAGTGCTCGGCGTCGAGCGCGGGGCCGATACGAAAGACATCAAGAAGGCCTACCGGCGCCTGGCACAGAAATACCATCCGGACCGTAATCCGGATGACGAGAGTTCGGCCGAGCGGTTTCGAGAGGTCTCGGAAGCCTACGAGGTCCTGAGCGACAGCGAGAAGCGTGCCGCCTACGACCAGTTCGGCCATGCCGGCGTCGACGGCCAGGCGGGCGGCTTCGGTGGCGGCGGCTTCGGCGGTGGTGCGGGAGCCGGCGGCTTCAGCGACATCTTCGGCGACGTGTTCGGCGACATCTTCGGCGGTGGCGGTGGCCGGCGCAGCCCCCATGCGCCGCAGCGGGGCAGCGACCTGCGCTACAACCTGGAGCTCGATCTGGAGAGTGCGGTTTCCGGCACCACCGTCGATATCCGCGTGCCCCGCCACGTGGAGTGCGACCGCTGCGACGGCCAGGGTGCCGAGCCGGGCTCCAGCAAGGAGACCTGCCCCACCTGTAACGGCCACGGCCAGGTGCGCATGCAGCAGGGCTTCTTCGCCGTGCAGCAGACCTGCCCCACCTGCCACGGCAACGGTGTGCATATCAAGGTGCCCTGCCACAAGTGCCACGGCGAAGGCCGCGTGCGCGAGACCCGCACCCTGTCGGTGAAGATCCCCGCCGGCGTCGACACCGGCGACCGCATTCGCCTCAACGGCGAGGGCGAGTCCGGCATCAACGGCGGGCCCCCGGGCGATCTCTACGTGCAGGTGGCGATCAAGCCGCACCACATCTTCCAGCGCGACGGCAAGCACCTGCACTGCGACGTGCCGATCAACTTCATCGACGCCGCACTCGGCGGCGAGCTGGAAGTGCCGACGCTGGATGGCCGGGTCAAGCTCAAGATCCCCGCCGAGACCCAGACCGGCCGTCTGTTCCGCCTGCGCGGCAAGGGCGTCAAGCCGGTGCGCGGCGGCCCGCCCGGGGACCTGCTGTGCAAGGTCGTGGTCGAGACACCGGTTAACCTCAACGACGAGCAGAAGGATCTGCTGCGCCAGCTTCAGGAGAGCCTGGGGGGCACCAACAGCGCCCACCACTCGCCCAAGAAGAGCGGCTTCTTCGACGGCGTGAAGAAGTTCTTCGAGGATATGAAGCCGTAGCAAAGGTGGTCGCGCACCATGAGACGCCGCCCCGGTATCGCTCGATGCCGGGGCGGTGTCGTTTTCAACTCAGCGTTGCAGGTGATCTAGTCGCCAGGTCAGAGCGCCCTGGGCCGGATGCCAGCGGCTATCACGAGGCAAGGCCAGCGGGTGGCCGTCCAACTCGCAGAGCCAACGGTTATCCGACACCAGTGCATCGATGGTGGGGCTGACGTGCCACTTGTGATCCGGCCCTGGTGCAATGAGGTGATTGTCCATGGCCCAGTGCAGATTGGGAGTGAGTGCCAGTCCGTTGGTGGGATGGTCGTCCTGACTCTCGGTGAAGGGCACCAAGTGAGCGGCCTCGACCAGGTAACGGTAATCTGGCGAAATGTAGCGTAGGCGGCTGGCCGCGCATCGATAATCGTAGGCTTCCAGTACCAGTGAGCGGAATGCGGCTGAGCGCGCTTGGAGCTGGCTGGCCTCATGTACTCCTTCTTCCAGTCTCTCGGGGTTCTTTTCGTATTCGCCACTTGAGAAAGCCAGGCCAAGGTAGTCGTGAAGTGCCTGCTGTGCGGCTGGGGAGTGCCCAAAGTATTGGCCTATTACTACGGCCGCAGCTTCAAAAGCCAAAGGCTTATCCTGTGCTGCGCGAAAGAGAGCGCTATCCAGGTCGGCGGCAACAAAGCGGTGTTCGATATCACTCATCGACTTAGGTTGGCCGAACTGCTTGGCGATCTTTTCCAGTTTGTCATGAAACACTGGTGCCCAGAGGCGGCCATTCGGTCCTGCATCCGATGACAGGTGCCATAACGGTAACCAGGGGTTGGCCTTCTGTCGCTCACCGGTTGCGATTTCGTATAGCTCGCAGTAACGCGTTACCAATCGGGTATCGATAGGGATTCGGCTTGAGGCGACATGACCCGCCTGGATCTCACAAATAAGAGCGAGAATCAGGCACGGTTTATTGGAGGCCGGTGCGCCCTTGCTTTGGCCCACTCGTAGCCGTGTCAGGCTCTTGAGTGCCGGGTTCATGCCGCCTCCCTGCTTCAGTATTGTAAACGTTTCGTTCAGCCTATCACGACGAGGCGAATATTCGCTGAAGAGTGGTGCTGCGGACTGGCATTGGCCATCCGCTCGTCTTAGTCTTGAGTTCAATCGAATACGAAGGGAGGTCGTCATGCCGATGTCGCGAACGGAGATCGCTACCGAGTCAGCTGCGAAGCTGATGAACCGGCTGTGCAAGCACTGGGCGCACAAGCTGGAGGTGGAGCAGGGCGAGACCGAGAGCCGGGTGGTCTTCGAGGAGGGCTCCTGCCTGATGCAGGCCGAGCCGGACAAGCTGGTGGTTGCCCTCGAGGCGCTGGACGAGGAGGGCCTCGACCGCCTGGAGGGCGTGCTGGATGCCCACCTTCAGCGCATGGCGGGTGACGAGGATCTGGATATCGTCTGGGAAAATTGAACGTCACGGCGTCGCCCCGCGCCGCCCACCTGGGGATGCTGCTGTGGGCGGTACTGGTGGGGCTGTCGTTTCCCGCCGTCGAGCTGATGAGCCAGCTGCCGCCGCTGTCGCTGACCGCGCTGCGCTTCGCCATCGCCTGCGCGGGGCTCTGGTGGCTGGCGCGCCGCTCGGCCGATTTCCTGCCCTCCTGGCGGCTACTGCCCCTCTACAGCCTGATGGGCCTCTGCCTGGCCGGTTTCTTCGGCGCCATGTTCTGGGCGGCACATCACGCCACGGCGCTCTCCATGTCGACGCTCTACGTCACCGTGCCGCTGCTGGCCTTTATGCTGGGGCTGGGCTTTCGCGTCGAGTGGTTGACCTGGCAACTGCCGGCGATTCTTGCGCTGGGCGCCCTGGGGGCGCTGGGCCTGGCCGTTGCCGAGTCGATGGGGCATGGCGAAGGGCTCGAGTTCGGCATCGGCGAGGCGGTGTTCTTCCTCGGCTGTGTCTCCTCGGCGCTCTACCCGGTGCTGAGCAAGTGGGGGCTAGCCCATGGCTGGCTGCCGGAAGCGGCCTCGGTGCGCACCTTCTGGAGCCTGGGAATGGGCGGGGTATGGATTGGCCTGCTGGGGTTGGCGATAGAGCCCGCCGCCGAGCTCATGTCGATGCGCTGGCATGACCTGCTGCTGGTGACCTACCTGGGGCTCTTCTCCAGTGCCCTGACCTTCTGGCTGATGCAGCGGGCCACCTCGGCGTTGACCCCCGGTGCCGTCACCGCCTACGGCTATCTGGTGCCCTTCGTCTCCATGCTGCTGCTGTTCGTCACCGCGCCGGAACAGATCGGCTGGCACTGGCTGCCGGGCAGCCTGCTGGTGCTGACCGCCATTGCGCTGCTGCTGCGCAACGGGCGCAGCGAAGCGCCGTCATGAGTCGTCCGACGAGGCCGCGTTGGTTCGCTGCCAAGTGTCGGTGGCAGCCGCGGGTGGTCAGGTGGATAATCCTGTTTGACGTATAACGCAGCGCGTAATAGCATGATGACATGATCGAGTCCTTTGCCTGCAAGCGAACGCAGCGACTTTTCGAGGGGGCGGGGTGCTCCAACTCATTTCGTGCCTTCCGGCGCCAGGCCGAGCGCAAGCTCCAATTGCTGGATTCGGCGACTACGCTGGATTTCTTGCGCTCGCCACCCGGTAACCGTCTCGAGGCGCTACGCGGTGACAGGCAGGGGCAGTACAGCATTCGTATCAACGATCAGTGGAGAATCTGCTTTCGCTTCGAGAACGGGGCCGCCTTCGATGTCGAAATCGTGGATTATCACTGACCTCTGTCAAACAGGAGTTGCCATCATGATCAAGAATGGCATGCGACCTATCCATCCAGGCGAGATGCTGCGGGAAGACTATCTGGAGCCGCTGGGGATGAGCGTCAACGCCCTGGCACGTGAGCTGCGTGTGCCCTCGACCCGGTTGCACGAGATCGTCAAGGAGCGCCGTGCGATTTCGGCGGATACAGCCCTGCGTCTGGCGCGTTATTTCGGTGGTGATGCCCAGTCGTGGCTGAACCTTCAGGCAGCGTATGAGCTCAAGAGAGTCGAGCTCGATCATGGCGACGAGATCGAGCGCAGCGTATTGCCACGAGATGCAGCCTGAGCCTCTGGTATACTCGCGGCATCTTAACGCCACCGCATTTGCAGGAGTCCGCATGACCCGTATCGCCATCGTCGGCGTCGCCGGCCGCATGGGCCGCACCCTGGTCAACGCCGTGCAGCAGGATGCCGGAGCCACCCTGGCCGGCGGTATCGTCGAGCCGGGCAGTTCGCTGGCCGGTGCCGATATCGGTGAGCTGGCGGGCGTCGGCAGGCTGGGGGTGACGGCGGTGGACTCCCTCGAGGCCATCGTCGATGATTTCGACGTGCTGATCGACTTCACCAGCCCGCAGGTGACGCTGGCCAACCTGGCGTTCTGCGCCAAGCACGGCAAGCGGATCGTCATCGGCACCACCGGGCTCTCCGACGAGGAGCTGGCCGCGCTCGACGCCTACCGTGACAGGCTCCCGCTGGTCTTCGCGCCCAACATGAGCGTCGGGGTCAACCTGACGCTGAAGCTGCTGGAAACCGCGGCCCGGGCGCTGGGCGACGAGGGCTACGACATCGAGGTGATCGAGGCGCACCATCGCCACAAGGTGGATTCCCCCTCGGGCACCGCGCTGAAGATGGGCGAGGTGGTGGCCGAGAGCCTCGGCCGCACGCTCAAGGAGCACGGCGTCTTCGCCCGCGAGGGCCAGTGCGGGCCGCGCACGGACAAGGAAATCGGCTTCGCCACGGTGCGTGCCGGGGATATCGTCGGCGAGCACACGGTGATGTTCGCCACCGAGGGCGAGCGCATCGAGATCACCCACAAGGCGTCGAGCCGCATGACCTTCGCCAAGGGTGCGGTACGCGCGGCGCGCTGGGTGGCCGACCGGCCCAACGGCCGGTATGACATGCAGGATGTGCTTGGCCTCTGAACCTGTGGGGCGGCCGCCGACCGAGGGGCGCCGAGGACAGGCCGAAGAGGAGGTCCGATTCCAGGGATGGAATCGGTAGCGCCCAGGGATGGGTTCACAGCGCATCCTCGGAGTCCTGTGCTCGGATCAGCCCCGGATCGTCAGCGTGGACATGAGGTTCAGGGCGCAAGATGGTAGCCAGGTGAGGCCGGATCCTGTAATATCCCCAAAATTTTGGCCGGGCGCCTGAAAATAGCAGTCATTACTGCGCGCTTGTTGCGTTTGCCAGCCCCCGAAGAATATGACAACAAGCGGGATGAAACCGGTTCTTTTATCGGCTTCGTCCCGCTTTTTTACGAGCCGAATCTGTCGCAGCGACGATAGCCGCGGAGCCTGCGCCCCTCAGGCTCCCACAGCATGGGAGGACCTTGTCTTGAACAGCCCCGCATTGAACAAACCCGCGATACTGGCCCTGGAAGATGGCAGTCTCTTTCACGGCACGGCCATCGGTGCCGATGGACAGACCAGCGGTGAGGTGGTGTTCAATACGGCCATGACCGGCTATCAGGAAATCCTCACCGACCCCTCCTATACCCGGCAGATCGTCACCCTCACCTACCCCCACATCGGCAATACCGGCGTCAACGCCGAGGATGTGGAGTCCGGCGCCATCGCCGCCGCGGGCCTGGTGATCCGCGACCTGCCGCTGATCGCCAGCAACTTCCGCTCCGAACAGTCGCTCTCCGACTACCTGAAGAGCCAGAACGTGCTCGGCATCGCCGATATCGATACCCGGCGGCTGACCCGCATCCTGCGCGACAAGGGCGCCCAGAACGGGGCGATCCTGGCCGGCGACCTGGCCTCCGGCGAAGACGCCGTAGAGCGCGCACTGGCGGCGGCGCGGGAGTTTCCCGGCCTCAAGGGCATGGACCTGGCCAAGGTGGTTTCCTGCCAGGCTCCCTACGAGTGGACCGAGGGCGAATGGACCCTGGGTGAGGGCTACGCCGACACCAGCCAGAGCGAGCGCCCCTTCCACGTGGTCGCCTACGACTATGGGGTGAAGCGCAACATCCTGCGCATGCTGGCCAGCCGCGGCTGCCGCCTGACCGTGGTGCCGGCCCAGACCCCCGCCGCCGAGGTGCTGGCCATGAACCCGGACGGTGTCTTCCTGGCCAACGGCCCCGGTGACCCCGAACCCTGCGACTACGCCATCAAGGCGATCGGCGAGATCCTCGAGACCGACATCCCGGTCTTCGGCATCTGCCTGGGCCATCAGCTGCTGGCGCTGGCCAGTGGAGCGAAGACGGTGAAGATGGGGCTCGGCCACCACGGCGCCAATCATCCCGTGCAGGACCTCGACACCGGCCACGTGATGATCACCAGCCAGAACCACGGCTTCGCCGCCGAGGAGTCGACCCTGCCGGCCAACCTCCGTGCCACCCACCGTTCGCTGTTTGACGGTTCGCTGCAGGGCATCGAGCGCACCGACCGCCCGGCCTTCAGCTTCCAGGGCCACCCCGAGGCGAGCCCCGGACCCAAGGACGTGTCGCCGCTGTTCGACCGTTTCGTCGCCATGATGAAGGAGCGCCTCGCCACGCGCTGAATGAATCTGCCCGGTCAGCCCCAGGCCCCGCCGGGCATCGAACGCTTCAGCGGACTCTGCGAGAGCCGCCTCACTCGTTAGCCAACAATTTTCGCGGGAACCGTCATGCCCAAACGTACCGACATAAAGAGCATCCTCATCATCGGCGCCGGCCCCATCGTCATCGGCCAGGCGTGCGAGTTCGACTATTCCGGCGCCCAGGCCTGCAAGGCGCTGCGCGAGGAGGGCTACCGGGTCATCCTGGTCAACTCCAACCCGGCCACCATCATGACCGACCCGGCCATGGCCGATGCCACCTATATCGAGCCGATCACCTGGCAGACGGTGGAGAAGATCATCGAGGCCGAGCGTCCCGATGCCCTGCTGCCGACCATGGGTGGCCAGACGGCGCTCAACTGTGCGCTGCAGCTCGACGAGCACGGCGTGCTCGAGAAGTATGGCGTGGAGATGATCGGCGCCAACGCCGATGCCATCAACAAGGCCGAGGACCGCGACCTCTTCGACAAGGCAATGAAGAATATCGGCCTGGCGTGCCCCAAGGCCAAGGTGGCGCACTCCATGGCAGAGGCCTGGGAGATCCAGGCCGAGCTGGGCTTTCCCACCATCATCCGCCCCTCCTACACCATGGGTGGCTCCGGCGGTGGCGTGGCCTACAACAAGGAGGAGTTCGAGGAGATCTGCACCCGCGGCTTCGAGCTCTCCAACAACCATGAGCTGCTCATCGACGAGTCGTTGCTGGGGTGGAAGGAGTACGAGATGGAGGTCGTTCGGGACAAGAACGACAACTGCATCATCGTCTGCGCCATCGAGAACTTCGACCCCATGGGCGTGCATACCGGCGACTCCATCACCGTGGCCCCGGCCCAGACGCTGACCGACAAGGAATACCAGATCATGCGCGACGCATCGCTTGCGGTGCTGCGCGAGATCGGCGTCGAGACCGGCGGCTCCAACGTGCAGTTCGGCGTCGACCCCAGGACCGGGCGCATGGTGATCATCGAGATGAACCCGCGGGTGTCGCGCTCCTCGGCGCTGGCCTCCAAGGCCACCGGCTTCCCGATCGCCAAGATCGCCGCCAAGCTGGCCGTCGGCTATACCCTGGACGAGCTGCAGAACGACATCACCGGCGGGCGCACCCCGGCCCCCTTCGAGCCGGCCATCGACTACGTCGTCACCAAGATTCCGCGCTTCACCTTCGAGAAATTCCCCCAGGCCAACGACCGCCTCACCACCCAGATGAAATCGGTGGGCGAGGTCATGGCCATCGGCCGCACCTTCCAGGAGTCGCTGCAGAAGGCGCTGCGTGGCCTGGAGACCGGCAACGACGGGCTCGACCCCAAGTTTCCTGAGTGCAAGGCCGGCGACTTCAGTGACGATGCCATGGCGCACATCAAGGGCGAGCTGCAGGCCGCCGGCGCCGAGCGCATCTTCTTCATCGCCGACGCCATGCGCGCCGGCATGAGCGTCGACGAGATCTTCACCCTGACCAATATCGATCCCTGGTTTCTGGTGCAGATCGAGGATCTGGTCAACATCGAGCAGCAGGTGAGCAAGCGTTCACTGTCCGACTTTACCCCCCGCGAGCTGTTCGGCCTCAAGCGCAAGGGCTTCAGCGATGCCCGCCTGGCGAGCCTGCTGGGCGTCGCCGAGAAGGAGTTCCGCAAGACCCGCCAGAAGGCCGGCATCCGCCCGGTCTACAAGCGGGTGGACACCTGTTCGGCGGAGTTCGTCTCGGACACCGCCTACATGTACTCCACCTACGAGGAGGAGTGTGAGGCCGAGGTCTCCGACCGCCAGAAGATCATGGTGCTGGGCGGCGGGCCCAACCGTATCGGCCAGGGCATCGAGTTCGACTACTGCTGCGTCCACGCCGCCTTCGCCATGCACGACGACGGCTATGAGACCATCATGGTCAACTGCAACCCGGAGACCGTCTCTACCGACTACGACACCTCCGACCGCCTCTACTTCGAGCCGGTCACCTTGGAGGACGTGCTGGAGATCGCCGACAAGGAGAAGCCGGTCGGGGTGATCGTGCAGTTCGGCGGCCAGACGCCGCTCAAGCTGGCCCGAGAGCTCGAGGCCGCCGGCGTGCCGATCATCGGCACCACGCCGGACGCCATCGACCGTGCCGAGGACCGCGAGCGCTTCCAGCAGATGATCGATAAGTTGGGCCTCAAGCAGCCGCCCAACGCTACCGCGCGCAGCTTCGACGAGGCCTTCGCCAAGGCCGAGGCGATCGGCTACCCGCTGGTGGTGCGCCCCAGCTACGTGCTCGGCGGCCGTGCCATGGAGATCGTCTACGACGCCTCCGAGCTCGAGAACTACATGACCCACGCGGTGAAGGTCTCCAACGACTCGCCGGTGCTGCTCGACCACTTCCTCAATGCCGCCATCGAGATCGATATCGACGCCGTCTCCGACGGCCACCAGGTGGTGATCGGCGGCATCATGCAGCACATCGAGCAGGCCGGCGTGCACTCCGGTGACTCCGCCTGCGCGCTGCCCCCCTACTCGCTGCCCGCCGAGGTGCAGGACGAGATGCGCGAGCAGGTCAAGAAGATGGCCGTGGAGCTCGGCGTGGTGGGCCTGATGAACGTGCAGCTGGCCTGGCAGGATGGCGAGATCTACGTCATCGAGGTCAACCCCCGCGCCTCGCGTACCGTGCCCTTCGTCTCCAAGTGCATCGGCATCTCCCTGGCGCAGATCGCCGCCCGCTGCATGGCGGGCAAGACCCTGGCCGAACAGGGCTTCGAGCGCGAGATCGTGCCGCACTTCTATAGCGTCAAGGAGGCGGTGTTCCCGTTCAACAAGTTCCCCGGGGTCGACCCCATCCTGTCGCCGGAGATGAAGTCCACCGGCGAGGTGATGGGCAGTGGCGACACCTTCGCCGAGGCCTTCTACAAGGCGCAGCTCGGCGCCGGCGAGGCGATTCCCGCCCTCACCGGGGAGCGCAAGGCGTTCCTCTCGGTGCGCGATCCGGACAAGTCGGGTGTTATCGAGGTGGCGCGTTCTCTGCTAGCATTAGGGTTCGGCCTGGTCGCCACTCGTGGCACCGCTGCGGCACTCGAAGCGGCAGGCCTCCCGTTCGACATCGTCAACAAGGTCTATGAAGGCCGGCCGCATATCGTCGATCTGCTCAAGAACGACGAAATCGCCTATATCGTCAATACCACCGAGGGCCGTCAGGCAATCAATGACTCCTCGGTGATCCGTCGTACCGCGCTCGCCCGCAAGGTGCCCTATGCCACGACCCTGGCAGGGGCCAGCGCCGTTTGCATGGCGCTCGAATATGGCGATGCCATTACAGTACGTCGGGTACAGGAACTGCATGCAGGAGCTACGCAATGAACAAGGTCCCCATGACCGTTGCCGGCGAGGCACGCCTGCGCAAGGAGCTGGAATATCTGAAAGGCGAGGCGCGCCCCAAGGTGATCGCCGATATCGCCGAGGCGCGTGAGCACGGTGATCTCAAGGAGAACGCCGAGTACCACGCCGCCCGCGAGCAGCAGGGCTTTATCGAAGGGCGCATCAAGGAGATCGAGAGCAAGCTCTCGGCGGCCCAGGTGATCGATGTCATGAAGCTGCCGCAGACGGGCAAGGTGATCTTCGGCGTCACCGTCGAGCTGATCAACCTCAACAATGACGAGACGGTGACCTACCAGATCGTCGGCGAGGACGAGGCCGAGATCAAGGCCGGCAAGATATCGGTGACCTCGCCCATCGCCCGCGCCCTGATCGGCAAGGAGGAGGGCGACGTGGTGGTGGTGAACACCCCGGGCGGCGAAGTGGAATACGAGATTGCCGGCGTCGAGCACCGCTGAGCCGGCGCCAAGCGAACAACCCCCGGCGACGCGGGTCGGCGGGGGTTGTATCGTCAAGGGCTGCTTGATGCAGCCCTGCATGCGGCTCGGCTTCAGTGGCGGCCGTGGTGGCCCTCGAAGCGCTTGACGTTGGAGAGCTTGGGGTTGCCCTTGGGGTTGGCTCGATAGAGCAGCGCCATCTTGCCGATGGTCTGTACCCGCTCGGCCCGGCTCGCGGTCAGCAGGGCCTCCAGCGCAGCGGCGCGGTCATCACGCTCCGTCAGGGCCAGCTTGACCTTGATCAGCTCGTGGTCGTTGAGCGCGCGATCGAGTTCGGCCAGCAGCCCCTCGGATACGCCGTTTTCGGATACCGTTACCACCGGGGTGAGGTGGTGGCCGATACTGCGAAATGCTTTCTTTTGTGCCTGTGACAAGCTCATGGTATGTTGCGTCTTCCCGGTTGCGCTCAGCGCACCATGGTACGGTGAAACGCGTCTCGACGAAAGCATTCAAGCGCTTCTCGGCGGCTGCCGTTTCGCTTCGCACCTTGCCGCTTCTGGCGCTGGTCTAATGGCTTTACAGATCCCTATTTCAAACGATGTCTCAAGGTGATGCCGTGGCTCGTTCCACTCCCTCCTCGCGTGGCGATGCGTCCAGTTCCGGCGACAAGCGTGCGTCGGGCAAGGCCGGGGCAAGCAAGACCAGCAAAGGCTGGCTGAAGGAGCACTTCGACGACCGGTTCGTGCAGCAGAGCTGGCAGGATGGCTATCGTAGCCGGGCCAGCTACAAGCTGCTGGCGCTGGACGAGAAGGACCGGCTGTTCCGGCCGGGCATGGCGGTGATCGACCTGGGTGCGGCGCCGGGCGGCTGGAGCCAGGTGGCCGCCGAGAAGGTAGGCCCCAGTGGCGTGGTGATCGCCTCCGACATCCTGGAGATGGACGCCCTTGCCGGCGTCGACTTCATTCAGGGCGATTTCACCGAGGAATCGGTACTCGATGCGATACTCGAGACCCTGGGCAATCGGCCGGTAGACCTTGTGATGTCCGACATGGCCCCCAATATGAGTGGTATGGCGGCCATCGATCAACCCCAGGCCATGTACCTGGTGGAGCTGGCGCTTGGCCTGGCTCGCCAGACATTGAAGCCACAGGGTCGCTTCCTCGCCAAGGTGTTCCAGGGCGAAGGCTTCGATACCTACCTCAAGGAGCTGCGCGACAGTTTCAGCCGGGTGGTGACCCGCAAGCCAGAGGCCTCGCGTGCTCGTTCGCGTGAAGTGTACCTGCTGGCGGAAGGATTTCGCGGCTGAGCTCCGGCTCGGCCACAATGATAGTCAAAGACTAACGGCGCAATGGCCGGACAGGGCTGCTCAACTATGTCACAGTATGGGCAGACATAGCCCCCACGGCTGGGCGGAACACGCCCCGCAGTGCGTGGTCTTACAAACAGGCGTTTCGGCCGACAGATGCTTGCAACGAGGGTAGGCCCTTGAACGATATGGCAAAGAACCTGATTCTGTGGTTGGTTATCGCCGCAGTATTGCTCACGGTATTCAACAACTTTACCGTCGATACCACACCGCAGACGATGAACTACTCCCAGTTCGTCCAGCAGGTGCAGAATCAACAGATCCGCAGCGTGACCATCGATGGCCACACCATCACCGGTGAGCGTCAGGACGGGTCGGAATTCCAGACCATCCGGCCCGCAGCGGAAGACCCCCGGCTGATGGATGATCTGCTGACCAACAACGTCACCGTGGTGGGCAAGGAGCCGCAGCAGCAGAGCCTGTGGACGCGGCTGCTGATCGCCAGCTTCCCGATTCTACTGATTCTTGCCATCTTCATGTTCTTCATGCGTCAGATGCAGGGCGGAGCCGGCGGCAAGGGCGGTCCGATGAGCTTCGGCAAGTCCAAGGCCAAGCTGCTCTCCCAGGATCAGATCAAGACCACCTTCGCCGACGTGGCCGGGTGTGACGAGGCCAAGGAGGAGGTTGAGGAGCTGGTCGACTTCCTGCGTGATCCCTCCAAGTTCCAGCGCCTGGGCGGCACCATTCCCCGCGGCGTGCTGATGGTGGGCCCGCCGGGTACCGGTAAGACGCTGCTCGCCAAGTCCATCGCCGGCGAGGCCAAGGTACCGTTCTTCTCGATCTCCGGCTCAGACTTCGTCGAGATGTTCGTCGGTGTGGGTGCGTCCCGTGTGCGCGACATGTTCGAGCAGGCCAAGAAGCAGGCGCCCTGCATCATCTTCATCGACGAGATCGATGCGGTGGGTCGCTCCCGCGGCGCCGGCATGGGCGGTGGCAACGACGAGCGCGAGCAGACCCTGAACCAGCTGCTGGTAGAAATGGATGGCTTCGAGGCCAACGAGGGCGTCATAGTCATTGCCGCCACCAACCGTCCTGACGTGCTCGATCCGGCGCTGCTGCGCCCGGGGCGCTTCGACCGCCAGGTAGTGGTGGGGCTGCCGGATATTCGGGGCCGCGAGCATATCCTCAACGTACACCTGCGCAAGGTGCCGCTGGGCGACGACGTCAAGCCGTCGCTGATCGCCCGAGGCACGCCCGGTTTCTCCGGCGCCGATCTGGCCAACCTGGTCAACGAGGCGGCGCTCTTCGCCGCACGCCGCAACAAGCGTCTGGTGAGCATGGAAGAGCTGGAGCTGGCCAAGGACAAGATCATGATGGGCGCCGAGCGCAAGTCCATGGTCATGACCGACAAGGAGAAGCTCAACACCGCCTATCACGAGTCGGGCCACGCCATCATCGGTCTGGTGATGCCGGAGCACGACCCGGTCTACAAGGTGACCATCATCCCCCGCGGCCGAGCGCTGGGCGTGACCATGTTCCTGCCCGAGCAGGACCGTTACAGCCTGTCGCGTCAGCAGATTCTCAGCCAGATCTGCTCGCTGTTCGGCGGCCGTATCGCCGAGGAGATGACGCTGGGTCCCAACGGTGTCACTACCGGGGCGTCGAACGACATCAAGCGCGCCACCGAGCTGGCCCACAACATGGTGGCCAAGTGGGGCCTCTCCGAGGAGATGGGTCCGATCATGTACGATGAGGACGAGTCCCACCAGTTCCTCGGCGGTCCCGGCCAGGGCGGCAAGCTCAAGTCCGGCGAGACCACATCGCGCCTCGACAAGGAGGTGCGCAAGATCATCGATGAATGCTACGCCAAGGCGCAGCAGATCCTCGAGGAGAATCGCGACAAGCTTGACGCCATGGCCGATGCGCTGATGCTCTACGAGACCATCGACGCCGACCAGCTCCGCGATATCATGGAGGGCCGCGCGCCGCGGCCGCCCAAGGACTGGGAGGACGGCGATTCCGGCACCGGCGCACCGGTAACCGGCGAGACGCCGTCTACCGGCGAAGAGTCCGAACCCGAGCCCGAGGCGGCCGGACCCACCGATGGCGGCAGTGGTGGAGACAGCAGCAGCGATGGTAGCGATAGTGGTAATGGTGATGAGGATGAAGACGAGGAGCCGCGTCGTCGCCCGTCAGACCCGCTGGGTGGTCCGGCCGGGTCCTGATATCGACTCATCGCAGGCAGGCGCCCCTCTGGGGCGCCTTTGCCATGCGGGGCAACCGTTTTGTCAGCATGCCGCAACAGGACCGATTGCATGATGGAAACCGCTACACCCACCTGGCTGCCGTGCGGGCGTCACCGTCTCGATCTCTCTTACCCCCGCATCATGGGGATTCTCAACGTCACACCCGACTCCTTCTCTGACGGTGGCCAGCACACCGTCATCGACGATGCCGTGCGGCATGCCGAGCGCATGCTTGCCGAGGGCGCGGCGATCATCGATGTGGGGGGCGAATCCACCCGGCCTGGTTCCCGGGATGTCTCCACCCAGCAGGAGCTGGATCGTGTCATGCCGGTGGTCGAGCGTCTGGTGCGCGAGCTTGACGCCCTGGTGTCGGTGGATACCAGCAGTCCCGTGGTGATGCGGGAAGTCGCCGCGATGGGCGCGGGGATGATCAATGATGTTCGTGCCCTGCAGCGTGAGGGGGCGCTTGAAGCAGCGCTGGGTACCGGCCTGCCGGTCTGTCTGATGCACATGCAGGGCGAGCCGCGGGACATGCAGCACGCCCCTCGCTATGATGTGCCGGTAGAGGCCTCGGTCAGCGATTTTCTCGAGTCACGAGTCGCTGCCTGCGAAGCCGCCGGGCTGCGGCGTGAGCGCCTGCTGCTCGACCCGGGATTCGGCTTCGGCAAGAGCGTCGAGCACAATCTGAGGCTGCTCAATCGCTTGAGTGATCTGAGCACTCAGGGGCTTCCGCTGATGGTGGGGATGTCGCGCAAGAGCATGATCGGCAAGGTGCTCGGGCGGCCGGTCGAGGAGCGACTGCCAGGTGGCCTGGCGCTGGCGTCACTGGCCGTCGAGCGCGGCGCAAGCATTCTGCGCGTCCATGATGTTGGCCCAGTCCTGGATGCGGTAAACATGACATGGGCCGTGCTTAGGGAAGGCTGCGAGCATGACTAGACGCTATTTCGGTACCGACGGGATTCGGGGTACGGTGGGTGAATATCCGATCACCGCCGACTTCATGCTGAAGCTGGGCTGGGCCATGGGTCGCGTGCTGGCCCGGGACAACGGGCGCGCTCGTGTGCTGATCGGAAAGGACACCCGTATCTCGGGCTACATGTTCGAGTCGGCGCTGGAGGCGGGGCTCTCGGCGGCGGGGGTCGACGTGGCCCTGCTCGGCCCGATGCCAACGCCGGGGATCGCCTATCTGACGCGGACCTTCCGGGCCGATGCCGGTATCGTGATTTCGGCGTCGCATAATCCCTTTGCCGACAACGGCATCAAGTTTTTCTCCACCGAAGGCACCAAGCTGGCCGACGAGATCGAGGAGCGCATCGAGGCGATGCTGGACGAGCCGCTGACCACGGTGGCCGCCGATCGGCTGGGCAAGGCGGTGCGCATCGACGATGCCGCCGGCCGCTACATCGAGTTCTGCAAGTCCACGGTGCCCAAGCGTGTCAGCCTGCATGGGCTGAAGATCGTGCTGGACTGCGCCCACGGGGCTACCTACCACATAGCCCCCAGCGTCTTCCGCGAGCTGGGTGCCGAGATCAGCCTGGTGGGGGCGAGCCCCGACGGGCTCAATATCAACCGCGACGTAGGTTCCACGTACCCGGCCACGCTGCGTGCCGCGGTGATCCAGCAAAGTGCCGATCTAGGCATTGCCTTCGATGGCGATGGCGATCGGGTGTTGATGGTCGATGCCGACGGGCGCGAGATCGATGGCGACGACATCCTCTACCTGATCGCCCGAGACCGGCATGAGCGGGGGCAGCTCAACGGTGGCGTGGTGGGTACCCTGATGACCAACTTCGGGCTTGCCATGGCGCTGGAGGCGATGGGCGTTCCCTTCGAGCGCGCCAAGGTGGGGGACCGCTACGTGGTGGAGCGCCTGGTTGCCAACGAGTGGCAGCTGGGCGGCGAGTCGTCCGGTCACATCGTCTGTGCCGACGTGCAGAGCACCGGTGACGGTATCGTGTCGGCATTGCAGGTGCTGGCGATCATGGTCGCGGAAGACAGGTCGCTCAAGAGCCTGTTGTCGGGCCTGGAGAAGGTACCCCAGGTGCTGGTGAATGTGCGCCTGACGCCGGGCAGCGATGCCAAGTCCTTGATGGAGAGCTCGGCGGTCAAGGATGCGGTAGCTTCCTTGGAAGAGGAGTTGGGCGACGAGGGTCGCGTACTGCTTCGTCCTTCGGGCACAGAACCGCTGATTCGCGTGATGGTGGAGGGGCGGGCGCATCTCGATGTGGAGGGCATGGCTCGACGCCTGGCCGCCGAAGTGCAGCAGCAGTTGGGCTGACGACCGCGCCGAATGGTTGTCTTGACACGACGCCTCCTATACCATTTCGCACCACTTTGAAAGAGGACGCCGTATGCGAACGCCGCTGATTGCCGGGAACTGGAAGATGAACGGTTCGGCCTCTCTGGTCGAGGATTTCGGTCGTGCCTTTCCCCGTACCGTGCTCCCGGCGTCGCTGGATGTGGTCATACTCCCGCCCTTTCCTTACCTGGACATGGCGCAGCGGGCCTTTGCCGATACCTCGCTCGAACTGGGTGCCCAGACGCTCAACCCGCTGCATTCCGGAGCCCGCACGGGTGAGGTGAGCGGCCAGATGTTGCGGGAATTCGGCGTGAGATATGCGCTGGTGGGGCACTCTGAACGCCGCCAGCTCTACCGCGAAAACGACGAGGCCGTGCATGATCGGCTGCTGGCTGCGCTCAGTGTCGATATCACGCCTATCCTCTGCGTGGGAGAGAGCCTGGAGGAGCGGGACGCGGGTCACACCATGGAAGTGGTGCTGGGCCAGGTGGGCTACGTGATGGCGCGCCTCGAGCCCGAACAGCGTCCACGGGTGGTTATCGCCTATGAGCCGGTCTGGGCGATAGGCACCGGTCGCACGGCGACACCCGGCCAGGCCCAGGAAGTAATGGCCGGGATTCGAAAGTATCAGGCCAGCTTCGATCGCGGGCTGGCGGCAGGGATGCGATTGCTTTACGGCGGCAGCATGAACGCAAATAACGCGGCTGAGCTGCTGGCCCAGCCGGACATCGACGGCGGCCTCGTGGGCGGTGCTTCGCTCAAGGTCGACGATTTTCTAGCCATTTGTCAGTCAGCAGGTTGAATTCCATGCAAGTTGCCATTCTCATGATCCATGTGGTGATCGCCATCGCCCTGGTTGTCCTCATCCTGCTGCAGCAGGGCAAGGGCGCCGAAGCCGGCGCCGCCTTCGGTGGCGGTGCCTCCCAGACCGTGTTCGGCTCGCGAGGCAGTGGCGGTTTCATGTCCCGCGCCACGGCCGTGCTGGCGGTGACCTTCTTCGCCACGTCGTTGACGCTGGCCTGGTTTGCTACGCAGGCCCAGGCGCCGGAAGTCGGCATCCCCGATGCCCGCCTGATCGAGCAGCAGAACGGCGTGCCGACCCTTGACGACGACGCCCGTGACGTGGATAATACCGCGCCAGTGCTGGAAGAAAGCAACGACTAAGGTTGAGGCTCCAGACATCAAGAAAGCCGAAGTGGTGGAATTGGTAGACACGCTATCTTGAGGGGGTAGTGACCGTAAGGTCGTGCGGGTTCAAGTCCCGCCTTCGGCACCATCTGAAACGACGTGATCCGCTGGCTTGTCAGGAGATCACGAGACGACAGAAGCAGGATTGGCACCAGGAAGGTTGTAAGAAGAAGGGTTGTAAGCGCCAATGCGGCTTGACTCAAGCGCATCAGGCACCTACAATCGCCGACCTGGAATGTTGCGGGGTGGAGCAGTCTGGTAGCTCGTCGGGCTCATAACCCGAAGGTCATCGGTTCAAATCCGGTCCCCGCTACCATCTTCCGGTCAGCTGTCTTGCGAGGCAGTCATGAGCGCTGAAGTGGTACTACAGGTTTCTTGTGAAAGGCCCCTTCCTGCGAAGGGGCTTTTTGTTAGCAGCTTACTGTTGGCCCAGGCCGGCAGCGCTTATCCGGGCAACGCCAATCAGCCACCTAGCTTTCCTGTTTACTCCCGGCCAGGTGCCTGATGCAACGGCTGTAGGAGCTTTCTCTGTGGCACTCAAGGACGCTGCGCTGTATGCGCTAATCGAGCCGGTGGTCACCGCCATGGGTTTCGAGCTCTGGGGCATCGACTATCGCCCCCAGGGCAAGCATTCCCGTGTTGTGATCTACATTGATCATGCCGAGGGTGTGAGCGTGGACCATTGCGCTGATATCAGTCGCCAGGTCAGCGCCGTACTCGACGTGGAAGATCCCATTCCGGGTGAGTATCGCCTGGAGGTGTCGTCGCCGGGCATGGACCGGCCGCTCTTCACCCTCGACCAGTTCTCTCGCTTTGCGGGACATCAGGTGGCGCTGAAGCTGCGGGTACCCTTCGATGGGCGGCGCAAGTTCCAGGGACTGCTGGCCGGCATCGAGGACGACGAGGTGCTGTTGCAGCAGGACGGCGAAGAGTATTGCTTTCCCATCGAAAGCATCGATCAGGCACGTGTGGTGCCACGGTTCGAAGACTGAGGTTGAAGGCCGAGATCGGTGCATATGGACAGGTTTTCTGGCGAGGCAAAGGCATGAGTAAAGAAATTCTGACGGTCGTCGATGCGATCTCCAATGAAAAAGGCGTGCCCCGCGATGTGATCTTCGAGGCCGTCGAGGCGGCCCTGGCCAGCGCATCACGCAAGCGCTTCGAGGGTCGGGAAGTGAGCGTGCGTGTTCACATCGACCGTTACACCGGCGAATACGAAACCTTTCGTCGCTGGGAAGTGGTGGAAGACGACGAGTTCGAGAACCCCGATGCCGAGATCAAGGAGTCCTTCGCCGAGCGTCGCGATCCGCCGCTCAAACGGGGCGACGTGGTCGAGGAGCAGATCGAGAATGCCGCCTTCGGTCGTATCGCCGCCCAGACCGCCAAGCAGGTCATCGTGCAGAAGGTGCGCGAAGCCGAGCGTGCCGAGGTGGTGCGTCAGTACGCCGAGCGCGAGGGCGAACTGGTCGCCGGTATCGTCAAGAAGACCACCCGCGACGGCCTGATCATCGACCTGGGCGACAACGCCGAGGCGTTCCTGCCGCGTGGCGAGATGATCCCCGGCGAGCGCTACCGCATGAACGATCGGGTCCGGGCGCTGCTGACAAAGGTCGATGCCGATGCGCGTGGCGCCCAGCTGATCCTGTCGCGTACCTGCCCCGAGCTGATCATCGAACTGTTCAAGATCGAGGTGCCGGAGATTGCCGAGCAGCTCATCGAGATCAAGGGAGCTGCGCGGGATCCCGGCTCCCGGGCCAAGATCGCGGTCAAGACCAACGACCGGCGCATCGATCCGGTGGGTGCCTGTGTCGGCATGCGGGGTTCGAGGGTGCAGGCGGTGTCCAGCGAGCTGCAGAACGAGCGGGTCGATATCATCCTGTGGGACGACAACCCCGCCCAGCTGGTGATCAACGCCATGGCGCCGGCGGATGTCGGTTCCATCCTCGTTGACGAGGACGCGCATGCCATGGACGTGGCGGTTGCCGAGGACAATCTGGCCCAGGCCATCGGTCGTAGCGGCCAGAACGTGCGCCTGGCCTCGGAGCTCACCGGATGGCGAATCAACGTCATGACCGAGGGCGAGGCCGAAGACAAGCGAGAGCAGGAGATCGACAGCCTGGTCGAGCATTTCATTCAGCATCTGGATATCGAGGATGACCTCGCCCGGCTGCTGGTGGAGGAGGGTTTCACCACCCTGGAAGAGATCGCCTACGTGCCCCTCGAGGAAATTCTCGAGATCGAGGAGCTCGATGAGGAACTGGTGGAAGAGCTGCGTGCGCGTGCCAAGGATGAACTGCTGAACCTGGCCATTGCCTCCGAGGAGGCGCTGGACGGTGCTCAGCCGGCCGATGACCTGCTGGAAATGGAGGGCATGGAGCGTCATCTGGCCTTCATTCTGGCGAGTCGCGGCATTGTCACCATGGAGGACCTCGCC
The DNA here is from genome assembly GCF_001545155.1 of Halomonas chromatireducens. Taxonomy (NCBI): domain Bacteria; kingdom Pseudomonadati; phylum Pseudomonadota; class Gammaproteobacteria; order Oceanospirillales; family Halomonadaceae; genus Halomonas; species Halomonas chromatireducens. The sequence continues at coordinate 3,641,159 of NZ_CP014226.1, read as the reverse complement.
GAGCAGTCCGTCGACGATCTGATGGACATCGAGGGCATGGACGAGGAGCGCGCTGCATCACTGATCATGACTGCCCGTGCGCCCTGGTTCGCGGACGAACAGTAAACGGGTCACGGGCTGAGGAGGGTCAACATGTCAGAAATGACCGTTAAAGATTTTGCAGCGAAGGTGGGGCGCGACGTCCCTCGCCTGCTGGAACAGATGAAAGAAGCCGGGCTCGAGCACAAAGCCGAGACTGATGCGGTGTCCGAGGAGGACAAGCGTCAGCTGCTCGACTATCTCACCAAGAGCCATGGCGGCGGCGACGGTGCAGGGGCCAAGAATCGGATTACCCTGACCCGCAAGACAAGGAGCCGCATCAAGACCGGTGAGCGGGGCAAGACCATCGAGGTGCAGGTGCGCAAGAAGCGTACCTACGTCAAGCGCGCCGAGGACGAGGCGCCGGCTCCCGAGCCGGTGGAGGACGCCGGTCCGCGCCAGCTGGTAGGCGACATGGCGGATTCTCGGGCCAAGCGCGAAGCGCAGGATGCCGAGGACGCCAAGGATCGTGCCGCCGAGCGCCAGGCACGTGAGGAGGCTGCGAAGGCCGAGGCTGCCGCACCGGCACCCGCCGAGGAGCCAGCCCCAGCCAAGCTCGCCGAGGTACCGCAGATTCCGGTCCCTGAGTTGGATCAGTCGGAGCCTTCGGCAGAGCCGCCGGCACCGCCCAAGGAGGGTCGCAGCGATCGTCGCACCGCGCCGCCGAAGAAGACGGCTGCCAAGAAAGGGCGTGGTCGTGACGATGAGGATCGCGGTGATCGCGAGGAGCGTCGTCGCGGTGGTGCCGCCAAGAAGGCCAAGCGTTCCGAGCGCCGTGGCAGCCGCCGCGGTGGCTCCCAGGGCGGCGGCCAGCACGGCTTCCAGAAGCCGACACAGCCGATCGTGCGCGAAGTGTCCATCCCTGAGTCGATCAGTGTTGCGGAATTGGCCGACAAGATGTCGATCAAGGCCAACGAGGTCATCAAGGCGATGTTCACCATGGGTGCGGCGGTGACCATCAACCAGACCATCGATCAGGACACCGCGGCCATCGTGGTCGAGGAGATGGGCCACAAGCCCAAGCTGGTCAAGGACGATGCGCTGGAAACCGAAGTGCTGTCCGGCATCTCCTACGAGGGCGACGAGATCACTCGCTCGCCGGTGGTCACGGTCATGGGTCACGTCGACCACGGCAAGACCTCGCTGCTCGACTATATTCGCAAGGCCAAGGTGGCGACCGGCGAGGCTGGCGGTATCACCCAGCACATCGGCGCCTACCACGTGGAAGACGAGCACGGTGGCGTGACCTTCCTCGATACCCCGGGTCACGCGGCGTTTACCGCCATGCGTGCGCGTGGTGCCAAGGCCACCGACGTGGTCATCCTGGTGGTGGCGGCCGACGATGGCGTCATGCCCCAGACGATCGAGGCGATCGAGCACTCCAAGGCAGCCGAAGTGCCGATGGTGGTGGCGGTCAACAAGATCGACAAGGAAGGCGCGGACTTCGACCGTATCCGCAACGAGCTTTCCCAGCACGGGGTCATTTCCGAGGACTGGGGTGGCGATACGCAGTTCGTTCACGTTTCGGCCAAGACCGGTGAGGGTATCGAGGAGCTGCTGGAGGCGATTCAGCTGGTTTCCGAAGTCCTCGAGCTCAAGGCGGTGCCCGAGGCTCCCGGCAAGGGTGTCGTGGTCGAGTCGCGTCTCGACAGGGGCCGTGGACCGGTGGCCACCGTACTGGTCCAGAACGGTACCCTGCGCAAGGGTGACATCGTCCTGGCCGGGCTGCACTACGGCCGCGTACGGGCGCTGACCAACGAGCTCGGCCAGCAGGTCGACGCCGTGGGGCCGGCGATGCCGGTAGAGATCCAGGGCCTCGACGGTACCCCGGATGCCGGTGACGACTTCATGGTCGTGGCCGACGAGAAGAAGGCCCGCGAGGTCGCCAACTTCCGCCAGGGCAAGTACCGCGAAGTGCGTCTCGCACGCCAGCAGAAGGCCAAGCTGGAGAACATGTTCAGCCAGATGGGCCAGGACGAGGTGGCCAAGGTCAACATCGTGCTGAAGGCCGATGTGCAGGGCTCGCTGGAAGCCATCAAGGGCGCCCTGGAAGAGCTCTCCACCGGCGAAGTCGAAGTGGCCGTGGTCTCCTCCGGCGTGGGCGGCATCACCGGTACCGATGCCAACCTGGCGCTGGCCTCCGAGGCCATCGTGGTCGGCTTCAACGTCCGTGCCGATGCGGCCGCCCGTGAGATCATCGAGCGTGAAGGCCTGGATCTGCGCTACTACAGCGTGATCTATCAGCTGATCGACGAGGTGAAGCAGGCCATGAGCGGCATGCTGGCACCGGAGTGGAAGGAAGAGATCGTCGGCGTGGCCGAGGTTCGTGATGTCTTCCGCGCACCGAAGATCGGCGCCGTGGCGGGCTGCATGGTGGTCGAGGGCAGCGTGCATCGCAACAAGAAGATCCGCGTATTGCGCGACAACGTGGTCATCTACGAAGGCGAGCTCGAGTCCCTGCGTCGCTTCAAGGACGACGTCAACGAAGTGCGTAACGGCATGGAGTGTGGCATCGGCGTGAAGAACTACAATGACGTTCAGGTTGGCGACAAGATCGAAGTCTTCGATCAGGTCAAGGTCGAGCGGACGCTCTAACCGGCCAAGGAGTCGAGCATGCGCGAATTCAAGCGTACCGACCGTGTCGGCGACCAGCTGCAGAAGGAGCTGGCAGTACTGATCCAGCGCGAGGTCAAGGACCCGCGCCTGGGGATGGTCACGGTCAGCGGCGTCGAGGTCAGTCGTGACCTCGGCTACGCCGATGTGCATGTGACCCTGCTGGGCGAAGAGGATCCCGAACGTATCCGGGAGAACCTCAAGGTGCTCAAGCAGGCTGCTGGCTTCCTGCGCAGCCAGGTCGCCCGGCGGATCAAGCTTCGCCACGTGCCGGAGCTGCGCTTTCATTACGATGAGAGCGTGGTGCGTGGCCAGCGACTGTCGTCGCTGATCGACGAGGCGGTCTCCCGGGATCGTGCCCGTAACGAGGCGGAGGACGGCGAGGCTTCTGGCAATCAAGACGGCGACGTCGCTGACGGCCAGGCGCGTAGCGGCAACGAGGACGAGAAGGACTGATGGCGCGTCGGCGTCGCGGTCTGCCGGTGAACGGGGTGCTGCTGCTCGACAAGCCCCAGGGAGCGTCGAGTAACCATGCCCTGCAGCGTGCCCGGCGCCTGTTCCAGGCGCAGAAGGCAGGTCACACCGGGACGCTCGACCCCATGGCCACCGGATTGCTTCCGGTCTGCTTTGGCGAGGCGACCAAGTTCTCCTCGTACCTGCTGGAGGCCGACAAGGTCTACCGCACTCGCATCCAACTGGGTGTTGTGACCGACACCGGCGATGCCGAAGGCGAGGTGGTCGAGCGCCAGGCGGTACCGGTGCTGAAGGAGGCGGACATTGAAGCGGTCCTGACGCGGTTCCGCGGCGAGATCGAGCAGGTTCCGCCCATGTACTCGGCGCTCAAGCATCAGGGGCGCAAGCTCTACGAGCTGGCCCGCGAGGGCAAGACGGTAGAGCGTGCAGCCCGCCGCGTGACAGTGTATGATGCGCGCCTTCTGGCCCATGATGGCGATGCCTTCACGCTGGAAGTGCGCTGCAGCAAGGGCACCTATATCCGCACCCTGGCCGAAGACATCGGGCGGGCTCTGGGGTGTGGCGCTCATATCACTGCGCTGCGGCGGCTCAAGACCGGGCCCTTCGACGCCAGCGAGATGGTTGCCTTCGAGGGGCTTGATGCGCAGCCAGGCCAGGCCGAGCTCGAGGCAAGACTCTTGCCGGTGGATGTTCTTGTTGCGCATCTGCCGTCGCTCGAGCTGGATGCCGAGGCAGTGTCACGGCTGCGGCATGGGCAGTCGGCCTTTGTTTCGCCCGGCGCCATGGCGCCAGGCGAGACGACAAGACTCTATCACGACGGGATCTTCTTGGGTCTCGGCGTGGTCAGGGTGGCAGGGGAGATTGCCCCCCGCCGCCTGCTGAGTACCGCTCCGGCGGACTCGGTGTGAGACCAGCGCCTTCGGGCGCAGGCGTGGAGACTGCAAATATGCGTGGTCTCCGACATTCATTACTCAGGCATATTGCTTACTGGAGAGATAGATGGCACTTACCGCCGAAAAGAAGGCCGAAATCGTCAATGAATTTGGTCGTGGTGACAACGATACCGGTTCCCCCGAAGTGCAGGTAGCCCTGCTCAGCGCCAACATCGACGGCCTGCAGGATCACTTCAAGACCAACAAGCAGGATCACCACTCACGTCGTGGCCTGATCCGCATGGTCAACCAGCGCCGCAAGCTGCTTGACTACCTGAAGCGCAAGGACTTCGAGCGTTATCAGGCACTGATCCAGCGTCTGGGCCTGCGTCGCTAAGAAAAGGGTATTTCGCTACTGCGCTCGATATCCTGGTTGCCGGCGGTACTCGGAATCCTCATGTAGCGAGCTACACTCCGGTTCCTGCGCTCCGGCGGCAACCAGCCTCTCGTCGCTCGTAACGCGAAATCCTCCTTTTCTTCAGGTCATTCGAACGGGTAGCCCCTCAGGGGCTACCCGTTTTGCTTTTTTAGCCCCGAGAGGCGGATACGCGATTGCCTTGTGGAAATGTCGCTAACCGGTGGCCCTGAGGCGCGTCAACCCCTAAAATAGTCGCCGAGTCAAAACGACCCAAACACAGAAAAGTAACGTTGAAGGAAGTCGCCGTGAATCCGGTCAAGAAAACATTTCAGTACGGTCGCAGCACCGTCACCCTGGAAACCGGGCGCATCGCCCGCCAGGCCAGCGGTGCCGTGTTGGTCACCATGGACGATACCGTGGTGCTGTGCACCGTCGTCGCCAAGAAAGAGCTCAAGCCAGGGCAGGACTTCTTCCCCCTGGCGGTGTTCTATCAGGAAAAAACCTACGCGGTCGGCAAGATCCCCGGCGGCTTCTTCAAGCGCGAGGGGCGGCCTACAGAGAAGGAGACCCTCACGTCTCGCCTGATCGATCGCCCGGTTCGCCCGCTGTTCCCCAAGGGGTTCATGAACGAGGTGCAGGTGATCTGTACCGTCCTCTCTACCGACCGCAACCATGACCCGGACATCGCCGCCATGCTCGGCACCTCCGCGGCGCTGTGCATCGCCGGCGTGCCGTTCAACGGCCCCCTGGGTGCCGCGCGGGTGGGCTTCGACGAGGAGAAGGGCTACTTCCTCAACCCCACCGTGGAAGAGCTTGCCAACTCCGAGCTGAACATGGTCGTTGCCGGTACCGAGAAAGCGGTGCTGATGGTGGAGTCCGAGGCCAAGGAGCTGCTCGAGGACGAAATGCTGGGCGCCGTGCTCTATGGCCACCAGGAGATGCAGGTCGCCATCGAGGCCATCAAGGAGCTGACCGCCGAGGCCGGCAAGCCGAAGTGGGACTGGCAGCCGCCCGCCGAGAACACGCCCCTCAAGGACGCCATTGCCCAGGGCTTCGAGGCCAAGGTGGGCGAGGCCTATCGTGTCACCGACAAGATGGCCCGGCAGGACGCCCTGTCAGCACTCAAGGCCGAGGCCGTCGAGCAGCTCGCCGGTGAAGAGGAAGGCAAGTTCGATGCCGATGAGGTCAAGGGCGCCTTCGCCGCGCTGGAGAAGCGTGTGGTTCGCTCCCGCGTCGTCAAGGGCGAGCCGCGTATCGATGGCCGTGACCAGAAGACAGTGCGGCCTTTGAATATCGAAGTGGGTAGCCTGCCCAAGACCCATGGCTCGTCGATCTTCACCCGCGGCGAGACCCAGGCCATCGTCATCGCCACCCTGGGTACCCTGCGCGATGCTCAGCTGATCGAGTCGCTGGAGGGTGAGCGCAAGGACCGCTTCATGCTGCACTACAACTTCCCTCCCTATTGCGTGGGTGAAGCTGGCTTCATGGGTGGACCCAAGCGTCGCGAAATTGGCCACGGCCGCCTGGCCCGTCGCAGCATCGAGGCCATGCTGCCCACGTCCGAGGACTTCCCCTACACCATCCGTGTGGTATCGGAGATCACCGAGTCCAACGGCTCGAGCTCAATGGCATCCGTGTGCGGCTCCTCGCTGGCACTGATGGACGCCGGCGTGCCGATGAAGGCACCGGTGGCGGGTATCGCCATGGGCCTGGTCAAGGATGCCGACGGCTTCGCCGTATTGACCGATATCCTGGGCGACGAGGATCACCTGGGCGATATGGACTTCAAGGTGGCTGGTTCGTCTGCTGGTGTGACTGCGCTGCAGATGGATATCAAGATCGAGGGGATCAACGAGGAGATCATGGAGGTTGCCCTTCAGCAGGCCAATGAGGCTCGCCTGCATATCCTCCAGCAGATGAACGACGTGATCGCCCAGAGTCGTGCGGAGGTGTCCGAAAACGCCCCCTCCATGGCAACCATCAAGATCGACCCGGACAAGATCCGCGACGTCATCGGCAAGGGCGGCGCCACCATTCGCAAGATCTGCGAAGACACCGGCGCCTCCATCGATCTCGACGACGACGGCACCGTGCGTATCTACGCCGAGGACAAGGCGGCGGCCAAGAAGGCCATCGATACCGTGCTGGCGATCACCGCCGAGGCAGAAATCGGCAAGCTCTACCGCGGCAAGGTGGTACGCATTGCCGACTTTGGCGCCTTCATCAACATCATGCCGGGAACCGACGGGCTGGTGCATATCTCGCAGATCGTGCCCGAGCGGGTCAACGACGTGCGCGACTTCCTCAATGAGGGCGACGAAGTCATCGTCAAGGTGCTCGATATCGACAATCGCAACCGGGTGAAGCTCTCGATCAAGGAGATCACTCCGGAAGAGAAGGCCGCCTTCGAAGCGGCGGAAGCCGAACCTGTCGTCTAAGACAGCCAGGGCTCCAACGAAAACCGCCCCCATGGCCTGGCCATGGGGGCGGTTTTTTTAGCATCGCGGCTGATCCGGCGACAGGCCCCAAGTGTCGGACCATCACGGAGGCGCTGTAAACCCTTCCCTGGGCGCTACTTTTGCCTTCCCTGGCAAAAGACCTCCGCTGAGGCCTGTCCCGAGCGGTGCCTTTATCTTTCAATCGCCAGTGCCACGCCCTGCCCGCCGCCGATACACAGGGTCGCAAGGCCCTTCTTGGCATCGCGCGCGATCATCTCGTGCAGCAGGGTCACCAGCACGCGGCAGCCGGAAGCGCCGATCGGGTGGCCAAGTGCAATGGCGCCGCCATTGACGTTGACCTTGGAGACATCCCAGCCCAGCTCCTTGTTCACCGACAGGGCCTGGGCCGCGAAGGCTTCGTTGGCCTCCACCAGGTCGAGGTCATCCAGCGACCAGCCGGCCTTCTCCAGGCAGCGACGGGTGGCCGGTGCCGGGCCGATACCCATGATGGCCGGATCGACGCCGGCGTTGGAGTAGGCGGCAATGCGGGCGAGCGGCTCCAGGCCCAGCTGCTTGGCCTTGTCGGCGGAACAGATCATCACCACGGCGGCACCGTCGTTGAGCGAGGAGGCGTTGCCGGCGGTAATGGTGCCATCCTTCTTGAAGGCCGGGCGCATGCCGCCGAGCTTGTCGGCACTCACTTCGCGCGGGTTTTCGTCGGTATCGAAGACCACCGGGTCGCCCTTGCGCTGGGGTATTTCCACCGGGACGATCTGGCTCTTGAACTTGCCGTCACGTATGGCGGCGGCGGCCTTTTGCTGGGAAGCCGCGGCGAACTCATCCATCTGTTCGCGGGTGATGTCGTACTTCTCGGCCAGGTTCTCGGCGGTGATACCCATGTGATAGTTGTTGAAGGCATCCCAAAGGCCGTCGTGGACCATGGTGTCGATGGCCTTCCAGTCGCCCATGCGCTGACCGTTGCGCGAATTGGGCAGCACGTGCGGGGATGCCGACATGTTCTCTTGGCCGCCGGCGAGGATCAGCTCGGCGTCACCGCAGCGAATCGCCTGGGTGGCCAGGTGCAGGGCCTTGAGGCCCGAGCCGCAGACCTTGTTGATGGTCATGGCGGGTACGGTGTCGGGCAGGCCGGCCTTGATGGCGGCCTGTCGGGCGGGGTTCTGGCCCACACCGGCGGTCAGGACCTGACCCAGGAGCACTTCATCGACCTGGTCGCCGGAGACACCGGTGCTGGCGAGGATGTCCTTGATCACCAGGGCACCCAGGTCGCTGGCGGGAATTCCGGCCAGAGAGCCACCGAAGGCTCCCACGGCGGTACGGCGGGCGGCAACGATCACCACATCTTGCATAAGAAACACTCCTGAAATCGGTCGCAGACGGTAGCCCTGTCAGCATAGGCGACGCTTGTGCGCTGCGGCAATGCCCCAATGGGGTGAAATTCGTCAGTCAGCGTCCCCGGGCCATGCCGCAGCCCATGGCATCGTGGCCGGCGAACAGCCCGCGGAGGGTGCGGCTACTCGTCAAGCGAGCTGAACGGGGATGGCGTTGCTGGTGTGGCTGATGTCGTTACCTTCCTTCAGATAGACCAGTGCCGGCTGATGATTGTCCAGCTCGGCATCGCTGTAGTGGGCGTAGCTGCAGATGATCACCCGGTCGCCGGGGCCGGCCAGGTGGGCGGCGGCGCCATTGATGGAGATGACCTGAGAGCCCTCTTCGGCGCGGATGGCGTAGGTAGTGAAGCGCAGGCCGTTCTCGACGTTATAGATCTGGATCTGCTCGTTTTCGCGGATGCCGGAGAGGTCCAGCAGGTCACCGTCGATGGCACAGGAGCCCTCATAGTTGAGTACGGCATGGGTAACGCGGGCCATGTGGAGCTTGGCCTTGAGCATGATGGTGTACATGGGAGCAGCTTCCTCCGGAATACGATGCACAGGGTGCACATTGAATGCCGCGTCAGCGCGGCAGGGTCAGGGTCAGGTTGTCGATCAGGCGGGTTGGCCCCAGGCGGGCGGCGGCGAGGAGCACGGCATCACGGGTGGACTCGTCGACCGGTGCCAGGTCGAGGCCACGCAGCTCCAGGTAGTCTGGCTCGAAGCCATTTTCCCGTAGCCTTGCCAGGCCTGCTCCCAGGCTGGCGGTGACTGGCTCGCCGGCCTCGAGGGCGTCGCGCAACTCGCAGAGCGTCTGGTACAGCAGGGGAGCGATGGCGCGCTGGTCGGGGGCCAGGTAGCCGTTGCGCGAGGAGAGCGCCAGGCCATCCTCGGCCCGTACGATGGGTACGCCGACGATCTCGACGGGGAAGTGGAGGTCTTCCACCAGCTTGCGAATCACCGCCAGCTGCTGGTAATCCTTTTCACCGAAGCAGGCCGTGTCGGGCTGCACCAGGTTGAACAGAATGCTCACCACGGTAGATACGCCGTCGAAGTGGCCGGGTCTTGCGCCACCACAGAGCCCCTCGCTGACGGCAGGCACGCAGACACGAGTCTGTTCGTCCATGCCGCGGGGATAGAGCATGGCCGTATCAGGGGCAAACAGCAGGTCACAGCCTGCCTCTTCGAGCTTGGCCTGGTCATCGACCATGGTGCGTGGGTAGGCGTCCAGATCCTCATTGGGGCCGAACTGGAGCGGGTTGACGAAGATGGTCGCCACCACCACGTCGCCATGGCGGCGCGCTGCCTCCACCAGGGCGAGATGACCGGCGTGCAGGTTGCCCATGGTCGGCACCAGGGCGATACGCTGGCCGCGGCGGCGGTACGCACCGAGGGTCTCTCGCAGCTCAGGGATGTCTCTCAGGGTACGCATCTAGAACTCCAGGGTGTCACGAGGGAGCCAGGCCTTGCACGAAAAGTGCCTTCGCTCGCCGCCTTTTCGAACATATCCTAGAAACTGTGTTCCTCGGCCGGGAAGCGGCGCGCCTTGACGTCCTCGTGATAGCGGCGGAAGGCGCCTGGAATGTCGTCGGCCTCTGCCATGAAGTTCTTGACGAAACGCGGCATGCGGCCGTGGGTCACTCCCAGCACGTCATGCATCACCAGTATCTGGCCATCGGTGTCGGGGCCGGCGCCGATACCGATCACCGGCACGTCAAGTGCCTCTGTGATGGCGCGGCCGAGGCTGGCCGGCACGCACTCCAGCAGTATTACCGAGGCGCCGGCTGCCACCAGGGTGCGTGCATCCTCGAGAATCTGGGTGGCGCGCTCGGCATCGCGACCCTGCACCTTGTAGCCGCCTAGCTGGTAGACGGTCTGCGGCGTCAGGCCCAGGTGGGCGCAGACGGGCACCCCCCGCCGTGTCAGCTCGCGAATGCCGTCGGCCATCCACGCCTCGCCTTCCACCTTGACCAGCTCGGCACCGGCACGCATCAGCGCACCGGCGTCCTGCAGCAGGCGCTCCTGGCTGGAGTTGCTCATGAAAGGGAGGTCGACCATCAGCAGGCTTTGATCCTTGCCACGGGCCACGCAGCGGGTGTGGTAGCAGATGTCGTCCAGGGTGACCGGGAGGGTGCTGGCGTGGCCTTGCAGGACCATGCCCAGGGAATCACCGACCAGCAGCACTTCGATGCCGGCCTCGGACGCGCTCCGAGCAAAGGAGGCGTCATAGGCCGTCAGGCAACTGAAGGTTTCGCCTGCGCGCTTATGGGCCTTCAGCGTGCTTAGGGTGACGGTTTTCATGGCGTGCTCTCATGTTGTCCTCGGGTCGGCGCGGTGTTCTCCGCGCTGCCCTTGCGCGTGATTGTTACCAGAATGCGGGCGTGGTGTCGATAGGTAACACTTATCCTGGGTTATAAGGTAACACTCTGATCAGGTCCGGTGATCTCTGCTGCTCGGCCAGCGCGGTGACACTTTGGCCACCGGGAAGGATCAGCGTTGGCGCCAGCTCGGCGAGAGGGACCAAGACAAAGGCGCGTGCCTTCATCTCTGGGTGGGGCACCTGTAGTCGTGGTGTTGCGATGACCTGTTTCCCAAACAATAGCAGGTCCAGATCCAGGGTGCGGGGACCCCAGTGGCGCTGGCGAACGCGGCGATGGCGCTGTTCCAGTGCCTGCAGTTGATCGAGCAGCGCCAGTGGGGAGAGCCGCGTCGCCAGATGGGCCACGGCATTGATGAAGTCGGGCTGGTCCTGCGGCCCGACGGGACGGCTGGCATACAGGCTCGACACGCCTACCCGCTGCGTCAACGGCAGCTCGCCGAGCGCCTCGAGTGCCAGGGTCACCTGGGTTGCGGGCTCGTCGAGGTTGCTGCCAAGCCCCACATAGACGTCAACCAGGGGGATCACGGGTTATCGGGGGGCGCACTGCGTCGGCGGCGCTTGCGGGGCCGGCGGCGCTTGGGGCGATCACCGGGCGTGGCGTTGGCGCCGGCTTTCTCCAGCAGGCGCATCTGCTCGTGTTCGTCGCCTTCCTGAAAGGCGGTCCACCAGTCGCCAAGTCCGGGTTCGACCTCGCCAGCCTCTTCCCGCAGCAGCAGGAAGTCGTAGGCGGCGCGAAAGCGCGGATGTTCCCGGGTCTGCAGTGCGCGTTTGCCGCGACGCAGGGGTAGTCGCTGCTGTAGGTCCCAGATGTCGCGCATCGGCATGCTGAAGCGCTTGGGGATCGAGATGTGCTTCAGCTGGCGCGAGAGCACCTGCTGAGACGCCAGCTGAAGTGCGGGGATGGGCGGCATCCCATCTTCCTCCAGCGTCGCCTGGCGGAGCTGTACGGGCCCCCACAGCAGTGCTGCGAACAGGAAGGCCGGCGTTACCGGACGCTCCTCACGGATACGCTTGTCGGTGCTGGCCAGGGCCGCCTCGATCAGGCCTTCGGTCCAGGGCAGCGTGGCCATGGCTTCTTCCGTTTCGGGGAAGAGCATGGGAAACAGGCCATAGTGGCGCAGCATGCGGAAGGTTTCGACACCATGGCCGGCCATGAACAGCTTGAGTATCTCGTCGAACAGCCGTGCGGGCGGGATCTGCAGCAGCAGATGGGCCTGCTCATGGATCGGCGCCTCGGAGCCAGGCGCAATTTGGAAGTCGAGCTTGGCGGCGAAGCGGATGGCGCGCAGCATGCGCACGGGGTCTTCGCGGTAGCGTGTCGTCGGGTCGCCGATCATGCGCAGGGTGCGGGACTCGATGTCGCGAGCGCCGTTGGCGAAATCATGAATCGAGAAGTCGGCGATGCTGTAGTAGAGCGCATTGATGGTGAAATCGCGGCGCACGGCATCTTCCTGGATATTGCCCCAGACATTGTCACGCAGCAGCAGGCCTTGCTCGGACTGCTGGGCGATGTGGTCGCCATGGTCGTCGTTGGGTCTGCCACGAAAGGTAGTGACCTCAATGACTTCGCGACCGAAGCGCACATGCACGATGCGAAAGCGTCGACCGATGATCCGCGAGTTGCGAAACAGCTCGCGTACCTGCTCCGGCGTGGCATCGGTGGCGACGTCGAAATCCTTGGGCATTCGGCCCAGGAATGAGTCACGAATGCAGCCGCCAACCAGATAGGCCTCATATCCTGCATTGTGCAGGCGATAGAGTACCTTGAGCGCCGACTCACTCAAGTGCTGGCGCGATACGGGGTGCTCGTTACGGGGAATGATCCGCGGGCCGGCTAGTTCAGCGGCGGCGGCATCATCGGGGCCGAAGAGTGACCTGAGATGTTCGCCAGGGCTCTGCAGAAAGCGGGTAAATCCTTTGAACATGCGGCGATATCGACTCGCAGTTTGCGAAAGTTGTTGAGGGTAGTCGACCAGCGACACCTTGCAAAGCGCTGCGCCGAATCGCTGTACAGCCCAAACAGCAAAAGAGGAGGCCGATTGGCCTCCTCTGACAAGCTGAAAATGCTGCGTCCATGCGGCTGTTTCTTCTTCGTGATGGCACATCGCCTTGAATACGCACCACAGTCACCAAGATTTCACAGGCAAGCAATGTTGTTGTGATTGTTGACGTTCCTGGTTGCGACCGCCTCGTATTCAAAACAATAATCCAACCACGACGGCATCGTGAATATGCCTACCTTCGGCTTGTTGCTATTGTTGCCGAAGGCGCGCTTCTCTGGCCCTTGTTCTTGTTGGTAGCCATTGTGAGCGCGTCGCGTCCTGGGATCCGGTGCTTCGAGCGCATATTGTTGCTGTTGTTCAAGGCTTCGAAGGGCGGAGCATGTCGGGATGAGCTTGTTGTTATTGCTCCCGCGTCCGCATCGTTCACAACCCGCCTTGTTGTTGTTGGTGCGGGCTCTGTCTCGCCTGACCGCCTTGTTGTTGTTGTTGGCGCGGGTGACAGTCGGATGTTGTTTTTCTTACCCGTAAATATTGCACGCCACATGCCATGACGGTTATCGGCATTGCAAAACAGTGGGTTACGTTTTGGTGCGTGGTAAAGCCGATGCGGTCCCCCATCGGGTGTTACCCGGCTTGAGCCATCGCGGGGCAAATTCTGGGTGGTAAGGTAACACCTGGTGCAAAACCCCCGGCGAATCAGCAAAAAAGCGCCGCTGGCATATGCCAGCGGCGCTTGGACAATAGTCGTAGTCGGCCCTCGCACCCCATCGCTGATGGGTTAGGCACTGCTGCGTCGGGCCTGCTTCTTGCGCGGAATGCCCAGGCGCTGGCGCCGCTCCCACAGGCACTTGCGACTGATGCCCAGCTTCTGGGCAAGCTCCGTCTCGCTCATCTGATCCTGATGCTCCAGGACGAAATGCTGGAAATAATCCTCCAGGGAAAGGTCGTCACCATTCTCGTCCTGTTCGCTCTCGACCGGATCGACCGTTCTCGGCATCGGTTCGAGGGGCAGCCGGGATGAGGCCGGCCGAGCGGGGTGGAGGCCCAGGTCATCGGGGTGGATCAGGTGACCTTCCGCGAGTATCACGCCGCGCTCCAGAGCATTCTCCAGTTCGCGGACGTTGCCCGGCCAAGGGTAGTCCCTGATTTCCTGGCGTGCGGCACGTGAGAGACGCAGGCCGTTGCGCTCGTGACGCCGGCACGCCTTTTCCAGCAAAACATCGGCGATGGTCAGGACATCCTCCTCGCGGTCGCGCAGCGGTGGCAGGTCGATCTGCATCACGTTGAGGCGATAGTAGAGATCGAGCCGGAACTCGCCGGTCTTCGACAGGGCCCGCAGGTCGCGGTGGGTGGCGGCGATGAGGCGAACATTGACATGACGGGTCTCCACCGAGCCGATACGGCGGATCTCACCCTCCTGCAGGACCCGCAGCAGGCGTGCCTGTGCATCCAGGGGCAGTTCCCCGATTTCGTCAAGAAACAGGGTGCCGCCGTCGGCTGCCTCCACCAGTCCGGTGCGAGCGGCACTGGCGCCGGTGAAAGCCCCTTTTTCATGGCCGAAGAGCTCGGATTCGATCAGCGTCTCGGGAATGGCGGCGCAGTTGACGCTGATCAGCGCTGCCGCGGCGCGCTTGCTCTGCTGATGAATGGCCCGGGCCACCAGCTCCTTGCCGGTTCCCGACTCGCCCTGGATCAGCACCGTGACGTCTGCCGGTGCCGTCTTGCGGATGCGTGTGTAGACAGCCTGCATGGCGTGACACTCGCCGATCATCTGCTGGCGCGAGCCACCCGCATCGGTGATGTCCGGCGGCGGCGAGCGCTGGGAGGAGTGCTGGTGCAGTACCCTGGACACCGTTTCGAGCAGCTCGTCATGGTCGAATGGCTTGGCCACATAGTCGACGGCGCCTTCCTTCAGGGCATCGACCGCCGAGCGCATGCTGGCGTAGCTGGTCATGATCAGCACCGGAACCGGCGCCACGCTGGCGATAAGGGCGGTTCCCGGCTCGCCGGGCAGGCGTAGGTCGCTGATCACCAAATCGAAGTTCTTGGGATCCAGGGCGAGCGCCTCATCGACCGAGCCGGCTTCACTGACGCGATAGTCATGGCGTTCCAGCAGCCGCCGAAGGGCGGTGCGAATGATAGCCTCGTCTTCAACGATCAGAATCCTGCTCATTCGTCTCTTCACCATCCTGTCGTTCGGTGGGCAGCCACAGGCAGATGCGGGTGCCGCATTCATGCCCGGGGGGCGGTGACTCGATTTCGATTCTTCCATGATGCTCGGCAATGATGCTGTAGACCAGCGGCAGCCCCAGGCCGGTTCCCTCACCCGGTGGCTTGGTAGTAGTGAAGGGCTCGAACAGGTGATCGCGGACTCTGGCGTCGAGCCCCTCGCCTTCGTCGGTGACGGTCACTCTCACCATGCGGCCTTCCGGCTCCGCGGCTATCACTATGTTGCCACCCGGCTGGCTGGCGTCGCGGGCATTGCTCAGCAGATTGATCATCACCTGCTGGAGCCGCTGGGCATCGCCGATCACCTCCAGTTCGGCAGGGCAGAGATTATGGTACCTCACATCCTCGCCTGAGCGTGCCAGCTGTAACAAGTGCAAGGCCTCGTCGGTAACGGCCGCGACTGCGACCGGGGCGAAGCTGGTGCCGCCGATGTGGCGGCCGCCGTGGGCGAAGCCCACCAGTGAGCTCACGATACGGGAGACACGGTCGGTCAACTGCTGTATCTGGGCAGCAGTTTCCAGGACTTCGGGATCACTGGTGTCATAGCGCAGGTTCTGGGCCAGCGACGAGATGCCGGTGATGGGGTTGCCGATCTCATGGGCGACCCCGGCGGCAAGCTGGCCGATGGAGGCAAGACGAGCCGCATGGACCAGCTCGTCTTCCAGCCACTTCATTTCGCTATGGTCCTCGATCAGTATCACGGTGCCGCCGCGGACGTCGTCGTCGGCCTTGAGTTCGGCCCGGTGCAGGGTCAGGTAGCGGGTGCCGTCCTCCAGTGTCACCGCCTGCTTGTAGAGGTGATCCTCCTGCTCGGCTCGACTCAACAGATCTCCCCAGGGGGCGGGGAGGCCGTCGCGGCGGGCGCCGATCACGCTATTGCCATCGATGCCGGAGAGCTCGGCCAGGGCGTCGTTCCACATCAGCAGTTCGTCGTCGACACCGAAGGCGCACAGCCCCACGGGTAGCCGTGTCAGGATGCGACGATGGTAGCGACGTAGCCCATCCAGCTCCCGGGCCAGTCCGGTCAGGCGTGAGCGATAGGCTTCCAGGCGGCTCTCGACGAAGTGGATGTCGTCGGTGGGTTCCTGGCCACCACGCCGGTAGGGCAGGTAGCGGTCGACGATATCCTGGGCCACCGAAGGCCCCATGAGGCCGGAAAGGTTGGCCTGGATCCGGTCGCGCAGGCGGCGCAACGCATAGGGGCGGCCGTCCAGGGGGGAAAGGCCCAGGTCGGTCAGGGCTCGCTCCACTTCCCGTTCGGCGACTTCGTCACCGAGCGCCCTGGCCAGGGGTTGCTTGAACTCTTCACCGGTGGCTGCCTGCAGGGGCAGGCGCTTGGGGCGGATCACGGCGTCCACCGAGCAGGCCTCGGCAGCGGCACGCTCGCCGGGAGAGGTACGGGTGGCCAGCGACACGATGATGAAAGTCAGGCTGTTTGCGGCCAGCGACACTAGGGTTACGACATACCAGTTCGGCTCGCCGGTGAGCATCTCCAGCCCGGGTGGTATCAGCACCAGGGCGGGGAGGGCTGTGAGCAGGGGTAGCCACAGGCCGACAAGCCAGACCAGGGTCCCGATGACCAGGCCCGATACCATGCCCTTGCGATTGGCTCCGGGCCAGTAGAGCAGCGCAAGCAGGCCCGGCAGGCACTGCGCCATGCCTACAAAGGCGGCGAGCCCGAGGGTGGTCAGGTCATGATTGACCCCGACAGTACGGTAGAAGAGCCACCCACCCAGGATTACCGCGGCGATCAGCC
Source organism: Halomonas chromatireducens (assembly GCF_001545155.1). Lineage (NCBI taxonomy): Bacteria > Pseudomonadati > Pseudomonadota > Gammaproteobacteria > Oceanospirillales > Halomonadaceae > Halomonas > Halomonas chromatireducens. The sequence continues at coordinate 3,624,510 of NZ_CP014226.1, read as the reverse complement.
CGCGACGAAGCCAGCGCAGCCAGCGATAGAGGTTGGGTTGGGCTTCCGGGGGGTGCGCGACCAGCAGCACATGATTGAGGATCATCCCCGACAGGGCCAGGGCGATGATCACCATGGTCGCGCTTGTGGCGGCCAGGCCGGCGATGAAGGCGAGCGCCTGGACCCAGAATGATTCCGATAGCCCGAAGGCCAGATAGGCGGAACCGATCAGTTGATCGCTTCCCAGTCGCTGGCCGGCCCACAGGATCAGCGGCACAGGTATTGCCATCAGCAGCAGAAACAGTGGCAGGGACCAGCTGGCTTGAAGCAGGGTGTGCCGTGAGAGCGTCTCGGCAAAGGTAATATGGAAGATGTGCGGCATCAGCAAGGCCGCGGCGAAAAACAGCAGCAAGAGGGTGCGCCAGTGGGCCGCATCGGGCTGTGTCACTCCCGCCTGATAGGCCTGGCCGGGGCCATCCAGCCAGAGCTGCAGGTCGGCTGGACCATCGAAGACCACGAACAGGGCAATTCCTCCCAGCGCCAGCATGGCGCCGAGCTTGATGAGCGAGGTCAAGGCGATGACCGTCAGCAGCGTGTCATGCCGAGCGTACTGGTGCCTGTGCCGGGTACCGAAAAGCATGGCGAACAGGGCTATAAGAGCGCTGAAGACCAGTGCCAGGAGGGCAGGTGAGGCCGCGCCTGTCATCAGGTAGATGGCATCACCCAGGGTCTGCACCTGTAGAGCGAGCAGGGGAAGCACAGCCAGCAGACTGATGATCGTTACCAGGGTGCCGACCCAGCGTGAGCGAAAGCGAAAGGCAAAGAGATCGGCCAGCGAGGAGAGCTGGTAGGTATGGGTCATGCGCTGAATGGGGACCAGCAGGACCGGCGCCAGCAGGAAAGCGCCGGCCACGCCCAGGTAGTAGGCGAGATAGCCGTACCCTTCGCTGGCGGCAAGCTCCAGGCTGCCGTAGATGGCCCAGGCGCTGGCATACACCCCTAATGCCAGGGTATAGACGGCGGGGTGGCGGGTAATGCGGCGGCCGATCCAGCCGCGCTCCACCGCCAGGGCGCACAGGAACATCAGCAGCAGATAGCTGGTGCCCAGGGCGAAGACGCTGGCCAGGCTATTGTTCATCCAGCTTCCTCTTCTGCTCCAGCCATAACGTCAGCGCAATAAGTATTCCCCATATGACGAAGGGGCGGTACCAGGCCACCCCCGGGCTGGACCAGCCGCTCATCAGCAGCGGCGAGAGCAGGTAGCCCCCGAATACCAGCAGCAGCATGATGCGATAGACGTACACGGCGTGCTCCTCGGTCAGGGTGGATCAGTGGCAGCCATGTCGGCAGCAGCAGCCTGCCGGGTGGCCTCGGGGCGAATGCGACCCACTTCCCAGTGGGTAATGGCCCATTCGAGCTGCTCGGTAGCGGGTGCGGAGGCCAGTGAATCGGGCGGCGCTTGATCCAGTGCTGCCAGGGCGCGATGCAGCAGTGGGCGCACCTCCTTCTCTCTCACGGGGAGCGCTGGTGCCAGGTTCTGCTTGGAGAGCTTCTGGCCGTCGCGGCTCATGATCAGGGGTAGATGCAGGTAGCGCGGTTCAGGCAGGCCCAGGGCATGCTGCAGCTGGCGCTGCCAGGGCGTATTGTCGAGCAGGTCGAAGCCACGCACCACATCGGTGATGCCCTGGTCGGCATCATCGACCACCACGGCCAGCTGGTAGGCCCAGAGACCATCCTTGCGCTTGAGTACCACGTCGCCCAGCTCGGCCGGATCGAAGCGCTGGATACCGAACAGCCTATCCTGCCACATGATCGGACGCAGCCCCTTGTCGCTGCGCAGTCGCCATGCCCATGGCTTTTCGGGCTCCCGCACGCCGTGGCGACACCAGCCGGGGTAGATCGGAAAGTCGCGCCACTGCTTGCGTGAACAGCTGCAGGGGTAGGCGAGGCTCTGTGACGTCAGGTTCTCCAGGGCGGCGGCGTAGGCCTCGTTGCGGTCGCTCTGCCAGTGGATCGGGCCGTCCCAGTGCAGCCCGAAGGCCTCGAGCTGACGCAGGATGGTATCGGCGGCCCCGGGGGGGCAGCGTGGCGGATCGATGTCTTCGATGCGCAGCAACCACTGGCCGTCCGCCTGGCGGGCATCGAGGAAGCTGGCCAGGGCGGCGATCAGTGAGCCGAAGTGAAGTGCGCCGGATGGGGTGGGGGCGAAGCGGCCGCGATAAGGGGGCATGGATGACTCCCGATGTTGGCGGTCGTCACGCAAACGGGCACCCTGGGGTGCCCGTTGCGACAGCAGCAATGGTTTGCGGCTCAGCCGCCGAGCTGCTTCTCCTTGAGCTCGGCCAGGGTCTTGCAGTCCACGCACAGTGTCGCTGTGGGGCGGGCTTCAAGCCGGCGGATGCCGATTTCGACGCCGCATGCCTCGCAAAAGCCATAGTCGTCCTCGTCGATCTTATCGAGGGTCTCGTTGATCTTCTTGAGCAGCTTGCGTTCACGATCCCGTGTGCGCAGTTCGAGGCTGAAGCCCTCTTCCTGAGTGGCACGATCGGCTGGGTCGGCGTAGTTGTTCGCCTCTTCCTGCAGATGGCGCACGGTGCGATCCACCTCTTCCATGAGCTCCTGTTTCCAGCCCAGCAGGATCTGTCGGAAGTGCTCCAGCTGTTGCTCGTTCATGTACTCTTCACCCGATGCTGGCTCGTACGGGGTGAATTTCTTGGGCGCTTCCGTTTTTTGGTCTGCTACTGGCATGGGACTGCCTCTTTAACTTTAGTGACTGCTGATCAATACCCGCTCCGATACTCTGCACGGTATCTCACGCCAAAGGCATGCTTGTTTAGCGGAAAAACGCCGCCTTTGCAATAGCTACCTTGGCAATACTGGCGAGGGAGCGGCCTGCGCGACGGTCTTGAAAAAAGATAGAATCTACCTTGGAAAGCCCGGCGGTGAAAGGTTCCCGTCAGGCCCGGAAATTTTAATCGGGAGTCAGTCATGTCGTGGAACGCGCGGGTCGATCGTGTAGCCCCTTTCCGTGTGATGAGCCTGCTGGAGATCGCACAGGCCCGTGAGGCAGCCGGGCACGATGTCATACACCTGGAGGTGGGCGAGCCCGACTTTACCACGCCGGCGCCGGTGCTCGCCGCCGGGCAGCAGGCGCTGGCGTCGGGGCAGACCCGCTATACGCCGGCAGCGGGGCTACCGGCGCTGCGCGAGGCGAGCGCCGGGCACTACGCCGAGCACTTCGGTGCCGTGGTGGACCCGTCACGGATTCTGGTCACCCCGGGGGCATCAGGAGCGCTCCTGCTGGCCAGCCAGCTGCTGGCTGGCCCCGGCGACCGGGTGCTGATGGCCGACCCCAACTATCCCTGCAATCGCCACTTCATGGCCCTGGCCGGCGCCGAAGTCGATGCCGTACCGGTGGGCCCAGAGAGCGGCTGGCAGCTGGATGCGGCACTGATCGAGCAACACTGGCGGAAGGACACCCGCCTGGCGATGCTGGCCACGCCCTCCAACCCCACCGGCCATATGCTCGATGGGGCGCAGCTTGCCGCGGTTGCCGACAGCGTGGCGGCCCGGGGCGGCGAACTGCTGGTGGACGAGATATACCAGGGGCTCTGCTACGACATCGCGCCGCTGTCGGTGGCCGCGATCACCCCCGATGCCTTCGTGGTCAACAGCTTCTCCAAGTACTTCGGCATGACCGGCTGGCGCCTGGGCTGGCTGCTGGCACCCGAGGCGGCAGTGGAGCCGCTCACCCGGCTGGCCCAGAACGTGTTCCTGGCGGCCTCCACCCCGGCCCAGCACGCGGCACTGGCCGCCTTCACGCCTGAGTGTCGCGATATCCTCGAGACGCGCCGTGCCGAGCTGGGGCAGCGCCGCGATGCGCTCCTGGCAGGGCTTGCCCGGCTGGGGTTGGCGCCCTCGCTGCCGCCCCAGGGGGCCTTCTACCTGTGGCTGGATATCTCCCGCTATAGTCGCGACAGCCAGGCCTTCTGCCGGCAGCTGCTCGAGGAGGAGAACGTGGCGATCACGCCGGGCATCGATTTCGCGCTGACGGGAGGGGAGCATCACGTGCGTATCGCCTTTACCACCGGTATTGCACGGCTCGAGGAGGCCGTGGCCCGGCTCGAGCGCTTCCTGGCGCGCCAACCGTAGCGGGCGCAGCAATGAATCGGAGGTTTTTCCATGGAGTATCCTCGGCTGGTGCCCGGCACCCTGCTGCGCCGCTATAAGCGCTTCCTGGCCGACGTGCGCCTCGCCGACGGGCGTGAGGTAACTGCCCACTGTCCCAATACCGGCTCCATGCGGGCGGTGAACGTGCCGGGCTGCCGCGTCTGGCTGGCACCCAGCGATAACCCGTCGCGCAAGCTCGCCTGGACCTGGGAGCTGATCGAGTTGCCCCAGTCTGACGGTAGCCTGGCATTCGCGTCGGTGCATACCGGACGGACCAACCGTATCGTCGAAGAGGCGCTGCGCGCAGGGCAGGTGGCGCCCCTGGCGGGCTATGCGACGTTGAAGCGCGAGGCGAAGGTGGCAACGGAGGGGGGAGCAGCATCGAGTCGGCTCGATTTTCGCCTGGACGATCCGCTGCGGGGAACCGCCTATGTCGAGGTCAAGCAGGTCACCCTCAAGGAGAGCGATGGCCATGGCTATTTCCCCGATGCGGTGAGCGAGCGGGGGCGGCGCCATCTGGGCGTGCTGGGCGACCTGGCGGCGCAGGGCCATAGGGCGGTGCTGCTATTCTGCGTGGCCCATACCGGCATCGGGGATGTGGCTGCCGCCGCACACCTCGACCCCGCCTATGCGATGGCACTGGGCGAGGCGTCGGAGCGCGGGGTCGAGATACTGGCTCATGGTTGCCGGGTGGACTGCCGCGAGGGGGTGCCGCAGGTGATTCGACTGACCGGGGCGCTGCCCGTTTCACTCACCCGCCAGCTGGATATTGCCCTCGGCGTCGACTGAAACCGCTACCGGCTCCAGGTGGCGCCCCTGGCAGGGACCGAAGACGCATTCGCCGGTGTCGGGCAGGAACAGGGCGCCGTGCATGGCGCACTGGATCAGCTCCCCGCCGGCTTCGAGAAAGACGTTCGGTTCCGCCTGCAGCGCAACCCCCTGATGAGGGCAGCGATTGACGAAGGCGCTGATTTTCCCATGCACCGTTACCAGAAGGACGTCGCGCCCGTCGGGCAGATGCAGACCCAATGCCGAGGTGGCGTCGAGCTGAGCGCGTCGGGCGATGATGGTGGCAGGCACAGGGCTCATCGGTCGATGGTGAATCGCTGGATGAAGCCGACCTTGGCGGGTGCCTGATTGCGGTCGTGGCGGACCTCGAGGTCGAAGCGCATGGGTTCGTCCTCAATGATACGGAAGACCGCTACCTGAGACACGCTGTCGCCGGTGCGCAGCGAGCGGAAGGAGAGGGGGGAGGGGGAGCCATCGCCGACCGTGCCGACCTTACCGCTGACGGGGGCGTTTACCGCCCGCATGGTGCCATCCTCAAGCGCTTCGAGCACGCTGACATTGACCAGCGCCATGGCAGGGCTGCGCTGAATGCCATGCTCGGCGGCCACGTCCGCGCTGAGAAAGCTGGTGCTGACGGCGCTGTAGTGTACCTGGTAGTCGCCCACCTGTTCGTACTGCTGGGCCTGCAGGGGCAGTGCCAGGCAGAGGAGCAGCAGGCAAGCGATGTTGGCCAGGCTGGTTGGATATTGCATTGTGGCTCCCTCTTGTCGCAGCCGGTCTGCCATGGAGGTCCCCGCGCCGGGGCTTATTTCCGCTGCCGGCTGATGCGGAAGATGGCGATTTCGCCGAACAGGTTGGGCCAGAGCCGCGAGGCCCAGTGACCTTCATGATCGCGTATCCCCACGGCCCGGTCGGTGATCGTCAGGCCCTTCTCACGACACAGGTGCTCGAAGTCGTTGAAGGTCGACAGGTGAATGTTGGGGGTATCGTACCAGGCATGGGGCAGCGTCTTGGAGACCGGCATGTAGCCGCGAATACCGAGGTGTACACGGTGCCGCCAGTAGGCGAAGTTGGGGAAGGTAATGATGCACTCGTCGGCGACCCGCAGCATTTCGTCGAGCATCCGGTCGGGGCGGCGCAGCGCCTGCAGCGCCTGGGTCATGACCACCAGATCGTAGGTGTCATCCTCGAAGTTCACCAGGCCCTCGTCGAGGTTCTGCTCGATGACGTTGACGCCCTTTTCGATGCAGGCGGTGATGCCCGCCGGGTCGATCTCCAGGCCATAGCCGCTCACCCCCTTGTCCCGGGCCAGCGCCTCGAGCAGGGTGCCGTCGCCGCAGGCCAGGTCGAGGATATGCGCGCCCTGGGGAATCCAGCGATGAATCAGTTCCAGATCGGCTCGCATCATGAGCGCTCCTCCAGGCCCAGGTCACGGGCCGCACGGGACATGAAGGCGGTAAAGACGGCCTGGTAGCGTGGCTCCGGCAAGAGGAAGGCGTCATGACCGTGGGGGGAGTCGATGTTCACGTAGCTTACCGACTTGCCGGCCCGGGTCAGGGCGTTGGCCAGCTCTCGGGAGCGGGAGGGAGGGAAGCGCCAGTCGCTGGTGAAGCTGACCACCAGGAAGGGGCACTGCGCCGGCTTCACCGCCTTGGCCAGGACGCCGCCGTGTACCGCGGCCGGGTCGAAATAGTCCAGCGCCTTGGTCATCAGCAGATAGGTGTTGGCATCGAAGGAGCCCGAGAAGGTATCGCCCTGATGTCGCAGGTAAGACTCCACCTGAAACTCCACGCCGTAGCCGAAATTGAGGTCTTCACTGCGCAGGTCACGACCGAACTTGCTGCCCATCGCATCTTCCGACAGATAGGTGATATGCCCCACCATTCGTGCCAACTTGAGGCCACGGCGCGGGACCTTGCCGTGCTCGTTGTACCAGCCGTCGTGGAAGTCGGGGTCGGAACGAATGGCCTGTCGTGCCACTTCATTGAAGGCGATGTTCTGTGCCGATAATTTTGGAGTCGCAGCGATGACGGCGGCATTGGCGATGCGTTCGGGGTAGGCCAGGCTCCATTGCAGCACCTGCATCCCGCCCAGGCTACCGCCGATTACGGCGGCAAAGCGCTCGATACCCAGGCGATCGGCCAGGCGAGCCTGGCTGTGGACCCAGTCGCCCACCGTCATCATCGGGAAGTCCGGCCCCCACTGGCGGCCGGTCTGCGGATTGATGCTGACGGGGCCGGTGCTGCCGTGGCAGCCCCCCAGATTGTTCAGCGACACGACGAAGAAGCGGTCGGTATCGATGGATTTACCGGGTCCGATATGGGCGTCCCACCAGCCCGGCTTGCGCTCATCGGCAGCGTGGAAACCCGCGGCATGATGGTGACCCGAAAGGGCATGGCAGATCAGCACGGCATTGGTTCGCTCGGCGTTGAGCGTGCCGTAGGTTTCATAGACGAGATCATAGGCTGGCAGCGTCTTGCCGCAGGCCAGTTCCAGAGGGTCTTCGAAGTGCGCCGTCTGTGGCGTCACCAGGCCGACCGAGTCGGCGGGAATCTCGGGCATTGGTGGTTCGGCGTCCTGTCGTTGGGGTCCGGTAAAGGTCGACACGGGCTTATAGTCCGACCAGGGCTCCGGCGATACCGGCGGCACGGGTCAGGGCGCCAACCACGATACCGTCGATAATGCTGATGGCGATGAATACCACGATGGGTGACAGGTCGATCATGCCCAGCGGCGGAATGACCTTGCGCACCGGCGCCATGATCGGCTCCACCAGCTGCATGACCAGCAGCGCACCCGGGTGGCTGGCGTTGGGGGCTACCCAGCTGAGTATGATCATCACGATCAGGGCGAAGAAATAGATCTTGAGGATTGCATTGGCAATGGCGGCCACCGCGCCGATGGCCACGTTGCCAATCGGTGGCATCCCGAACCCGGCGATTTGCAGGATCACCACAATGCTGATCGCCTTGAGCACGAAGGCCGCGGCCAGGGTTGCCAGATCGAAGCGGCCCATTACCGGACCCAGAAAGCTCTGGAAGGGGCGCACCACCGGCTGGGTGATCTTCACCACCGACTGGCTGATGGGGTTGTAGTAATCGGCCTGTGATGCCTGCAGCAGAAAGCGCAGCATCATCAGAAACAGATAGATATTGATCAGGGTGTTGACCAGCAACAGGCCAGCATTTCCCATGTTCGGCTCCTTTCTCTCATGTCGGGGGAGGTCGCCGCGAGCTGCGGGCGCCCTCTAGGTGCTAGCGCTGTGCGAATTCGTCGCCCATTTCGCGGGCGCGCTTGGCGCAGGCTTCCATGGCGTCGATCATCGTGCCGCGAAGGCCGGCCTGCTCCAGATGTTCAACGGCACGTTCGGTGGTTCCGCCGGGCGACATGACGTCACGCTTGAGACGTGCCGGGGTGAGCTCGCTTTCCTGGGCCATGCGCGCTGCGCCGAGAGCGGTCTGGATCGCCAGCCGGCGAGCCGTCTCGGCGGGCAGCCCCAGTTTCACACCGGCCTCCTCCATGGCCTCGAACATCAGGAAGAAATAGGCGGGGCCACTGCCGGAAACGGCTGTGACCGCATCCAGCAGGGACTCTTCTTCGACCCACTCGACCAGCCCCACAGCGCCGAGCAGCTCGCTGGCCTGGTTACGCTGTTCGTCGGTGACTTCGGGCGTGGCGTATAGCCCGGCGGCACCGGCGCCGACCAGAGAAGGCGTGTTGGGCATGCAGCGGACCAGCGCCGTGCCGCCGCCCATCCAGGCCTGCAGGGTGGCGGCGTCGATTCCTGCGGCCACCGAGACGATCAGCGGGCGCTGCCGCTGCAGGGTGTCACGCAACCCTTCACAGACGTTCCGCATGACCTGGGGCTTGACGGCCAGCACTACCACATCAGCGTCGCGTACCGCTGCGGCATTATCCGTATTGGTACGAATGCCGTAGCGCTCATGGATCGGCGCCAGGAAGGCATCGCTGGGTGAGGTGGCGGTAATCCCGGTGGCCGGGTGCCCACTGTCGATCATCCCGCCAATGATGGCGCTGGCCATGTTGCCGGCGCCGATGAAGGTGACTCTGCTGGCCATTGCGATCTATCCTTTTTCGTCATGAAGCGACCGGGTCAAGGCCGGTACGCACTACGCTTTGTCTGAAACTGCCTGCGCTCGACCATATTGCGTTAAACATCGGCTTGTGCGCGAGTCCGATCAAAAGTACGCATTTACACGCGCAAGCTTCACCTTTTGACTCGCAGCTACGATATCACTCGCTCTTCGAGCAGCGGAGCTGACCAAATCGCCTTTCCTGCCGACTTTCTCGGGCTCAGGTGGTGCGGTCCCGCTCGCCAAAGATGGCGGTACCCAACCTGACCAGTGTGGCGCCTTCTGCGACAGCAGCTTCCAGGTCGGCGCTCATCCCCATCGACAGGGTGTCCAGCGGCGCCTCGGGAAATGTCTCGCGCAATGTACCCAGTGCCTGGCGCAGTCGGGCGAAGGGTTCCCGCTGTGCTGAGGCCTCCCTGGCCGGGGCGGGAATGGCCATCAGGCCCCGCAACCTGAGTGCCGGCATCGACAGCACGGCTTCGGCCAGTCCCGGCAGCTCCTCGAGCATGACCCCGGATTTGCTCGGCTCGGCACTGATATTGACCTGCAGGCAGATATTCAGCGGCCCGAGCCCGTCGGGCCGCTGATCGTTCAGCCGCCGGGCAATCTTCTCACGGTCGACGCTGTGTACCCAGGTAAAGTGCTCGGCCACTTCCCGTGTCTTGTTGGACTGCAGCGGGCCAATGAAATGCCAGACGATATCCTCCAGATCCCTGAGTTCGGTCTGCTTGGCGAGTGCTTCCTGAACGTAGTTCTCGCCGAAGTCTCGCTGCCCCTGCAGCCAGGCTTCCCGGATCATGCCAGCCGGCTTGGTCTTGCTGACCGCGAGCAGGCGCGCATCTTCGGCCGGGCGTCCGGCTGCCGCCAGGGCATCGGTCAGCCGCCCTCGAGCGGCAGCCAGGGACTCACTGATGACGAGATTCGTGGTATTACTCACCTGAAGTCCTTCATGTCAAAAGGTCTGGCATACTGAAGAGAACCTTACCTGGAAGCAGGGGAACCGCATGGATATTACCGAACTGCTGGCGTTCTCGGCAAAGCAGAACGCTTCCGACCTGCATCTGTCTGCCGGTCTGCCGCCCATGATCCGTGTCGATGGCGACATTCGACGGCTCAATGTGCCGGCGATGGAGGACCGGGAGGTCCGCAAGCTGATTTACGACATCATGGGCGACCGCCAGCGCCGCGACTACGAGGAATTCTTCGAGACCGACTTCTCCTTCGAGGTGCCTGGCGTGGCTCGCTTTCGTGTCAATGCCTTCAATCAAGTGAGGGGCGCTGGCGCGGTCTTTCGTACCATTCCCAGTGAAGTACTGACCATGGACGACCTGGCGCTGGGGGATGTCTTCCGTCGACTGGCGCTGCTGCCCCGCGGTCTGGTACTGGTGACCGGCCCCACCGGCTCGGGCAAGAGCACGACGCTTGCAGCGATGATCGACTATATCAACGATCACCGCTACGACCATATCCTCACGATCGAAGATCCGGTGGAATTCGTGCATCGGAGCAAGCGCTGCCTGATCAACCAGCGTGAGGTACACCGAGATACCCACGGCTTTACCGAGGCCTTGCGCAGCGCTCTGCGCGAGGATCCCGACGTGATACTGGTCGGCGAGCTGCGCGACCTGGAAACCATCCGGCTGGCGCTGACCGCTGCCGAGACCGGTCACCTGGTGTTCGGTACCCTGCATACCACCTCTGCTGCCAAGACCATCGACCGTATCATCGATGTCTTTCCCGGCGAGGAGAAGTCGATGGTGCGCTCTATGCTCTCGGAGTCCCTTCAGGCGGTGATATCCCAGACCCTGCTCAAGCGTCAGAGCGGTGGCCGAGTGGCCGCACACGAGATCCTCATTGCCAACGCGGCAGTGCGCAACCTGATTCGTGAGGACAAGGTGGCGCAGATCTACTCGGCGATCCAGACCAGTGGCAACCTGGGCATGCAGACCCTGGATGCGTCCCTGGCCAAGCTGGTCACCGACAATGTCGTGACTCGCGAAGAGGCTCAGGCCCGGGCCAAGGGTATGCTGTCGTAGGATCCGCTGGCGCGGGGCTTGCTGGCTCAGGGCCATTGATTGAAAGTGCCAAAAATAAACAGGTAAGGGAGCAGGGACATGACAGCACAAGAATGGTTGGAGCAGCTGCTGGGCATCATGGCCCAGAAGGAAGCATCGGACCTGTTGATCTCGGTTCAGGCTCCCCCCACCATCAAGATCGCCGGCAAGTTGATCGCGCTGGGTGACCAGAAGCTCTCGCTGGCTGAGGTGCGGGAACTGGTCAATACGGCGGTTCCCGAGGGTCTGCGGGAGCGCTTCCTGATCGACCGTGAGGCCAACTTCGCTCTGAGCCTCTCCGGCTTGGGCCGCTTTCGAGTCAGCGCCTTTCAGCAGCGTAGTCAATTGGCCATGGTGATCCGCCGTATTGCCTTCGACATCCCTCATCTCGAAGAGCTGTCGCTACCGCCACAGCTGGGTGAACTGGCCAACCTCAAGCGTGGACTGGTGTTCGTGGTAGGCGGCACCGGCACCGGCAAGTCGACCACCCTGGCGTCGATGATCCAGCAGCGCAACGAGACGGTGGGCGGCCATATCATCAGCGTCGAGGATCCCATTGAGTACGTACACCCCCACAAGAAGGCGATCATTAACCAGCGTGAGGTGGGGATCGACACCGAGTCCTTCGAGGTGGCACTCAAGAACACGTTGCGCCAGGCGCCGGATGTGATTCTGATCGGCGAGGTGCGCACCCGCGAAACGATGGAGCATGCACTGACCTTCGCCGAGACCGGGCACCTGTGCCTGGCCACGCTGCACGCCAACAACGCCAACCAGGCGCTGGATCGCATCCTTCACTTCTTCCCCCACGAGCGACACGAGCAGATATGGCTCGACCTGTCGCTCAACCTGCATGCGATCGTTGCCCAGCAGCTGCTGCCGACCCGTGATGGCGGGCGCTGCCCGGCTATCGAGATTCTGCTGCGCACGCCACTGATTGCCGACCTGATTCGCAAGGGCGACGTCGGCGAAATCAAGAATGTCATGGCCCGCTCCCGGGATCTCGGCATGCAGACCTTCGACCAGGCGCTTTTCGAGCTCTACATGGCCGGGCAGATCACCGAGGAAGTGGCGCTGGTGCATGCCGACTCGGCGAATAACCTGCGCATGATGATCAAGTACGAGGATGAAGGCAGCGATGTGCTGGCCAAGGCGCAGGATTCGGCGCAACGGCTGTCACTCCGCGACGAGGACGACTTCTAGGCTGCGCGCTTCCTCGGTTCCTGTTTCAGGAAGCATAGATGCCGCCGAGCACCCGTGGGCCGGCGGCGCCGGTGACGCTGGGCAGGTTCCCGGGCAGGCCCTCCAGGCGTCGCCAGGCGAGCCAGGCGAAGGCGCCCGCTTCCAGCCAGTCGGCCGGCCAGCCCCAGTCACTGCTGGGCACCAGGGGGGTCTCCGGTATATGCCGGGCCAGGCGGGTCAGCAGGTCCGGGTTGTGGGCACCGCCGCCGCAGGGAATCAGCGCCGCTGCCGGCGGTGCCTGGAGCCGCTCTCGCGCCATTGCGATACCCAGGGCGACGCTGGTGGCGGTGAGCTCCGATAGCGTGGCCTGCACGTCTTCAGGTGCTTCCCTTCCCGTCAGATGACGCGCCAGCCAGTCGAGATGAAAGACTTCGCGGCCGGTACTGCGCGGCGGCGGTCGATGGAAGAAGGGCTCGGCCAGCAAGCGTTCCAGCAGGGCTTCGTCGACGCGTCCCGAGGCGGCCCAGGCGCCATCCGAGTCGAAGCGGCCACCGCGATGTCGCGCATGCCAGCCATCCATCAGGGCGTTGGCGGGGCCGGTGTCGAAGCCGATGATCTCTGCATCGCTTTCGGCCGGCGGCAGCAGCGTCAGGTTGGCGAAGCCGCCGAGGTTGAGCACCATGAGCCACTCATCCTGCCGACGAAATACAGCATCATGAAAGGCGGGTGCCAGCGGTGCCGCCTGCCCGCCGGCGGCCAGGTCGCGGCGGCGGAAGTCCGCCACTACCGTGCATCCGCTCAGTTCGGCCAGCAGGCTGGGGTTGTCCAGCTGCAGGGTATAGGCGGGTGCCTCCTCATGCCCCCTGCCATGCCCCCAGGGGGCATGCTCGATGGTCTGGCCGTGGCTGCCGATGGCGGCGATAGCCTCGGGCGGCGTGTCGTTGGCAGCCAGCAGCCGTTTGACGGCTGTCGCTTGCAGGTGGCAGAACGCGTGCTCGGCCGAAGCCAGTTCGGCAAACTCGACGCGCTCGGCCTGGCAGAGTGCCAGCAACGATTCGCGCAGGCTGTTTGGCATGGGCTCGGCGTGGGTGGCGAGCAGGTGCGCCTTGCCGTGGTCGTCGATTTCGACCAGGGCGGCATCGACGCCGTCGAGGCTGGTGCCGGACATCAGGCCGATGAACAGTGTCATTCCTCTACTCCAGTTGCTGAGCCCCCTCCGCGAGGCGCCAAGTCATGCTAACATTCTGCCCCATTCAATGGACCCTGCGGGCAGGGCCTGGCAACCGTATTGTGTGGAGTCGGAGACGATGACCGATGTCGCGAGCGCGCTGGCGCTTCTGAAGCGTGGCACCCACGAGATCCTGATCGAGGACGAGCTGGTAAAGAAGCTCGAGTCCGGGCGCAAGCTGCGTATCAAGGCGGGTTTCGATCCAACCGCCCCTGACCTGCACCTCGGCCATAGCGTGCTGTTGACCAAGATGCGCTTGTTTCAGGAGCTCGGCCACGAGGTCATCTTCCTCATCGGCGACTTCACCGGGCGCATCGGCGATCCCACCGGCAAGAATGTCACGCGCAAGCCGCTTACCGAGGAGGAGGTCCGCGCCAACGCTCAGACCTACAAGGAGCAGGTGTTCAAGATCCTCGACCCCGAGAAGACCGAGGTGCGCTTCAACTCGGAGTGGTTCTCCGCCATGACCGCGGCCGACATGATCGAGCTGGCCGGCCAGAGCACCGTGGCACGCATGCTCGAGCGAGACGACTTCAACAAGCGCTACAAGTCCAGCCAGCCGATCTCCATTCACGAGTTTCTCTATCCGCTGGTGCAGGGCTACGACTCCGTGGCGCTGAAGGCCGATGTGGAAATGGGTGGCACCGACCAGACGTTCAACCTGCTGATGGGGCGAGAGATTCAGAAGCACTTCGGCATGGAGCCCCAGGTCGTCATCACCATGCCGCTGCTCGAGGGCCTCGACGGCGTGCAGAAGATGTCCAAGTCGCTGGGCAACTATGTCGGCGTGGATGAAGCGCCCGGGTCCATGTTCAACAAGCTGGTTTCCCTGCCCGACAGCCTGATGTGGCGTTACTTCGAGCTGCTCTCGCTGAAGAGCAACGAAGAGATCGAAAGCCTCAAGCGCGATGCCGAGCAGGGTGCCAATCCGCGCGATATCAAGATGATCCTGGCCCGGGAGCTGATTGCTCGCTATCACGGCGAAGAGGCCGCGGCCAATGCCCACCGGTCTGCCGGCAACCAGTTGGCCGAGGGAGAGCTGCCCGAGGACCTGCCCGAGATCGAGGTCGACTTCGAAGGCAGTGCCCAGGCGCCCATCGCCGCCGTGCTCAATCGCTCGGGTCTGGCCAACAACAGTGCCCAGGCCAAAGACATGCTGGGCAACGGTCGGGTCAAGGTCGATGGCGAGGTGGTCGCCAAGGACCATATGCTCGATACCGGCAAGAGTTACGTCATCCAGGCAGGCAAGAAGCGCTATGCGCGGGTAACGCTCTGCTAAGGAGCTTATCCTTTCCCTGGAGCGACTGATTACAAGTCAGTGGCTCTACCAGCGCCCGCCATGTGCGGGCGTTGTCGTCTCTGGGCGGGCATTCCATCCACAGGCGATTGGCCCAACGGCCTGTGGAAAGCGCTTGTAAAAAGCGCCTGTGGGTAGTTTGGCTGTCCATCGTTCTGTCATTGGCCGGTCATCTTCCTGAAATTTTTTTACAAGGCCCCTTGCAGGGGCCAAGGGAAAGCCGTAAAGTACGCATCCGCTGCCGGCAACGGGCAAACGTTACCGGCGGTGGAAGTGGAGAAAGTGCTTGTTTCTGTTTGGTTTTTCCGGATCGGCTGATGAGATTCGCGATTGACAGAAGCGCCGGAGACGGTAGAATGCACGCCACGCTGAAGGCAGCCGGCAAGAGCGGCGCTTCGCGGCAAAATCACCCNCGGTGAGCACCGTGGCCGAGACGATCACGCCAGCATGATTCCAACCCGTTTTGCCTGACGACCATAGCGTTCGGGAACCACCTGATCCCATGCCGAACTCAGCAGTGAAACCGCTCAGCGCCGATGGTAGTGTGGGGTCTCCCCATGCGAGAGTAGGTCATCGTCAGGCATTTATTCAGAAGCCCCGGCCATTGGTCGGGGCTTCGCCGTTTTGGGGTCTCCCATGGAGAGTAGCGGGAGGCCGCCCCGGTCGTCAGGCATTTATTCCGAGAAAACCCCAAGCATTCCGTGCTTGGGGTTTTTTCATGGCACTTGCTCATATGTAACACTTGGCAAAGTTAGGTTAAGGTATGAGTCGGCGATAGGCTTGTGGTTATGCTGCAATCAAGATCGTGACTAGGGGGAGGGTTGCTATGAAACAGCTACAAGGTCTCTTCCTGTCGACATTCTGTCTGTTGGCTTTCTTCTGGGCGGGAGGGACAGCCTCCTATGCAGCCGAAGAGAAAACGGTGCGGATCGCCACACTCTCCGATTACCCCCCCTATGGTTTCTACAAAGACAACCGAGGCCCTCCATTCTCGGAGGTGTTGGTGCCTCCCGGCAGCGATGCCGACAGCTTTCAAGGCTACAGTTGGGATATCGTGCGAGAAAGCTTTCATGCCCAGGGCTACACCATCGAGCTGGTTATCACGCACTGGGCGCGCGCCATGGCGAGCGTCAGAGAAGGTAACGTCGACCTGCTCTACCCGACGGGTATGAACACGGAGCGATTGGGCTATTTTTCCTATTCGGAATCACCGGTCAACGATGCTGCCTTCCTGGTCTACGTAAACCAGGGCACAAAGATCGAGTGGCAGGGCCTGGCTTCGCTGGATGGCATGACTATCGGTATGGTCCGGGGCTACAACTTTGGGGATGAATGGGGCGAACAGGAAGGGATATCGAAGTATCCACTCAATAGCATCGAGCAGGGTTTTCGTATGCTCCAGCGAGGGCGTCTGGATGGGTTTGCCGGCTACGAAACGAACTGGGACTATGTGCTCAAGGAGATGGGGCTACAGGGGCAGTTCGACAAATTACCCGAATTCGGCGCCAGCAGAGAGTATGTGGTTGGATTGAAGACCAACCCCGACGCCGAACGCCTGCTGCGCGATTTCGACGCCGGGTTTCAGGCCATCAAGGAGAGCGGCGATTATCAGCGCATAGTGGCGCGCTGGCGCTGACTCTCCCTTGAAGAGAGCGCCAGCGAATATACGTCAACGACTGTCTTCTCAGCCGCAGAGTATCTCCAGAGCCTCTAGCAGGGAATCCATCTCATCGTCGGTGCCGATGGAAATGCGCAGGAAATTACGCAGCGCATCGGTATTGAAATGTCGCACCAGAATGCCGCGCTCCCGTAATCCGACGAAGAGCTGGGCGGCATCGAAGTCGGGATGCTCCACCAGTACGAAATTGGCCTGGGAAGGCAGTATTTCAAAGCCCAGTTCATTCAGGCGCCGTATGGTGCGTTCACGCGTCGCGATGACCTTCCCCCGACAGGCATCGAAGTGCTTGCGGTCCTCGAGCGCGGCGATACCGATGGCACTGGCCAGGCTGTCGATGGGATAGGAGTTGAAGGAGTCCTTGACCCGCTCGAGGCCTTCGATCAGCTCGCGTGAGCCAATGGCATAGCCAAGGCGCAGACCGGCCAGGCTGCGTGATTTTGAAAAGGTGCCTGTTACCAGCAGGTTGGGGTAGCTCGCTACCAGCGGCACGACGCTTTCGCCGCCGAAGTCGACATAGGCTTCATCGACCAGCACGACACACTCGGTGATACGCTCCAACAGTGATGCAATGGCATCACGGCAGTGGCCATGGGCAGTCGGTGCGTTGGGGTTGGCAAAGATGGCGCCGGCACTATCAGAAGTGAAAGCCTCGAGGTCGACGCGCCACTGATTATCCAGCGGAAGGGGGCGTCGCTCGATGCCATACAGCCGGCAATAGACCGGATAGAAGCTGTAGGTGGTGGCCGGCATCTCGAGGGGCCGGTTGTGACAGAAGAAGGCCTGGAAAGCCAGCGCCAGAACTTCATCGGACCCGTTACCGACGAAGACCTGCTCGGGCTCGACACCGTACTCATGGGCCAGGGCCTGGCGCAGGGCACGAGACTCCGGGTCCGGGTAGAGGCGCAGATGGTCGGCGGGGAAGTCACGCAGCACCGCCTCGACTCCTGGGGCCGGCGGATAGGGGTTCTCGTTGGTGTTCAACTTGATCAGGCGTTCCCGTGGCTGCTCTCCCGGTACATAGGGGGTCAGCTCGCGCACGGCGGGACTCCATAACTGGCTCATGCTCGCTCGCTTGGCTAGATGACGTGAAACTTTAGCCCATGTTGACCCGAGCGGCGTGACCGCGCAAGCCGTTGACGTGCTAGCCTAGGCGCNAGCATGAAATGGGCGCCGAACAGCATCTTGGTGATATCGAAGGCCCAATCGCTCGGGCGCCCGGTAAAGAAGCGCAAGGCAATGTCGTAAAGCACCACCAGGGTGATGATGGCAATCAACGGCGCAATGACACGCCCGAGTGTCTCATTGAGCGTGTCGATCGCCTTGGCAATCGCATTCATGGAGTCGAGTCTCCGGCGTCAGGGCGAAGAGTGCCGCTCCGGCGCAGGGCCGGAGCGGCAGGGAGGGCTTACAGGCAGGCTTCGACTTCTTCCAGCGACGGCAGGTCGTCCATGGTCCGGCTCATATTGAACGGCGCGGACAGGTCTCTCCAGTTGGCGTAATGGTCCATATAGCTCAGCATCGAGTGCAGCACCTTGGCATACATGGGGTCCTCGCAGGCGCCGCGTAGGTAAACTTCATTGGTGATCTCCTGAATGCGTGCGAGCTCATCCGCGCTCAGCTGGGAAATCTCCACGCCAGCCTCCTGGAAGTTCAGGGTGCCTTCCGTTGCGCTCTGCTCGAAGTGCGAAATTGACCAGGCCAGATTGGCCTGCGCCGCAAGCTCGAGCTTTTCCTGGGTCTCCTCGGTGAGGGCGTCCCAGGCATCCTTGTTGATCATGACCCCCAATACGGTAGCGGACTGGTGCCAGCCAGGCGTTGACCAGTAGTCGGCAACCTCGGCAAAGCCCGCCTGGTAGTCCACCCCGGGTGAGGAGAACTCGGCCCCGTCGACCACGCCGCGCTCGATGGCCTGGTAGATCTCGCCGCCGGCCAGGGTGACCTGGGAGCCGCCGAGCTGTTCTAGGATCCGGCCCTGATCGCGCCCCCCAAGTCGCAGGCGCTTGCCTTCGAAGTCGGCCAGCGTCTCTATCTTGGTACGCCCGATGAAGCCCGTCTCATTGTTGAGAATGGCATAGGGCAGGTACTGGATATTGAACTGGTTGTAGACCTCTTGGTAGAGCTCGTACCCCCCCCAGTGCTGGATCCAATTCAGGTAGTCGACCGCGTTAAACAGGCTCGCCGTGGTGCCCAGAAGGGCGAAGGCGGGAGAGCGCCCCGCCCAGTACACGCCCGTCTCACCGGCCGCTTCGATACTGCCGCTCTCGGTAGCATCGAAGACCTCTCCTCCCGGCATGATGGTGCCGCCGGCGCGAAACTCGATCTCGATCTCGTCACCGGCAATACGGTGTACCGTATCGACCCAGCGATGATCCGCCTCGATCAGGGCCAGGTTATCCGGCCAGGTCGTGGTCATGGTCCAGCGTGCCTTGTCGGCCATGGCCTGGGTTGAGAGAGTGCCCAGTGCAACGGCCGCTGCCAATGAACAGGTGGTAAGGAGATGCTGATGCGTTTTCATGACGTGATCCTTGTAATTGTTGGGTCGGTGCCGAGCGACATTCACGGAGCCGTACCGGTCGGAATGGTCGCTTCTGACTTCATCCTAGGGAGCCCTGTCCCGTGCCGATATACGTAGTACTACGTAGCGCAGTCCGTAGATGGTCCTGCCTATGAAAGCTGGATGATGCGCGACACCATCTCCGCGGTGTTGCGGCAGTCGAGCTTCTTCATGATGCGAGCGCGGTGGGCTTCCACGGTGCGATGGGAGATCCCCAACTGGCGGGCAATTTCCTTGCAGGTCAAACCATTGGCAATGAAGCTGGAAATTTCCCGTTCGCGCATGGAGAGTTGGTTTGCCCCCTGGGGGCGAACGTCGATCTTGATAAAGGTCCAGACCGCCAGGTCGAAAGGGGCCTCCGGCGTCAGTGTTCGTCCTCGAGTCTTGGCCCAGAAGACTTCGCCCGTTCGCGTCTGCATGAAGCGTTCGTCGGCATAGTTCGGCGTCCTCAGCATCTCCTTGTAGCCACGGTCGCCGATCGTCTTGAAGTCCGCAAAGCAGGGGTAGAGCTTGAGCATCAGTTGGCCGACCAACTCGCTGCGCGGATACTCGAAGAGGTCGCAGAAGGCGTGGTTGCACTCGAGGATGCGCCGTTTCTGCGTCACCACAATGGCGCTGGCCGAGTACTCGAAGGCCAGCGCCATCAGCTCGCGGCCCATGGGCGGAGAGGTAGCCATCAGGCAGTCTCCTCCTTAGACGCAGGTCCAGCCGCCGTCGATGGGCATGGCTGTGCCGGTGATATGCCGTGCCGACTCTCCCCCCAGGAACAGGGCCAGTTCCGCCACATGGGCGGGAGGAATGAGCCTGCCGTCCGGCTGCTTTTCCGAGACGAGGTCGCGAACGGCCTCCTCTCGGCTGCTACCCAGTGCCCGTTGACGAGCCTCGATCTGAGGCGCAATGATCGGCGTGTCGGTCCAGCCCGGACAAATGGCATTGACGGTGATGTCCTCCCGGGCGGTCTCCAGGGCAACCTCCCGGGTAAAGCCCACCACACCATGCTTGGCGGATACATAAGCCGACTTGCCCACTGAAGCCACTAGGCCATGCACCGAAGCCAGGTTGATGATCCGCCCCCAGCCCTTGCGGCGCATGTCGACCAGCGCTTGCTTGGTGCAGTGGTAGACGGCAACCAGGTTGATGGCGATGATCGACTCCCAGAGGTCATCGGGAAACGCCTCGATGGAAGCGGTCTTCTGGATGGCGGCGTTGTTCACCAAAATATCGACATCACGGCCCTCTTCACGAAGGCGGGTGAACATCTCATGAATGGCCTGTTGGCTAGCCAGGTCGGCCTGCTGGTAGCAGACCTCCCTGGCGCCGGCTACCTTGAGCTGATCAGTCAAGGCGCCGACCGCCTCTTCCGAACGGGCCACCCGATCGTGGACGATGATGGCGGCGCCCTGGCGGGCATAGGCCAGGCAAATGGCGGAACCGATGCCCCCCAGGGCGCCGGTGACCAGGATGTTCTTGTCGTGAAGCTGGGACATGGCCGTACTTCCTCGCTTGTTGTTGGTGTGAGTTGCTGTCATCAAGGACCCGAGTGAGAGGTGTCAGCCGATGGTGCGCTCCAGGACACTGGCGTAGCTGGCCACACCCATGCCGCCCATGTTGAAGACGGCGGCCAGACGGGCGTCGGGGATCTGGACGCCTGTGGCCTCGCCCAGCAACTGCCGGGCGGCCAGGACGTGCATGGATACCCCGGTGGCGCCGACCGGGTGGCCCTTGGACTTGAGGCCGCCGGAGGGGTTGACCGGCAGCTTGCCGTCGGGCATCACCCAGCCTTCGTTGATGGCGCGGGCGCCCTGGCCGAGCGGGGTGAGCCCCATGGCCTCATAGATCATCAACTCGGCGATGGTGAAGCAGTCGTGTACCTCGGCCAGCGATAGCTCGTCGAGGGTGAGGCCGGCGCTTTCCAGCACCTGCTTCCAGGCCCGGCCGGCACCTTCCAGGTGGGTGAGGTCGCGCCGGGCCAGCGGCATGAAGTCGGTGACCTGGGCCCTGGCGCGGAAGCGAACCTGGCGCTGGCTGGTGGGTGCGGCGTCGGGGTGGGACAGCACGATGGCCGCGGCACCATCGGAGACCGGCGAGCAGTCGGTGCGCTTAAGCGGCGCGGCAACGACCGGGTTCTTGTCCGAGACATCGCGGCAGAAATCGACCCCCAGGTCCTTGCGTAGCTGAGCCAGCGGGTTGTGGACGCCGTTGGCATGATTCTTGGCTGCGATGCGGGCCAGGCTATCGGTGTGATCCCCGTAGCGCTCGAAGTAGGCCCGCGCGACCTGGGCAAAGATGCCGGCAAAGCCGGCCTCGACACCCTGTGACTCGGGCCGGTAACTGGCACCCAGCAAGCCCTCGGCGATGGCGGTGGGTGAGGCGTCGGTCATCTTCTCGGCCCCAATGACCAGTACCCGTTTCGCCAGTCCGCCCTCGATCAGGTTGATGCCCTGGTAGAGTGCCGCCGAGCCGCTGGCGCAAGCGTTTTCGCAGCGTGTGGCGGGCTTGAAGCGCAGCTCAGGGTCGGTCTGGAGAGCCAGGGAGGCAGGAAACTCCTGTGGGCACATGCCGCTATTGAACTGTCCGACATAGATGGCATCGATGTCGCGGGCGTCGACGCCGGCGTCGGCCAAGGCGTCCCTGGCCGAGTCGGCGATCAAAGCCTCGAGGCTGTCGTCGAGCTTGCCGAAGCGGCTGTGTGATACGCCGATGATCCGCGTCTTCATGTTGGGTTCTCCTCTTGTTGGCTGGCAAGGCGCTTCCGCAGCTCCGTCTTGACGATCTTGCCATAGGCATTCTTGGGCAGGGCGTCGAGGATCTGATAGCGCTTGGGTCGCTTGAAGCGAGCCATGCGCGCCAGGCAGTGCTGGTCAAGGGCCTCAGGCTCGACCGTCCCGTGGAGGGAGACGAAGGCCACCACCTCTTCTCCCCACACCGGGTGATGGACCCCGACGACCGAGGCTTCGTGGACGGCAGGGTGCTGCAGCAGCACCTCCTCGACCTCTCGCGGGTAGATGTTGGTGCCACCACTGATGATCACGTCCTTTACACGATCGGTCAGGAACAGGGTGCCGTCAGCCTCCATGCGACCGATGTCCCCGGTCCTGAGCCAGCCGTCGCGCAGGGCCTCGTCCGTCGCCTCCGGGGCGTTCCAGTAGCCCAGCATCACGCTGTCGCCGCGTACACAGATCTCTCCCTCCTCACCGTCGGGCAATAGTGTCCCCTCGGCGTCCAGGATCGCCACCTCAACTTGGGGGTGGGGGCGCCCGACTGGTACCAGCGACTGGAGGTCACTCGAGGTGTCGCTGGCCTCGGCGTAGGAGGCATGTTCCTCGCGGCTCATCACCGAGATGGTCATGGGGCTTTCGCCCTGGCCATAGATCTGCACAAGCCGAGAACCGAAGGTCGCCAGAGCATCGCGCAGGTCACGCTCGTACATCGGCCCGCCGCCATAAACTATCGCCTGCAGATGGTCGAGTGACAGGGCCGTATCGGTGGCATCGAGATGGTCGACGAGACGACGAATCATGGTCGGCGCCAGAAACATGGCAAGGCCCTGATGGCGGTTGACCAGATCAACGAACTCGGACTCGTCGAAGCTGGCACTGGCAGGCACCAGGTTGGCACACCCCCGCATCAGGTAAGGGATGACATAGATGCCGGAGCCGTGGGACAGCGGCGCGAAGTGCGCCAGCACGTGGTGGGCCTTGACGCGCTCCACGTTGGTCAAGTAGCAGTTGCTCATGCAGGCCAGGTTGCCATGCGAGAGCGTGGCTCCCTTGGGGCGGCCAGTGGTGCCGCTGGTGTAGAAAATCCAGGCGGCGCTGGTCGATGCCCGGTCGATTGGTGCCGCGAGCGGCTTGCCATCGGGAACGAAGTTGGGGGAGTCGGGCATGAGCTGTCGGGCGGTGCTGGCCAACGGAGCTTCCGGTGTGCTGTCGCTGATCAGTAGTCGGCTGCCGCTGTCCTCGAGGATGAAGTCTACCTCGCGGCAGTGGAGTTTGGCGTTAATGGGCACCACGACCAGGCCTGCGTACCAGGCGGCCAGCAAGGCATCCAGATAGGCCGGCCGGTTCTTCATGTAGATGGCCACTCGATCCCCCGGGGCGAGCGCGTGGTGGATGAAGTGGCCAGCCAGGGCCTGCACAAGCCGTCTACGGCAGCATCTGCTCGTTGCCGGCCAGTGCCGGGAACGCCGGCGGAGAGCCCTGACCTTCCACCTGGTGACAGGAGGCACAGATGCTGCCGTAGACGGCTTCACCACGCTCCATCAGCTCATCCATTTCCCAATCGCGATCGACGCCAAGCGCNACAGCATCTTGGTGATATCGAAGGCCCAATCGCTCGGGCGCCCGGTAAAGAAGCGCAAGGCAATGTCGTAAAGCACCACCAGGGTGATGATGGCAATCAACGGCGCAATGACACGCCCGAGTGTCTCATTGAGCGTGTCGATCGCCTTGGCAATCGCATTCATGGAAGCTCTCCGTTGTAGGGCCCACAAAAAACCGCCCCGGGATCAGCCGGGGCGGCATAGACCTCCCGTTACAGGCAGGCTTCTATCTCTTCCAGAGAGGGCAGGTTATCCATGGTGCGGCTCATGTTGAACGGCACCGAGATATCGCGCCAGGTAGCATAGTCCTCCAGGTAGCTGATCATGGAGTGGTAGACCTTGGCGTGGTCGGGATTCTCGCAGGCGCCGCGCAGGATGACATCATTGGTGATGTCCTGGATGCGGGCCAGGTCCTCTTCGGAGAACTGGTTGATCTGCACGCCGGCATCGATGAACTTCTGCGTCGCATCGGTGGACTCACGCTCGGACCATGCCAGTGACCAGGTCATGGTGGCGTCGGCGGCAATCTTCAGCTTCTCTTGGGTCTCCTCGGAGAGGGCGTCCCAGGCCTCGCGGTTGATCATCACGCCAAACACACTGGCGGACTGGTGCCAGCCCGGGGTGGCCCAGTAATCGGCGACCTCGGCAAAGCCGGCATTGTAGTCCACGCCCGGGGTGGAGAACTCACCGGCGTCGATCACGCCGCGCTCGATGGCCTGGTAGACCTCGCCGCCGGCGAGGGTGACCTGGGAACCACCGAGCTCCTCGAGCACGCGGCCCTGATCACGCCCGGAGAGGCGTACGCGCATACCGTCGAGATCGGCCAGGCTCTCGATGGGGGTGCGGCCCATGAAGCCCGACTCGTTGTTCAGTGCGGCATAGGGGAGGTAGACCATGTCGTACTGACCGTAGATCTCCTGATAGAGGTCCCAGCCGCCCCAGCGATGGATCCAGTTGATGTAATCCACGGCATTGAAAAGGCTGGTGGTGGTGGCCAGGGGCGAGAAGGCCGGGTTGCGGCCGGCCCAGTAGCCGGGCCAGTCGCCGGCGGCTTCGATGCTGCCGGTCTCGGTGGCGTCGAACACCTCGGTGCCGGGCATCAGTGTGCCGCCGGCGCGGAATTCGATTTCAAGTTCGTCGCCGGTCAATTTGTTGGCCAGCTCAGCCCAGTGGCGGTCGATCTCGATCAGGTCGATGCTGTCGGGCCAGGTGGACGTCATTGTCCAGCGCTCCTGGGCCTGGGCCGTGGTGGCCATGGCGGCGAATGCAATGCTGGCTGCCAGGCCGGTGAGGGCGAACTTGGTCGTATTCTTCATGTAGTGCTCCCTTTCATTGGGTTTGTTTTGTGGTGCAAACAGTCATTAAGCAAGTTGGCGGGTAAAAGGCACCATAAGATGCCCTGCGTATCACGATTCCAAATCAATGTGCCGTCCAGCCGCCATCTACCATCAAGGCACTACCCGTGACCATGGCGGAAGCGGGAGAGGCGAGAAAGACAGCGGGCCCCATGACATCCTCAATCTGCCCGAGACGCCCCAGCGGAATCTTGTCCAGCACCCCTTCCAGAAAGCCGGGCTCCTGGAAGTAGGGCCGGGTCATCGGCGTCTCGATGAAGGTGGGGCAGAGGCTGTTGACTCGAATGCCGCGAGGGCCAAGCTCCACTGCCATGGCACGTGTCATGCCTTCCACCGCAGATTTAGAAGCGCAATAGAGGCTCCGGTTGGCGGCGCCGACATGACCCATCTGCGATGAGAGGTTGATCACGCTGCCTCCGTCGGGCATCAGTTCGATCACCGTCTGAGTGATGAAGTAGGTGGCGCGAACGTTGAGATCCATGACTGCGGCATAGTCCTCCTCCGATACGTCTGCAATCGGTTTGGGCCGATTAGTGCCGGCGTTGTTGACAAGGATGTCGAAACGTAGGCCCGACAGGGCGCTTTTGACGGCACTCGAATCATTGACATCCAGTGGCAAGGCCTCGGCAGCATGGCCGGCGGACTTCAATGCCTCGACCAGTGCCTCGAGCTTTTCCCGGCCACGAGCCACCAGGCTGACATGCGCGCCAGCCTGGGCGAGGGCGCAGGAGACGGCCAGACCTAACCCCTGACTTGCGCCGGTAACCAGGGCGCGCTTGCCGTCCAGACGCCCATCAGGTGTCTGCGGCAGCCTCATGCATCTACCGCCGAGGCGTAGGGCACATCACGCTTGCCATAGCGGCGAACGCGCTCATTGGCTTGTTCACCGTGTCCGGCAAAGCCTTCCAGAGCACACAGGCGCGAACAGTAGGCGCCAATCTCGGCAGATGCTTCGTCGGTCAATATGCGCTGATAGGTGCAGGTCTTGAGGAACTTGCCGACCCACAGGCCCCCGGTATAGCGAGCGGCCTTCTTGGTCGGCAGGGTGTGGTTGGTGCCGATTACCTTGTCACCGAAGGCCACATTGGTACGTGGGCCCAGGAAAAGGGCGCCATAGTTGGTCATCTTCTCAAGGTAGAGCTCAGGGTCTTCTGTCATTACCTGAACATGCTCGTAGGCCATGTCATCCGCCACCTGCAGCATCTCTTCAGGGGTATCGCAGAGAATGACCTCGCCATAGGTTTCCCAGGACTGTCGCGCCACCTCGGCGGTAGGCAGCTTCTTCAGCAACTCCTCGATCTGGGCCATGGTGTCCTTGGCCAGTGCCTCTGACGTGGTCAAAAGCGCCGCCGGCGAATTAGTGCCGTGCTCGGCTTGCCCCAGCAGGTCGGTGGCGCAAAGTAGCCCATCGACTGTATCGTCGGCAATGATGAGGGTCTCCGTGGGACCAGCAAACAGGTCGATACCGACACGGCCGAAAAGTTGTCGCTTGGCTTCGGCGACAAAGGCATTGCCCGGGCCGACCAGCATATCCACCGGGTCGATGCTTTCGGTGCCGATGGCCATTGAGCCCACCGCTTGAACTCCCCCCAGAACCAGAATCTCGTCAGCACCGGCCAGGTGCATGGCGGCGACAATGGCAGGGTGGGGGTTGCCCTTGTAAGGCGGTGCAGCGGCGATCACTCGTTTGACGCCCGCTACCTTGGCAGTCAGCACACTCATGTGCGCTGAAGCCACCATGGGGTAGCCTCCGCCGGGGATATAACAGCCTACGGCATTGATCGGCAGGTGCTTGTGGCCCAGAACGACTCCAGGTCGCGTTTCGACTTCGACGTTCTGCATGGAAGCCAGTTGGGCCTCAGCGAAGCGGCGGATCTGCGACTGGGCGAAACGGATATCCTCAAGGTCACGCTCGGAGACTTCGCTGATGGCCTGTTGAATCTCGCTGTCGGTGAGGCGGAAAGAAGCGGGCGACCAGTTGTCGAACTTTTCCGATAACTCGCGAACAGCGGCGTCACCACGGGCTTCAATGTCGGCGAGGGTGCTTTCGACGGTGTCACGCACCTTGCGGTCAGCTTCGGCACGGGCTTCAACGGAAGCGCCCGCCTTGAGGTGACGAATCATATGGCTCTCCTGAAATGTGTGACTGGAGTGCAGGCTAGGTTGCATTGAATACGAATGCAAGATTTTTTAAAATGCTCTTGTAGGAAATCGTGCTTAATTTTAAGACGTTGTTTAATAAGTATTATCTTGATGATTTGGATGAATTCGTATTCATTTTTTCGTGCATTTAGTGAGATTGTC
This sequence comes from Halomonas chromatireducens, assembly GCF_001545155.1. NCBI lineage: Bacteria > Pseudomonadati > Pseudomonadota > Gammaproteobacteria > Oceanospirillales > Halomonadaceae > Halomonas > Halomonas chromatireducens. The sequence continues at coordinate 3,597,505 of NZ_CP014226.1, read as the reverse complement.
TGCGACTAATGTATAAGGGTCGGGCAGGTGTCCCTGTGGGAGCCTCGCAGCAACATTTGCCTACGACAACAGCAAGCACGAGAGATCGGAAATGACATATCGCGTCGCAGTTGCAGGAGCTGGCCTGATCGGTAGGGCTTGGGCAATCGTTTTCGCCAGAAAAGGAGTACCGGTCTGTCTGTATGACGTGGACGGGTCGACGTTGAGGAAGGCGCCCGAGAAAATTCGGGCTTCACTCGAGGATCTCGAGGCCGCCGGCTTGATTACTGATCCCGCTGCCGTGATGGCTCATATCAGAATCGAACCGGAACTTGCCAAGGCCCTAGACGGCGTCAATTACGTTCAGGAGTGCGGTCCCGAGAATGTCGAGGTCAAGAGGCGGCTTTATACCGATCTCGAGGCGGCGGCGGCTCCTAATACAGTGCTTGCCAGCTCCACCTCGGGAATTGTTGCTTCTCAATTCATTGAGCACCTGTCTCATCCTGAGCGTTGCCTGGTGGCGCATCCGGTCAACCCTCCCTATCTCATTCCGTTGGTGGAGGTAGTCCCCGCGCCGGTGACCAACGAGGCCTCGGTGGCGCTCACCATGCAAATCATGGAAGCGGTGAACCAGTCTCCCATTCTGGTCAGGCAGGAGGTGCAGGGCTTCATTCTCAATCGCTTGCAAGGTGCCTTGCTCAATGAGGCACTGCGGTTGTTTCGGGATGGCTATGTCTCGGCAGAAGATATTGACAAGACCGTCAAGCATGGACTTGGGCTACGGTGGTCGTTCATGGGTCCCTTCGAGACAATCGACCTGAATGCACCTGCCGGTGTGGTGGATTATGCCGCCCGCTATGGACCGCTCTATCGTGACGTGGACATCCAGCGTGGCAATGACAACCCCTGGGCCGAAGAGACCCTCGAGGCCCTTGATCGTGAGCGACGTGCCGCCCTGCCGGTGAGTGAACTCGGCGAGCGCCAGGCCTGGCGTGATCGCCGGCTCATGGCCTTGATTGCGCACCGCAACACGCAGCAGACGTCATGACCGGGTGTCCGCTCGGCGTCCAGCCGGACTGTGGCAGGCTTGGAGGGACGCGATGAAGAAACGCTCCGTTACCTCGCGTGATGTCGCCGCGCTAGCGGGTGTTTCTCAGTCGGCGGTGAGTCGCTGTTTTTCGCCACGAGCGAGCATTTCCGACGGCACGCGGGAAAAGGTGCTTGCCGCGGCAAAAACACTTGGCTATCGCCCGAACAGCATTGCTCGCAGTCTCATTACGCGGTCGTCACGCACTATTGCCGTGGTGATGTCGCAGCTCGATAACCCCTTCTATGCTCAGATGCTTGACCGCGCTTCACGCCTTTTCCAGGTAAAGGGCTACCACCTGCTGTTGTTCATGGTCAGCGCCGATGGCGAGTCGAAAGGCGTCATGGGTGAAATTCTGCAAAGTCAGGTTGACGGCATTCTCATGCTATCAGCTTCACTCTCCTCCTCCTTTGCCCAGGAGTGCGTCGAGCGCAGTATCCCCGTAGTGTTGATCAACCGCACTGTCGATTCGGACAGTGTGAGTCAGGTTGCCAGTGACAACTACCATGGTGGGTACTGGGTGGGCAGCTTTCTTGCCGCGGCAGGGCATGAACGCTGTGCCTTTATTTCTGGCCTGCCGAGCGCCTCCACCAATGTGCATCGGCGCCGGGGTTTTCTCGATGCCCTGGCGGCCTACGGCCTGACCTGCTGGGCGGAGGAGCGAGGCGATTATCAAGCAGACATGGCCCGGCAGGCGACACACCGGCTGTGTGGCGGGGATTCCCGCCCAGATGCCATTTTTGCGGCCAATGATCACATGGCGATTGCCGTGATCGAAACCTTACGTACCGATTTTTCTCTGCGCGTCCCGCAAGATGTATCCGTGGTGGGATTTGATGATATTCCACTTGCGGCACTCCCCAGCTATCGTCTCACCACTGTGCGCCAACCCCTTGAGGAGATGGTGGTACAAGCGGCGGAGCAGTTGCTGTGGCAGATTGCCGAAGGTCGCATTGTCGCTGTCAACCAGACGCTCCCCATCGTTCCTATCCTGCGCGAAAGTGCTCGGTGCCCCACAGATGTCCACATCTGAACGACAGCGCCCGCCACTCGTTTGAGTGGCGGNGAGGAGGGCTTCGAGGTTCGCCAGCACAAGACCCGCGATATGCGCTCGGTAAAGATGGAACACGGTGTCACCCCGGAACTCTCCTCCTGTCATACGGCGCTGATCGATGGCTATGTCATCGAGGGCCATGTTCCGGCAGCCGACATCAAGCGACTGCTCGAGGAGCGTCCTGAGGTGGTGGGACTGACGGTGCCTGGCATGCCCCATGGTTCACCGGGTATGGAAACCGGCCGTTACGACGACTATGCGGTGCTCACCTGGCAGCATGAGGACCGGACGCCGGCCATCTTCAGCGAGTACACTCATGACTGAGAGACTTCCCTGAACGAACCAATATAGAGATAGAGGTGGCCCATGCAATTTCTGCACACCATGGTGCGCGTCAGCGACCTGGATGCGTCGCTTCGCTTCTACTGCGATCTGCTCGGATTGAAGGAGGTGCGCCGCAAGGAGAACGAGAAGGGGCGCTTCACCCTGGTCTTTCTCGCCGCGCCCGAGGACGAGGCCCGCTCGGCCGAACTCAAGGCACCCGAGCTGGAGCTGACCTGGAACTGGGATCCCGAAGAGTACACCGGTGGGCGCAATTTCGGCCACCTGGCCTACCGGGTCGATGATATCTATGCCCTGTGCGAGCGTCTGCAGGAGAACGGGGTCACCATCAACCGGCCGCCCCGCGATGGACACATGGCCTTCGTGAGAAGCCCCGACGGCATCTCCATCGAGCTGCTGCAGCGGGGCGAGGCGCTGCCGCCAGCAGAGCCCTGGGTCTCCATGGAAAACACCGGCACCTGGTAAAGGAAACACTGCACAAATGCCTGCGCGAGCGAATCGCTGCGTTGCGCGGTGCCGAAGCGTAGGACCGTCGGATCCTCACCTATACCCCGTAGGCTCCGTGCGCCTTGCGACCCACAGGAATGTGGGAAGTGCGTTGGTTCGTCGGGAACGAACCTAGCCGCTTCATCTCGCTCGGCAATTTGTTCAGCGCTTCCTAAGACCGGCATAGAGCAATAAGGAACAAATCTCTCGATGAACAAAACTCTCTCTGGCCGAGCGCTGCTGCTGGCGCTCGTCGCCATGACCCTGGCTGCGTGTGGCGGCAAGCCCACCGAGCCGACTCGTCAAGACGAAGTGCGCGTCTCCAGCGACCACCCGGTGGTGGGACAGCGCTGGAACCTGCTGCTGGTCGGCACCGATGAACGCCTCTCGATGCCCACTACGCCCCATTTCGTGATTGCGCCCGACGGCCGTGTCACTGGCCACGATGGCTGCAACACGATCAATGGCAAGGTACAGCTGGATGACGGCAACCGCATTCAGTTCCGCGAGCTGGCCACCACGAAAATGGGCTGCCCGCAGCTCGATGACGCCAGCCGGGTCACCGGCATGATGGAAACGGCCTACCGCTACCTCATCGATCACGACCGGCTGGTGTTCTTTGGCCCGGATCAGCGGGTATTAGGAGGCTGGCGCAAGGCGAATTGAAGCAAGCAAAAAGCGCGGCCATGGCCGCGCTTTTCAACATCCGATTTCCCTAACGACCCGGCAAGGCGTTACGTACCTTGATCATCCCGGCAGTAAGCGCTCGCGAGAGTGCTGGTGCCAGTGGCGTAAGCAGTATCCAGGGCGCGACGAACAGGTTGATCACCACGGCTGCAAAGTAGACATCGCTGAACCAGTGGGCACCGCTGAGGATACGTGGCGCGCTGAGCAACACGGCGAAGACCGCGCTGACCAGCATCACCTTTAGCCCCGCAAAGCGCCACATGAATGCGGTGAACAGCACCAGATTCACGCCGTGGTCGCCGGGGAAGCTGCTACCGGAGCTGTCCTTGGTCGAGAAGTCGACCATCTCGGTGATCAGGTTGACGTTCTCGTACACCAGGGTGGGGCTGGGGTGGGTGTAGGACACTACCATGCGAAAACCCTGGGCGATGAACACCGCCGAGAGCAGCATGGTGATACCGATGCCGCCCCAGCGCAGCATGCGGTAATGCGGGTCGGGATCGCGCCCGATGGCCCACAGGTAGATAGCCAGCAGGATCATGAAGCTGACGACGTCGAACAGTCGGTTGTTGGTGGCCGCCACGAACAGCACCCAGGCTTCGTTCTCTTCGCTGAGCCAGGCATTGGTGGCGAAGAAGACGGCATCGTCTATCTCCGTCCAGAACATCAGCCCCGGCGATAACCAGGTCCAAACCAGAATGGCACCCAGGAGGTTGAAGAGCAGAATGCGTCCAAGCGCAAAGTTGGTTTCAGTCTGAGACATGGGCGTCGGCACGCGTTGTGGAAGTGTGAGCCCATTCTAGGCGAAACGCCTATAGCAGAACAGCGTTCCCTAATGGTGGTGTCAATTGGCCGTTCCCTGCACCAGGCAGCCGGTATGGCCGACTGCCTGGGCGAGTTCCCGCTACTGCATATACCAGCCGTGGCTGGCCACGATCGACTGTCCGGTTAGCGCCGCCGTGGGGAAGGCGGCGAGATGCAGCGCCACCTCGGCGATATCGTCCAGGGTGGTGAACTCCCTGTCCACGGTGTCCTTGAGCATCACGTCGCGTATCACCGCTTCCTCGGAGATTCCCAGTGCGGCGGCCTGTTCGGGAATCTGCTTGTCGACCAGCGGCGTACGCACGAAGCCGGGGCAGATGACATTGGTGCGTACCCGATGCGCAGCGCCCTCCTTGGCCACGGTGCGGCATAGACCCAGCAGGGCATGCTTGGCCGCCACATAGGGCGCCTTGAGCGGCGAGGCGAGCTTGCTGTGCACCGAGCCCATGTAAAGCATGCAGCCACCGCTCTCCTGCTGATACATCTGGCGCAGGGCGGCACTTGTCAGCAGGAAGGCACCATCCAGATGCACGGAAATGACCTTGCGCCAGTCGGCGAAGCTCAGGGTGTGCAGCGGCTCGATATGCTGAATCCCGGCATTGGCGATGGCGATATCCAGGCGTCCCCATTCCTGGATCACCTGCGCCACACCGGCCTCCACGGCCGCCTCGTCGGTCACATCCATCGCCACGGCCATGGCCTCGCCACCCTGCTCGCGAATGGCGTTCACCGTGGCGTTGGCCGCTTCGAGATTTAGGTCGGCAATGGCGACCCGAGCGCCTTCCCGGGCATAGCGTTCGGCGATGGCGCGTCCGAGACCGCCGGCGGCGCCGGTAATCAGGGCTGTCTTGTCACTCAGTTGCATGGTCGTATCTCCGTATCTTGGATCAGCGTCCGCTATAGACCTGTGCGGGCAGCCAGGTTGCCAGGGGTTCATAGAAGAATACCAGTGCCAGCCCCAGCAGTTGCAGTGCCACGAAGGGTGCCACGCCCTTGTAGATGTCGGTGGTGGTAATGCCCGGCGGACAGACGCCCTTGATATAGAACAGCGCGAAGCCCACCGGTGGCGTCAGGAACGACGTCTGCAGGCAGATGGCGAAGAGGATGGCGAACCACACCGGATCGACGCCCAGGCTGAAGACCACCGGCGCCACCAGCGGCAGGATGATCAGCGTGATCTCCACCCAGTCGAGGAAGAAGCCGAGCAGGAACACCACCAGCATCACCGTCAGCACCACCCCGGCGGGACCGAAGGGCAGCCCGGTGATGGCGGCGCGGATCACATCGTCGCCCCCCAGTCCGCGCAGCACCACGGCGAAGATGGTAGCACCGACGAAGATGCCGAAGATGAAGGCCGTGGTACGGGTGGTCTGGTAGAGCGCCTTGGAGACGACGTCGAAGCTCAGGCGACGATTGAACAGCGCCAGCAGCACGGCCCCCAGGGCGCCCACCGCCGACGCCTCGGTGGTGGTCGCAAAGCCAGTGAAGATCGAGCCGAGCACCGCCACGATCAGCGCCATGGGCGGCAGCACGGCGATCAGCACCTCGAGCAGCGCCCGGGCGTTGAGCGGCTTGCGGTTCTCCGGCGCCGGAGCCAGGTCCTTCTTGATATAGGCGGCGATCAGGATATAGGCGATGTACATCACCGCCAGCATGATGCCGGGGATCAGCGCGCCCATGAACAGCCGGCCCACCGAGGCCTCCGAAGTGCCCAGGCGGTCCGCCATCAGCACCAGCATGATGCTGGGCGGCACCAGGATGCCCAGGGTGCCCACCGAACAGGCGGTGCCCACGGCCAGCGACTTGTTGTACTTCGCCTGCAGCATGGGGCCGATGGAGAGCATGCCGAGCAGCACCACCGAGGCACCGACGATACCGGTGGAAGCGGCCAGCAGCACGCCGACGATCACCACCGTCACGGCGTAGCCGCCGCGCAGGCCGCCGAGCACCCGCACCAGGGAGTTCATCAACCGCTCGGCGATGCCGGAACGGTCGAGCATGATCCCCATGAAGATGAACAGCGGCAGCGCCACCATCAGCTCATTGGCGACGACGCCATAGAGCCGGCGGTCGAGCACGCCGATGGTGCCGCCCCAGGAGAACCACAGATCGGCGCCCATGTGCTCGACCAGCACATGGCCGATGATGGCGAACAGGAAACCGATGCCGGCCAGCGCCCAGGCGACGGGGAAGCCGATCAGCAGCAGCCCCATGAACCCGGCGAACATGCCGATGACGAGATATTCTTCGAGACCCATGATGATCCTCGTTAGCGAAAGTCGGTCGGGCGACGCAGGTGCAGCTCCCGAGGAAAGCGAAAGAGGTAGGTGCAGCAGCGCAGCGCCCGCGACGAGAGCGCGATGGCGATCAGGGCCATGCCGATGGGCAGCGTGCTCTTGATGATGAAGCGGTAGGGCAGGCCGCTGGGTGCCTGGGAGCGCTCACCGCGGGTAAAGGAGCGGTAGGCGTACTCGATGAGGTTGTCGATCATGAAATAGAGAATCGGCAGCATCAGCAGCACGATGCCGAGCAGTTCGACCCAGGCCTGGAAGCGCAGGGAGAATCTCTCACGCAGCACGTCGACGCGGACATGGTCATCGGTGACCACGGCATAGGAGAGGGTCAGGATCATGGTGGCGCCGAACAGGTGCCAGGACATCTCTTCCAGGGCGATGGAACCGCGGCCGAGGATGAAGCGGCTGAAGACATTGGTCAGCACGACGGCCAGGGTGGCGATCCACAGCCAGGAGAGGGTCTTGCCGATCACCGCGATGGCGGTGTCGAGCGTATGGCTCAGCCGGTTGGTGGGCAGAGCCTGGGGCTGTGGGTGAGGCGAGTTGACCGACTCGTGATCGGCATGGGGTGTGGACATCGATGAGCGGCCTCATGTAACCGGAAGCAGTGCAATACGCATCAGAGGGCCTTGCGGCCCCCTGATGCTCAGCCGTGTTGGATCAGTCGGACTGGGGCGCGTAGTAGGAGCGCGGCAGGTACCCTTTCGAGTGCCAGTTACCGTGAACGCTCATCCACTCGCGCTGGCTCTCCAGGACGCGGGCGAACAGCTCGTCCTCGCTGGACATCTCATCGAGTACCTGCATGGTGACCGCCTCGAGCTCGGCGAGGATCTCCGGCGACAGGGTCTGAGCGTTGACGCCCTCGGCCTCGAACTCCGCCAGCGCCTGGGGATTCTCCCACTCGCTCTCGGAGAAGCCGAACAGGGTCGCCGAGCGACAGCCGGTCTCGATCTGGGCGCGGCTCAGGTCAGTCAGGCCATCCCAGGTCTCCTGGTTCACCAGCAGATGGGAGGTGGTATAGGTCTGGTGCCAGCCGGGCATGATGTAGTTCTGGACGATCTCCTGCATGCCCAGGATACGGTCGACCGCCGGGGCGGAGAACTCCATGGCGTCGATGGTGCCGCGCTCCATGGCCTGATAGAGCTCGCCACCGGGAATCATGGTGACCGAGGCGCCCAGGTTTTCCATCACACGACCGCCGATACCGGCGAAGCGGATGCGCAGGCCGTCGATCTGGTCCAGGTCCTCGAGCGGCTCGGCGAACCAGCCGGCGGCTTCGGGACCGATGACGCCGCACAGCAGTGCCTTGACGCCATAGGGCTCATAGACTTCCTGAAGCAGGTCGTCACCGTCGCCGAAGTAGTGCCAGGCCATGAAGGCGGGCGGCTCCATGCCGAAGGGAGGGCCCGAGAGCAGCGGCAGCACCGGGATGCTGCCCTGATCGTAGCCGATCCAGGTGTAGCCTGCCGGGTAGCGGCCTTCGGAGACGGCATCGAGGATCTCGAAGGGCGGAATCAGCTCGCCCGGCTCGTAGTAGCGCAGGTTGATATTGCCGTCGGAGATGGCTTCCAGGGTTTCGGAGAGATGTACCACCGGGGTACTCAGGCCGACCAGGTGCGACGGGAAGGCGATGGGAACCTGCCAGCGAACCCGCTCCTGGGCATTGGCGGTACTCACGAGGGTGGCACTTGCCAGCATCACGGCTGCGGTTGTGCCGATCAGCTTGAAACGTACAGGCATTCTGCGGCCAGTATGGGCTTGCATAGACGCGACTCCACTTGTTGCGACGGGTATTGTTGTAGGAAAGGCCTATTCCGAGAATGAGATTATAGAGGGGGCTGGTCTGGCTCAAGTTGGAAAATTGGTAAGACCAATATTGGTTGTTGATACAATGCCGTCTGCATAGGGTGGAGTTACAGAAAGTTGCAGGCTATGGCGGGGAAAAGCAAGAAACGTGCTGCTAAAATCTTGAAACAAAGGTGATGTGTTAGCAGGCTCATGAATAGCCGCCCAAAAGGCATTTCGACCAATTGCTAAGAGATTAAGCGTTTTACTGTTGCCAAAAAAGGCAATGCCTTCTATGGGAGAGGCTTTTGAGAGAGTCAGAGATCGCTCCGCTGCTCAATTGGTCAGACCAAATGGCGAGAAATGGCTACCGTGGGCTTGTCTGGATCAGCGGTAGCCCGGACGAGGCCATCAAGCGTGCCTCGGAGATCTGGCAGCAAGGCTCCTGGCGTGCGCCTTGCTGGGTGGCTGCCGATCCTCCGCCCGAGTGTGATCTCGCTCCGTGGATGCCGCCATCGAAGGCGCGCAGCTACCTGGGAGCCGAGCATGACATGATCGTGTTCGATACGGTCACGGCAGGGGGCGATTTCGACCCTAACGCCTTTGGTGCCTTGAGCGGCACTTTGTGCGCCGGTGGGTTGCTGCTGCTGCTGACGCCAGTCGACTGGGCAAGGTCGCAGGCAGATAACCAACAGTACAGCCGCTACCTCTCGCGTCTACGCCGCCGGCTGGAGGCAGACGGTAGTGTGGCTCACTGGCGTGCCGGCGCATCGCCAGAGGTGCCTGCATGCCCCCGCGTCAAGGCGGCAAGGCTCGCCCCGGTCGAAGATCCGGATTGCCTCACAGCCGATCAGGCCGAGGCGGTTTCACGGCTGGTCCGGCAGAAGCGTCGGCGGCCCCTGGTACTCACGGCGGACCGAGGGCGCGGAAAGACAGCGGCCCTCGGCATTGCCTGTGCTCGTCTACTGGCCAGTGGAGAACCCCAGATACTGGTCACGGCGCCCCGGCCTTCGGCGGTGTCGGCCCTGTTTGAACGGCTGGCGTTTCACTGTCCGGAGGGGCGGCGGCAAGGTGGCGATTTCTTCGACGCCAGAGGCGGGCGGGTGACATTTGTCGCACCGGATGAGCTATCCGCCATGGCTGAACGGGGGGAGGTGGGCGGCAGTGGCAGCCGGTTGTTGGTGGACGAGGCGGCGGCGATTCCCGCGGGTTTGCTGTGCCAGTGGCTCGAGGCCTTTCCCCGGATCGCCTTCGCCACCACCGTCCCTGGCTATGAAGGCTCTGGCCGTGGCTTTGCCCTGCGCTTCCGGGAGCGGCTGCAGCACCTGTCTCCCGACTGGCATGAATTTCACTTGGCGGCGCCGATACGTTGGGCAATGGGTGACCCGTTGGAGCGGCTGGTCAGCGATCTGCTGCTGCTCGATGCCGAGCCGCCCACCTCTGCGCCATCGGCGCCATTGCAGGAGACATGCTGGAAGCGTTCGGTGCTTGCCGCCGAGGAGGAAACCCTGCGCGAGATATTCGGCCTGCTGGTTCAGGCCCACTACCGCACGACCCCGGGCGACCTGCAACGCCTGCTGGACGAGCCGGGGCTGCGGATCTCGACGCTGGATGCTGCGGGGCAAGCCCTGGGAGTGGTGGTTCAGGGAGACGAAGGTGGCTTTCCTTCGGTGCTGGCGGAGCGGGTGGCACGAGGCGAGCGTCGCCCACCGGGGCACCTGTTGGCCCAATCTCTGGCTGCCCATGCCGGCTCCCGAGACGCCCTGGAAGCTCGCATTCGGCGCGTGCAGCGCATCGCCGTGCATCCTGGGCGCCGCCGCGAGGGGGTAGGGAGATGGCTGCTGGAATCGGCTCTGGCTGAGGCCCGGCGGGACGGGATAGACCTGCTGGGCGCCAGTTTCGGCGCCGAGCCGGGACTGATCGCCTTCTGGCAGGCGCAGCGCTTTCGGGCCGTCAGGCTGGGGCTGTCCAGAGAGACGTCTACTGGTGAGCATGCGCTGATGGTGGTGAAGCCGACCAGCCCAAGGGGCGAAGCCCTGGCCGGCGCGCTGACGACAGGCTTTCAGCATCTACTGCCGGCATTGCTGGCCTTCGAGCTCAATCAACTGGACCCAGCGGTGGCCGTCACGCTTCTGGCCGAAGGGCCGCGGCCCGCTCTGGAAGCCAAGGATCGGTGCGATATTGGCGATGTGGCGTTCGGCTATCGTGATCCGGCCCTGGCGCGTCCGGCCCTGCAGAACCTGCTGCGTCAGGCGGCGATCGATGGGTGTCGCGATCCGGCGCTGGTATGGCTGGTGGCCTGGGCCTTCCAGGGCCGTGACATCCGCTGGATGGCGACTAACCTGAAGGTGCCGGGTCGGCGCGGCGTCATGGAGCAGCTGCGCAAGGCCGTGGCCCGGCTCATCGAGGGGCAAATCGCGCAGGGCTAGGTGAAGAGTGAAGTGGGGGGATGGCGAGTTTGAGTGGACTTTCCCCGGCGCGATCGTCCCGGTAAGGTAGCGCGGTTATCCACATGAAGACTCAACGATGAACGAACATCTCGAGCAGCTTTCGCCGCAGCCACTGTGGCGGCACTTCCGTACCTTGTGCAACACACCGAGACCTTCCGGCCACGAGGCCGCATTGGTGGCCGTTCTCGAGGCCTGGGCCGACGCCCGTGGCCTGGCCCATGATCGCGATGCTTTCGGCAATCTTCGCATTCGCAAGCCGGCCACGCCGAGCCATGAAGCGGCACCGGGCATTATCCTGCAGGGGCACCTGGACATGGTGGCTCAGGCCAACGCCGACCACCCCCATGACTTCACGCAGGACCCCATCGAGACCTATGTTGACGAAGGCTGGCTGCACGCCCGCCATACCACGCTTGGAGCGGACAACGGGCTGGGCGTGGCGGCAGCGCTGGCTGTGCTCGAGGATGATACCCTCCGGCACGGCCCGCTCGAGGCGCTGTTCACCCTGGAGGAGGAGTCCTCCATGGGTGGGGCCCTGAATCTGGCGGAGGGGTGGCTTGATGGCCGGTTGCTGCTCAATCTCGATTCGGAGGACCGCGGGGAGGTCTTCATCGGCTGTGCCGGTGGCGCCGATATCGTGGTGGAAGCCCAATTGCCGACTGCCGAACTCGCCGACGATGAAGTGGCGCTGCGGCTCTCCCTCNCTAAGATTCTGCTGTGCTATCAGCCGATGGGAATGTTCGTCCAGCTGAATCTGTGTCAGCAGGTTTTCATGGCCGATACCGCGACGCGGGTCCCGGTTCTCCCTGTCTATCAGCGCCTGCAGTGTCGTCTGACCATCGCCGATCACATGGGCCGGGCGACGCCTGGCGGCGGCGGCGAGCTTGCCGTCGATCACTAGTAGCCTGTGATCCTCTCCTTTGATGAAGTTCTCGACCATGACCGTCGAATTGTGGCGGGAGGCAATGGTGAACGCTTCCCGCAGTGCCGCTTCGTTGGTGATGTCCGTGCTGACACCGCGGCCGTGATTGCCGATCAGCGGCTTTACGACAACGGGATAGCCGAGATCGAGAGCGGCCTCGAGCGCCTCATCGATCGAATGGCAAATGTGCCCATGCGGCACGGGAATCCCGGCCTCGCCGAGCACTTGCTTGGTCCAGTGCTTGTCATCGGCGATGCCGTGGCTTATCAGGCTTGTGCGGCAAGTCACCGTTGCCTGGATTCGTTGCTGACGGCAGCCGTGTCCCAATTGGACATAGCTGCTGCTCTGGTCAAGGCGAGCCCAGGGAATCCCTCGGCGCTTGGCGGCATCCACGATCGATGCCGAAGATGGCCCCAGCATATGCGCGTCTCGCACCTGCTTGAGGCGGGATACCACCGTGGGGATATCGATCTCGTCGCCATTGAAGAGCCGTGTGACGATATCAATGGCTTCCACCCCGGCCGCCAGGCCGCAGGCCTCGTCCCGGTAGCGATAGACGACGTTATAGATGCCGGTTTCGTAGGAATCGACCGTCTTGCCGTAGCCCACCGAAAAGCCGATCAGGTTCTGCAGTTCAATTGCGACATGCTCTACGACGTGGCCGGCCCAGGTGCCCCGGACGAGTCGTTCCAGAAACCCGCCGGCACGTCCGACCGAGCACCGGTGCTCGTACAGGGTCGGCAGGAGTTCGGTGATGCGTTCTGTGATGCCGGGAACGGTATCGCTTGGCCGCTCCTCGAGTTCACCGATGTCCAGGCGCAGGAAGATAGCCGGATAGCGGCTGTAGTAATTCGGACCGCGCAGCGCCCGATGTTCAAGTATGTTCATTCCCATGGCTCCCTGCCAGGATGGCGCTGAGTTCCTCAGCGACGAGATAGCGTCGTGAATCGATATCGTATCCATGGCCACTGACCATGGCGTGCAGGATCATGTGCTCGACGGCAACCGGCTCGCCCATCGCCAATTCCGCAATATTGGAGCTCGCCAGATCCCGGCTGTCGATGATGATGACGTGCCCCGGCCCGATGGCTTCCAGAATGCGGTTCGGATGAACAATGACCGCTGCATTCTCGCCAATGCCGACGCCCAACTGCTCCGGGTTGCTGGCACCCACTTCCATGAGACGCGTGAATCGACCCCGCTCGAGAAAGTGGCTGTCGATGACCATCCCGCGAACGATGCCCAGCCCGAAGCTCATGTTGACCGCCCCTTTGCGCAAGGCGTCTGCTGCCGCACCGTTGTAGATCATGGTGCTTGGCATGGCTGCAGCGCCTGCACTTGTCCCTGCTACTACGGCGCCGGCCCTAAGGCTTTCGCGAATCGCCCGCAGGGTGGCGGTGCCGCCAAAAATATTGGTCAGGCGAAGCTGATCGCCCCCGGTCAAGAAAATCACGCCACTTCGTTGAATAAGTCGGACAGTCTCGGGGTCGGCGGCTTGTTGGCGATCCTGGATTTCCAGCGCATGGACCTGGCTTGCGCCCAGGCGAGTAAAAGCCGCTTCATAGCAGGGCAGGAGCTGTTCAGGAATGCTGCTGGCCGTGGCGATGATGGCGACTTCGGCATTGTCTTTGGGGGCAAGCTCGAAAACTCGTCGCAGGATGGCGAGTTCGGAAGTCTTGTCCTCGGCACCGCCAATGGCCACGATGTGGCCGGAAATGGTGGGGTAGTGTGAAGCCATATCCCATTCGCCGCCCAGCGACGCTCTTGAGGTACGCTGAATCATTACCGGTGCTGGTAATGGCGTATCGCGTGATGCTTTAACCCGTCTCTTCACTTATAACAGCCGAAAACCGCCTTAGCCATGTTTATAGCGATTCCCCGGTAGGACTAGACCCCAGCTGTGGAGTAGTGAAATTTCTGCTCTATCGCGTATTGCCCCAGCGCAGCAACAATTAACCGCTATGCTTTGATAAGCGGCCTTCCCCCATGCCAGTCCCGTGGGTCAGGACGGCAATGGCCATACCCTGCCTGCTACCCGTTGCACCGCGGCTGCGAGGACTACGACAGCCGAGCTTGCGCCAGGAGGCGATCATGAGCGAACGGAATATTTTTGTTGTCGGGATGGATGATTATAATTGCAAACGACTCAATCACTTACGTGGGGCTGAGAATTATCGGTTTCATGGTGTGATCGACCCAATGGAGGTCAACGATACAGAAGTTTTTCCTATCGAAGACATGCTGGACAGGGCCGAAACTCAACTGAAAGAATTCAGTGAGCCTATTGATGCCATCGTTGGCTACATGGATTTCCCCGTCTCGACCATGCTGCCGCTGCTCTGCAAGCGATTTGGTACGCGCTCTACCAGTCTCGAGAGTTTGCTAAAATGCGAGCACAAGTATTGGAGTCGACTCGTTCAACATGAGGTGATTGCCGATTATATTCCGCGCTTTACCGTTTTTGATCCCTTCGACAGCCAGGCATTGCAGCATATTGGAGAGGCTGGGCTTTATTTCCCCTTTTTCGTGAAACCCATCAAGTCTTCAGGGTCGCGACTTGGCTTCCGCATTGATAGTCCCGAGGACTTCGCCCATGCCGTATCGCAATTGTGTGAAGGCATTGGCACGATTTCAGAGCCTTTCAATTATGTGCTTGAGCAAGCCAGCTTGCCTGGCGAAGTGCGCTCTGTCGATGGTGGCCACTGCATGGCTGAAGAGATTATCGGTGGGTGGCAATGTACGGTCGAGGGATACGTCTTCCAAGGTGATGTTACCCCTTATGCCATTGTCGATTCGATTCGCTATCCGCAAGTGCTGAGTTTTTTCTATTATCGCTACCCGTCCCGTCTACCCTCTCACATTCAGGCAAAGATGCAGGAACTGACTCGTCAAGTGATGGCCCATATCGGATACGACAATGCGGCCTTCAACGTCGAATACTTCTGGGATGAGGTTCAAGATCGCATTTGGCTGCTGGAGATCAATACCCGTATTGCACAATCACACTGCGACCTTTTCGAAAAGGTCGATGGGGTCAGCCATCAGCAAGTGACGGTGGACCTGGCTCTGGGACAGTTGCCAGACATGCCTTACCGTCAAGGGGCATTCAAGGTTGCAGCGAAATTCTTCTATCGGGTGTTCTTCGTCGACGCCACCGTCAGCCGGGTACCGAGTGCCGAGGAAATCGAGACACTGCAGCAAGCCTTTCCCGGCACCATGATCACGGTACAGGTCGAGATCGGCATGCGCTTGTCATCCCTACCTGAGCAAGACAGCTACAGCTACGCCCTGGCTTACGTGTGGATGGGGGCAGACGACGATCTCGCACTGGAAGAGAACTACGCACGCCTTGCCGAGCAGCTTAATTTTGCGTTCGAGGACATCGTCGGCTGACGTGCTCTAGTCGTGGGAATGAATGTAAGAAACCCGATTACGAAAATGGGAGCAGGGTCATGCATATCGTCAGCGATTTTCCCCGCGACGTGCAGGATGAGGAAGGTTGGATCACGCTGGCCGATGGCTGTCGGCTGGCCATTCGTATCTGGCGACCGGTGGATGCCGAGAGTGATCCGGTACCGGCAATCCTCGAATACCTGCCTTATCGCAAACGAGACCTGACGGCGATGCGTGACGCACAGACGCACGCTTACTGGGCCGGCCACGGCTACGCCGGGGTGCGTGTAGACATACGTGGCAGTGGCGAATCGGACGGCGTGCTGACCGACGAATACCTGAAGCAGGAACTGGACGATGGCGTCGAGATCCTGCACTGGCTGGGTCAGCAATCCTGGTGTACCGGTGATGTCGGCATGATCGGCATCTCCTGGGGCGGGTTCAACGGCCTGCAAATTGCGGCAATGCAGCCGCCCGAGCTGAAGGCCGTCATCACACTGTGCTCGACCGACGATCGCTACGCCGATGATGTCCACCACATGGGTGGCTGCCTGCTTGGCGATAACCTGTCATGGGCCTCGACCATGTTCGATGGCAATACCTGCCCACCCGACCCGCTGTTGGTTGGTGAGCGTTGGCGGGACATGTGGCTGGAGCGCCTTGAGCATAGTGGGCTCTGGCTGGCTACCTGGCTGCAGCATCAGCGTCGCGACGACTACTGGAAGCATGGCTCGGTTTGCGAGGACTTCTCACTCATTCGCTGCCCCGTCTATGCCATCAGCGGCTGGGCAGACGGATATTGCAACGCCGTGTTTCGGTTGCTCGCGGGGCTCGATGTGCCACGCAAGGGCCTGGTTGGCCCCTGGGCGCACATGTATCCGTATCATGGTGTTCCGGGCCCGGCCATCGGTTTTTTGCAGGAATCACTACGCTGGTGGGACTATTGGTTGAAGGGCAAAGAAACGGGCATCATGGACGAGCCGATGCTGCGCGTATGGATGCAGGAATCGGTTCCGCCGTCGGCCCGCTACGAGGTACGACCGGGGCGCTGGGTTGCCGAACCGAGCTGGCCATCACCGCGGATCGAACCGAAGCACTTCCGTTTCACCAGTGGTCATGATTTGCTGCCGGACCCCCCGAATCCCTCGGCTTGCGTATCGGGCGACGATGCTCCTCTTTCCGTTCGTTCGCCGCTGTCTGTAGGGCTGTATGCTGGCAAGTGGTGCTCCTACAATGCTCCGCCGGACCTGCCTCACGATCAACGCGACGAGGACGGCGGCTCGCTGATTTTCCAGACGGCACGGCTCGAACAGGACATCGAGATTTGCGGACAACCCATTGTCGAGCTCGAGATCGAAGCCGATCAGCCGGTGGCGATGGTGGCGCTACGGCTCAGCGATATTGCCGATGACGATAAGGCGACCCGGATTTCCTATGGCCTGCTGAACCTGACCCACCGTGACAGTGACGAGTTTCCCCAGGCCTTGGAACCGGGCAAGCGTTATCGCGTGCGCGTCCCGCTTAAACACATCGCGCAGAAGTTTCCCGTGGGCAACGCGATACGCCTCTCGCTTTCGACCAGTTACTGGCCGCTGGCCTGGCCGTCTCCTGTGCCTGTCAGACTGACAGTGCACCCTGCCGGGTGCCTGATGATTCTGCCATGCCGCGAGCCCCAGCCCCGGGAAGAAGCGGCACTGCCCCCATTTAGCTCGCCGGAGGCAGCACCGCCTCTGGCGGTTAGCGTGATACAGCCGAGCCAGGAGGCGTGGCGAGTGATACGTGACCTGGCCAATGACCAGACCACACTCGAAGTCATCAATGACCAAGGCACCTTTCGTCTCGATGACATCGAGCTGGAACTCTCGGCACGGGTCGTCGAGCGCTATACCTATGCCTACGGCAATTACGACAGCGTGAGTGGCTGGACCGAGTGGGAGCGTACTTTCCGACGCGGCGGCTGGGAAGTACGCAGTGTGACTCGCACATTAATGACGTCTGACGCTCAAAGCTTTCGTCTGCGAGCGACACTTGATGCCTTTGAGGGCGATAGCCGGGTATTTTCCAAGAGTTGGGACGAGAAAATCCCGCGCGATCTTGTTTGAGTGCTGGAGTGCTGGAGTGCTGCGAACAGTTAACGTTCTTCGAGAGCATAGGTAACATTTTTCAAGAGAGGGGGCGCTACCCCTGAGCAGGAGCCGTTCTGGCGCAATTCAATCCAAGAAAAAGCCCGGCCGCTGGGGCCGGGCGAGTCCTTGACGCTCCCTTGTCAACCTACCTTGGGAATCCTTCCCAAGCCTCCTTGGTTTCTGAGCGTTCCGTCGCTCGGCCTTCCGTGTGGGCTTTCCCTTACCCTGTTCATAAAAAGTAGCAGCCCAGAGCCGATACCGAATTAACCTGTGATAAAGAATCCTGTAAGTAAACGTCGATTTAATGCTACGAATGGGTAGCGGCGAGATCAGCGAGAGACGGTAAACAAAAAAGCCCGGCCTTTCGGCCGGGCTGGATCTTCGCTTCCTTACATCCACCTCGGGTATCCTTCCACCCCGAGCATCCTTGGATAGTCGAGTATTCCTGACTCGGTCATCCCTGGCTGAGCCTCCGTGCTCAGTACGCCTCTACTGTCACACTCGAGCTAGCCTGTGACGTTAACCTGCGGCAAGTGGTGTGTAAGACATTGCCGATAGAATTTGTAAGAAATAGCTTACAAGGCCTTCGGTTCCACTTCCTGTTACTCGGCTCAGGTGCGTCCCAGTGGTTCTCCTGTCGGCTGCGGGTGGGCGCGCAGCAGCCAGGAGGCGGCCGCTACGCCGGCCAGGCCGAAGAGGGCGCCGGGCAGGGCGCCGAGGGCCAGGCTGGCGATGATGCCGCCGAGTAGTGCGGCCCCACCGGTCAGAATCGCCGAGGTGCCGGTGGCGGAGACCACGTCGCGCTTGCGGCTCATCTCGAAGGACACCACGGCGACCATGACCGGGGCGACAGCGACGATGCACAGCAGGAGCCACAACAGGCGGCCGAGCCAGAAGCCAACCTCGCCCGGTATGCCGGCGTCGATGGGCAGGCCGAGTCGCTCGCCCAGCCAGGCTGCCGGCAGCTCGGCCAGCTTGTGCCAGAGGTAGAGCGGCATGCCCAGGGCGCCGAGGATAGTCACCACCCTGTCGACTCGGCGGCGCTCCAGTAGGCGGCGCATGGGGCCTTCACAAGTCAGTACGACGCCGACCTGCACCCACATCACGCCCACCAGGGCCAGGGTGGGCGGAAGCAGGTTGCTGGGCACGCCGAATTCACCGTCCACCATGGCGACGGGATAGCCCGAGGCCACCGCGGCTGCCAGCCACAGCAGCCCGAACAGCAGCAGGGCGAGGCCGCAGCCCAGGCCGGAGAAGCGGCCGTGCTTCCAGGCGATGCCGAGCTGCTGCGGCAACAGCCAAACGAGAATGGCATTGAGCCAGCCGATGCCGCCGCCGTTGGCGGTGACGTGAGTGCCCAGCTCCAGCAACTCGCCGGGGGCAGTCATGCCGGCGCGCAGGAGATCCACCAGGGCGGCAAGCACTAGCAGCCCCGCCACGGCCTTGAGCCCCCAGCGGCGGTCGGCCCAGACGCTGAGCGGCAGCAGCGCCTGCACTCCCAGCAGCATCATCAGGAACCAGAGATGGACGGTCAGCGAGTGGTTGAGGGGGCCGAGCAGGCGCCCCCCGGTGTAGGCGGCGACGATGACGAAGGCCACCAGCACCGCCAGGTAGGTCACGGTGGGTCGCGCCAGGCCAAGCGCCCGGCCTGCCCACCAGTGCAGCTGGCGATGGCCCTGTTCCAACCGGCGCTGGGCACCGTCGGCACTGACTGCGGCCGAGACGAACACGAACAGGGGGACCACCTGCAATACCCAGGTGAGTACGCCGGCGCCCGTCCACACCAGCAACAGGTGATCGGTGGTGGTCATCAGGCCGTTGTCGAGCCGGGGCAGCGTCGCGATCCAGTGGCCGAACACGACGACCAGCAGCGCACCGGCGCGCAGGGCATCGGGATAGCGATCCCGGGCGGCCTGAGGTTCGCCGTCGTTTATCGTTGTCGAGCCCAATGCCTGAGGCCTCTGTGTCATGACGTTTCGTTTCCATTCGATTGGCCCTTGCAAATACAGGGCACTTGGTTAATATAGTTATCGAACAGTGTTTCCTAACATCTTCCACGAAACGCCAGCGCCTTGCAAGAGTGTCGTGAAAGACGCTGAAACAGAGGAATTGCCATGGATACCCACACGTTGCTGATCCATGTCCTGCTCTAACTCACAAGGTTGGATAGTTTCCACTTAAAACTAGGCATTTTAAATCACTGCGGGAAATTGTACCTTAGGCAACTAGATTTCCATGGATGTATGAACATACTTAGCAAAAACATCAACTAATTCTTTTGAAGTATTTTTTCCTTATGCGCACTTGCGCTTTTTTTAGATAATACAGGCAATCTTTTCTTTCACCAACAGCACGCTCAATCCACTTGGCAAAACCTACAAACTCTGACTCCATGGCATGGAAATCATTTATACAAGCAATTCTAACTTTATTACTAAAAATTTTATCAATCCTTTTTTTGGTTTTAGCCCTACCTAAAGTTAACACATTATCTTTTTTAATATGAACATGGTCTTTCTTCTTGCTAAAATAGCAATTGTTTGACTTTATCAAGAACAAGTCATGAACCCCCTGTGCCAGAAACTGTCTTTTATCTCGAAATCGATAACTAATGTTTTTTACGAAAGCCTTTTCGTAATTAAGAAAAAGCTCTTCCAGCACACGTTTTTTTAATGGGAATGCCACATGCGCTGAAGCAAAAAAATGGCTTTGATTGAACCCTAGCATTGTGGCCGAATTTATTTTATTTATTCTATGCAGCCTCTCCTCGTCTATGTCTGTAAAATCCACCCATTGACCACGCAAGACTGGCTTATTATTCTGAAAAAACCGGGTTGGCCCTGTTGGCCCTACAAGAAACACATCATCATTAAAGTATACAAAATTATCAGACAGCCCCTCAATTCTCCAAAGCATGGTTTCTATTGAGAGAGAGTTGAAAGTCGGAAGAAACTCCTCATAGCCTCGAAATATATGCCGATGGTCAATAATCTTAATTTTATCTCGTGCCTCTTTGCTCAGATATGACAGTTCTGGAACTTGATCATCGGTTACAATCCATATTTTTCTAAACCAAGGTGCATGTATCTCTATGGATTTCAAGCAGTATCTAATTTCATTATTATTTAACCAACGATTGGTATCAGTGGCATTATCATGTAGTTCACCAGCTTCATTCAGCAGCCAATGGTTGCGCTTCTGATTATGCTTGGGATCAGATCCATCTACCCAAGTGATAACTGCGTCAATATCCAAAACAATCTCCATTTGAGATAAAGCGGTTTCAAGTTCCAAGTGCAACACTATTGAACCCGGCTTATTCATGAGGGCGGCCTTAAAACGAAGATAGCGGATGGTATTCTCTTGAGAAATCAGCGCGTTCCGCCAAGAACCTGATTCCCTGAATTCAAGCAATACGCGCAGCACCTGCGGTATCCAGGGCTCTTGAGTATTCTCCCAAGAACACATGTGCCGGTGTCCGGTAGCCGAGGCGCTTTCGGGGGCGGTCATTGAGCTTTCTGATCACCTTGCGCAACTCGGCGTTGGTGACCTGCCGGAAGTCCGTTCCCTTGGGGAAGTACTGCCGTACCAGGCCATTGGTGTTCTCGTTGCTCGCACGCTGGCCGGAGCAGTAGGGATCACAAAAGTAGGTCGCAGCAGTCAGCGCCTTGGCCACGGCTTCGTGACCGGCGAACTCCGAGCCGTTGTCCAGGGTGATGGTCTGCACAGCACCCCGGCGAGGCTTCAGCAGGCGGATCATGGCCGCTTGCGTCAGCTCCGCCGATATCCTAGGCAGCCGTGCTGCCAGCAGGTAGCCGCTGCGACGCTCTACCAGCGTGACCAGCCCTGATTGCTTGTGCCCCCGGATCACGGTGTCGCCCTCCCAGTGCCCGATGACGAGCCTGGTATTGATCTCCGCCGGGCGATGCTCGATGCCCACACGGTTGGGAATCTTGCCGAGTCCTGCGCTCTTGGCCTGGGCCCGGTGCTTGCTGCGCCGTTTGGGCTGACGGAGATGCTGCCAGAGATCGCCACCCTGCGCCTTTTCATCCCAGATCAAAGAGTAGACCCACTGGTGACTGACGCCTAAGCCGGCCAAGGGGGCCATGAAACCGCTGATCTGCTCCGGGCTCCACTCTTCACGCAGCCGGTCGACGACGGCGGTGATCATGCTGGGCAAGCGCTTCGTCCACTTCCAGGCGGTGCGTCGCCGGTAGTCGCCGCGGGACTGTGCCTGCTCGGGATCTTTGCCGCTGGCAATGACATTGCGGCGCAGCTCGCGGCTGACCGTACTGCTATGGAGGCCAAGCTCTTTGGCGGTCTGCCGCTGGCTCACGCCCAGGTCGTGGCGGGCGAAGATCTGGTATCTTTGGGTCTGGGTCAGCTGTCGGTATCCCATGCTCTGCTTCACTTTGGTAGGTAAGGCAGTGAGAGTACCGGCGCTGGCCCCCCTGCTTCTACCCGGTGGTCCAAAGTGCTGCGGTTATTCTATGAATCTAGGCAGGACGATCTGGAACTTCTCCTGGCTGGTCCATTGGTCGGGCTTGGTCGAACGTGATGGCAAAACCTGTCCTCGTGATCTGGCCTGTTTCCGCCAATTGTAGAGGGTTGTCGCTGTAATGCCTTCCTGCTCGGCCAGTTCCGGGATGGTCAGGCTCATGGGCGGCGCCATCTTCTTGAGGATGGCTTCCTTACGCTCTGCGGGGTAACGCACGTTGATCACCTCTCAATCCGTTTAGGTGACAACTACGTTGACGGATAGGGCCAGGGAAATAGGCCACTTGAGGTGGTCAAAAATCAAGCGCTGAAGCGCGAAATTTGCTGCGCTGAGCGCTAGAGGCGCTCGGCATCGAATTGATCAGCGGTTCCCTAGGTCAGGTCGGAAGAAAAAATACATTGAACATTATAACCTGAGTTTGCTCATCAGATAATCAAGCAGTTCTATATCAGTATCAATTTTCCTAATAACAGGGGGGCTTGGATAGTCTTCATCACGCCATATGATCCCATCGACTTCCACATTTCTATCGTAACGTGGAAATATGTGAAAGTGAACAATCGGGTCTTTCATCATCAAGCAAACTGCATTGATACGTATCGCACCAAATTTTTTCTTTGCTAGCGTTTCCGCTTTACCCAGCATCTGGGCCAGTTCAGCTCCCTCTTCCGCTGTCAGTTGGCTCAGCTCAGTTTTTCCCTTGGCAGAACTCAACACCATTGAGCCCAAGGTCAGCTGCTCAGGGCGGACCGACAGCACCCAATGTTCATTTTGAAGAATAGTTAGCCCATCTAGCTGAAACGTTTCACGGAATGCTGTGAGCATGTTTTCCTGTGTCATAGCTTCTCCAGTATCTCCCTCAACTTGGTGCTGGAAGTATGAGTCGTGTATGGAAAATAGACGATCTCTACGCCGACTTCAGCAAACTGACGCTCCAACTCATTCCACTTCTCAGTGCCCTGCCAATCATTGCCTACAAACATCTTGTCAAACTTCCAGTTGTTCCAGGCTTCAAACTTGTCCATGTTTGTTTGAGGAACAACTTCATCGACAAATTCTATGTGCTCTACGATTTCCATCCGCTCTGTAAAGGGAATGATTGGTCGCTTGCCCTTTCTAAACTCAGACAGCTCATCAGTGGTTACACCAACAATCAAGTAGTCACACTCAAGCTTGGCTCGCTTCAGAAGGTTCAAGTGGCCAATGTGGAAAAGGTCATAAACGCCTGTCGTGTACCCTATTACTTTCATCACTCCCTCTCTATTTTAGATTGCACGAATTCGCTGCAAGTCACGGCCATGTATTAAAATTATAAAAATCAAGTCACTAGTCCGACACATTCATAGGCTACAATGGGATCGTAAATCAAGATGGGCGGTCTCAATGACCAAGTGCAACACGTGAACCCTCAGGTATCGTGTTGCCATGACCCATTGTTATCACCACCTCAACTTAGAAGAGCGAGCCGCCCTCATGATCATGCGAGCCACGCACTCGATCCGCGACATCGCCCACACCTGGGCCGTGCATCGAGTACCGTGTCGCACGAACTCGCTCGCCACACGGTTGATCCCGTCAAGGGCTACAATGCCGGCCTGGCAGGCCATCGAGACCGATTGACGCGCCATCGGCCACGTCAGCGCCCGAAACTGCATCCCGAGGGTGAGCTGTTCGAGCTAGTGACCCATCTGCTGCGTCAGTACTGGTCACCGAAGCAAATCGCCAGCACACTGAAGCTCATGTTTCCTCACGACACTGGCCGACAGGTCTCGCATGAGACCATCTACAACGCGATCTACCTCATGCCGCGCGGGACGCTTAAGAAGGAGCTGATAGCCTGCTTGCGTCAAGGCAAGGGCAAACGACGGCCACGCAGTCGCGGCCAGGATCGACGCAACCAGATTCCGGATCTGATCAGCATTCACCTGCGGCCGCCCGAGATCGAGGATCGCCTGATGCCGGGCCACTGGGAGGGTGACCTGATCATGGGCGCCAACAACCGTTCTGCCGTCGGCACGCTGGTTGAACGCACCACGCGCTTAGTCATCCTGGCCAAACTGGATGGCACCACGGCGACAGCGGCGGCTGTGGGGTTCAGCGATAAGCTGAACGAGTTGCCGCGGGCACTGCGGCTCAGCATTACCTATGACCAAGGCCGCGAGATGGTGAAACACGCCGAAATCACTCAGAAGAGCGGTACGGCCATCTACTTCACTAACTCGCATAGCCCATGGCAGCGGGGATCGAATGAGAACACCAACGGGCTGTTGCGACAGTACCTGCCGAAGGGGACGGACCTCTCTGTCTACAGTCAGGCAGAACTAGATGCTATCGCCGACTCATTGAATACCCGGCCTCGTAAGACTTTGGACTGGCGAACGCCGTTGGAAGCTTATGCCGAGGTGCTCAAGAAATCCGTTGCCGGCCCGAGCACCCTTCAATAGTGTTGCGCTTGGAACTGGAGACCGCCCCCCATAGGGGGCGAAATTATTTATTGAGAGAGCACCATTTCCTAGCTTCATCACAAGCCTACATCATAAAGAAGCAGCCCAGCCAGAGTACCAGCCGGGCCAGTCCTTGAGGCTGAAACAGGCTATCCAGCCAGGCGGCGAAGATGGCTCCACCAAAGAGGCTGATTCCGCTGAGCAGCAGCCATAGCCCGATCAGGCGCTGGCGCCTGGGGAGCTTGCCACGCATCATCAGGCATCCTCGGCCAGCAGGGTCTTTACCTTCTCGACCAGCGCCTGGGTAGAGAAGGGTTTGGTCACGTAATCATCGGCCCCCAGGGCCAATCCCTTCTCTTTCTCTACCTCGCGACCATGGGCCGTGAGCATGATGATTGGCAGCCTGGCATGTTGTGGATCGTTGCGCAGCTGTTCCAGGACGTCGAAACCACTGATGCCAGGCAGGCTGATATCGAGCAGGATGAGATCCGGTGGCGAATCGGTAACGCTTTTGAGAGCGCTTTCACCATCCTCGGCGGTAACCACGTCGAAGCCGGCCTGCTGCATCAGGAACTCGATCGACAGAACGATGTTGGGCTCATCGTCTACCACCAGAACCTTGGCCATCGGTCACTCCTCATATAGGGTCTTTTATAGATTATTACTCATCAGTCTAGTGGGCATGGGGGTGCCGGCAAAGACGACCTTGGGCCAAACAGACTCTGTCATCCTTCGTTGCTTCCTAAAGAGAGAGCTGCCCAATGGTATACGGACCATCCATCGGGCTAGCGAAGCGTTACGGCGCCCCTGTGCGGATTCGGTCCATGATGACTGATGCAATATCCTTGCGAGCCTGCGGATCGTGTTCGACGAGCTCCAACAGGGCATCGCGCTGGATAGCGAGGGTCTCTACGGGGCCATCCGGCGTAACCTGTACCGTTGCCGTTCGTGCTCTTGATTCGATAATGCCGATTTCACCAAAGTGGTCGCCTGCTTCAAGCGTCGCCACTTGCTGTGTCCCATTTGCATCCTCGATCAGTACTGCAACTTTCCCGGTGAGAAGAATGTAAAACCAGTCGGCCTCATCCCCCTGGCGAATGATGGTGTCGTCGGCCTCGAAGCGTTTCAGCGAGCCGGTCCCGGCCAGCGTTCTCAGCTGCTCTGAGGTGAGTGCAGGCAGGGCTTTGTGCATACGGGTGGTCAGGTAGCGCTGGCGCAGCGCAGCCGCGATTTCACCGGGCACCAGGTCATCCTTTAGCACGATGGCCAGGAAATCTTCCCGCGTCATCTCCAGCACCAGTGTGCGGGTAGTCGACAGACAGTTGGCGGTTCTGCGACCCTCTCCGAGCAGGCCGATTTCGCCAAAGTAGCTGCCTGGCTCCAGGGTGGCCAGATGTTCATCCGACCCCGACGTCACCTCGACGGTGCCTTCAATCAGAACATGGAATGTCTCGGCCCGCTCTCCCTTGCGCAGGATGTAATCACCCGGCTCATGGCGGCGGGCGGTCACATGGTCCAGCCGCTCGCGCATGGCGGGCTTCGCCAGGCGGCCACTCTCGAAAAGCTCATCGAGTGCGTTGACGGCGAGTTGCGTGTGATCCGTCTTTCCCGCGGCATGCTTGCTGCGCTCTTCATTAAAACGGATACGGAACTTGCGATCCGGTGCTGGCAGCGGAGCGAGGACGGTGCGCAGCGGATCATTGGCCGGTACGCGCTCGAAGGTGCGTCGGTGAATGATCCGGCTGATCGAAACCAGGGTACACGTCTCCACCAGCCCCCCTGCGGGGCAGACGCGTTTGCCATATCCGTAAGGCGCGTATGCCCGGCGCTGTTTGTGTTCATTGCGTGGTGCGCGGCACCGGTCTGGATCGAATCGGTGTGGTTCCGGATAAAAGTCGGCACTAAAGTGGTTAGGGACCCCGCTATAGACGCAGAATTGCCCCTTGGGAACCGTGTGGCCGTTGAACTCGAAGGGCTCATCGACCATGAATGGCATGCCAAGCGACACCGGGTGTAGCCGCATCGACTCCTTGAGCGCCGCATTCAGCGTGCTCATGCCGCGCAGATCGAGGCTGTCGGGCAGCCCGTTGGCATAGGCGCCGTCGACTTCTTCGCGCACGCGTTCGTAGTGTTCGGGGTTCGATAGCAGGTCGTGCAGAAGGAAGGCGACGGTGCGGTTCATATACACCACGGTACCGATAATGCCGTACTGCAACGTTGCCACCAGATCCTTGCGCGGCAACGGGTTTCCGTCATCGTCTGTGGCGCTGACGAGGGCATCCAGGATCGTGTACGGCATGCCATGGTCTGCCGGGCGATTTTCATAACGCGTGAGTACTTC
This sequence comes from Halomonas chromatireducens, assembly GCF_001545155.1. Taxonomy (NCBI): domain Bacteria; kingdom Pseudomonadati; phylum Pseudomonadota; class Gammaproteobacteria; order Oceanospirillales; family Halomonadaceae; genus Halomonas; species Halomonas chromatireducens. The sequence goes on along the minus strand of NZ_CP014226.1, from coordinate 3,570,795 downwards.
ATCCGCCATCTTCATGACGTCCCGGCGCAGCTTCTTGTAGGCCGGCAGATGGACGCTGAACTCCGGCACCTTCTTGACGCCTATGTTCATTACCCACACCGCGTAGCGGTTGGCGGTATCGAAGTAGGCGTCCAGGCTCTCACCACACAGTAACCGGCTGTATTGATCGAAGCTTACGCGTGTGCATAGATCCATCACCGACACGGTGCTGCCCGGCGGATGCCGATCCAGGCCCTCATCCACGCAGCCGACGAGATCGGGAATAAACTCTGCGGCCAGCTGACGGGAAAACGCGAGACGTGCCTGATTGCGTAGATTCTGATACGCCCCAACGGGCTGCGTCAGCAGCACGACCCCCCCGATCTGTTTGTCCACCGGACCGAAAAACGCCTCTCGGCTCATGCCCTGTTCGCGGAATTCCAGCAGATGGTTCAGCGATTCCGGCCCCGCCATGATGGTGTAATTGCGAAACAGGTAGTTGACCTGAAACACCGGGCCGAGCTTCTCGTAGGCCTCACTGAAAAACCGATTGGCGTCTTTGGTCAGCAACTCGATCGTGTTGCCGAGCAGGGGTAAGCCAGGCAGGCTGGGTGGGGGCGTAGACTCGGTGGGCTTCGAATCAGTCATCAAGCGGATTCCTGTTATTGGGTGCTTGTCCGGCTATATGCCGCATGCGGGTGGCGTTGCGCCAGAATAAGAAAAGCGTGGGGCGCATCTTCATGCATTTCCGTCATGGCCCGCCTGCAGGCGGCCGAGTTCCTGTTCCTGAACGCTGGGCAGTCGGTAGCAGCTCAGCCGAAAGACACCTCGCAGCAGCATATCGTTGACGACCGTGAGGTTATTCGTGGCCACGATCATGCGCAGGCGTCGCCGCGATATCTTGACCTGCTCGCCGGCAGTGAAACCTGGGTTGTCGGCAATGTTGCGCAGCGTCGAGAGCGCCATGCCGATCGACCAGCTGCAGAAGCGGCGAATGCCGACCTCAGAGGCGGGAATGCGCAGCGTGTACTCTTGCGCCTGGCGCAGATGATGATGCGCAACGGCCACCAGAAAGCGGATCCCGTCGCGATAGCCGGGATGATCCTGCCAGTCATGTGTCCGCCTCAGGTCAATGCCACGCGCCTCGAAGACGTCACGCGGGAGCCAGCAAATATTGCGCTGACGATCATCCCAGACGTCTTTCAGAATGTTGGTCAACTGCAGTCCCTGGCCGAAGGCCAACGACAGGCGCCGAAGCTCTTCGCGCTGGGCGTGGATTTTCGGATTGATGTCGGCGAACAGGCGAGTCAGCATTTCGCCAACGCATCCAGCAGCCACGTAGCAGTAATCGCGCAGGCTGTCACTGTCTTCGAGCCCATAGGGGTTCTTGAGACGTTCGAAATTCGCCATGCCGTTGCACATGGTGGTTAAGCAATCGCGCAATGCCCTCTGCTGATCGACCGGCAATTCTCCGAAGGCGAGCAGCACGCCGGGTGTCTGAACGATGAGTTCCCGTTCCAGGGGGTCTTGTACCAGTCTGGTATCGAGCAGCGCCTCGGAGAACTTCCGAGCGGCGATGGGGTCACTCAGCCCTTCCAGCAGGCGCTGGTAATGAGCGTCTTTTTCGTCGGGCGCCATGGCGGTGCTATCTTCCACCGTGTCGGCAATACGACACAGGAGATAGGCATTGGTGATCGCCGGGCGCAGGGGCATCGGTAACTGTGGAATGGTCAGAGCAAACGTCCGGGAGACACCGGGCAGCAGCCGGTTCTGTAGGGCGAGCGAGGCAGGCCTCATAGCAGTCTCATCTCCGATGTCGGGAACAGGGTATTTCCCGCTCGAGCCAGATCATGTTGAATGTCTCCGATATCTCGGGATTGGCGTGAAAAAAGCGATGAGCGCTAAAAAAGGCACATTTTTCCACGAACATGCAGCTGGGCTATTCTAATCAATTGGCCGCATCAACAGGCGTTAACCAGTAATACACTGAAGGAGGCCGTCGGAATGAAAGCGTACCGGTCCGCCCAGCGACCTGCAACGGCCCCGTTCATGTTACCCCAGCTTTTTCATCAGGGTGCCAGACCGGCCCTTTCTGCTGGTTCGGGGCAGGCGCTGGCCACTGAGGCGTGATCAAGCCACCTGATGATCATCAGTTCTCTTGCATTTCTATCTACGGCTTTTCCGGAAAAATGCTGTGCATAAGCGTAGGCGGGCTCATCGACCATCGACAGGCTTTCCCTGTTTGTGATTGGATTGATGGGGAAGGCCAGAGCGGATAGCGGCGCGGTTGTGGCGCTGGTAGTGTGTCGACGATTCAATCGGGAAGGCCTTTAACCAGACGCTGGCGGGGGGTAACCTGATTTTTGAGATCGACAATTCCGTCGTTGAGCTGGGGCTGACCCCATTAAACGCGCTGTTTATTATTAACGGCACTCTCCATTTTTTTGCGATGCAGTGGCATCAAGGGGTGAGCATGGCTTCTGAAACAGCTTCCAAGACGCTCCCGGAGACGACATCTGAAGCCCCTGTGCAGATCAAACTGGCCAACCCGCGCGGTTTTTGCGCAGGAGTCAACCGGGCAATCGATATCGTCAATCGCGCGCTAGATGTGTTTGGCCCGCCAATTTACGTGCGCCATGAGGTCGTCCACAACCGTTTTGTGGTCCAATCGCTGCGCGAGCGTGGCGCGGTGTTCGTCGAAGAGCTGGACGAAGTGCCGGATGACGTCATCGTGATTTTCTCCGCCCATGGCGTGTCGCGTGCTGTGCAGCAAGATGCAGAACGGCGCGGGCTGAAAGTCTTCGACGCCACCTGCCCATTGGTCACTAAGGTTCACATGGAAGTGCTGCGCTACGCCAAGCGCGGCCAGGAGTGTGTTCTGATTGGTCACGAAGGACACCCCGAAGTGGAAGGCACCATGGGGCGCTACGACACCTCCCATGGTGGCCGCATCTATCTAGTCGAGAATGAACACGACGCGGCCAATCTGGATGTCAAGGATCCCACCCGGCTGGCATTCGTGACCCAGACTACGCTCTCGATGGACGACACCGCCAAGGTTATTGACGTCTTGCGGAATAAATTCCCCGAGATCAGCGGCCCGCGAACGGATGATATTTGCTATGCCACCCAGAACCGCCAAGATGCGGTGCGTGAGTTGGCCGCAGAGAGCGATTTGGTGCTGGTGGTCGGTAGTGCCAATAGTTCCAACTCCAATCGGCTGCGTGAGCTATCAGAGAGCATGGGAAAACCGGCGTACTTGATCGACAGCGCCGAGCAGATCGATGCGAGCTGGCTGGATAACGTGCAGCGCGTGGGTGTCACCGCCGGGGCCAGCGCGCCCGAGGTGCTGGTAAAAGACGTAATTGAACGCTTGAAGTCACTCGGCGCCGCCGCACCAAAAGAACTGGAAGGCCGCGAAGAAACCATCACTTTTTCAATGCCCCGTGAGCTGCATCAACTGGTAATTGCCAGGAGCTGATGAAAAGGGNGTGCCAGCTGACTGCATGATAGGTACATAGCTAGAGCGTGGCACTTGCGCTGACAGGCTGGGGTGTGGTTTATTTGTTATATCTGTTTCCTTTGTTAAAGTTGTTCTGCAGTCTTTTGTATGTATCAAAACTAAAGCCAGAAACAGTTAGAAGCTTGTCTCGGGCGATGGCACTTTTTATGCGGCCGCGGCAGTTAATCAGGATGGTGACTATACGGGGAATTATTCCACTTGCAATAGTGGTCAGAACAGGCTTTGCAATTACAAGGGCGGGATTTCAACCAAGCCAAAGGATCATATTCTTTCAGATGCCAACGATTTTCATAAGTTCATTTCTGCCATTTTTTCCGATGGATACAGCAGTGCCAGTTCGGACTCCTTGAGTGGCAGTATGTCGGGTTTCAATATCATATCTGAGGGCGATCACTTCGACTCGGATGGCGAGTATCGGCCTTTTGGCTATCTTGACGGTGAAGAGATGCCGGATGGCACCACGTGCTCAACAGACATAGACAAACAATGTCAGCCGAGCCGTGGAAAGTTTTCGGCGGGAGGGAGCTCGGCAGGTGATGGCGTACTGATCATCGATGGCAATGTGGAGTTTAACGGTAACCCCGAGTTCCAGGGGCTGATCATCGTTCTCGGCGATTATACAGTCAAGGGCGGCGGTGGAGGGGACTTGGAGGGCTCCATAATCGCCGCACCCTATAGCTGTCGGGATGGCAACTGTGTCTTCAATGAGGTGAATATCGACTTGACCGGTGGAGGAGGCAACGATTACCTGCACGTATTGGAATACCTGGACGCAGCATGGGAGCTTCTGGGGAGTGTTTCTCCCGAGGCGGCCAGGCTATGGTTGGAGGGGAATAACCCCGGCGGAAACTTTACTTACATGGCACGTGGCTGGCGAGAAATAACAGTCCCCCAGTAGCCTGGCATGTTTGCCTACTAGCCTGCGGCCTTTTCATTCAGGAAGAGGCCGCTTCGTTTTGGACCCTATGGATTGCGATAGCAATCCGGCAGTTCTCTGTCGCTTGTATTGTGCCAGTGCAGCCTTCGCACTCTGTTGGGAGTGCTTACCGACATTCAACGATAAGATTCGGCGACTCGTCTTTGCAGCTCCTCCAGCTCGGCCTCGGTCCAATCTTCCGGTTCGATCAGTTTCGCCCAGGCGTCCAGGTAGTGCCTGGCCGAGAAGGAGTGGCCGTAACCGGGCGGAGCATTGCCGATGGTCAGGTCGGCCAGCAGCTGCAGCATGGTCACTACCGGGTACCAGCGAAGTTCCGGCGAGACGTCCGGTGCGCGGGGCTCTCGCATCCACTCCGGTTCCCGGAAGAACGACCAGGGTTCGAAGAAGGTAATCGGGTCGCTGCCGTACTGCAGGTAGGCGATACGGAAATCCCCCCATTCTCCATACGGCATATCCAGCCCCTGGTACTGATTCATGAAGCGCACCACCGAGCCGTTGCGGAAAGTCGGGAGCCATGCCGGCGATCCGAGCTCGCGGTCGCGGGTCACCGCTTGCCAGGTTTCACTGCGATACGGCGGGCCGCTCCAGAGGGCGCCGTGAAAGGGGTCGTCGATGATGTCGTAGAAGTCGAAGGAGAGATCGGAATTGAGCGACCCCAGGCTGAGGCCGTGCAGGTAGAGCTTCGGCCGCGACTCGGCGGGAAGGGTGGTCCAGTAGTCGTAGACAACCTCGAACAGGGCGCGAGCGTTCTCTGCCCCGTAATCCCCTTCGGCAATGATCGTGAGGTGACTCGGCAGGTAGGAGTATTGGGCGGTTGCCGTGGCCACGTCGCCGCGCTGCAGGTACTCAAGGGTATTCTGGGCGCCGGGGTCGACCCAGCCACGGCCGGTGGGGGTAGCCAGAACCAGTACCGAGCGCTCGAAGGCGCGAACGCGCTTCAGCTCTGCCAGGGCGAGCTGGGCCCTTTCTTTCGGTGTCTCCGCGGCACTCAAACCAACGTAGACACGTATCGGTGCTTGCGCCGGCTCACCCAGGAATGCGGTCAGCTCCTCTGCGGAAGGGGTGCGGGAGATATAGCGCCGCCCACGGCTGCCCAGCTCTTCCCAGCCGATCAGCGAGCTGGCACTGCCGGTCTGCATCGGGTCGGTGGGTGGCGCCAGGTCGTCCTGGATCAACTCGTCCAACTGCTGGAAGGAGTTGTCTGCCACGCGCAGGGCCAGGGTGAAGATGATGCCATCGATGACCGACCAGAACAGCATGGTTGCTACGAGGACGCCGATGACATTGGATACCCGGTGGGAGATGTAACGCTGCAGTCGCTGCGAAAGAAAACGAAAGGTGCGACGGAACAGCCGGGCGACCAGCAGCAGGGCACCGAAGATCAGCAGGGTAATCGTGCCGATATAGAACGGGCGTATGCCGCTGACCTCCTCCATGCCCATGAGCTCGCGAATGCTGTTTTGCCATTCGGAGGCCTGCCACAGGAAGGCGGCGGCGATCACGGCACATACCACTGCTGCTGTGAGCTTGATGGTGAGTGCCAGCCGGAGACTGGGCTTGGGCAGGTGCAGGTAGTACCAGAGCCAATGGCCGGCATAGCCCAGCGCGTAGCCGGCGGCAAGCGAGAGCCCCGAAACGATGCCCTGGGAATACATGGGCCTCGGCAGCAGGCTTGGCGTAAGGGAGAAGGCAAAGAACAACGTCCCCACCAGCAGGCCTGTCGCCGAGAATTGTCGAAGCAGTCGTACGGCCGTGTGATGCATGTCTACCCTGCGCCCGTCGTCAAAAACCTAAGAGACTAGGGGCCAGGGCAGGGAAGTGCAACGCCGGCTCAATGCGAGCTCCATGCCTTGCCGCGGGTAAAGCGCACTGGCGGGCTGTACTTCTCGCCTGCGGGAGCCCGGTCCGGGGCAGGCCGCCCCCGCCAGCCGCGCGTGGGTGCCCACTCCTTGGGCTCCCGGTAGTTGAGCAGCGGATAGTCCCCCGAGTAGGGGTTGGGGGACGACGAGGGGAAAGCGAAGGCCACATGGGGATAGTGGGCGAGGGCGTCTTCGCTCTCATGGGCGGCCAGCGCCCGGTCCAGTGCGGTCTGCCAGGCCTGGGGATCGCGACGTGCTTCTACGGATCGTGTTGGATGCATGGGATTGTCCTCGGTTGTTGCGACTCAAGAGAGGCATTACCCGATCGCAGGCATTGCCCGGTTCATGAAAAACGCCCCGCCCGTTACCGGGAGGGGCGCTGCCATATCAGCTCGAAGGTGGCTTCTTATAGTAGCCGGGGATGCGGACTCTCTCCCCGCCTGGAAGATCGCGTACATGCGTGGGCACGTAGACGCGTTTGATGACACTTCTCGATTCGGTCATGGTGCTTCCTCCCAAGCTTGCAACTATCGGGTATGCCCCTTGCTTTCCAGTCCGCTCAATCCCAGCTCAGCGCGCCACCCACTTGATATTCCGTGACGCGGGTCTCGAAGAAGTTCTTCTCCTTGCGCAGGTCGATGATCTCGCTCATCCAGGGGAACGGGTTCTGGGCGCCGGGGTACTGCTCCTTCAGGCCGATCTGGGCCAGGCGGCGGTTGCAGATGAAGCGCAGGTACTCTTCCATGATCGCCGCGTTCATGCCGAGCACGCCGCGGGGCATGGTGTCCCGTGCATAGGCGATCTCGAGCTCGGTGCCTTCGAGGATCATCTGGGTCACCTCGTCCTGGAACTCAGGCGTCCACAGGTGCGGGTTCTCGATCTTGATCTGGTTGATCATGTCGACGCCGAAGTTCAGGTGCATCGACTCGTCGCGCAGGATGTACTGGAACTGCTCGGCCACGCCGGTCATCTTGTTGCGCCGGCCCATGGAGAGGATCTGGCTGAAGCCGCAGTAGAAGAAGATGCCCTCGGTGACGCAGTAGAAGGCCACCAGGTTGCGCAGCAGTTCCTGGTCGGTCTCCGGGGTGCCGGTGTTGAAGTCGGAACGCGCCAGCGACTGGGTATGCTTGAGGCTCCAGGCCGACTTGGCGGCCACGGAGGGGACTTCGCGGTACATGTTGAAGACCGCGCCCTCGTCCATGCCGAGCGACTCCACACAGTACTGGTAGGCGTGGGTGTGGATGGCTTCCTCGAAGGCCTGGCGCAGCAGGTACTGGCGGCATTCGGGGTTGGTGATCAGGCGGTAGAGCGCCAGCACCAGGTTGTTGGCCACCAGCGAGTCGGCGGTGGAGAAGTAGCCGAGGCTGCGCTCGACGATGCGCCGCTCGTCCGCGGTGAGCCCTTCCTGGCTCTTCCACAGGGCGATATCGGCGTTCATGTTCACTTCCTGGGGCATCCAGTGGTTGGCGCTGCCGTCCAGGTACTTCTGCCAGGCCCACTCGTACTTGAACGGCACCAGCTGGTTGAGGTCGGCGCGGGCGTTGATCATCTGCTTGTCGCTGACCTCGATGCGCGCCGCACCCATCTCCAGCTCCTCGAGGCCGGCGGCGACGTCGAGCTCCTCCAGCGACTTGCGGGCGCGCTCGATGCGGTCGGCCTCGGCGATCACGTAGTTCCCGCTGGCTTCCTGGATCTCGCCGGCGTCAGCCGGGGCGCTTGGCTGCGCCTTGGCGGCGGGCGCCGGGGTTGCCGGTGCCGGCTTGTCGGCAACGGCGGTCTCGTCTTCGTTGAATTCGTCCCAGTTCAGCATCTGTTTCTCTCCGGTATGTGGTCCGGCTGCCTGCAGGCGCGCAGTTTGCCGCACGCCTGCAGGGGGTGTCATGTCACTGGCAGGCTTCGCAGCCCAGGTCATCGATCTCGGAGGCGCTGGGGGCGCGTGAACCGCTGCCCGCCTTGCCGCTCAGGAAGTCCTCTATGCCCCGCGGTTCGGACGCGGCCGGGGCGGCGGGTGTCGGCTTCGGCGCACCGCCGTTGCTTACGGCATTCAGGGTGCCCCGCTCCACGGTGGACTTCTCTACCGAAGTGGCGCCCAGGGCGCGCAGGTAGTAGGTGGTCTTCAGACCACGGAACCAGGCCATGCGATAGGTCACGTCGAGCTTCTTGCCGGAAACCCCCTTGATGTAGAGGTTCAGCGACTGGGCCTGGTCGATCCACTTCTGGCGGCGTGAGGCTGCCTCCACCAGCCACTTGGGCTCCACCTCGAAGGCGGAGGCGTACTTCGCCTTGAGGTCATCCGGCACCCGGTCGATGGGTTGGACGCTGCCGTCGTAGTACTTGAGGTCGTTGATCATCACCTCGTCCCACAGGCCGCGCTCCTTCAGGTCATTGACCATGAAGGCGTTAACCACGGTGAACTCGCCGGAGAGGTTCGACTTCACATAGAGGTTCTGATACGTCGGCTCGATGGACTGGGTGACGCCGCAGATGTTGGAGATGGTGGCCGTGGGGGCAATGGCCATGACGTTGGAGTTGCGCATGCCCTGCTTGACGACCTTGTTGCGGATGCGCCCCCAGTCCTGGGTGCTCGAAGTGTCGACCTCGATGTACTGCTCGCCGCGCTCGACCCTGAGCTTCTCGATGGAGTCGATGGGCAGCACGCCCTGGCTCCAGAGCGAACCGTCGAAGCTTTCGTAGCGGCCGCGTTCAGCGGCGAGATCGCTCGAGGCCTCGATGGCGTGGTAGCTGACCAGCTCCATGGAACGGTCGGCGAACTCGATGGCTCCGTCGCTGGCGTAGGCGATGCCCAGGGCGTAGAGCGCATCCTGGAAGCCCATGATGCCCAGCCCCACCGGGCGATGCTTGAAGTTGGAGTTGCGCGCCTGGGGGACCGCGTAGTAGTTGATGTCGATGACGTTGTCGAGCATCCGTACCGCGGTGCGTACCGTCTTGCCCAGCTTCTCGTTGTCGAGCTGGCCGTCGGTCACATGCTGGGCCAGGTTGATCGAGCCCAGGTTGCAGACTGCAATCTCGTCGACGCTGGTGTTGAGCGTGATCTCGGTGCACAGGTTGGAAGAGTGCACCACGCCGGCGTGCTGCTGCGGGCTGCGCAGGTTGCACGGGTCCTTGAAGGTGATCCACGGATGGCCTGTCTCGAAGAGCATCGAGAGCATCTTGCGCCAGAGGTCCTTGGCGCGCACCCGCTTGTAGAGCTTGAGCTGACCGCTGTAGGTCATCGCCTCGTACTCCTCATAGCGCTTCTCGAAGGCGGCACCGTAGAGGTCGTGGAGGTCCGGGCAGTTGGAGGGCGAGAAGAGCGTCCACTCCTTGTCGTCGAAGACCCGCTTCATGAATAGGTCCGGCACCCAGTTGGCGGTGTTCATGTCATGGGCGCGGCGACGGTCGTCACCGGTGTTCTTGCGCAGGTCGAGGAACTCCTCGACGTCCAGGTGCCAGGTCTCCAGATAGGCGCAGACCGCGCCCTTGCGCTTGCCGCCCTGGTTCACTGCCACCGCGGTGTCGTTGACCACCTTGAGGAAGGGCACCACGCCCTGGCTCTTGCCGTTGGTGCCCTTGATGTAGGAGCCCAGGGCGCGTACCGGCGTCCAGTCGTTGCCCAGGCCGCCGGCCCATTTGGAGAGCAGGGCGTTGTCGCGGATGGCGCTGTAGATGCCATCCAGGTTGTCGGGCACGGTGGTGAGATAGCAGGAGGAGAGCTGGCTGCGCAGGGTGCCGGCGTTGAACAGCGTCGGCGTGGAGGCCATGTAGTCGAAGCTGGAGAGCAGCTCGTAGAATTCGATGGCGCGGCCTTCGCGGTCGTCCTCGTTCAGCGAGAGTCCCATGGCGACGCGCATGAACATCACCTGGGGCAGCTCATACCGCACGTCATCCTTGTGGATGAAGTAGCGGTCGTAGAGGGTCTGCAGGCCCAGGTAGGTGAAGGCGTTGTCACGGGTGTGGTCCAGCGCGTCGCCCAGCCGCTCCAGGTCGAATTCGGCGAGCCTGGGGTCGAGCTGCTCGAACTCGATGCCACGGGCCACGTAGGCGTGGAAGGCCGGCTTGTAGAGCTCGGCCATCTCGCCGAAGGTGGCCTCCTCGGCCACGCCCAGGAACGACAGCGCCTCGCGGCGCAGGTTGTCCTGCAGCAGCCGGGCGGTGACGTAGGTGTAGTTGGGGTCCTTCTCCACCAGGGTGCGGGCGGTCATCATCAGCGCCTGGGAGACGCCGTCTACGGTCACGCCGTCGTAGAGGTTCTTCAGCGCCTCCTCGACGATACGATTGGGGTCGACGTTGGCCAGCTCCGCGCAGGCGTCGAACACCAGGGTTTCGATACGCCCCAGGTCGAGAGGACGTCGGCTGCCATCGAGGGCCGTGACGTTGAGCGTCGGGTGGGGTTTCTCGATGTCATCGCCGGCGGCAGCCCGGGCCCGGGCGTGGGCTTCACGATAGAGGACGTAGGCGCGGGCGACCTTCTGCTCGCCGGCACGCATCAGGGCCAGTTCGACCTGATCCTGAATATCTTCGATATGCACCGTGCCGCCATCGGGCATGCGGCGCTGGAAGGTCTCGGCGATGGTGCGCGAGGCCTCGGCGACGAAATCGCGTACCCGGGAGGAGGTGGCGGCATTGTCGCCTTCCACGGCGATGAAGGCCTTGGACATGGCCACGGCGATCTTGCTGACATCGAATACTGCCACATCACCGTTACGCTTGATGACGCGTAGCGTCTGCGGTGCGGTGATGGACAGGCTGGCCGCATCGGGGGTCTGGAGCTGTTCCATGATGGGGTGTTCCCTTCCTCTCGGGGCTTTTCGTCGGGATGAGATGGGCATTGACAGCAAGGGCGCGGCTTGCTAGATGCACATCATCTTGTGGTTTGTTTGTAGGTGAACACAAGATAGAGTGCTTTTTGGCAGGCATCAAGTGGATAACCTGTGGGTGAGCTGGTGACTTCCTGTGGCGTCGCCATTCAGCGAGGCTATGCTTCGCTGCACAGGCGTTTTATACGCAATATCAACACAGGCATGCGAAATGACATATTTCGGGTATCCTTGTAAAGATGGCGGGACAGGGTGTCCCGGAAATGCAAATGAATTGCCCAGCACGGGGATAACGAGGATGGAACACAACCTGGAAAGCAGTGACATGGAACACGTTCTGATTATCGAGGACGACGTGCGCCTGGCCGAGCTCACGCGGGACTATCTGGAGGCCAATGGATTCCAGGTGACCGTGGAGGCCGAGGGCTCGCGAGGCGTTGAGCAGATCCAGGCCCTGCAGCCGGACCTGGTGATCCTCGATTTGATGCTGCCGGGTGAAGATGGTTTGTCAATCTGTCGCCGGGCCAGGCCCGACTATAGCGGCCCGATTCTCATGCTGACCGCCCGCACCGACGATATGGATCAGGTGCTGGGGCTGGAGATGGGGGCCGATGACTATGTTCCCAAGCCGGTTCAACCCCGGGTCCTGCTGGCACGGATGCGTGCGCTGTTGCGACGGGCGGACAATACCGAACAGGGGGGTGATATACGCCTTTCGTTCGGCAACCTGGACATCGACAGCGCGACCCGTGAGGCCTGGCTGGAAGGCGATCGTATCGACCTGACCAGTGCCGAGTTCGACCTGCTGTGGCTGCTGGCCAGCAACGCCGGTCGCGTACTCACCCGGGAGGAGATCTTCAGCGACCTGCGTGGCATCAAGTACGATGGGCAGGATAGATCCATCGACGTGCGGGTTTCGCGAATTCGCCCGAAAATCGGCGATGATCCCAACCATCCGCACCGCATCAAGACGGTACGCAGCAAGGGTTACCTGTTCGTCAAGGACGCCTGATCCATGCAGCGGTTCCTGGCCGATGGCACTTTCCTGCGCGTCTACCTGGCCTTGGCCATGGCGCTGCTGCTGACCTTCGGCCTGGCGCTGATGGGTCTGGCCCTGGTCGACCGGGTGCGTATCGAGCAATACCGTGAGCAGCTGGCCGAAGCACCGCTACAGCTCTTGACCCGGAAGGTCGCTGCCTTGCCGGCAAACGAGCGGGGAGACTGGCTTACCCAGCAGTCCGACCGGCTGGATATGCGACTCTCTCTGCGTAGCCCGGACGACGCCGGCCTGGGCTGGTTCGAGCGTAGACGCCTTGAGCGTGGCAGTGTCCTGGTCAAGCCGGAGGAGGGGGCCAACTGGCGTCTTTATCGCCGGATAGCGGGTGAGTACCGGGTGCTTGAGGCGCGGCTGTCTGGATTGAATGAGCGCCAGCTGCGTGGCCTTGCTCAGATGTTGGGAGACTGGCTGGCCGAGGAGGAGGGCGAGGCCCGTCAGCGCCGGCTGGCCAATGTCACCACCCCTGCCCTGCCGATTCACCTCAGCGATCTGGCGCCGGAGGGGCTCGACAGTCATCAGCTCTCGCGTCTGCGTGAGGGTGAGCTGGTCATTCGCCTACTGCCTGGCCATTGGGCGCTGACGGTCTATCTTGCCGTACCCGTGCAGGATGGTGGCCGACAGTGGCTATCGATCGGTCCGGTTTCGGCCCTGGAGCCGACCCCCATCTCCCTGCTGCTGCTGGTGCTGGTGATCATGCTGGCCGTGCTGGCGGCGATCATCTACCTCATTGTGCGTGGCGTCGAAGCCCGCCTGGCACGACTCGAGCTGGCCGCCGGTCGCATTGCCAGTGGCCGCCTCGATACCCGGGTCAAGGTCGACGGCGGTGGCTTCATCGGCCGGGTGGGTATGGCCTTCAACGCCATGGCAGCACAGGTGCAGTCGCTGCTGCGCTCCCAGCAGGAGATGATACGCGCCGTCTCCCACGAGTTGCGCACCCCGGTTGCCCGAATACGCTTCGCCGTGCAGATGGTCGAGGACATGACCGACGACCCGGCTGTCCATCGCCAGCTGCAAGGTATCGATGGCGACATCGAGGAGCTCGACCAGCTCATTGACGAAATTCTCACCTATGCCCGCCTCGACAGCGGAATCGTCAACGGCGCCGAGCTACAGCGCACCGTCGTCGACTGTCGCGCCATGGCCCAGCGTGTACTCGAGACTCTGGCTCCCCTGCACGCCCACCTTCGCCTGGAGCTGGCGCCCGGCCCCGAGGTGGAAACGCTTGCCGACTCGCGTTATCTGCAGCGGGCGCTGCAGAACCTGGTGGCCAATGCCTGCCGACACGCCCGTTCTCATGTGCTGGTGCGCCTCACCGTGGAGGCTCGGCTGGTGCGGCTGGACATCGAGGATGACGGCCCTGGCGTTCCGGAGAGCGAGCGCCAGGTCATCTTCAAGCCCTTTGCCCGGCTCGACGACAGCCGCACGCGGCGCTCGGGCGGCTACGGGCTGGGGCTCTCTATCGTCCAGAAGATCATGGTCTGGCACGGCGGCAGCGTCGTGGTGGACGACAGCCAGGAGCTGGGTGGAGCCCGCTTCTCGCTGTTGCTGCCGAAACCGAAGGAGATCGAGCGGCTATCTGTCAAGCCGGCCTGATGCCTTCCAGCACCGCGAACGACGTCTCCCGGGCGGTGCGCAGGAAGTCTTCCATCCACGGCTGGTCGCGGCTCTCTTCCCGAATGGCGGCATACAGCGTGCTCCACATCCCCTCTTCGCCCAGTGCCACTGCCTTCACATAGTCCCGTTCCAGGTACTCGGTCAACGCCCAGTTGGGCAGCGCGCAGACCCCGCGTCCGCTGGCGACCAGCTGCATCATCATGATGGTCAACTCGGCCGTGCGAAGCTCTCGTGGCCTGACCCCGGCGGGGTTGAGGAACTGGGTGAAGACATCCAGCCGGCTGTGCTCCACCGGGTAGGTGATCAATGTCTCCTCGGCGAGGTCCTGGGGAACCACGAAGGAGCGGTCGGCCAGCGGGTGCTGGCGAGCCACCGCCAGCAGGCCCTGATAGCGGAACAGCGGCTCGTAGTAGACCCCGGGCAGTGTCTGCGGGTCGGCGGTGATCACCAGGTCGAGCTGCTCCCGGGCCAGCGCCGGCAGCGGGTCGAAGTGGTGGCCGCCGGGGATGTCGATCTCGACCTCCGGCCAGTGATCGCGGAAGTGATCGATGGTCGGCATCAGCCATTGGAAACAGCTGTGGCATTCAATGGCCATGTGAAGCCGGCCTGGCTCATGGCCGACCAGTCTCGCCAGGTCCCGCTCGGCCATGCGCACCAGCGGCAGGACCTGCTCGGCCAGCGCCAGCAGGCGCTGGCCCGCACGGGTGAACTCCACCGGGCGGGACTTGCGCACGAACAGCTGGCTACCCAGGCGCTCCTCCAGATCCTTGATCTGATGCGAGAGCGCGGACTGGGTCAGGTGTACCCGTTCCGCGGCTTCCACCAGGGAACCCGCGTCACGCAGGGCAATCAGGGTGCGCAGGTGGCGTAGTTCAAGCATGATGAATCCAGCTCATGTTTTTGATTAGTATGTTTAGTTTGATTCACCAGAGGTGGCCGGCGAGACTGCTCTGCATTCATTCATGCAGAAGAGACATCATCATGACATTAGCTCATATATCTGGCTATCCGCGAATCGGCGGCGGTCGCGAGCTGAAGCACGCCGTCGAGGCCTACTGGCGGGGTGAGAGTGATCGCGAGGCGCTGGAGTCCACCGGCCGTGAGCTTCGTCGCAGCCACTGGCAGGTGCAGCGAGAGGCGGGACTCGACCTGGTCACGGTGGGCGACTTCGCCTTCTACGACCACGTGCTCAACGTCTCCACACTGCTGGGCGCCGTGCCACCGCGGTTTGCTGCCGAGGAGGAAGTCGTCGCCGGCGACGTCGACCTGGACACCACCTTCCGCATGGCGCGTGGCCGGGCACCCAGCGGTGAGCCCGCCGCCGCCTGCGAAATGACCAAGTACTTTGATACCAACTACCACTACCTGGTCCCTGAGCTGCACGCGGGGCAGCGCTTCCAGCTCGCCAGCAGCCGGCTGTTCGACGAGGTGGCCGAGGCCCGTGACGCCGGTCACCCGGTCAAGGTGGTGCTGACCGGTCCCCTGACCTGGCTGTGGCTGGCCAAGGAGAAGGGCGACGAGGCGTTCGATCGCCTGTCGCTGCTCGATGCCCTGCTGCCGGTCTACGGCGAGATCCTGGCCCGGCTTGCCGACCAGGGGGTGACGTGGGTACAACTCGATGAACCGGCGCTGGTCCAGGACCTGCCCAGGGAGTGGAAGCAGGCCTTCGAGTCGGCCTACAACACGCTACGCAACGCGCCGGTCAAGCTGATGGTGGCGAGCTACTTCGGCGGGCTTGGCGACAACCTGCAGCTGGCGGTCAGCCTGCCCGTGGATGGCCTGCATATCGATGTGGTTCGGGATCCCGGCCAGCTGACCACGGTGATCGACAACCTGCCTGGCTACAAGGTGCTCTCGGTGGGGGCCATCGATGGCCGCAACATCTGGCGGGCCGACCTGGCGGTGCTGCGCGAGCGGCTCGCCAGTGCCCGCATGCGCCTGGGCGAGCGGCTCTGGGTGGCGCCCTCCTGCTCGCTGCTGCATGTGCCGGTGGACCTGGACGCCGAGCCCGATCTGGATGAGGAGCTCAGGAGCTGGTTCGCCTTTGCCCGCCAGAAGCTCGACGAGACGGTGACCCTGTCGCGGCTGCTGGGCAACCGCGCCACCGCCGAGGATCGCGCACGGCTCGAGGCCGCCACCGCGGCGCTGGACGCTCGTCGCGAATCGCCGCGAATCCACAAGCCGGCCGTGGCCGAGCGGCTGGCCGCCATCGCCGAAGGCGACACCCGCCGTGCCGGCGCCTACCCCGAGCGGGCCCGGCAGCAGCGGCGCGCACTGGACCTGCCGCTGTTTCCCACCACCACCATCGGCTCCTTTCCGCAGACCGCCGAGATTCGTGCGGCCCGGCGCGCCTTCAAGGCTGGCGAGCTGGGCCGAGACGAATACGAAGCGCGCATGCGCGACGAGATCGCTGATGCGGTGGTACGCCAGGAACGGCTGGGGATCGACATGCTGGTGCATGGCGAGGCCGAGCGTAACGACATGGTGGAGTACTTCGGCGAGCAGCTCGAGGGCTATGTCTTTACCCGCTTCGGCTGGGTGCAGAGCTATGGTTCACGCTGCGTAAAGCCGCCGGTTATCGTGGGCGACGTGGCACGTCCGGCGGCGATGACGGTGCGCTGGAGCGAGTACGCCCAGACGCTCACCGACAGGCCGATGAAGGGCATGCTCACGGGCCCCGTGACCATGCTGCAGTGGTCCTTCGTGCGTGACGACCAGCCCCGCTCGACCACCTGTCGCCAGATCGCCCTGGCGCTGCGCGACGAGGTGGCCGACCTGGAGGCGGCGGGCATTCCGGCCATCCAGATCGACGAGCCGGCGCTGCGTGAAGGGCTGCCGCTGCGGCGCGGCGAATGGCCGGCCTATCTCGACTGGGCGGTGGCCTGTTTCCGCCTCACCGCTGCCGTGGCTCGGGATGCGACCCAGATTCACACCCACATGTGCTATTCGGAGTTCAACGACATCATCGCCGCCATCGCCGCCCTGGACGCCGACGTGATCACCATCGAGACGTCGCGCTCGGACATGGAACTGCTCGATGTCTTCCAGGACTTCGCCTACCCCAACGAGATCGGCCCCGGGGTCTATGACATTCACTCGCCCAACATCCCCCAGGTGGACTGGATGGTGCAGCTGATGGAGAAGGCTGCCGAGCGGATCCCGGCCGAGCGGCTGTGGGTCAATCCCGATTGCGGCCTCAAGACGCGCGGCTGGGCCGAGGTGGAGCCGGCCCTGGCCCACATGGTCGAGGCGGCCCGGGAGCTGCGCCGACGCCACGGCTGATCCAGCGTCCGGGGCGAGCATGCTTCGACAGCAAGCGTGAAAACAGGCGCCCCGGCCTTCGCCCCGGCGCCTGTTATGCTGTATCGGTTTGATACCCCCAAGGAACTGTCATGACGCTTTTTGGACTCTCTTCCTTTCGCCCAGCGCTGTTGGCTGCTGCTTCGCTGTTGCTGGTCGGCTGCGCCGCTACACCCGTCGACGGGCCGCGTCCCGGCACCGGTCAGGTCGCCAGCACCGCACCGCTGCTGCCTTCGATGCTCTTCCCCGGCGGCGCCGAGCGCTTCGAGGCCTGGCGCTGCACGCCGCAGCAGGATCTGGTCACCGCCTTTGGCGAGCGCGAGCTGCGGCTGTGGTCCGCCCACGGCGCCTATCGCCTGGCTCCGGCGGTGGTGGCCAGCGGTGCGCGCTACCAGCAGGGCGATCTCAGCTTCTGGAACAAGGGGGGAGACGCGGTGGTGGAGAGCGCCAACGGCCGGCTCGACTGCAGTGCCGACATGGCTCGCTCCCCCCTGACCCGCGAGCAGCGCCCCGGGGTGATGTTCCACGGCCGCGGCAACGAGCCAGGCTGGCACGTCAATCTGGCGCATGACACCCCAGAACTGACGCTGACGCTGGATTACGGTGCGCGGGAGCTGACGCTGCCCTACCGCGTCACCGCCATGGATAACGCCCAGGGGCGAGTGTCCCTGGCCAGCGGCCTGACCGATCAGCCTTTCGAGCTGTGGCTGGAGGCGAGGGCCTGCTTCGATGACATGAGTGGCGAGCCGTTCCCCGCACGGGTGACCTTGACCATTGATGGGGAGACGCTAAGAGGGTGCGGGCAGGGCATCGCGCCCTAGGCTTACCTGATTACGACTCACCAGGCGCGTGGTGGAGGCCGCCGCGTTGGCGGTGATCGTTGGCGTCGGCAATACCGCCGGGAGGCCTGCGGCCTCCAGTCGCGAGCTGAAGCTACTCCTACAGGGTGGTAGTCGCCTGTTATGGCAGGAAAAGGCAGCTGTAGGAGCGCTGGTTTCCATCGCGACTAGCGCCGTCAGGCGCCTTGGCGGAGGCTGCCGGCGTTGGCGATGATCAGCAACATTGGCAACACCGCCGGGAGTCCTTCGGCCTCCAGTCGTGAGCTGAAGCTACTCCAACATTAGAAAAACCGCTGTTGGAGCGCTCGGTTCGGCGCCCCGACTCCGCATCGCGACTGGCGCCGGCAGGCGCCTTGGCGGTGGCAGCTGTCGGCGATGACTGGGCCGGATCTAACGATGCGGCAGGGCAGCGGTTACGTTCTCCAGCGCTCTTTTCCCCTGCTCGCTGCCTTTGTGCTGTTCCCACCAGAGCTGATGTACGGCTCTTACCCTAACGGTGACGCGCTGAATTCCCAGGATTTGCGCCATGGCCAGTCGGTGCAGGCCCTTGTTGACCTTGACCATGCCTCCGTGCCGGTCGATGGCGATACCAAGCGTGTCCTTCCCCAGGTTGGCCTTGTAGCCGAAGCAGCTCATGTCTTCCATAAAGAGCAGATAGCGTTCCAGGTAGGCGTGAATGCGTGACTCCGAGTCCAGCAGGATGCCATGGTGGTGCATGCGCAGCGCGCCGCCCAGTTCCACTCTGTTCAACAGGCGGTTATAGCTGTCGCTGGCGGTCAGGTCGAGCCGGTGGCTCCAGAGATCGCGAATGAACTTCTGGCGCTGGGTGTCGGCAAGCGCAGGTGTTTTCAGGTCCCAGTCCCCCGGCCAGATAAACTGATTGGAGATCTTGCGCCGTTGAGTGCGGTTCGGAAAAGAAGCGGGAAAGTCCATGCCTCGGCTGAGTGCGTTTGGGTCGATCTCGAGGTCGAGTCTTCCACCGAGATGCGCTTCGATGCTTCGGCGCGGCAGGCCCTGGCTTTCCAGAAGTGCGCTGCCGGCCTTTTTGTTGAGCCAGCGTTCGAACCATTGGTCTTCAAACGGGCGCCCCAGGCGGCGCTTGAAGCCTTCCTTGATTTGAAATGCGGCTCGAGAGCGGAACATGCGATAGCGCAGGGCCGGGTCGTAGAGCGGCGGGTAGACTCGCTCGCCGGTTGGCGTCAATGGTGCGTTGCGCTGTGCGATTTCGGCTGAGATGCGCTCGTTCAGTTCAGCTAGCAACAGGGGGGAGGGCGCTACCGAGGGCACCTGGTGCGACAGTGCCAGTAGCCTGGTGCCGCTGAGCAGCGCTGGGCGAGGCCCGGTGGGTGAATCCACCGTGGTTGAGTGCTCGGCTTCCAGTGCGTCAACCCGGCGCCTCATGGCCTGCTGTGAACCATGCAGCGCCAACAGCTGGTTATAGAGCCGGCTGGCGAATATGCCGTACAGCCAGACGCTGGGCGCCGTGTTGCTGCCTGGCTCTGACAGATTGCGCCAGGCAAGCACCAGGGTATCGCGGCACACCGCCTCATGGTGCTCTGGCTGTTCTAGAAAGCCAGCCGACACGCCGAGCAAGCCTGGTAAACAGGCGCTTGCCAGGTGCTCGAAGGCAGTGATGTCACCCTCGATACAGCCACCAATGAGTGTATCCAGTGACGCTGAATCGGCACTAGCTGGGTGGGTAGGCGCGTTGTGGTTGCTAGCCAAGGCGGGTCTCGGGCAGGAATGGAAAAAACCGGCATTCTAGCCGAATGCACCATTGTTGTCTTGAGCGGGTAGCCGAGGCCAGCGTGCTTCGCGTTGGTGGAGCAAAGCGCCGGCATTGGCGACACCGCTGGGAGGCCTTAGGCCTCCAGTCGCCGATGCGTCGGACCGGATCTAAAGATTCTCCAACAGCGGCGTGGTTTGCCTTGATGGAAAGAACAGCTGTTGGAGCGCTGGTTTCCATCGCGACTGGCGGCCGTAGGCGCCTTGGTGTTCTCAATCAACGGTCACACATCAAAGTCGTCGAAACGCGTGCTTGCCTGCTGCCTGACCAGGTGCGGGAAGGCCCGCTCGACGGCTAGTGTGGTTGACAGTTCCCGCAGTTCGTTACCCAGGAGGGTGGCTATCAGCTGCGCCTGCGCTTCATCTCGATGTCGCTTGATGGGTTCCCGGTCCGATCGCTGGCTAACATAGTGCTTGTGCAGCACGAACGCCCGCGGGTCTACGGTGGACAGCCGAAGCGGCATGCCGCGTTCATCGAACACGACAGCTTCGAAGCGCGGTGAGGCGATCGCCCATTTCAAGGAGTCGATGCCCACCGGCTTCAGGTCGCCAGCTTCCAAGTGATGTTCGAAGTCGTTCATTGCCATCACCTCGGCGGCCTGGGTAATCAGGTCGATCATGTAGCCCTGGGCATTGGCGGCACGAAACTCGTATGGGGTATCGGTGAGCGGCTCGAACGAGCGATCGCTGGATCGTATGACCGATAGCAGGGTCTCCCCCTCCAGGGCCGTTACGATCCTCAAACCTTGCCGGGCGTCCATCAGGACGTCCATATCGGCTGTCGCCAGGTGTTCGGGTTCGATCCTCACTCCAGCACGGGCCTCGTAGGCATACAGGGCGTTGGTGCCGATTATCCGAAAGGGGAGGTTCCTG
Source organism: Halomonas chromatireducens (assembly GCF_001545155.1). Lineage (NCBI taxonomy): Bacteria > Pseudomonadati > Pseudomonadota > Gammaproteobacteria > Oceanospirillales > Halomonadaceae > Halomonas > Halomonas chromatireducens. Next base: position 3,550,212 of record NZ_CP014226.1, on the reverse strand, counting down.
CGTTGCAGTGCCCGGATTACCCTGGCGCCGGCGACCGGGAAGCGGTTCAGCCGGTTGGCCCGGATATAGGCGGCGTGCAGCTGGAGCTGTTCCTTGAGTGATTGCTCCCGGGCCTGGTGCTCAGCCTTTCTGGTATCGAACGCTTCCCGAATGGCCTCGGTTTCGGCGGACCGCGGGCCTAGCGAGTGGTTCTTGCCGCCGGTGTAGGCCCGGTAGAGGTACTCCCGCCCATGGATGCGTTTCCAGTGCATCGAGCCCTTGACCTGTCGCGCCTGGCCGCGATGCTGCTCAAGCGCTTCGAAGAGCTGGATGGCGTTCACGGCAACGCGGGATTGCTCAGGCTGTAGGCGCTGATATGACATGGGGAGCCTTCTGTAGGCGGGCTTTAACTAACATGGTGATAATTATGGTAGAGAATTAGTTAAAGTCCAATATGCCGCGCGACATTGCCTTTCAGCCTGTAGTGATTGCCACCATCAACAACACCGCCGGGAGTCCTTCGGCCTCCAGTCGCGAGCTGAAGCTGCTCCAACAGCGGCGTGGTTAGCGTAGGTGGAAAGGATCGCTGTTGGAGCGCCGCTTTGCGTCGCGACTGGCGCCGGTAGGCGCCACGGAGGAGGTTGAAACGCAAGTGATGGCCGCGAACGTCGGCAACGCCGCCGGTAGGCGCCTCGGAGGAGACCGCGGCGCTGGCGGTGATGGTTTGCTGAGTCATTCCTTTGTATTGTCCGGCTCTTTCTCCATCACTTTCTCGAGCAGAGCGGGCTGGCGCGGCATCAAGCAGACTTTCAGTCCGAGTGGGCGGAAGGCGCGATTCATCACTTCAAGCGTGACGTTACCCTTGTCGCCTTCCATATCGGATAGGGTACGTCGGCTAATACCTACCAGCCGTGCATAGTCATTCTGGGTAAGACCGAGCACATCGCGTCTCAGAAGACGCAGTAGATCGCCTTCGCTGATTTCCCCAGCGACAAGACGCCGAGTGGCTTCGATCAGTTTCTCTTCCCTCTCGTCTGGGCTCAGGCTGTGTCGTTTCATGTCAGCCCCCAGGAGGTGAGACGGTGGTTTAGTGAGCCTAGCCCTACGGCAGGCATAGTGAGTATCCGCTCCGGTACGCCGTGTTCGTGCAATCTCTCCTGCAGCCCGATCAGCTCTCTGGCCAAGGCCTTGAGTTCGCTTATGGTCTGTTCGGCCGGGGCCAGGTCATTCAGTGCGTGGGCTATGGCGATCCAGTCGAAATTGCCACCCTCTTCAAAAGGAGAGCCCCATCGCGTTGTGCGCGTCACCCCCTCGGGGTCGGCCTTCATGGGCGCGAAGTCATAGATGGGGGCGTGCCAGATTCCTTCTGGCCGCTTGACCCATGTCGGGTTGAGGTACCTCTAGCTGGGCGGCGTCATGCCAGTGGTGATCGAGATAGATTTGAAGCGTAAGGCGCATGGTGCTTCCTGGTGAGCATTATTATGCTCAATAGTAGCTCTTTCTCAAAATTATGAGAAGTATAGTGCTCTTTTTGTGGGGTGATCCCAAAAAATGAGCAGTATAAAGCTCGCAGGCTTATGGCAGTATTGTCCGGCGCCAGGGTCAATCAGAGACGTTGGCGGTGGTCGCCACCATCGGCAACACCGCCGGGAGTCCTTCGGCCTCCAGTCGTGAGCTGAAGCTTCCTCCAACAGCAGCGTGGTTGCGTTGGTGGAGAGGATTGCTGTTGGAGCGCTGCTCCGCATCGCGACTGGCGCCGGCAGGCGCCTTGGCGGAGGCCGCGGCGGTGGGAATGACCGCCAGCCTTGGCAACACCGCCGGGAGTCCTTCGGCCTCCAGTCGTGAGCTGAAGCTTCCTCCAACAGCAGCGTGGTTGCGTTGGTGCAGAGGATTGCTGTTGGAGCGCTGCTCCGCATCGCGACTGGCGCCGTCAGGCGCCTTGGTGGAGGCTACAGCGCGCCACCTGAGGGCTGCCCTGGCCGAAGCCTAGTGCAAGCCGAGCTTGCTGAGCCATTCCGGCGCTTCCGTGGAGATTAGCTCTTGGGCCAAGGCCTGCTCTATCTGAAGAGATGTTGTTGCATGCTCAAGCACGACATGTTGATTGGCTACTACGCGGCTGAGGGCGCCACGCAACCCCCGCAGAATGACGCCTTCCCCATAGTCCTCACAGGCGATCTTCCATGCGGCCTCGGGTATTTCTCCCCACTCTCGGCGCATCATGCACAGATCCAGAATGTCCTTGCTGTGATTCATGTAACGGTCGGCATTGGCGGTCAGCTTCGTGGCAAAGCAACCTTCCTTCCCAACGAAAGGGATGGGAAAGAGTTGAGATCGGGGGTCAGGTTTGATCGCTTCGTTGTCGAAATGAATGATTTCAAGCTTGATGGGATGGCCTGGGCCTTCAAGTAGCGCTCGAATGGCGTCTCGATCCGCCCGTATTTCTCGGTCGTTCAACAGCGCCAAAGTATGGCCTGGCAGTAAGAGGGGGCCAAAGCTATGGGGTGTGATGGCTGATCTGGCCGCTCGATAGGCGGATCGACCAATGCAAAACAGGTCGATATCAACAGATTCGCGGAACTCATGCAGCTCAAGGGCGATCCTGGTGCCACCGCCAAACAGGATATTGTTAGCTGAAAGAAAATCGCCATCGAAATGCGTGAGTAGCTGGCCAATGGCGCGATGGTGCGCTCGGCGGTACATCATGCTACTAGCATGTGACCGTGGCCATAGGCTTTCTTGAGTTGGAGGATCAACTCTTGCTCCTCTTGCTCGAGACGGTCCTGGTCAACGAAGCGCCAGCGCTCTTCATATAGGCGAAATGCAACGTCGGGCTCGACAAATGTCTCGGCCCGATCCCAAAGGATCAGATCAAGCTCAGGGTATCTGTGTCGATTGATCAGCGTCGTTTCCATGGTTCCGCCGGTAGCGAAGGCACGTTGTTTGCAATACTCAGAGTAATCGGCAGCACTGGTCGAGTCAAAGCGAGTATCAGTAGGCCAGGTGGCAGTTTGCTAGGCGTGCTCGTCATTGGGAACAATGATCGCCATCAATGGCAACACCGCCGGGAGGCCTGCGGCCTCCAGTCGCCGATGCGTCGGACCGGATCTAAAGATGCTCCGACAGTGCGGAAGTTGCTGACCTTGTTGGAGCGCTCGGTTCGGCCCTCCGACTTTGCGTCGCTACCGGCGCCCCGGCGGAGGCTGCCGTTGTTGGTGGTGGGGCGGGGTCAGTGCCCTTCAGGGACGTTTTGCTTCTGGTCCTTGGTGCTTATCTTGTCGATGATCACTTCGGGGTGGTGACGCTTGATTGTATTCCGGAATTCCTCTTCCCGCGCTTCGGGAACGTCGATGATCAGCAGCATGGAGCCGCGCTTGATCGCTTTATCGTATTTGCCGACCTTGACGTCACGGACGGATACGCCAACCAACGTGCTGGCGAAGACGCCGAACAGCGCACCAAAGACGATCATGCCAAGGGTGATCCAGACGATATTCGTGTCGAGGATAATGTAGTGGGCGATCAGGCCCAGGATCAGGCCGAGTACAGCCCCGGCGATGGCGCCGCGTTTCGAGGCATTGACCACATCGGATGTTTGAATGAGAGTAGCGACCGGGACTCCTTCCTTTTCCAAGGGCCGCCAGTCCTTGCCCATCACATGCAGTTCGTCCTTGGTCAACCCCATCGAGTGGAGTTCGTCGACGACGACCGAGGTGGTTTCCTTGTCGGGTATCAGAAAGTACAGGCGTTGCATCACATTCTCCCTTTCCATGCTGGCCTTGGCTGCAGGGCCATGAGGTGTCCTTCTCCTGTTAAGGTGTAGCAGGCGAGCGACGGTTCTTGCCATGATTCGCATAAATTGAACAACGATTCGCCTGTCGTGTCTGATGACGGCATGCGGACCATTGACAGCGCTAGGGAGGTGAATTGAAAAACATCGGTGTGCTGGCCTTCGCCAGATTCTTGAAGCTGCTGGCCAATACCACCAAGGTGGCTGCGTATGGTTTTCACTACCTCTTTCCGGACAAGCGTTTCATCATCCCCGAGAGGGCGCCGCCGCTCTGGCGTTCCCGGCGTAGCTCGCGCATTCCTCGAACGCTATGGCAGACCAACTTCACCAATCGGGCGACCCTGCCTGTCTACCTCAACTACCTCTGCAACCGGTTGCTGGCACCGTGCTACGAGTATCGCTTCCTGATAACGGAGGACCGGGCATCGTTCATTGAGGCGAACTTTTCGCCGGAGATTTTCGCCGCGTATTCGAGGCTGCAGGTGGGAGCGGCCCAGGCCGATTACTGGCGCGTTCTGGTGTTGCATAAACGGGGCGGCGTGTACCTGGACATCGATGCGCATGTGGTGTGGCCGCTGGACCGGATCGTCAAGCCGGCATTCGATGAGCTCTTCATTGCCACCAAGCGCGGCGAAATCAGTAACTACTTTATCGCCAGCGCCCCGAACAACCCCCACCTGCAGCGCGTGGCTGAGGCGATACGCGAAAATATCGAGGACGATAGCGAAAAGAATATCTTCGAGCTGACCGGGCCTGGCGTGTTCAATAAGGTGCTTTCCCGCGATGCTGTCCGCACCCGGCTCTATCGCTATACCTGCAACCAGGGCAACTTCACCAATGAACACTTCCAGTACATCGACAAGCCTGAAGGGAAGTGGACGAGGCAGCAGCAGCAAATCGATGTGGTGCGCAAGCTCGAGCCGGGGGAGTAGGACGGAGGTCGCCAGCCTTGGCAACACCGCCGGGAGTCCTTCGGCCTCCAGTCGTGATCTGAAGATACTCCAACAGGAGGTCGTTGCTGACCTTGTTGGAGCGCTCGGTTCGGCGCCCCGACTCTGCATCGCGACTGGCGCCGGCTGGCGCCGATAGGCGCCTTGGCGGAGGCGTTGGGAGTGATCGCCAGCCTTGGCAACACCGCCGGGAGTCCTTCGGCCTCCAGTCGTGATCTAAAGATACTCCGACAGCGACGTGGCAACATTAGTAGAGAAAGCAGCTGTTGGAGCGCTCGGTTCGGCGCCCCGACTCCGCATCGCGACTGGCGCCGGTAGGCGCCTCGAGGGGGGGCTGCCGGCGTTGGCGGTTTCACGCTGTACTTGGCCCGCCGTTGGGTAAAATCATGCACTGTTATGTAACATTGTTCCGCTATGAGGGCGGGAATGGTAAGGCTGCGCCTTCTTGGTGCAAATTGTCGCAATCGTGATGAAATGTCGACAACAATGGGGCATGATGTTTTTGGTCACCCAACAGGAGATGCGTCATGCCAAATACACAACACGTCGCCAGCCTGAGTAGTGAAGTGCTGGATCACTGGGTTTCACACGCCATTGCCCAGCAGGCAGCCCAGCAAGCCCTGGCTGCTTATATTCGTTAGTCCTGGCTCTATCGTAACAACCGGACCAGGGAGGGTCCTGCATTTCCTCTTCTCCCGCTTTCCCCGCTAGATCTTGCTTCAACGCTTTTCTCTCTTCAGTCGTCAACTTTTCGACCTGGTATACGCGCGTGCGTGCTTCGGACTGGCTTTTCGCTGCGACAGGCGCTGACAGGCGCCACGGCGGCTACCACCGTGGCATGAAAGAAAGCTGTTGGAGCGCTCTGGCGCCGTCAGGCGCCTTGGCGGAGGCCGCGGCGTCAGCACTAGCCGCTAAATCGGCAACACCGCCGGGAGGCTTGTGCCTCCAGTCGCCGATGCGTCGGACCGGAGCTATAGCCTCCTCCTACAGCGGCGGGGTTAGCGTTGGAGGAGAGTGACTCCTCTCTTGCGCAGAAATTGCGCAAGCGGGTATTCGACTGTAATTGCTTTCATTATCTTCAGCGGGGCCGGGCGAAGACCTGGGTCCAGAAGGGGGAGTACTCCGAGTCCTCCGCTTCGACGACAGCCGCTCCCATCTCGGTGAATTGGTCGCTCATGATATTGGCGCAGTGGCCCGGGCTCGAAAGCCAGCCCTCGATGACCTCGGCGACATCGGCCTGGCCGGCGGCGATATTCTCGCCGACCGCCATCCAGTCATAGCCGGTATCGTTGACCCGTTCATTGACGCCGACATCTTCGGCATCGGTATGTCCGAAGAATTCGTTTTTTGCCATGTCTTGGGAATGCGCCTCGGCGGCCTCCTCGAGGCGGCAGCTCCATGCCAGGGATTGCGTTGCCTTGTATGCGTCGTCGCCGCATTGACGGTCTTCGCTGCGCGCCTCGTTCACACGTTCCAGCATCGCCTGCTGCCTGGCATCGGGTTCGCACTCCCCGGCGTGAAGCATGGCAGTGCCGGTCAAGCCGAACAGGAGCAGGAGCAGGGCGGACGGGAGCTTGATGTCTTGCATGTGCCTTTCCTCTGGCTCTGGCATCGGCCGCTATTGGCGCTGGCTCAGGGCAGGGCCGCCACGTCCATGCTGCCAAATCGAGCGGGGCGAGGGAGTGGCGGCTGTTCCCATATCAGTGGCGTCGATTATCCCCAGGGGGGTAGTTGCGGTCTGCTCGATAGCAGCACCAGGCGTGCTGCGTCTGCGGTTGACGGGTTTCGTGGCTCTCCATTACACGTAATAGCCAGGCTGCGGCATGCTCGAGAATCCGTTTCATGCTGACCTCCATGTGTGTGGCTAGTGTGGTTCCACTACTCTCTTCCTACCTTCTGTATGGACAGTAGTGGCGTCCGGCGTCAAGCGGTATGGGCCAGGGATGTGGTTACCGATGGTTGCTGTCGGTAAGGTTGACCCGGATTCCAAGGTTCCAGGTCCACTGTCTTCATGGAATGGCATGCAGGTGCCTACAGCTCTGTCAGGGGGCTCCTGCAGGCGGGCTTAATTGGGAATACTGTTGAAGCTGAAGTATGCCGTCATGCGTATGCAGGCAGGGAGAGCCGGTCAGGGAAGGTGGGTGCAGCGCATGACATAGCCTGTATGAGTTCCTGTCGGGGTTACGGCAGCGAGGTCAGTGGAGTTGAGCCACTCCTCCATGACGAGCCGGTTCGCCCACTCCTTTGCCGTATCCCAGGCGTCCGCTTCCGAGGCGGTAGCGCGTATCGCTGGCATGGAATGCAGTGAGGCGATGGCGCCGGGGCTGGCTTCCCATCGCGCCACGGCAAGCCACTCACAGTTGAACGGATCCCTGGTGAGAACCAGTTCAATCTCGATGCCCTGCTGGCTGTAGTTTATCCGTTTCATTGTGATCGCCACTCATGGTGTCCATTCCTGCTCAGGATAGTGGTGGCCCAAGGTATTGGATGTGAGCCAGGGCGGGCTTTGTTGTAAGAGATTGCCGCCATGGCAGCGTAACTAGGCGTTGGCCTGTCCTTCTCTCTGGCGACCTCACAGTAAAACGGCATCGGCCGGCTTCGAGGCCATGCAGGCCTCGAAAACCCTTATCGGCCGGAACTTCTCCTCAAGTCATCGCCACGGGGCGTAATCAATCCTCGGCGTCCATCGTGACATCCTGCCGATAAAATTCCGAAAAATCGCTCCACTAATTGACGTGTATCAGCGAAATCCTCTACTGGCTCGCCGATGACTCAGGAATAGATATCTGTGGACGATATTGCATGCACGCAGATCCTCTGTTGGATCACCTTGTCATCCAGGTAATGATGCTGCACTGCATCAAGCTCGCCTCATACCTTCCCCGTAAGTAGGGCTGGAGATTCCCACCATGATGCACCTGTTAAATCGTCTTCCCATGAGCGGGAAGTTCATCCTTGTGCTGGCGCTGCCCGTACTGGCCATGCTTTGGTTTGCCGGCATCGGCATATTGGAGCGCCAGCAACTCGCCACCAACATGACCGAACTGTCGGAGCTCGCTGAGCTGTCGGCTGATGCCGGTAATCTGGTACACGAGTTGCAGCGAGAGCGTGGCATGTCCGTCGGCTATATCGGCAGTGGCGGTAACAGTTTCGGAAACCGGCTGTCGGCCCAGCACCCACATACCGATCTTGCTATCCAGGCTCTCCAAAACACACTGTCCGAGATGGACATTGCATCAATCGATGAGGCTTTTGCTCAACGCGCCAGCGTCATGGAAAGCCAGCTCGCCACAGTTGCTGACATGCGTCGCCAAGTCCTCGATCTCTCAGCCAACAGCGACCGGGCCACCACGTTCTACACGGAGTTCAATGAAGCCTTGATCACCATGATCGGGCGAATCGCGCACCTTGCTGAAGACGATGACATCACGCTTCAGCTTGGCGCCTACGTTAGCTTGCTCAAGGCAAAGGACCTTGCGGGCATTGAGCGCGCCATGCTCACTAACGCTTTCAGCATCAACGTCATGGCTGGCTCCACCTACCAGCGGATGATGACCCTGTTCGGTCGTCAAGAGGCTTATCAGGACTCTTTCCACAGTATGGCCAATGCCGAGCAACGCGAATTACTCGACAGCCTACTGTCTGGTCCGGAGATGGAGCGTCTTGCCGAGATGCGCCAGGTAGCGATCGACCGTGGTGTCCAAGGTTTCTTCGGCATTGATTCCGAAGCCTGGTTCGATCAGCAGACCCTCAAGCTCGATCGCATGAAGGAAGTCGAAGACGCGGTTTCCGCCAACGTCCTCAACGAGGCATCGGTCTTGAGAAATGACGCACGTCGGGACCTGACAGGCTTCCTGCTCATGGCAGCCATCGCTGGCTTTGCGGCACTCGTGCTATCCCTGCTGGTCGTGCGTAGTCTGCTGCGCCCACTGCATCACAACCTTCAGGATATCCAGGAGCGCGGCGGCGATCTGACCCGGCGCCTTGACGTCCCCGGGAGTGACGAGCTGTCACGCCTCTATGCTGCCTTCAACAAGGCATCCGATGAGATGGAGGCCCTCGTCGGTAACATCCAGAACAACGCTCTATCCGTCGAAGTTGCCAGCGGCGAAATCTCACAGGGCAACCAGGACCTGGCTCAGCGAACGGAAGAGCAGTCCGCCTCACTGGTCGAAACCGCCACCAGCATGGAGCAGATCACCGCCACTGTGCGCAATACCGCCGACAATGCCCGTCAGGCCGAGACCATGACCGGCGAGGTTAGCCAGGAGACCTCAGATGCTACCGGCGTAGCCGAGCGTGCCAGTCAGGCGATGCAGCAAATCTACACTGCCAACCAGGAGGTGACGTCGATCGTGGCTGCCATCGATAGCATTGCCTTCCAGACTAACCTTCTGGCGCTCAATGCGTCTGTCGAGGCCGCCCGGGCCGGCGAACATGGTCGCGGCTTCGCTGTCGTCGCCCAGGAGGTGCGCAAGCTCGCTGGCCGCAGTGCCGAAGAGGCTGAGCAGATCCGCCGTCTGGTCGACAACAATGTGGCTCGCATCAGCGAAGGTGAGTCGCTCGTCAACGAGACCACCACCGCCTTGGAGACCATCGCCGTCAAGGTCACCCAGGTAGCCGATTTGGTCCGTGACATGTCAGCGGCTACCGGCGAACAGTCCGCCGGCATCGAGCAGATCAACCAGGCCGTCTCTCAGTTGGAGGAGGTTACACAGCAGAATGCAGCGCTCGTTGAACAGGTGGCTGCCGCCAGTCGCTCGCTCGATGATCAGGCGGGTGACATGGCCAAGCTCATGCGTCGCTTCAAAGTTACTACCATGGGAGGTGCCATTTTGCATCGCCGGCAGCACCAACTCACATCAGTGGACGAGCCGGCCTTCGGCTAATTCCCAGCGTAGTTAACCGTTGGTCTCGACAGGCCGTATCAAAGAGACACTTAACTATGGATCGCTCTTGAAATCGCCCCGCTTCGGGGCGATTTCATTAATACCCATCGTTGCGTATAGGGCATGGGTGGCGTGCAGAAGGGCACCGCCTGTCGATCAGGCATCATCGGGCATGCCGGGCGCTGGCCGCGTTTCGCCCTGGCGTTTTACCAGGTTTTTACCACCAACGAAAAACCGCCACTCGGTATGACCCGTAAGTGGCGGTTTTTCTTGAATCTAATGGTCGGAGCGACAGGATTCGAACCTGCGACCTCTGCAACCCCATTGCAGCGCGCTACCAAGCTGCGCCACGCTCCGACTGTCGTTCTACAAATCCGGGTTTCTCCGGTTTTCCGGTTGGTTGGCCGTGACCAGCACCCCGAGAACGAGGCGTATACTAGCGCGTTCCTGTCTAAATGAAAAGCCTCTTTTGTACTTTCCTTTCAGAAGCTTGCCTTTACAAGGGGTTGGTCGGGGCGAGGCGCCGAGCTCGCCGTGAAGGGAGGCGGCCATTGCTTTATGATAAACATCGGCAAATGCTCATCATCGTCAAAGGAATACGTCCATGTACCAACAGGCTCAGCGCGGCCCTTTGAAGGGTCTGAACCCGCGGGTAACTCTGGTGACGTTCGTGGTCGTGGTGGTTTCCCTGATCTTCGGCGCGTTCTTTACCGAGCAGTTGGGGCATGGCCTGGCCCTGGTGCGCTCCGTTCTGGACCCGTTTCTCGAATGGTATTACGTGCTGCTGGTGGCCTTTCTCCTCTTGTTCATGATTTGGCTAGGCACCGGCCGCTACAAGAATGTACGCCTGGGCAGCGACTTCGAACAGCCGGAGTTCACCTTCTTCTCCTGGGTGGCTATGCTGTTCGCGGCAGGGACTGGCGTTGGCATTCTGTTCTGGTCGGTGGCCCAGCCGATACTGCAGTTTCAGGAGAACCCCTTCATCGCCGACGGCATGAGCCCTGATGCTGCTCGCGTGGCCATGCGCTTGACCTATTTCCACTGGGGCTTGAATGGGTGGGCGATCTTCTCTTTCGTGGCGCTGGTGCTGGCCTATTTCTCCTATCGATGGAAGATGCCGCTTACCATCCGTTCGGGCCTGAAGCCGTTGTTTGGCGATCGAACCGATGGACTGCTGGGTGATGCCGTCGATGTGCTGGCGGTGTTTGGCACCGTATTCGGCATTGCCACTACCCTCGGGCTTGGCGTTCAGCAAATGAATGCGGGCCTCGACGCCGTATTCGGACTGCCGTCTTCGCTGACCCTGCAGTTGATCGTCACCGCCGTGATCATGAGCGTGGCGACATTCTCCGTGGTTTCCGGCGTCAAGCGTGGCGTGCGATTGTTGTCGGAAGCCAACTTCTGGTTGAGCATCGCGGTGGTGGTGTTCATGTTGCTGTTCGGGCCGACCCAGTACCTGATCGCGATTACCATCGAGTCCACGGGAGACTATATCCAGAACCTGATGGGCATGACGTTCCATACCAATGCCACCCGTGACGATGGCTGGCAGGCAGAGTGGACGGTGTTCTTCTGGGGGTGGTGGCTGGCCTGGTCGCCGTTTGTCGGCATGTTTATTGCCAGGGTCTCACGGGGGCGTACCTTCCGTGAATTCGTCATGGGCGTGCTGCTGGTGCCCACGCTGATAACCATTGTCTGGATCGGTCTTTTTGGCGGTACCGCGCTCTATCATGAGCTGTTTGGTACGGGTGGCATCGTGGCCGCCGTGGAGGCTGACGTGGCCACGGCGCTCTTTGCCACCATTGATGCCATGGGGCTCGGTTTGCTGGGGCAGGGCGTATCTGCCGTGCTCGTACTGCTGATCGCCACCTACCTGATTACATCGGCCAATGCCGGCACCCTGGTGATCAATACCATACTGGCAGGGGGCGACCCCGAACCACCCACGGCTCACCGTATACTCTGGGGTGGCCTGCTGGGCTTGCTGACGGCGGTGTTACTGATGGCGGGTGGGCTCGAGACTCTGCAGGCGGCCGTGATCATGGCGGCCCTGCCTTTCTCGGTGGTGATCATGCTGATGATTGCCGGTCTGCTCAAGGCGCTGCATCGTGAGCGCTATGCGGCCCGTACCGGTGAGCGCGCCGAGGCGCCGCGGGAGCCGTGGGCAGACCTCGACGATGCGGGCTCCCAGCCGGTGCCTGTTTCCAATGACGAGGCGCACAAGGCGCATTGAGCGAACGCTGCGACGAGCACAAGGGGGCTGGCATGCCGTTGATCATGGGGATGAGCGTATTGCTGGCCTGCCAGTTCGCCGGTGAGCTGGTGGCGCGTGGGCTGGGGGTGCCGGTCCCGGGGCCGGTAGTGGGTATGGTGATTCTGCTGCTGGGCCTGATGGTGCTAGGCCGGGTACCCAGCAGTCTGCGCATCACCGGGGAGGGGCTGCTGCGCTACCTGACCCTGCTGTTTGTGCCTGCCGGGGTTGGATTGATGGTGCATGCCAGGCTGATTGGCATGGATTTCTGGCCCATCGTTGCGACACTGATTATCTCGACGGCGCTGACCCTGGCGGTTACTGCGTGGGTGTTGGAGCGCATGCAGCGCCGCTATCGGCGAGGCGAAACGCGATGAGCGTCGTTGCCCTGGATCAGCTATGGGTCTACCTGTCTGGCAATCCACTGCTGTCGTTATTGGTCACCTTGCTGGCCTTCATGGTGGCAGTGCGAATCAATCGCATGCTGGGGGGGACTCCCCTTGTGCATCCAGTGACCCTGGCCATCGCCATGCTCATTGGCTTTTTGCTTTTGGTCGACATGGATTACGCCACCTACTTCGAGGGGGCGCAATTCATCCACTTTCTGCTCGGGCCTGCCACCGTGGCCCTGGCCATTCCGCTCTATGATCACCGTGAGCGCATCCGACGGCTGCTGTGGCCCTTGCTGCTTGCTTGTCTGGTGGGAATATTCACCGCCGTTGCTTCCACGATTGCCATCGCCATGGCGCTGGGGGCCCAGATCGAAACCGTACTAACCCTGGCGCCGCGATCGGTAACGTCCCCAATTGCCATGGGTATCGCCGAGCAGGTGGGGGGGATTCCCTCGCTGGCGGCGGGACTGGTCTTGTTGACCGGCTCGATTGGCTGTGCGCTGGGGCCGCTGCTATTCCGGGTAATGGGAATTCGCGACCCCGGCGTCCAGGGCTTTACCCTTGGGCTGGCCGCTCACGGCTTCGGTACCGCCCATGCTTTTGCTCGGATCGGGGCGGTAGCCGGCGCCTTCTCAGGGCTGGCCATGGCGCTGACGGGCTTGCTGACAGCGTTCCTGCTGCCACTGGTGGTCAGGGCATTCGGGTTAGGCTGAGCGCAAACAATCGTTAGATCTCCTCCCAGATGCGTGCACGAAAGTCATGGGACAGGTTCGCGACATTTTTCATTCTTTCCATATGGTGTTCCGCCACTTCCTTGGCAAGTTCCTGATAGCACTCGTTCATTTTCATCGGATCGCCCTGGTTGGTGTCGTAGCACTTGGCGATGCGCTGACTGGCCTCGGCCAGGGCAGAAAGAAAACGAGCCTCCTGCTGCATGATCTCAGACAGATTCTCCATCCAGGCCAATTGCATGCGGGTCATTGGGGTCGCACCCTGCATCCACTGCTTGGTCCACCACTCCATGATGGGCTGGGCAGCCTCAAAGGGTGCGCTGGGGTTGGCGGCCGATTTCTTGGTGGTCATGTCGTACTCCAGAGGTCAGTAAAACAGGGCTTGTCTCCTACTTGAAGTGTAGCTCAGAGCGGGAACCTTGGCGGTATTTCTACTGCGCTGCAGCATGGTTTTTCGTGTTGTTTTGAATACTTGATTTCCCGAAGTCGAGACTGCTGTGGCATGCTGTGAGCGTCCCAACTGGCCGTGGAGATCAGGCATGTGGAAGGTGGTCAAGTCGGTGCTTGCGGCTTTTTTGGGTGTGCAGAAGGAGCAGCAGAGGCGTGAGGATTTCGAGAAGGGCAATCCGATGGCCTTTATCCTCGTCGGTATCATCATGGCGCTGCTGTTTGTGGGCGTGATTGCAGTGGTGGCTATCTGGGCAGCAGGTTGAGCTGGCCCGGGTTTGATGCGCTGCGTTGATTGGAGCGTTTGTCAGAAGACGGGAGCAGGAGCAGTGACTTTCCGGCCCCGACTTCATATAATCTTTGCAGAAGCGGCTAATGTTCTTGCGCTTGCGTGAGGGCCCCCGTCCCTGACCTTCGGGGTTTCCGCTCTACGACAACTACAAACATCGGGAGGCGTCGATGCGCACTCTGCTCGTATGGTTGGCAGGGGGCCTGTCCCTTGTCGGCTCGAGCCAGGCGGCTCTGGCCAGTGGCTGGAACATGCCGGTGGGGGTAACAGACCTCAGTAGAGAAATCTACAATCTGCACATGGCCATATTCTGGATCTGCGTGGTCATCGGCGTGGTGGTGTTCGGGGTGATGTTCTACTCCTTGATCCGCTACCGCCACTCCAAGGGCGCCAAGGCGGCCAACTTCCATGAAAACACCACCGTGGAAGTGATCTGGACGGCGGTACCGCTGCTGATCCTGGTCGGCATGGCCATCCCTGCCACAGCGACGCTGCAGAAGATCTATGATCCCTCTGATGCTGAGTTGGACGTCATGGTCACTGGCCAGCAATGGCGCTGGCGCTATGAATATCTCGGTGAAGATGTCGCATTCAATTCGAACTTGGCGACACCGCGCACACAGATACGCGGTGACGAGGTTCGCGGTGAGAACTACCTGCTGGAGGTCGACGAGCCTCTGGTCCTGCCTATCAATCGCAAGGTTCGTTTCCTGTTTACTTCCGACGACGTCATCCACGCCTGGTGGGTGCCTGACTTCGCCGTCAAGCAGGACACTATCCCCGGCTTCATCAGTGAAAACTGGGTCAGGATAAACGAGCCGGGGATCTATCGCGGCCAGTGCGCCGAGCTGTGCGGGGTGGATCACGCCTTCATGCCCATCGTGGTTCACGCCATGGAGGAAGATGACTTCGAGACCTGGCTGGCCGAGCGCAAGGAGATGGCAGCCGAGGAGGCGCTTGGCGTCGATCGCGATTGGGAAATGGATGAGCTGATGGAGCGTGGTGAAGCCGTCTACGGCAGCATCTGTGCCTCCTGTCACCAGGTGGAAGGTCAGGGCTCTCCGCCGGCGTTCCCGGCACTGGCCGGCAACGAGCAGATGCTGGACGATATCGATTGGCACAAGGATGTCATCATCAATGGCGTGTCCGGTACTGCCATGCCGTCGTTCCGTACCACGCTCAACCCTGTCGAGCTCGCCGCGGTGATCACTTATACCCGCAACGCCTGGGGCAACGACACCGGCGATGCGGTACAGCCCGCGGAAATTGCCGAGCGGCTGGAACGTTGATCACGGCCACGGCACGCACGCCGTGGCCACCCCTTGCGCCGATATAACAAGACAATGAATCTGGAGATTTCCGATGGCCCCTAAGGTACCTCCTCAGCCTACCCTCGAGCAGAGCAGCACCGCCGCGGAAGCTGGGCATGGACACGCCCATGCAGCGCCCCCCAAGGGCCTCATGCGGTGGCTGCTGACTACCAACCACAAGGAGATCGGGTCGCTCTACCTGATCTTCTCGCTGGTCATGTTCTTCATCGGGGGGATCTTCGCCCTGGTGGTGCGCCTGGAGCTCTTCCAGCCCGGCATGCAGTTCGTCAATCCGGAATTCTTCAACCAGATGACGACCATGCATGGCCTGATCATGGTCTTCGCCGCTGTCATGCCGGCCTTTACCGGACTGGCCAACTGGATGATTCCGCTGCAGATCGGCGCGCCGGACATGGCCCTGCCGCGCCTGAACAACTTCAGCTTCTGGCTGCTGCCCGTGGCGTTCGGGCTGCTGCTGTCTACACTGTTCATGCCGGGTGGTGGGCCCAACTTCGGTTGGACTTTCTACGCGCCGCTCTCTACCACCTATGCACCGCCCTCGACGACGTTCTTCATCCTCGCGTTGCATATCGCCGGTATCAGCTCGATCCTGGGGGCAATCAATATCGTTGCCACCATCCTCAACATGCGTGCCCCGGGGATGCGCATGATGGATATGCCGCTGTTCGTGTGGACCTGGCTGATCACCGGTTTCCTGCTGATCGCCGTGATGCCGGTACTAGCCGGGGTGATCACAATGATGCTGATGGACATCAACTTCGGCACCAGTTTCTTCAATGCCGCAGGTGGGGGTGATCCGGTCCTGTTCCAGCACCTGTTCTGGTTCTTCGGCCATCCCGAGGTGTACATCATGATCCTGCCGGCCTTCGGGATCGTGTCGGCGATCATTCCCGCCTTCGCCCGCAAGCGCCTGTTCGGCTACGCATCGATGGTCTACGCCACTGCGGCCATCGCTCTGCTGTCGTTCATGGTCTGGGGGCACCACATGTTTGTGGTGGGGATGCCGCTGGCGGGGCAGCTTTTCTTCATGTATGCCACCATGCTGATCGCGGTACCCACCGGGGTGAAGGTATTCAACTGGATCGCCACGCTCTTCCAGGGCTCGATCAGTTTCGAGCCGCCGATGCTGTTTGCCCTGGCCTTCGTGGTGCTGTTCACCATCGGTGGCTTCTCGGGTTTGATGCTTGCCATCGCGCCGGCCGATTTCCAGTATCACGATACCTACTTCGTCGTGGCGCATTTCCACTATGTGCTGGTGCCGGGCGCGATCTTCGCGATCATGGCGGGGGTCTACTTCTGGCTGCCCAAGTGGACCGGGCACTACCCCAATGAGCGCCTGTCCCAGTGGCACTTCTGGCTATCTGTGATCGGCGTCAACCTGACCTTCTTCCCGATGCATTTCTCGGGGCTTGCTGGCATGCCGCGCCGGATTCCCGACTATGCCCTCCAGTTTGCCGATTTCAACATGGTGTCGAGCATCGGTGCCTTCATGTTCGGTTTCTCCCAGCTGTTGTTCGTGGCCGTGGTGATCATGTGCGTGCGGGGTGGCAAGAAGGCGCCGGCTGCGGCCTGGGGCGACTATGCCGACGACCTCGAGTGGAGCGTGCCTAGCCCGGCTCCGCTGCATACCTTCGAGACACCGCCGAACTACCAGCGCCCGGCTCACTGAGCCGGCGTATCGGCATGTGACAGGAGGAACGAAGCATGAGTCGGAACGAGACGGATACTCAGGAAGTGAGGGTCAGGCGCACGGTATGGCGTAGCGTCGCGGCACTGGTGGGAATGTTCGCCTTCGCCTTTGCCCTGGTACCCCTGTACGACGTGTTCTGCCGCGTCACCGGCATCAACGGCAAGGTGGACACCAACGCCCAGGCATTGGTCCATGACGATGTTGATGATTCGCGCATGGTGACCGTGCAGTTCATCACCCGCAACGGCTCCGGCTTGCCCTGGCGCATGGAAGTCGAGACCCGCCAGGTCCGAATTCATCCGGGCCAGACATCCGAAGTGAATTTCAGCTTCAACAATCAGAGCAGCGGGGAGAGCTGGGGTCGTGCGGTTCCCAGTGTCTCGCCCTCGACTGCAACGCGACACGTGCGCAAGGCAAGCTGCTTCTGTTTCGAGGAGCAGCGGCTTGAGGCAGGCGAGCGGCTCGAGCTTCCGCTGGTTTTCCAGCTGGATCGCGATCTACCCCCCGAAATCAACACCGTCACCCTGGTCTATACGCTCTATCCCGTTGAAGGCAAGAAGGCGCCGCTTCAGGCCGCTGCGAAGACCATTGAAGGAGATGAGGCATGAGTGGCAGCTATTACGTACCTGCAACCAGCAAGTGGCCGGTGCTGGGCTCCCTGGCACTAGGCATGATGATGGTCGGCACCGGCATGGTGCTGGTGCATGGGCGCGGCACTTTGATCATGCTGCTGGGGTTGGCGGGGGTGGTGGCCGTGATGGCGCTCTGGTTCCGCGATGTCGTGGTGGAATCGCGCAGCGGCCTCTATGATGCCCAGATGGACCGCTCGTTCCGCTGGGGTATGGGCTGGTTCATCTTCTCGGAAGTGATGTTCTTCGCAGCCTTCTTTGGTGCGCTGTTCTATGTGCGCATGTTTGCCATCCCATGGCTGGGGGGCGAGGGCACCAAGGGGCCAACGGCGCTGCTATGGCCGGAATTTACGGCCCACTGGCCGTTGCTCAGCCCGCCTGACCCCTCGATTTCCGGGCCGGCACAAGTCTTCAGTCCCTGGCATCTGCCGCTGGTCAATACGCTGATCCTCATCTCTTCAAGCATTACCCTGACGGTGGCGCACGAGGCGCTCAAGGAAGGCCATCGCAAGATCTGTCGCAACTGGCTGGCCGGAACGGTGCTGCTGGGCCTCACCTTCATCGTGATCCAGGGTGTGGAGTATTACGAGGCCTACGCCCATTACGGCATTACCCTGGAAGCTGGCATCTATGGTGCAACCTTCTTCATCCTGACCGGCTTCCATGGCGTGCATGTCATCGTCGGTACCTTGATACTCATCGTGATGCTGGTGAGGGTAATGAAGCGTCACTTTTCACCCGAGGAGCATTTCGGTTTCGAGGCGTCCTGCTGGTACTGGCACTTCGTGGATGTGGTCTGGGTAGGGTTGTTCCTGTTTGTCTACGTATTCTGAGGCTCAACAAGCGCATCCCCCTTCACCAGTCGATGATACGATATCTCCCGTCCAGCCCGGTGTGGCCGGGCGGGAGTTCGTCGTGAGATGTCCGGTGTTCAGGCGGTGCCCAGGTCGCCAAAATAGAAGCCGTAGAACAGCAGGGCGAGCAGTAGCGCGGCTAATCCAACGCGGATCTTCAGTGACACCAGCAGGCGGCGGGACTGGCTGTCGTCTCGTAGCAGAAAGCCGACGCCGGCTGCCAGGCTGGTCACCATGGCCAGGAATACAACGGCGATCAGGATCTTCAGCAGCATGAGTTACTCCATCAAGGGTCAGGGGGCAGGGGGAAAGGGGATGCCGACGATGCGTCTTCCTGGCTGGCGACTGGGCCTGTGGTGCGTGCTCTGGTCGCTGCTCGTGGCACTCGGTCTGGCTCTCGGACTATGGCAGTGGGAGCGGGCCGACGACAAGCGCGACTATCTGGCCAATCTCGACGCCGCGCCAACGCTCGAGGCACCCTTGACGGCTCCTCCTGATGGTACGCGTCTGACGCTGCGAGGCGAGTACCAAGCTGACGACACCCTGTTCCTCGATAATCGTACACTCAATGGCCAGGTGGGTGTGGCAGCATTGACGCCATTGCGCACCGAGGATGGCCGGCTATGGCTGGTACAGCGTGGCTTCATGGCCACCGGTCCGGTGCGCGAGACACCCGAAGTGGATACGCCTCAGGGTCAGGTCACGCTAAAAGGTCGCTGGCAAGAAGTCGGCGATTCAGGGCCGCTCTATGGTCCGAACCGCGAGGGGCTGCGGCTGCAGCAGATGGACCTTGCTGCCTGGAGCCAGTCGCCCGGGTTCGCCCACGATGGCTGGCTGCACCTGGAGGAGGGTGGCGGTCTGCTCGAGCCATGGTGGGAGCCCAGTGTGATGCCCCCCGAGCGACATGTCGGTTACGCGGTGCAGTGGTGGGGCCTGGCTCTGGCGGCACTGGTCATGATGATCGTCGGAGGGCGTCGGCTGGCCCGGGATCGGCGTGCAAGATTCGCTTCTGACGATTGCCCACCGCAGGGGCTGGAACCTCTGCCGAAACAACCCCCTACAGAGCCTCCCAAAGAAGGGTAGCCCGCTGGTTGGGCGCGCTGGGAGCTGTCATCAGATTAAGGTAGAAACGTGCGAGAAAAGCCGGCCGAGCAACACAGTAATGAGAAGGATAGCCAGAGGGCGCGTCGCCAGCGCTTCAAGCTTCTGGCGTTGATTGCCATCTTCGCCATACCGGTAGCAACCGCCTGGATCATGGTGGAGTGGCGCATTGGTATTCCAGAGCAGCGTACGGCTCACGGTGAATTGGCACCGGCAGTGCCTGCCCTTGCCAACTGGCCTCTGGTCGAGCCTCTCGAGGCGCTGGAGCCCGGGGATTGGATCCTGGCTTTCGATTGCTCTACGCAATGTGAGGCATTGGCTGACCAGTGGTGGCGCCTCCATCGGGCCCTGGGGAGAGAAGCGCCCAGGGTGAGCCGTTTGCGTATCGGTGGCGATGGGCCGGCACTACCGGGAGAGTCCGTGGCACAATGGACCCATACGCCGGAATGGCACTCGCCGGGCCGTGTTTGGTTGGTCGATCCACGGGGTGAGGCGGTGCTGACATACGCCCGCGAAGTGGAGCTCCGCGGTGTGATGGATGATATCAGCCACCTTTTGCGCATGAATCCGGAAAAGCGAGCGGCGCCGGAGCTAGAGGTCGGTAATCGCTGAAACGCCAGCGGTCGCCTCTCACGATCAGGGTAGGCATCATCGAGTGGCAGTCAGGATCGATAAGGAATGTACCAATGCAGGACATATCGACGCGAGGCCATCAAGGGTCGTCGCGGCTGGGGCTTCTGCTCAGCCTCAGTCTGGTGGGTGTTTTCTTCACTAGTGCCGTGATTCTGGTGGGTGTCTGGACGCGGCTGGTGGATGCTGGCCTGGGTTGCCCCGACTGGCCGGGCTGCTATGGCCGTCTTGTCGTACCTGACGCCGAGCGGGCCATGGCCCACTCACCGGATGCGCCTCTGGAAGTCTTCAAGGCCTGGGTCGAGATGATTCATCGCTATGTGGCTTCCGCGTTGGGGTTGCTGGTCATCGCCCTGCTGGTGGCGGGAGCCGGCCTGCGTAAACGCCAGGGGTATCCCTGGGGCGTGAGCGTGGCGCTGCTGGTAGTGATCCTGCTGCAGGGGGCTTTCGGCGCGTTTACCGTTACCCTGAAGCTTTGGCCCCAGGTGGTGACGATGCACTTGCTGGGCGGATTGGCCGTGCTGCTTTTATTCCTCTGGTTGCACTTGCGGCTTCGGCGATATGCCGCCGGGGACACGGGGGAGCGTCCAAGGCGCCGGCTTACGCCGCTGTGGGGCCTTGCACTGCTGCTGCTATTGCTGCAACTTGCACTCGGCGGTTGGGTTTCCAGTAACTACGCCGGTATTGCCTGTCAGGGCTTCCCCACTTGTAATGGCCAATGGTGGCCGGAGATGGACTGGAGCGAGGGTTTTCATCTGACCCAGACGGTCGGGCCAAACTATCTGCATGGGCAGCTGCATGCCGATGCAAGAGTCGCCATTCATCAGGGGCATCGCATTGGTGCGCTCCTGCTGGGGTTGGTCCTGCTGGCGCTGGCGGTCCGCTATTGGCATGAGTCACGCCTGCGGCCTTGGCTGGGCGGAGTGGTGGGGATATACGTGCTGCAACTGGGGTTGGGGATCGCCAATGTCCTGCTTTGGCTGCCGCTTTGGCTTGCCCTGCTACACACCGCCGGGGCTGTGGCCTTGGTGCTGTGCCTGGCATTGGCGGTATGGCATTGGCGTGAGGCGGTGGAGGATGAGACTACAATACGAAAGGACAAGGAGTGGGCGCATGTCTAATGCGGTAATCAAGCGAACGGGATTGAAGCGCACCCTGGGGGCTCCCTTCAATACCGAGGACGCTGCCGACTGGACCGGGCAGGATCTGCTCACGCTGTGCAAGCCGCGGGTAGTCGTCGTCATGCTGGCCTGTGCCTTGGTGGGCATGGCATTGGCGACACCGGCCTTGCCCCCGCTCAGTACGGTGATTTTCGGGCTGGCCGGGATTGGCTTCGCGGCTGGTGGGGCCGCTGCGTTCAACCATGTGGTTGATCGGCGGCTCGATGCCATGATGTTGCGGACCTCGCGTCGGCCGCTGGCCAGCCAGCGAATGCCGACCTGGCTTGCGCTGGCCTGGGCCTCGCTACTATCTGTGTCGGGAATTCTGTTGTTGCTGTGGCAGGTCAATGCGTTGACGGCGTGGCTGACGCTTGGTTCACTGATTGGCTATGCATTGATTTATACCGCGTTTCTAAAGCGGGCCACGCCACAGAACATCGTTATCGGTGGTGTTGCCGGCGCGGCACCGCCACTCCTGGGTTGGACGGCGGTAACTGGCCAGTTGGGTCCGGAGCCGCTGCTGCTGCTGCTGATCGTTTTTGCCTGGACGCCGCCTCACTTCTGGGCGCTCGGCCACCTTGAGGAAAGGTGGGTAGATCGGCGTGATCGTCAAAACGCCGTCACCCGGCTCGGTCAGAGCCAGGCTGGCCAGATGCAGTGCCGGCACCACGCCGGGGAGCCAGAGCTGCCATTCGGGCTCGATCGCCCAGCCATACTCCCTGGCGCTCCACTCGCATAGAGACCGGCGTTGCGAGTCGGGTTCCATGCCATAGCCGTAGACGCNCAACGCCAACGACATCCTGCACCGCACGCTGGCCGCCAACGACTTCTCCAAGCAGGAGCTCAAGGCGACCCTGGCGCCCTCCATGGACATCGTGGTGTCGTCCAACTTCGAGCGACTGCTGTTCGAGGCCTACGAGCGTGATGGCGACGCCGTGCGCGGCCTGCTCGAGCGCTTCCAGTTCGAGCCCACGGCGCTGGCCGAGGCGCCGCTGGCCAGGCTGCGCAAGCTGTTCGCCAGCCACAGTGTCGATGACACCACCATCCTCGAGGTGATCCGCGAGGCGCACCATCGCACCAAGGAGGTCCTCGATCCGCATACGGCGACCGGCTATCGTGCCGCCGAGCGGGCACGGGCCGATGCCCAGACGCCGATGATCACCCTGGCCACGGCCCATCCGGCCAAGTTCGCCGAGGCGGTGGTCAAGGCCGGCTTTCCCGGGGTGCCGCTGCCGCCGCATATGGACGACCTGCTGGAGCGGGAGGAGCGCTACACGGTGCTGCCGGCGGAGCTGGCTGAGGTTCAGAAGTTCGTGGTGGAAAACCGCCGGTAAAGCCAAAGGCGAACCTGGAGGCGAGGGACGCCGGGGAAAGGCCTGGAGGGGGTCTTTTTCCAGGGAAGGAAAAAGTAGCGTACAGGGAAGTATTTACAGCGCCCCCGAACAGGCCTTTCGCCGGATCAGCCCCGAGCGGTGCTGCAGCGCCTCCTCTACGACCGACCCCGGCGTCCCTCGCCATGGATGCCAGCCCCGAGCGGTGCTGCAGCGCCTCCTCGGTGGTACGGCACTCCGGGACCTGTCCCCGGCGCCCCTCGCATCTGTCTGCGCCCGTAGCCTACCGGGCAGGCGTTTGATCACTTGGCCTCGTCTCGTTTTCTTTCTCATACCGAACCACAGGAGCCACGCTTGGACGTGATTGCGCCCCCCGACCTGCACGCCCGACTCAGGCCACGGCTGCTGCCTCGGCCGCGCAACCAGGCGCTGTATGCCCGCGCCCAGGCCGAAGGCCTGACCGAACTGCAGGCCCGCGTGCTTGCCGGTCGCCTGGCCGGCTACGAGGGTGAGCTGGCGCCCCTGACCCAGCCCAGCCTGCGCTATCTCGAGCACCCGGAGCGCCTCGCCGACGGTCGCCGTGCCGCGGAGCGAATCGCCCAGGCCGTGGTCGAGGGCGAACATATCGGTATCCTCACCGACTACGACGTCGACGGCATCACTTCCCATGTTGTCATTCGGCGTACCCTGGTCGAGCTGTTCGGCGTGCCCGAGGCGCGCCTGCACAGCCTGATCGGCCACCGTATTCACGACGGCTACGGCATCAGCCTGCCGTTGGTGGAGCGCACGCTGTCGCTGAAGCCGCGGCCAAGCCTGGTCATTACCGCCGACTGTGGCAGCTCCGATGAGCCGCGCATCGCCCGGCTCAGGGCGGCCGGCATCGACGTGGTGGTCAGCGACCATCACGCCCTGCCGGTGGAGGGGCCACCGGCTTCGGCCCATGCCGTCGTCAATCCGACGCGAGACGACTGCGACTATCCCGACGCCACCATCGCCGGCTGCATGGTGGCCTGGCTGGTCATGTCCCTGGCGCGCCAGGTGCTGATCGAGTGGGGTGCGCTGCCCAGCGCCACGCCCAAGCTCTCGCCCTGGCTCTCCTACGTGGCACTGGGTACCGTAGCGGACTGTGTCTCCTTGGGGGCTAGCCCGGCCAATCGCGCGGTGGTCAGCCACGGGCTGACGCTGATCAACCGCATGGAGGCGGCCTGCTGGCGCGCCATGGCGGCCAGGCTGGGGGAGGACAGCACCCCCTTCACCGCCGAGACCCTGGCCTTCCAGATGGGGCCGCGAATCAATGCTCGCTCGCGCCTCGACGACCCCTACGCCGCGCTGCACTTCATGCTTGCCGCCGATGACGGCACGGCAACCCGGCATCTGGAGACGCTGGACCAGGACAACCAGTCGCGCAAGGCCATCGAGGCCGACATGACCGAGCAGGCGCGGCTGCTGGCGGTGCCGCAGCTTGACGCCAATCATCCCGCCATCGTGGTGTTTCTGGAAGGGGGCCACGCCGGGGGGCAGGGCATCGTCGCCTCGCGGCTGGTCCAGGCCTATGGCCGGCCCGCCCTGGTGATGACCCCGGCGGCGGCGCCGGGCATGCTTACCGGTTCGGGACGCTCCATCGAGGCGCTGCACCTGCGTGACGCCCTGCAGCGTACCTTCGAGCTGGCCCCCGAGGCACTGCCACGATTCGGCGGGCATCGCGGTGCGGCCGGGGTCGGCGTACCGGCCGACCGGTTCGATGCCTTTCGCACGGCCTTCCTGCAGGCAGTAGGCGAACAGCTGGGCGGCATCGAACTGTTTCCTCACGTGCTCACCGACGGCGAGCTGCTGCCGGCCCAGTTCGACCTGTCGACGCTGGACGAGCTGGAGCGGCTGGGCCCCTACGGGCGGGAGTTCGATGCACCTCTGTTCGAGGGCGCATTCCTGGTGGAGGCGTTAAGGCCAGTAGGTGCCGATGGCAGCCACCTGATGATGACGCTCTCGGCAGGGGCGGTGAGCCTGCGAGCGATCTGGTTTCGCGCCTTGACCCCCGGCGAGCTGCCGGCCTTTGGCCTGGGTGATCGGCTGCGCTGCGCCTATCGGTTGAGCCGTAACCGCTGGAAGGGGCGGGAGTCGCTGCAGCTGATGGTGGATTACGCCGAGCCGTTGGATGGTTGAAAGGCGCGATTCCCGGTCCGGTGAGCGAGGTCAATGAAACCGCTGGCCATTGTCGCTAGAATCCGGCCCCATTCGGCCCTGCCGCACTCACCACCAAGGAATTCGTGAATGGATCCACAAGATCTATCGGCCGACCCCCATCGCCCCTACGAGGACGTGATGGCCATGCTGGTGGGCACGCTGTTCGTTGCCCTCGGTGTCACCTTCTATACCCAGGCGCTGCTGCTGACCGGCAGCACCGCCGGGATGGCCTTCCTGCTGCAGTACGCCACCGGCTGGCGCTTCGGGGTGTGGTTTTTCCTGATCAACCTGCCGTTCTACTATCTGGCCGTGAAACGCATGGGCTGGTCATTCACCCTACGTACCTTTGTCGCCATCGGCCTGGTTTCCCTGTTCTCGGAACTCACCGGCAAGTGGATCACCATCGAGAGCCTCAATCCGCTCTATGCCACCTTGATGGGGGGAAGCCTGATCGGCATCGGCATGCTGGTGCTGTTTCGCCACCGCACCAGCCTGGGCGGCATCAACATCCTGGCGCTCTACCTGCAGGCACGCTATGGCCTGCGTGCCGGCTATGTGCAGCTCGGCATCGATGGGCTGATCATGCTCGCCGCCCTGCTGGTGCTGCCGGCCGACCGGGTCGGACTTTCGGTGCTCGGTGCCGTGGCGCTTAATTTGATTATTGCCCTGAATCACAAGCCAGGGCGATATATGGGCGTTTCCTAATAATTAGGCCAGACGCCTGGCGTGGCCAGCTCGATCAGGTGACCGTCCGGGTCACGAAAGTAGAGGCTTTCGCCTCCCTTGGGCCAGTGGGTGCGGCCCTCGATGGCCACGCCGTGGTCGTCGAGCTGGGCCTCCCACTCGGGCAGGGAAGCGGCCGAGATGGCAAAGGCGAGATGCACCCGGCCCTTTCCGTCATGGGGTGGAATGGTGCCCATGTCGTTGGGCAGTTTCACGGTTTCCAGCGTCTCGCCCTGCAGGAACAGCAGCAGCACTGAGCCCCTGCCGGCGTCGTAGGCGGTGAAGCGATGGTCGGCGTTGAAGGGTTCCAAGCCCATCACGCCTTCGAAGAAGACCCGCGCCCGATCCATGTCGTCGACGTAGAGCGCGGTCTCGAGTACGCCGTTGAGTCTAGGCATGGCGTTCTCCCTGCGNAGCGCTGAGGCGTTGTGCCACAGCCCCCTTAACAACGGATTGCTGAGTTGCGTTAGACTGATTCATGACCTGCCTCCCTCAATAGTGGCTCTGTGTTCTGGTCCCTACCTCAACGTAACCCACGACGTTGCGGCGGGGCAGGTCAATCCATAATGTCTACAACGGCGTGGCTGCGTCGGTGGAAAGAATCGCTGTTGGAGCGCCGCTTCGCGTCGCGACTGGCGCCGTCAGGCGCCTTGGCGGAGACCGCAGCGCCAGCTATGAACCTACTTGCTTGATGATTCGATAGGCGCAGCGTCGTGCTCCCTCCAGGACATGCTCGACACGTTCGACGCTGACGTCCGGGCCCAGCACGGCGCGAAACACCTGCAGTTCGGAGTGGCAGAAGGCCGGGCAGGTGCGGGCGGCGCTGCAGATCGGGCAGTGATTCTCGACCAGCAGCAGGCTGCCGTCCGCGCCTTCCTGCCATTCGGCCATATAGCCTTCTCGGCTGCGGATCTCGGCCAGGCGCGCGACCCGTGACGCCAGGGTCCCGGCATCTGCCAGCTCGAGGCGATAGTGGGCCAGGGTCTCGGCACCGCGCGCCTCCACCAGGCGGCCCAGCGCCGCTTCGCCAAGGGTGTCCCGCACGCTGATGATCAGTCGTGAGGCGAGCTCGGCGTGGGTGTCGGGAAAGTGGCCGTGGCCGGCTTCGGTGAGCCGCCACTCGACAACAGGGCGACCGACGCCACCCGGCCGCGAGCGCTGGGCCACCAGCCCCCTGCGAGCAAGCTTGCTCAGCTGCTGTCGCGCATTCTCGCCGGTGGTGCCGAGCATTTCGCCCAGCTCCGCGGCTGAGTGCGGCCCGCGGGACTTCAGCAGGTGTAGCAGTCGCTCCGCGGCTGTATCAGCTGGTTTTTCATTAGGGTCGCTTGACATGGTGCCCGTTGGAATTAATCTAGTGTATGCTTGGAAAATACCGACGAGGCGGCCAGGAGGCAAGTCCGGATCGCCTCGATTCCCACCGTGAAAGCAAGGAGCAAGACCCGATGGCATTTGAATTGCCCGCACTGCCCTACGAAAAGAACGCGCTCGAGCCGCACATTTCTGCCGAGACGCTGGAATACCACTACGGCAAGCACCACCAGGCCTACGTCACCAAGCTCAACGAGCTGGTCGAAGGCACCGACAATGCCAGCAAGTCGCTGGAAGAGATCATCAAGAGCGCGTCAGGCGGCCTGTTCAACCAGGCGGCGCAGGTGTGGAACCACACCTTCTACTGGCACTGCCTGTCGCCGAATGGTGGCGGTGAGCCCAGCGGTGCGCTGGCTGAGGCGATCAATGCCAAGTTCGGCTCCTTCGACAAGTTCAAGGAGACCTTCAACTCCAACGCCGTGGCCAACTTCGGCTCCGGCTGGACCTGGCTGGTCAAGACCGACGATGGCGGCGTGGATATCGTCAATACCAGCAACGCCGATACCCCCATTGCCCATGGCCAGACCCCGGTACTGACCATCGATGTGTGGGAGCACGCCTACTACATCGACTACCGCAACGCCCGTCCCAAGTACCTGGACAGCGTATGGAACCTGATCAACTGGGATTTCGTCGCCCAGAACTTCAGCTGATACCGGGCGCCACCCTGGCGCCTTGAGACGCTGACAAGGGCCCTGCCGCATGCGGCAGGGCCCTTGTGTTTTGAGCCGAGTTCTTTCGAATTAATCGTCTTTATTGGGCGAAATGTTGCGCTTTTATACGATTATTTGGACCAATAGAATGGCGGTCATCTTCCTCCCATATACAGGAGAACGCCATGACCACCCGCGCACTCGTTGTCACCTCGTCCATCCTCGGCACCCAGGGCCAGTCCATGGCCCTGGCCGAACACTTCACTACACGCAGCAATGAGCGGGATGCCCTGGAGGTGACCCGTCGCGACCTGGTGGCCGATGAGCTGCCGCACCTTGGTGTCGCCGAACTTTTCAGCTGGCAGGTGCCGGCGGTCGAGCGCACGCCGGAGCAGCGAGCCCTGGCCGAGCTTTCCGATGGCCTGATCGACGAGCTGAAGGCGCACGACGTCCTGGTGCTGGCGGTCCCCCTGTACAACATGGGCATTCCCTCCCAGCTGAAGGCCTGGTTCGACCGGGTATTACGGGCAGGTGAAACCTTCCGCTACACCGATAAAGGCCCCCAGGGTCTGGTGGAGGGCAAGCGTGCCGTTATCCTGGCGGCCCGCGGCGGGCAGTACGCCGGCACCGAGATGGACAGCCAGACGCCGCATCTCAAGGGCATGCTGGGCCTGATCGGCATCACCGACGTGACGGTGGTTTTCGCCGAAGGGCTCGCCATGGGGGAGAGGCATCGCGATGCTTCGCTCAAGGAGGCCAGGCAGGCTATCGACGGGCTGGTTGCCGCTCTCTGAGCCAGCCGTATCGCTCCTACCGAAGCCACAGCCGCACGACCAAGAAATAGTTCGGTGAACATAGCCCGGTGAAAGAGCACAGCGGGGGCGGCCATGGGCCGCTCCCGCTGCGTCGTGCCAGGTCCTCTTGTCGCTAGGGGCTGCTCAGCATGATGCCGGTGTGTCGACCACCCAGCGGTCGGCGACGAACTCGCTGGTGCAGAGCGGGGGCTCGGGGCTGAAGATGCGTGAGCCCAGCTGCCCAAGGGCGTCGAGGTCGGCGCGCGCATCGAAAGAGAGCTGTTCTGTTGGAACTGCCGGCCGCCAGTCGCCATCCTCGCGGACCGCCAGGGTGAAGCTGAAGGCATGAAAGCCGGGAAAGCCGAGGCGCAGGTCGGTGGCCACCAGGGTTTCTTCGCCCTCAAGGTCGCGGATCTCGTATCGCAGGAAGGGGCCGGCGAACCAGTGGAGCCGCTCGCCCCGTTCGAACGCCAGTGCGGTGGGCTCCAGTTCGCCGCCACGATCGAAGGTCTCGAAGGTGGGCTCTCTGTTACCGTCGAAAACGCTCAGCAGCGTTTCGTGATGCTGTGCCCCATCAATGATGGTCACGCGCCACAGCAGGGTATTGAAGGGCGTGGGCTGTATCAGACGCGGTGCCTCTTGCAGCCCCTGTTCGGCCAGCACCGGCTCGAGGCGTTGCTCTACCAGTATCTTGGCACCCATGGCGAACAGCAGGTAGGCGCTGGAGAGCGCCAGTCCCCAGGCAGGGCCGCGCCGGCCGTTGCCGGTGACCAGCGCTACGCCGATTCCTGCCAGCAGCGGCAGGGTGTAGAGTGGATCGATGATGAAGACCACCGGCCAGGCACTGGGCCGCACGTCCATTGGCCACCATAGCTGCGTGCCATAGGTGGTAAGAGCATCGAGCAGCGGGTGGGTGACCAGGCAGAGGACGAAGAAGGCCCACCAGTGGCGCAAGGCGATATCACGGGCCGGGGCGAAGCGGTCGGCCGTGAGTGCCAGCAGCGTGCCCAGTCCGGTCAGCACGAACAGCGAGTGGGTGAAGCCGCGATGCTGGGTATAGTTTGCCACCGCATCGCCATAGTCCAGGAAGACGTCAAGATCCGGCAGGGTGCCCAGGACAGCACCGATCACAATTGCCTTGCGGCCCAGTCGACGGCCGAGAACGGCGCCCCCCACCGCTGCGCCCAGTGCGGCTTGAGTCAGGGTATCCATATGTCTTGCCTCCTTTTCTGCCTCTTGCAAGTCCCTGGACTGTTCGCAAAACGGTCAGGTTGACTGCCAGGCAGGGCCTGCGGTGAGTATGCGGGCCTGGACCGGGCAGTCGTCGCGATGGGCGCCGTTCAGGTAGCCGGTACTCATCAGGAACTCGCCGACGATCTCGGGTCCGGTGAAGCGGAATGTCTTGCGAAACAGCTTGACCCAGTCGGCGTGAGGCAGCGGGTGGTGGTGGTCCAGCCAGGCCTTGAAGCTGCCGTGCTCACTTCGAAGGGATTGCACGACTCCGGCATTGTGTATGACTGCATCCACCTTGAGCCGGTTGCGGATGATGCCGGCATCGCTCAGCAGCCGCTGCCGGTCCTCCTCCGCATAGTTGGCGATCCGGTCGATATGAAAGTCCTCGAAGGCGAGACGGAAGGCGGCGCGCTTCTTCAGCACGGTCAGCCAGGAGAGTCCGGCCTGGTTGATTTCCAGCACCAGTCGCTCGAAAAGTGCGCGATCGTCATCAACGGGGAAACCATATTCCGTGTCATGGTAGGGGCCGTGAAACGGGTGACCCGGTGCCAGATCACAATAATGCGACATTTTGCCTTCTCCGCTGTCTTTGCTATTGGCAAGCCCGCATCGGCTTGTCACGATTCCATTATCTGGCGTCAACGCATCAGGAGTCACTAGCATGAAAACCCTAACGGTAAACCGCAAGACGAGAAAGGCGGCGGCGCTATCCCTGTTGGCCGGCGGTGTCTTGGCCTTGTACCTTGTCTTGGCGCCCGGCGCCAGCACGCAGGCAGGTTCGGTGGTCGAGATGTACCAGGATCCCAACTGTGGCTGTTGTACCGACTGGGCCGATCACCTCCGAGAGGAGGGCTTCGAGGTTCGCCAGCACAAGACCCGCGATATGCGCTCGGTAAAGATGGAACACGGTGTCACCCCGGAACTCTCCTCCTGTCATACGGCGCTGATCGATGGCTATGTCATCGAGGGCCATGTTCCGGCAGCCGACATCAAGCGACTGCTCGAGGAGCGTCCTGAGGTGGTGGGACTGANTCGATACCGAGGAATTCGAACTCGAGAAGCCCTGAGTAGCGAGCGTGCATAGCCATACCTTGCTGCCAGCCGGACTGCCACCTATCCTGATAGTTGCCACTGTCGTTTTTCAAGGAGGTAAAACGCCATGAAGCAACTGTTGATATCCGGTTTTCTCGTCGCCCTTATGGCAACGGCTGCCCACGCCATGAACATCTCCCAGTGTCGCCACTTCGCCGCATCCGGGCTCACTCCGCTGGGGGCGGCCATGGAGCTGGCGCTGGACCGATTGGAAGAGCGCACGGCAGCCTACCGCAAGGCTGGTGTCGCCTACTACCAGCCCTGGCTGGTGGTCATCAGCGATGGCGTTCCCACCGACCAGTGGCAGGCGGCATCGGCCAGGGCCCGTTCCCTGGCGCAGCAGCGCAAGATGGTGGTGATGCCGGTGGGGGTCGAGGAGGCCGATCTCGAGGCGCTCAGCGCCTTCTCGACGCGTCCGGCCAAGCGGCTCCACGGCCTGAAGTTTCGCGAGTTCTTCCTCTGGCTGTCGGCCAGCATGAGCCGCGTCTCCGCCTCGGCTTCTACCACCGAACAGGTCAGGCTACCGCCGACCGACAGCTGGGACAGTATCTGAGCATGCCCCAACGCGTCGATGGGAAGGAGGTCTAGTGGCATTGCGGGCAAGGGTCGTGACGGATTCGCTGGGCAAGACGCGCCGGCTCGGCAAGCGCCTGGAGCGCGGCGGGGAAGGGGAGATATTCGCCCTTCAGGAGCGCCCCGACGTGATCGTCAAGTGGTACTACCCCGAGGTCCTCGACAAGCGTGGCGACGAGCTGCACCGCAAGGTGGAGGCGATGCGTGAACTGCGCGATGCGCACATGACCCGTGACGTCTGCTGGCCCCTGATCCGCGTCTTCGACGACAAGCACCGCTGGATCGGCTTCGCCATGTATCGGGCCCGGGGCGTCAGGATGGGCTTTCTGGCCCATGCGCTGCTCTATCAGCGCTACTTCCCCGGGCTGGATCGCCGGCAGATCGTCGATTATCTGATCCGCTTCGTCGAGATCGTCCAGCAGCTGCATCGCGCCGGCGTCTGCATCGGCGACTATAACCTCAACAATATCTTCTGCGTGCCCTCGACCCAGGAGGTCACGCTGATCGACTGCGACAGCTACCAGCTGCGCATGGGCGGCACCTTCTATCCCTGCCCGGTGGGCAGCCCCGACATGACCCCCAAGGAGCATCAGGGCGTCGCCTTCCGCGATATCGTGCGCACGCCCCGCAGCGAGGCGTTCTCGCTGGCCATCGTGCTCTTCAAGTGCCTGATGCTGGGACGTCACCCCTACGATATCGTCGGCGGCGACGACCCGGTCCGCAATCTCCGTCGCGGCAACTTCGCTTACGGACACGGCCAGCGCGATGTGCCCCAGGGGGCCTGGTACGATCTCTGGCGCGAGCTGCCCGAGCCGATTCGCGACATGTTCGTCACCACCTTCACGGCGGGTGCCAGCGCGCCGAGCCGTCGCGCGACACTGCCGCAGTGGCATGCCGCCTTGACGACGTATCGTCAGCAGTTGGAAGCCGGTGAGTGCCCCCGTGAACTTGCCAGGCCCAGCGCGAAGCCGGATTCGCAGGTGCTTCATGCCCGATGAGCTGAGCCACGCCGAACCTGAGCGGCAGGAGGGGGCCTGGACGGCCCTGGCCACGGCGGTGCCGGGGCTGGCGCATCTTGAAGCGCCAACCCCGCAGCCCTGCCAGGATGCTGCTGGGGCTGCTGCTGGCTGGCGCCCCGTGCTGGTGGTGGCCGATGGCGCGGGTAGCTCGCCGGCGTCGGACGTGGGTGCGCGCACACTGGTCGCCGCCATGTTGCGTCTGGCCGACACGCTGGAGCCCCAGCTCGCCTGGCTGCTCGATGGTCAGGATGAGCCGGGGAGCGAGCCGCTTGGTCAATTCGCCGAGCTTCTGGTTCGCCACGCCACGGGAAGCCTGCTCGACCGCGCCGCCGAACGGTTGCGCCCGGCGCGCGACCTTCGCTCTACGCTATTGCTGGCGTTGGGGGGCCGCGAAAGGCTGCTGTGGCTCAAGGTGGGTGATGGCGAGATCGTGCTGGAGCGGGCGGTGCCCATCGAATCCCCGGAGGGCGACGAGCCCGCGCTGGCGCCCGAGCTTGTCACGCTGGGTGAACGGGGCAAGGGCGAGTTTGCCAACCAGACGCTGTTCGTCGACGATCGGCTGACTTCCGAACAGGTACAGTACGGCTGCGAGCCGATGTCAGCCATGACAGGCATCGCCCTGATGAGCGACGGTGCCGCCGAGAAGTTGGTGGCACACGACGGTGGACGGGTGGCAGGACAGCTCAGCCACTGGCTCGATGACCTGCGCCGGGGCCGGCTGCGCCAGCGCGACCTGGTCCGGCTCTTCTACAGCGATACCTTCTGCCGCGGCACCAGCGGTGACGATCGCAGCATCGCCCTCGCCGCCCGGGGCCTGCCCCCCCACGATATAGTCCAAACGTAGTGAGAACGTAGGGATTTCAGGAAGACTTGCAGCTGGCTGCGAGGATCACATCGTGCGTGCTGACAATCCAGTCCTTCCTTTCCCAAGCTCTCCAGCGTTGGGCGGCTCTGTACGTCACCGAACAGATAGCCCTCTCGCCCTGCTTTATTCTGCAGACAGTTTCTGCGTCCGGCCATTTCCATGCCCTTGTTGTGGGCCTCGATGTCCACGCCATCCATTCAGCGATTCACCCCAAAAGGCCCGAGCACATGACACAGAAACCCAAGCTCATTAACCTCGCTCTTCAGGGCGGAGGTGCGCATGGCGCTTTCACGTGGGGGGTGCTGGACCGGATTCTTGAGGATGGGCGGCTGCAGATCGCCGGGATTTCGGGTACTTCGGCGGGAGCGATGAACGCGGTGGCGCTGGCCGATGGCTTTACCCGCGATGGCCCCGAAGGCGGGCGCGCGGCCCTCGAGCACTTCTGGCGACGCATGGGCGAGGGCGCGAAGAACAGCCCGCTGAAACGCACGCCCTACGACGTTCTGACGGGCCGCTGGGGGCTGCAGAACAACCCCATGTATCACGCCATGGATGCACTCTCCCGAGTGGCTTCGCCCTATCAGCTCAATCCGATGAATATCAATCCATTGCGTGATCTGGTGGAAAAGAGCATCGATTTCGACAGGGTGCGTCGATGCACGGCGTTCAAGCTGTACATTTCGGCCACCAACGTGGAGAGCGGCAATGTCAAGGTTTTCCCTCGCGAGGTGATAACGTTGAACATGTTGATGGCCTCGGCCTGTCTTCCGCATATTTATCAGGCGGTCGAGATCGACGGCGTGCCATATTGGGATGGCGGCTACATGGGTAATCCGTCGCTGTTTCCCTTTCACGGCGAGACCGGTACCAACGATATCGTGGTGATCCAGATCAATCCGATCGAGCGGAAGGGCGCGCCGAAGAGCTCCCAGGACATACAAAACCGGATGAACGAGATCAGTTTCAACAGCAGTCTGCTCAAGGAACTGCGCGGAATCGACTTCGTTGATCGGCTGATCCGTCAGGGCAAGCTATCGGCCGATGAATACCATCAGGTTCGGGTGCATGTCGTGGAAAACCAGGCGGAGCTGATACCGCTCGGCGCTTCATCGAAGATGAATGCCGAATGGAAGTTTCTCACCAAGCTTCGCGACCTCGGCCGTGACACCGCCACGCGCTGGTTGGAGGAAAATTTTTCCGCTATCGGTGAGCGTTCGAGTGTCGATCTTCGTCAGATTTTCCAAGGCATCGGCGCCCAGCACCAGGGTTAGGTTCGACAGCAAACGTAAGCATGTGGCTAACTGACCATTCTTTGGGGTGTCGGGCACAAATTCGGTGGCTGGGCACGGGCGTGCCAAAAGCGGAATTTTTTGGCAGGCATTGAAAAGAGGCAGATCAGTAATATACTGATCTGCCTCTTTAAATCTTGATAGCCGGAACGCTGACGTTGAATGGAACGCGAACCGATGACCGGTCATCGTGATGACGCTTAATAAAAAAACCGAGGCTTGTGGCCTCGGTTTTTTCGAAGATGGTAGCGGGGACCGGATTTGAACCGATGACCTTCGGGTTATGAGCCCGACGAGCTACCAGACTGCTCCACCCCGCATCAACGTGGTGCGAATACTACGCTTTTTCTGCGCCATGTCAAGTGGGTGGTCGTTGTTCGTGCACTTGTCGCTCAAGGGTCCATAATCATAAAGGATGCTTGAAGGGGGCGCCCCTCAGGAAGCATCCTGTTACCGCTTGCCTGCTGCTTCAGGTCAAGCCATTCTGCATAAGTATGCGTCATGATCAGGGAGGTGGAATATGACCCAAACAGCACCCGTTGCCTGGGTAACCGGCGGAACCGGTGGTATTGGCTCGGCAATATGTCGCGGCCTGGCCTCAGCGGGATATCAAGTGGTTGCCGGGTATCACAACCCGGAGAAGGCGAAAACCTGGCTTGAGACCCAAAAGGCTGACGGCTTTGACAACATAGCGCTTTCTGGTGTCGACCTGACCAGCTTCCAGGCGTGTGAGACTGGAATCAAGGAGATCGAGGAAAAGCACGGGCCCGTGAGCGTATTGGTCAACTGTGCCGGGATCACCCGGGACGGCACCATGAAGAAGATGACCTCCGAGCAGTGGCACGAGGTCATCGACACCAACCTCAACAGCGTCTTCAATACTTGCCGTAGTGTCATCGGGACCATGCTCGACCAGAAATACGGCCGCATCATCAACATATCCTCGATCAACGGCCGCAAGGGACAGTTTGGCCAGGTCAACTACTCCGCTGCCAAGGCGGGTATGCATGGCCTTACCATGGCGCTGGCCCAGGAGACCGCCACCAAGGGAATTACCGTCAACACCGTATCGCCGGGCTACATTGCCACCGACATGATCATGAAGATACCGGAGAACGTGCGCGAGGCGATCCGCGAAACCATCCCGGTCAAGCGCTATGGCACGCCGGAGGAAATTGCACGCCTGGTCGTGTTCCTGGCAGACAAGGAGGCGGGGTTCATTACCGGGGCCAATATCGATATCAACGGTGGCCAGTTCATGGGCTGACACCACGGCGCCAGAATGTCATCCGGCTACGGGAGGCTTTGCCTCCCGTTTGCGTATCTGCAGCTGCGAAAGCAAGCCGGCAGCGGTGTCCAGCCCCTCTCAGGGAGGCGGTAGGTGGGTCAGTCGTGTCAACAGCGCGTCGAGTTCACCCACTTCACGCGCCCACTGGTCCGGGGAGACAGGGCCGGTGGCCAGCAGATTGCGCAGCACGATACGCACTTCTTCTGCACGGCTGAGTTCTCGACTCAGCCCTTCGTTGAGACGCTCGACCTGTATGGCCAGGCGCAGCGGCTCGTCATGTTGGCTCACTCGCCCCATGGCCAGCAGCGAAAGATGGACGCGCAGCCGGGCCAGCTGCTCGGCCACGTCGGCGTCGGAGGGTGGGTGAAGGCGTGCGGCATTGCGCTGCTCATGGGCGGTGCGCATGTCCTCCGGGAGAGAGAAGCCGTCCTGGATGGCCACGTCCTCGGCGGTATCCTCCTCGAGCAGCCTGGCGTCGGCCTTCAGGTGAGCGTCGACCAGGGGCTGGTAGGTCTGCCACCGCTGGATCTCCTCGGCCACGGCAAGGCGGTTGAGTCGTTCGCGCCGAGCTCGAACGATGCCGCTCCAGCGGCGTCGCATGCCCTCCGTTCGCCGTCCTGATGGCAGCGGCTCCAGGGTCGACGCCTCATCAATGGCCTGTTCCAGGATCGTGCTATCCGCATGGCGGCTCGGCTGCCAGGCGTCGAGTCGGTCGATCAGTGCCTGCATCTCCTCAAGCCGCTGGCGAGCTCGCTGCGTGCGGTCATCCCGCTGGGCTTCACGGGCCGCGAATATCTGGTCGCAGATCTCGCGAAATTCCCGCCACAGCGTCTGCTCCTCGCCACGCGGTGCACGGCCCAGCTCTCGCCAGCGCTGCTGAAGCGTCTTGGCTTCTTCCGCCCGGGCGGCTGCCGGGAGCTGCCGCTCGAGCAGGGTGCGGGCGTCTTCGACCAGTTGTCGCTTGGTAGTGGCGACTTCGCGAGCCCTCTGGTCGATAAGCCCCTGAAGTGCGTAGCGAATGCGTCCGAACCGGCGCCCGATGGCTTCCGCTTGCTCCTTGGGGACCGGAGTGTGGCGACGCCACTCCTCCCGGGCATGATCGCGGATGCGGCGCAAGGCGTCCGGGTCGGCGTCTGCGGCGGGAGCTTCCAGCAAGGCTTCCAGTTGCTCGCAGAGAGCCGTACGGGCTTGGAGGTTGCGTGTGCGCTCGGCGTGTAGCCTGTCGCGCCAGGAGGCCAGGCGTTCGTGAATACGATCCGATGCCGCGCGAAACTGTTCCGAGAGCTGGCGATTGGCAGCGGCATCGCCCAGCAGCTTCCAGTCCCGCACCAGTTGCCGGTGCCGGCGGTCGAGCTCGGCGTCGGTCAGCGATGGCGTCTCGGCCAGTTGCTCAATGGCCTGGCAGAGCTGCTCGCGCTTGGGGCCGGCAACAAAGCCGCGCCAGTCGCGTAGTTCTGCAAGCCTGGCGCCCAGACGCTTGAGGGTGGCCCGATGGTTCTGGAGTCGCTCGTCAGGCAGCGATTCGGCACGATGCCTGAGGCTCTGATGGAGGCGGCTGGCCCCCTTGAAGGCGCCCCGGTCGAGCAACTGCTCCAATTGTGAAAGGTCGGCTGCAAACTGTTCCAGCCGTGTGTCGATGTCGACGTCCGTTTTCTCCGAGCCAGCGAGTTCGCGGCGGGCCCGGGCAAGCAGCGGCGTGGGAGGCAGGGATTCGGGCCACTGGCAGGCCTCGATGCTGGCCGCCAGGCGTTCCGGGTTCCGTTCCGCCAGGGCCGCCTCAAGTTCGGCCTGCTGCGAGATCAGCCGCTCCCAGGCGGTGAGGACGCGGTCATAGTCGGCCAATACGGTGTCATAGCGTTCGCGCAGCCCTTCATCGGTGACATGCAGGTCGGAGAGGGTCTGCCAGCGGTTGGCCAGCAGCAGCTTCTGTGAGCGCAGACTGGCGATATCCTGCTCGGTGAGAAGATCCCCCCGGGGTAGGCTGGCAAGGCTCTCCTCCAGCGCTTCGAGCAATGATTCGCGGGCCTCGGTGGCCAGCTCGCGGCGGCGGTCCGCCTGGGCATGGGCGTGTTCGCGTGCCTCGTGATCGGATATGACCTTGCGGCAGCGCTGGCAGGCGTCCTGGTAGCGGCGCTCCTGGCTGGCATCAGGAAGCCCCGGCATCGACTCCCACTCCCTGGCCAGATGTCGGTATCGACCGGCATAGAGCGGCTCCCATGGGGCGCGGCCTTGAGCTTCCAGCTTGGCCAGCAGGGCCTCGCGGTTCTCGCGCTCGGCGGTGAGGGAGGCGGCATCGGCTTTCAGACGATTCAGGCGCTCTTTGGCTTGGCGCATGACCTGGCGGTCGCGGCGAGCCTTCTGGGCCAGCTGTTGCAGGCCGGCTTCGCTGGTTACCCGTGCCGCAGCGGCGTGGCGGACGGCGGCAATTCCGTTTTCGCAGGCCTGATGGATGAGGTCCTCTTCCGCGTCAAGGCGTGCCACAGCGGCCAGCCTGAGCTGCTGGTTGTCCCCCTGCAGGGCGACGGCGGAGAGCAGGTCGCGGTCGTCGATGTTTTCCAGTAGCTGCAGGCGCCGGGTCAGCGTCATGCCGCCGGTCTTGCCGGTAATGATGTCGATCAGGCGGCGATGCAGCTCCGGGGCATAGGGCTGTTCGCCGAGCAGGCGAATCAGGGTGTCGGGCTCATCGATCCTCGCCAGCGCCGCCAGGCGAACTCGCGGGTCGCTGTCGAGGCAGAGGCGCTCCAGGCCCTCACGCTGGTCTGGGCGCGATGGGTCGAGCTTGTCAACGGCCAGGCGTCGGACCTGGGCATCGTGGTGCTGCCAGCGAGGGGCAAACAGGCGTCGAAGGAATCCGGGCATGGGGCATCCTAAGCGTGAGGAGCGCAGAGCAAGGCGCCTGCGCCTAGCCGTTTTATTGCTATCGGGTCGGCATCTTTCGTCTAATGTATGTATCTAAGCATGCGCCGCGGCTGGGGAAAAGTCTTGCACCCAGCCAAGTGTGGCCAAACTGCGACTCTGTCATCCCGGCCCGGCTGGCCGTATGATCAGTTGCAGGGTCGCAGGGAGTCGCTTAGCTTTAGACCACGACCCGACAACACCCGAGTGGAGTCCGGCAATGAGCCTCAAAGTGGACAGGGCAAGCATGGCATTTACCTTCAAGGGGGGCATGCTGCCAATGACGGTCATGGAACTGGCCAGTGCAGACCCGGAGCGCATCAGAGAGCAGCTTTCCGGCAAGCTTAGTCAGTCCCCCGCCTTCTTTCAGCATACCCCCGTGGTTCTCAGCGTAGAGAAGCTCGACGAGCCTCATCTGGCGCTGGAGCGCATCTGTGCCGTATGCCGGGCCCACAAGCTGCTTCCGGTAGCGGTGCGCGGCGGCCCCGACCCGGTGAAACAGTCGGCCTGGGCGCTGGGGCTGGGCTGGTTTCCACCCAACGACGGCGCTCGTGCGCGCACGCTGGAGGGCGTGTCCACGGTTCAGCCGGCGCCTGACGTGCCGGAACCCTCCCCGGAGCCGATAAGCACGGCCAGCGGCGGGCGTATCTATCGGGGCACGGTCCGCTCGGGGCAGCAGGTTACCGCCCCGGATGGGGACCTGGTCGTGATCGGTGCCGTCAATGCCGGTGCCGAGGTGCTGGCCGCAGGCAGCGTGCATGTCTATGGCGCCCTGCGTGGCCGCGCCCTGGCCGGTATTCATGGCGATACCATGGCCGGTATCTTCTGTCGCGAACTCCGTGCCGAGCTGCTTTCGGTTGCCGGCAACTACAAGCGCCTTGAGGATATCGACCCTCAGCTGCTGGGAACCTCGGTTCAGGTCAAGCTCTGTGATGCCCAGTTGGGGATAACCTCACTCGGTTGACCGGCGGCTTGCGCCTGATGACGCCGCTTTTCATCGTTTTCCGTTTTCACCGTCATCCATAGGAAGGACAACTTGGCCAAGATTATCGTAGTGACCTCAGGCAAGGGTGGGGTCGGAAAGACAACCAGTGCAGCGGCCATCGCCACCGGCTTGGCCCTGAGAGGCAACAAGACTGTCGTCATCGACTTCGACGTGGGGCTGCGTAACCTGGACCTGATCATGGGCTGCGAGCGTCGCGTGGTATACGACCTGGTCAACGTGATCCAGGGGGAGGCGGGACTCAATCAGGCACTGATCCGCGACAAGCGCGTCGACAACCTGCATATCCTGCCGGCCTCGCAGACCCGCGACAAGGATGCCCTGACCTCGGAAGGGGTGGAAAAGATACTCGAGACCCTGAGCAAGGATTTCGACTATATCCTCTGCGATTCGCCTGCCGGCATCGAGCGGGGAGCCCAGTTGGCCATGTACTACGCCGACGAGGCGATCGTGGTGACCAACCCCGAGGTGTCATCGGTGCGCGACTCCGATCGTATCCTGGGGCTGCTGGCATCCAAGACCCGCCGGGCCGAGCGTGGCGAGGATCCGATCAAGGAGCATCTGCTGATCACCCGTTACAACGCGGCCCGCGTCGACGATGGTGACATGCTCAACCTCGACGACATTCGCGAGATCCTGGCCATTGACCTGCTCGGCCTGATCCCGGAGTCGGAAGCGGTGCTGCGTGCCTCCAACCAGGGGGTCCCGGTCACCCATGACGACAACAGCGACGCGGGCCAGGCCTATGCTGATACCGTCTCGCGTCTTCTCGGGGAGGAGGTGCCGCTGCGCTTCCACGAAACTCAGAAGAAGAGTCTGCTGAGCCGCATGTTCGGAGGAGGTCGCCGGTGAAGTTGCTCGAATTCCTGAAGCGTGAACGCAAGAAGTCCGCGTCGGTCGCCAAGGAGCGGCTGCAGATCATCGTGGCCCATCAGCGCAGCCAGCGCGGCCAGCCGGATTACATGCCGATGCTGGAGAAGGAGCTGCTGGAGGTGATTCGACGCTATGTCCAGGTGGATGACGATGCCATCAATATCAGCCTGGACAGCGAGGACAACTGCTCGGTGCTGGAGCTCAACGTCACCCTGCCGCGCAGTTCGTAGTCGAGCGCTGCTAGCACCGAGCGCAGGCTGGACGTTTTAAGCCTGGCTGAGGCATCGGCGAGGCTGTGTTAGGCTGTGCCACTCAGCGACGCAGAGTCAGGAGACACCGCGCCCATGGCGAAGCCCGATGCCGCCCCGATGACCTTTCTCTGGCACGACTACGAGACCTTCGGCGCCGACCCGCGTCGCGATCGACCCTCGCAGTTCGCTGCCATTCGCACCGACGCCGACTTCAACGAAATCGGCGAGCCCGTCGAACTCTTCTGCAAGCCTGCTGACGATTATCTGCCGCACCCCCAGGCCTGCCTGATCACCGGCATTACCCCACAGCAGGCGCGCCGTCGCGGGCTGCCGGAAGCCGAGTTCGCGGGACGGGTCCATGCTCTCATGAGCGAGCCCGGCACCTGCGCCCTGGGCTACAACAGCCTGCGTTTCGACGACGAAATCAGCCGCTGCCTCTTCTATCGCAACCTGCTCGACCCCTATTCCCGGGAGTGGCAGAACGGCAATTCCCGCTGGGACCTGATCGATGCCGTGCGTGCCTTCCACGCCCTGCGACCGGCCGGCATCGAGTGGCCGCGTCGCGAGGATGGCAGCCCCAGCTTTCGGCTCGAGGACCTGACCGCTGCCAATGGCATCGCCCATGAAGGCGCCCATGATGCTGTCGCCGACGTGCGTGCCACTATTGCCCTGGCGAAGCTGCTCAGAGGCTGCAATCCGCGTCTCTTCGATCACCTGCTTGCGCTGCGAAAAAAGCGGGAAGTGGCGCTTCGTCTCGACGTCCCCGGCCGCAAGCCGGTACTGCACATCTCGCGCCGCTACCCGGCGAGCCGTGGCTGCAGCGCACTGGTGATCCCGCTTGCCGAACACCCCACCAACCCCAACGGGGTGATCGTCTATGACCTCTCGGTCGATCCTGAACCGCTGCTGACCCTGAGCGCCGAGCAGATTCGTCAGCGCATCTTCGTCAGCAACGACGACCTGGCCGAGGGTGAGGCACGTATTCCGCTCAAGGTGATTCACATAAACCGCAGTCCGGTGATCCTGCCGGCGTCGGCCTTGAAGGATGTGGATGGCCCCCGGCAGGGCGAGTATGGCGATATCGTCGAGCGACTGGGGCTGGATCTGGCCGCCTGTCGTACACACTGGAAGCGCCTGGCCGGCAGCGCCGATGCGGCGAGCAAGGCCGTGGAGGCCTTCGTGGCTCCCCCTCCCGAAGGGCCGCAGGACCCTGATCTGATGATCTACTCTGGCGGTTTTTTCTCGGCAGCCGATCGCCAGCAGATGCAGCGAGTGCGCGATACCGACCCCTGGGATCTGGTGGATGCCCGATTCGCCTTTCAGGATGGGCGGCTGGAAGAGATGCTCTTCCGCTATCGAGCCCGCAGCTTTCCGGAGACGCTTTCCAGTGAAGAGCTGGTTCGCTGGGAAGCCTTCCGCTGGGAGCGCATGAACGACTCGGCGGTCTCCGGCTTTACCTTGAAAGACTTTGCCCGGGAGATCGAACGGCTCAATCAGGTGGCGCTGAGCGATCGCGACCGCCAGGTGCTGGAGGAGCTGGTGATGCATGTGGAGGCGATGATGCCGCCCCAGGCCTTCGGCTAGTCTTCTCCGGAACTAAACCATGAAGCAACAGTGCCCGGCCAATGGCCGGGCACTGTTGTTGAGGTGCTGTCGTTGAGTCGATGATTGGAGCCGAACGGGTCAGTCGTCGGCCTCGGGCATCGGTTCCAGGTGCCGGGTCAGGTCGGCCACGTCGCTGGGCTCGTCGCCCGGATCATGGCTGATGGTGGCGGTGGCGCCTTCGCGCAGCTCAGGCCAGGCCTGGCGGAGCTCATCGGCGCTGACGTCGAGTACCCGTGCGGCCAGGCGTTCGCGACGGTCGAAGTCGGTGTCTCCGAAAGACAGCGCGCGCCAGAGCCGGTTTGTACGCCCCGAAAGGCTGGTGTCGCGCTGCAGCAGGTTGTCATGGACCGCCTGGCGGTACGCCGCCAGCTCGTCGTCCTCCAGCGCGCCCAGTCGCTCGCCAAAGGCGTCCAGGAAGGCGTCGATATGCGTCAGGATCTCGTCGCTGGGGGTATCCGGCGACTGCACCAGCAGGCTGAGGCCCGGTGCGTCGAGCAGCGGCGAATAGCCGGCGTTGACCACGTATCCTAGCTGTTCCTCGGTGCGCAGGCGCTGGTAGAAGGGGGTATCGATCACCTGGCCGAGTACAGCGAGGCGCGCCTGGCTCGTGAGCGAGCGGTCGCTGCCCTGCAGGTAGCGCAGCACCAGTGACTCCTCCCGCGAGGTAACCGGATGCAGTGGCGGCAGGTCACTCACGATGCGCAGCGGCGTCAGGTCGGGTATCGCTTCCTTCGCGGCTTGAGGCTGCAGCAGCTCGGCGATCTGACGCCCCTCTCGAATGGCCAGCTCTTCGTCGAGGTTGCCCACGGCCAGGGCTTCCATGTGCAGGTCGGAGAGGAGGGCGTCGCGGAAGTCGCGCAGTGCCTGGACATCGAGGTCTCGGCTGGCCTCCAGCAGATCGTTGGTGGGCCACTGCGGCCGTACCAGGGCTTCGGTCAACGTGCGATGAGCCTGGCGGAAGAGGGCGGCCTGGGGCGCGTTGCGCCACTCCCGCTGCAGGCGATAGCGCGCACGCTCGAAGCTGGCCTCGTTGATCTCGCCCTGCTGTAGCTGAGCCAGGGTGCGCTGCATGACGCGGTCCTGGCGATCGCGCCAGCCGGAAAAGGAGAGCGTGATGCCGCGGGCATGCGCATAGGCTTCGGCATGGTGGCCCGCCAGGCGGGCTGCATAGAAGTCTTCGTTGAGGCTGTCATCCAGCCAGCCTGCCAGCAGGTGGGCCAGCGCCGCCTGCCTTGGGTCCGAGTTGGCCGCCGGATGCTGCAGACTGATGCGCCACTCCACCTTCGGCGTGTTGAAGGAGGCGTCCGCCATGTGCCAAAGGGCGAAGCTTGGTTCGTCCAGTACTTGGGAGGGCCGTTCATGCTGTTCGGTGAGCAGCGTCAGGTCCTCGGCGATGAAAGGATTCGGTTCCGGCAGGGACAGGCCGGCCAGGGGTTCTGCCGTCGCCGGGCCGGTATCGCTGGCCTCACGCCAGGGGGCATTGAACCAGGGCGAGATCTGCTCGCCTTCGACATCCGGGGCGCTGTAGAGACGCAGCAGCCGGTCGGGGCGCAGCTCGTCGAGATAGCGCTCGACCAGCTCGCGGTCGAAGCCGTCCATGCGATAGGCGGCGTACTGCACGTCCTCCACCGGGAAGCGTGCCAGATTCATGGCCAGGCGCATGGCGCCCTGTAGCGGCGAGCCATGCTGCTGGAAGCGAAACTGCTGTTCGGCCAGTTGGGCCTGCTCGTCGTAGCGCCACTCGTCGAGGCCCGACTCGCGGATCTGGTCGATGGCGGCGAACAGGGTGGCCTCGATCTCGTCGAGCCGTTCGGCCCCGGCAGGTGTCAGGCTGATGCTGACGGTGAACAGGGCATCGCGCTCGTCGCTGCGGCCGACGCCGGCGGAGAGCCCGTCGGCCAGTCCTGCTTCGCGAAGCACCGCCAGCAGGCTGCCCTCCCCCTCGTGGCCCAGC
Source organism: Halomonas chromatireducens (assembly GCF_001545155.1). Taxonomy (NCBI): domain Bacteria; kingdom Pseudomonadati; phylum Pseudomonadota; class Gammaproteobacteria; order Oceanospirillales; family Halomonadaceae; genus Halomonas; species Halomonas chromatireducens. The sequence goes on along the minus strand of NZ_CP014226.1, from coordinate 3,506,112 downwards.
AGGTGGGCCAGGTAGTCGGCGGGCTTGTGCTCGTAATACTGGATGGAATCGGGCACCGGGAACATGAAGCGCACGTGGCGGCTGTTCCTGACCGACTGCATTTCCAGTTTCAGGGGCAAGCTCTCTTCCCGCACCAGCGGCTCTTCGATGACCGGGCGCTCCAGCCCCCGGTCGGCGATATCGGCGAAGCGCTCGATGACCATTGTCTCGAGCTCGTCCAGCGAGTGCGGTGCGACCAGAGCCAGATGCATGACGTTGGCGTCGTAGTAGCGCTCGTAGAAGTCGATCACCCGTTGACGCAGCGATGCTTCTCCTTCGGGCGGATCGAGTGTCTCGCGGCTGCCGACCGAGAACCCGACGGTGGGGTTGTCGGGGTTGAGCACCTGGTTGAGCACGTCGAGTTCGCGTCGCCCGTCGTCGCGGATACGAGCCATGTACTCCGAGTGCACGATATTGCGCTCACTCTCCAACTGGTCGGGGTTGAACAGCGGTGTCAGAAAGAATTGGCTGAAGCGATCCAGCGCCCCGGTCAGAGCCTCGGGCTCGATGTCGAAGAAGTAGTTGGTGTCCTGTGGCGCGGTGAAGGCATTGTGGCTGCCGCCATGGCGACGCAGATAGCCCTGGTAGGCATCCGCTTCGGGAAAGGGCTCGGTGCCGAGGAACAGCATGTGTTCCAGGAAGTGGGCCAGCCCGGCCAGGTCGTCGGGATCCTGGGCGCTACCGACACCCACGTTCATCGAAGCGGCCGCCCGGTCGGCGTCAGGGTCACTCACCAGCAGCGCGGTGAGCCCATTCTCCAGCGTCAACACCCGGTAGTCCCGTGTATCGTGGGGGCTGACCCGAGGGGTAACGATCTCATCAATGGCGGCCTCGGCGGCCTGCTCAGCGGTCTCGGCGGCGGCTGTCGGCAGCAGCGCACCGTTCAGCAGCGCGCCGGCCAGCAGCAGCCCGGCGAATGGTTTTGACCAGTGCCGTTGGCCCTGGGGGGAAGTAGCAAGACTGGACATCATATCTCCTGGTCACTCCAGCGCAGCATTGGCCCGGTGGGATGCGCGCAGGCTGGGTCCTGGTTCTTGGGATCGTTCACTCGTCTAGATACCGGAAAAGCGCCCAACAGTTCCCTTGGGGCGGGACGCAGCAGGGCCTTGGCTGTCGGAAGTGGCGTCTGCGGGTCGAGCCAGCAGGCGGCATCATCGGCGTCAATGATTGCTGGCAGCCTATCGCTGAGTGGCGCCAGAGGGTCGCTGGCGGCCACGGTGATCAAGGCCATGGAGTCAGCATGTTCGCTCAGGCTGGTGTGATAGCGGCACCATACTCCGGCCAGCAGCAGGGGGCCACGGTCGACCCGAGTGATCAGGAAGGGCTGCTTGAAACGCGGCTGAGGCTTCCAGACGTAGATGCCACCCACCGGAACCAGGCAGCGTCTCGCGGCAAAGGCTTCGCGAAACATGTAGCGCGACTCCAGCGATTCAGCGCGCGCGCAGTGAGGGGCATGGTCGAGTACGGTCAACCACGGTGGCGTCAGGCCCCAGAAGACTGGCGACAGCCGGACGCTGCCGCCTTCGAGGCGAATCTGCGATACGGGCCGTCGTGGTGACAGGTTGGCCGCGGTGATCAGTGGGGCATCATGGCACAGGTCAGGCAGCAGTCGAGCGAGATCGAGGGTGGGAATGAAGAGTCGACCGGCCATGGTTTCTCCGCGAGTCGGGGCACTCAGGGTAGCCAAGTCGAACGGGACTGAAAAGGGCTTGATGCGTAATGGTCGAAAACAGTGTTCGATGTGCGCTATCCTAAGCCACGCGAGGCATGGCAGGCGCCACGCCATGCTTACGATTTGATCATCGCCCTGCGAGGAATTCATGGCCCGTCCCCGACAGCATGCGCCCGAAGCGCTACATGCCCAAGTCATGGCGGCAAGCGATGCCTGGCTGCAGGGCAACCCCGTACATACGCTGTCGCTGCGCGCCCTGGCGCGTGAGGTCGGCTGTGCGCCAAGCACCCTGCTCAAGCTCTACGGCAGTTTCGGCAACCTGCTGCAGCATGTGAACATCGAGACCCTGGGGCGCCTGCGCATGGTGATCGAGCCCTTGACCGAGGGCGCCTCTCCCGAGCGACAGCTCAACGCCCTGGCGCTCGCCTATTGGCAGTTTGCCCAGCGCGAACCCTATCGCTGGCAATTGCTGTTCGACTATCCGCTGGCCCAGGAGGGCGAACTCGATCAGCGCCAGTCCGACATGATCGAGGCCCTATTCCTGCGCGTCGAGGCGAGTCTCAAGGAGTACCAGCCGGCGCTGGGCGACCTGGAGGCGCGCCGGCTGGGGCGTACCCTGTGGGGCAGCGTTCACGGCCTGGTGCAGCTTGGGCTCAATGAGCGGCTGGGGTACTGGCAGGGGCAGCAGCTCGAGGTCGGCGAACTGCTCGATCAGCTGCTGGTCACCATCCTTGCCGGCCTCAGGAACAGGTCCGGTATCGCGTGAACCTGGCCTTTCTCGGGCTCTTCGGCACCCTGATGGCGGCGGGTGCCTGGCGTGTCGCCCGCGCGCCACGACCGATCATTCGGCGGCTGATCTATCTGCTCATTCACTGCCTCTACCGCTTGCGCTTCCGGGGTCGTCGCTTCATACCGGCCAAGGGGGCGGCGCTGGTGGTATGCAATCACGTCAGCTTCATGGATGCGCTGGTGGTCGGCGGTGCCAGCCCTCGGCCGCTGCGCTTCCTCATGGACCGGCCGATCTACGACTCCCCCTGGCTCAACTGGCTGTTCCGTCTGGTGGGAGCGATACCGGTGGACTCCGACCGGCATGATCCCGGCAGCGTGCGACGCGCGCTGGAAGAAGTGAGTCGTGCGCTGCGCAACGGCGAGGTCGTGATGCTGTTTCCCGAGGGGCGGCTGACACCGGACGGCGAGGTGCATGCCTTTCGCCGCGGGCTGGAGACGATCCTGGCGCGGGATCCGGTGCCGGTGATTCCGGCGGGCCTGGCGGGTCTCTGGGGCTCCTGGACGTCCCACTGCGATGGGCCGGCCCTTTCCAAGCGCCCCCGCCGTTTCAGGGCCCGTGTGGCGCTCTATTTCGGCGAGCCGGTGTCACCCCGCCTGGCTCGGCGCGACAGGATGGAAGCCCGGGTGCGGGCGCTCAAGGCCGAGGCCGACGACTGGGCCTGCTCTGTTGGCCACGGGCTGGGCAGCAAGGATTCGGGTAGCAAGGATTTGGACAGCAAGGGCTCAGGCAAGAGCTGATCACTCCTGGCGGCGGCGGACACTTCGCGAGGGTTGCGGCCAGCAGCGTGCCCCGGTGATCAGGTTGTCCTGCACGTCGAGTATCTCCATGCGGATGCTGCCGATCTGAAGGCAGGCGGGCCCGTCGGGGAAGGCTTCCAGATGTTCGAGAATCAGCCCATTCAAGGTCTTGGGTCCATCGGTGGGCAGCTGCCAGCCCAGCATCCGATTGATGTCGCGGATGTTGGCCGTGCCGTCGATCACATGGCTGCCATCATCCTGGCGATGGATATCCTGGTCCTGGCCCGCCACGTCGGTGGTGAATTCGCCGACGATCTCCTCGAGAATGTCCTCCAGCGTCACCAGCCCTTCCACGTCGCCATACTCGTCCACCACGATGCCGATCCGTCGCTTCTGCTTCTGGAAGTTGAGCAGCTGCGTGTGCAGTGGGGTCGATTCGGGGATGAAGTAGGGTTCCCGTGCCTCCTGGACGATGGAGGCCTTGGTCACCTCTTCCCGGGATAGGAAGCGCGCGGCATTGCGCAGATGCAGCATGCCGATGATGTTGTTGATGTCCCCCTTGTAGATCGGCAGTCGCGTATGCTGGCTGGTGCGGATCTGCGTCAGGATCGCCGGCAGGTCATCGTCCAGGTCGATCCCCACCACCTCGTGGCGGGGAACCATGATGTCGTTCACCGTCACGTTCTCCAGGTCGAGAATCGACAACAACATGGCCTGGTGGCGATGGGGGATCAAGGTGCCCGCCTCGTGTACAACGGTGCGAAGCTCGTCGCGGGTCAAGCTCTCGCCGCCACCCTCGATGCTTTTGACCCCCAGCAGCTTGAGCAGGTTGTTGGAGATGACGTTGACCAGCCAGACCAGCGGATAGAGCAGCTTGAGTAGTGGCTCCAGGGCGCGTGACGCGGGGTAGGCGATGCGCTCGGGTTTGATGGCGGCATAGGTCTTGGGCGTGACCTCGGCAAAGATCAGGATCACGATGGTGAGGACCAGGGGGGCGATGGCGGGGCCGGTGACATCACCGAAGAAGTGAATGGCAAGCACCGTGGAAATGGCGGCGGCCAGGTTGTTGACCAGGTTGTTGCCGATCAGGATCACGCCGATGAGTCGATCCGGTCTGGCCAGCAGTCGCATCACGCGGCGGGCACGGCTGTCCCCGCTGTTGGCCTCGTGGTTCAGCCGGTAGCGGTTGATCGACATCATGCCAGTCTCGGAACTGGAGAAGAAGGCAGAAAGACAGATAAGTAGGAAAAGCAGGCCGAACAGCAATCCCAAAGGGAAGTCGTCGCTCAAGTCGAAGGGTCCTCGCTGACGTGTCAGCCACGTTTTTAGGGATTCGGCCCGTCACTGTCAAGGCGACTTCCGCCTGGCAGACGATTAGGTGCGTTGAAGGATGACCTCCAGCACGAATTTGCTACCGAAATAGGCCAGCAACAGCACTGAGTAACCGCCCAGCGTCCAGCGTACGGCTCGCATGCCGCGCCAGCCCAGAATGTGATGACTGATCAAGAGAATGGCAAAGATCACCCAGGCAGCCAGGGCAAGAATAGTCTTGTGTGCCAGATGCTGGGCGAACATGCTTTCGACGAAAATGAAGCCGCTGACGATGGATAGGGTCAGCAGGATCATGCCAGCCCAGATCAGCTCGAAAAGCACCCGCTCCATGGTGGTCAGTGGCGGCAGCACCTGTACCACGCCACGGGTGTGGTGGTGGCGCAGCGCCTGGTTCTGCAGCCCCAGCAGGACCGCCTGGAAGGCGGCAATCGCCATTACGGCGAAGGCGAGCGCCGAGCTGATGGCGTGCAGGGCGATGCCCGGCGTCATGCCGCCGGTGCGCTCGGGGCTGGGCACGCCGACTGCCAGCAGCAGGGCCAGGCCGGACAGGGGAAATAGACCTATCGCTACATTGAGAACCGGCTTGGCCAGGCTCACCGCCAGCAGCAGGAGGACCATGATCGCCGTCAGGAAGACTGCGCTGGTCGACAGGCCTGGCAGCAGGCCGGGGCTCTGGTCGATCAGCTTGAGTGCAACAGGCAGATGGAATAACAGGCCCAGCAGGCCCAGGGCGCGGACCAGTACGGGGCGCTGCGGCACCCTGCGCAGCAGGGTGAGTCCCTGCCAGGAGGCAGCACCCAGATAGAGGATGAGGGCCATGATAGCCAGAGGAAGCGCCTGCATTCAGTTGTCATCCGTGCGCCGTTGGCGGCGTCAATGCATCTCGAAGGAGGAAAAGGTTTTTGCCGACATCACTATACCCAATCCGTGCAGCGCCGCACAGCCATGGCTGTCAGCTCCATGGAGACTGGCGGCCACAAGGCGTATAATTCTGCGTCAATAACTCTCTACCGCTAGTTTCAACGACTGTTTTACAGTATGGCGGGCAATGCGAGATGCCTGGCGAGCGTGACCGATCGTCGCACGACAACAATCACAGCGACGCCGGGCGGGTTGCCAGCCCTGCCAGTATCGTAGCCGGAGTGGCCCATGTTTCAGAATCTCAGCGAGCGGCTTTCGCAGACGCTCAAGTCCATCAAGGGTCAGGCGCGCCTGACCGAGGACAATATCAAGGATACCCTGCGCGAGGTGCGCCGGGCCCTGCTCGAGGCCGACGTCGCCCTGCCGGTGGTCAAGGACTTCATCGACCGCGTGCGCGAGCGTGCCGTAGGGCAGGAAGTGTCGAAGAGCCTCTCCCCGGGGCAGCAGTTCGTCAAGATCGTCCAGCAGGAGCTGGAAGCGACCATGGGCGAGGCGAACGAGGGGCTCTCGCTCAAGGGGGCGCCTGCCGTTGTCCTGATGGCCGGCCTGCAGGGCGCAGGCAAGACCACCTCGGTGGCCAAGCTGGCGCGCTACCTGCGTGAGCGCGAGAAGAAAAAGGTGCTGGTGGTCTCCGCCGACGTCTACCGCCCGGCGGCCATCGACCAGCTCGAGACGCTGGCCGCCGAGGTGTCGGTCGACTTCTTTCCCTCCCGCTCCGACCAGAAGCCGGTGGCCATTGCCGAAGCCGCGCTCAAGCACGCCAAGATCCAGTTCCATGACGTAGTGATCGTCGATACCGCCGGCCGGTTGGCCATCGACGAGGCGATGATGGCCGAGATCGCCGAGCTGCACCGGGTCTGCCAGCCGCAGGAAACCCTGTTCGTGGTCGATGCCATGACGGGCCAGGATGCGGCCAATACCGCGAAGGCGTTCCACGAGGCACTGCCGCTGACCGGGGTTATCCTGACCAAGGCCGACGGCGACGCCCGAGGCGGCGCCGCGCTGTCGGTGCGTCACATCACCGGCAAGCCGATCAAGTTCATGGGCGTGGGGGAGAAGGTCGACGCCCTGGAGCCCTTCCACCCGGATCGGGTGGCCTCGCGCATCCTCGGCATGGGCGACGTGCTGTCGCTGATCGAGGAGGCCGAGCGCACCGTCGACAAGGACAAGGCCGAGCGGCTGGCGAAGAAGGTCAAGAAGGGGGATGGCTTCGACCTCGAGGACTTCCGCGACCAGCTCCAGCAGCTCAAGAAGATGGGCGGCATGGGCGGGCTGCTCGGTAAGCTGCCCGGCATGGGCCAGATGGCCGAGATGGCCCAGGGCCCCGGACCTGAGAAGGAGCTGGGCAAGCTGGAGGCCCTGATCAACTCCATGACACCCAAGGAGCGTCAGCGCCCCGAGATCATCAACGGTTCGCGCAAGCGGCGCATCGCCGCCGGTGCCGGCCTGCAGGTGCCCGATCTCAACCGACTGCTAAAGCAGCACAAGCAGATGCAGAAGATGATGAAGAAGGCAGGCAAGAAGGGCGGCATGCAGAAGATGATGCGCGGCATGTCGGGCATGATGGGCGGCGGTGGTCCCGGCGGCCCGGGGGGTATGGGCGGCATGGGTGGCCCCGGTGGCATGGGCGGCCCGGGCGGGTTCCCCCGTCGCTGAGCCGGTATCGGCCGCTGGGCGGCAAAAGGATTGTCGGTCGGGCTTTCCAAGACGGGCTGATTTCCGTAGAATGCTGCGTCTTCATGGCAGGACCGGACATCTGTCCGGCTGCACGCTTGATAAGCAACAGTGACCGAATGACGCGGAGGCTGGCCTGGTGGCCCGCTTCCGGGGCAGTATGTCGGCATCCGGCCGTTAGCCGGGGTCGTCACGCATCGGTATTAAACGTAACCTCAACTGAAGGACAGTTAACGCCATGGTTACCATTCGTCTGGCACGTGGTGGCGCCAAGAAGCGTCCCTTCTATCATCTGACCGTGACCGATTCGCGCAATGCGCGCGATGGCCGCTTCATCGAGCGTCTGGGTTTCTTCAACCCCATCGCCCGTGGCGGTGAAGAGCGTCTGCGCGTCGATCTGGACCGCGTCACTCACTGGCAGAGCCAGGGTGCCCAGCTGTCCGATCGCGTGGCCGAGCTGGTCAAGGAAGCCCGTAAGCAGGCCTGAGCCTGTCGCTTTGCGGTGACGTCATGAGTGAGCAAGCCGAACGCATCGAGTTGAACGACCATGTGGTGCTGGGCAAGCTGACCAGTCCCTATGGCGTCAAGGGGTGGCTCAAGGTCTACTCCCATACGAGCCCGATGGACGGCATTCTGGAGTATCCCGAGTGGGTGCTGCGGCAGGGCACCGCCCTGACCCGTCATCGCCTGTTGCAGGGCCGTCGGCACGGCAAGGGCCTGGTCGCGCTGCTGGAGGGCGTCGAGGGTCGCGAGGCCGCGGAAGCCATGGCCGGTGCCGAGATCCTGCTACCCAAGTCGGCACTGCCCGGCCTGCCCCGCGGCGACTACTACTGGCATCAGTTGGAAGGGCTGGTGGTAGCGACCCGTGAAGGCGAGGTGCTGGGGCGCGTCAGCTACCTGTTCGAGACCGGGGCCAACGATGTGCTGGTGGTAAAGGGCGACCCGGAAGGTGAGCCGCCGGCCATCGACGATCGTGAACGCCTGCTGCCTTATTTACCCGACGAGGTGATCGTCGAGGTGGACCTGGCCGCTGGGACCATGACCGTGGACTGGGATCCGGCGTTTTGACGGATGAAGCGACCTCACGGGGTTTGTCCATGTGGGTTGGCGTGGTGTCGCTGTTTCCCGAGATGTTCGATGCCATCACTCAGCATGGCGTGACGGGTCGGGCAGTCAGCCAGGGGCGTGTGGCGCTGGAGTTCTACAATCCGCGCGACTATGCCACCGACCGACATCGCACCGTGGACGATCGCCCCTATGGGGGTGGCCCCGGCATGCTGATGAAGGTCGACACGCTGCGTGCGGCCATTCATGCCGCCCGCGATCGGGCTATTGTGGCAACCGGGCAGCAGCCACGTGTGATCTATCTGTCGCCCCAGGGGCGCCGGCTCGATCAGCAGGGTGCGCAAGAACTGGCCTCGGGCCCACCGTTGGTGGTGGTGGCCGGGCGCTACGAAGGCATCGATGAGCGCGTGGTAGAGAGCGACATCGATGAAGAGTGGTCGATCGGCGACTATGTGCTCAGTGGCGGCGAGCTGCCGGCCATGGTGCTGATCGATACTGCGGCAAGGTTGGTCCCCGGCGTGCTGGGGCATCAGGATTCCGCAGTGGAGGACTCCTTCAACGAGGGGCTGCTGGACTGCCCGCACTACACACGCCCGGAGGTGATCGACGGGCGGCGGGTGCCGGATGTGCTGCTCAGCGGGCATCACGGCGAGATCCGGCGCTGGCGGCTCAAGCAGTCGCTGGGGCGGACCTGGCTGAGGCGGCCCGATCTGCTCGAGGGCAGGACGTTGAGTCGAGAGCAGCAGGCGCTGCTCGAGGAGTTCATCGAAGAATACGCGCTGTCTACTAGGTAGCCTGTCTACCCGGTTGATGGGGCGGAGGTGCAGGACGCTGACTCGCATTGAGCTCGCGGACCTGCGTCACCCATCATTTCCCGCGCTCTCGAGCCATATTCGAGCGCCGGGATCACGCTTCGCCACCAAGGTGGTGAAGCCATGTTATCGAGGAGTTATGTCATGAGTAGCAAGAACAAGGTGATCCAGGCGCTTGAAAACGAGCAGATGAGCAAGGAAGTGCCGGCTTTTGCTCCGGGCGACACCATTGTCGTTCAGGTCAAGGTCAAGGAAGGCAACCGTGAGCGTCTTCAGGCCTTCGAAGGCGTGGTGATCGGCAAGCGCAACCGCGGCCTGAACTCCGCCTTCACCGTGCGCAAGATCTCTCACGGTGTCGGCGTCGAGCGTACCTTCCAGACCTACAGCCCGCTGGTCGACTCCATCAGCGTCAAGCGCCGCGGCGACGTGCGTCAGGCCAAGCTCTACTACCTCCGCGACCGCAGCGGCAAGTCTGCCCGCATCAAGGAAAAGCTGGGCTAAATCCAGCTGGCCGACGGCGCACCCGAGCGTGCGCCTCCTGCGAAACCCCGTCACCGCTTGTGCGGGGCGGGGTTTCGTTGCATTAGGTCCGTCAGCGTCGGGGAGAGCCTGCATGTCGCACGCCGATGAATCTCACGTACTGATCGACACCTTTCTCGATGCGCTGTGGCTTGAGCGGGGGGCGAGCGATCACACGCTGACGGCATACCGTCATGACCTTGCGGCCTGGGTCGAGCGCCTGGGGGAAACGGGTGGCTCCCTGCTTGCCCCCGGCGATGCGGCGCTACCGGCCTGGCTCGACGAGCGGCGAGCAGCGGGTTATCGTCTGCGCAGCAATGCCCGGCTGCTTTCCAGCCTGCGTAGCTTCTATCGCTGGGCGCTGTCCGAGTCGCGCACCGACCGCGATCCGCTGGCGGACGTGCGCCTGCCGCGGGTGCGGCCGAACCTGCCGGATACCCTTGAAGAGGCGGAGGTGGAGCGCCTGCTGGCCGCCCCCGATCTCTCGACGGACCTGGGCCTGCGTGACCGGGCCATGCTCGAAGTACTCTACGGCTGCGGGCTGCGCGTCTCGGAGCTGGTGGGGTTGACCGTGGATGCAGTCAACCTTCGCCAGGGCGTACTGCGTGTGCGCGGGAAAGGGGACAAGGACCGGCTGGTCCCCCTGGGGGAAGAAGCCGTACACTGGGTGTCACGCTATCTACGCACGGCCCGCGGGGCGCTGATTGCCGATATCACTCGTCCAGCACTTTTTCCCGGTCGAGGTGATAACTGCATGACGCGGCAGGCATTCTGGCATCGCATCAAGGCCCATGCCCGCACCGCCGGGATCACGCGACCACTGTCGCCCCACACCCTGCGGCACGCCTTCGCGACGCATCTATTGAATCATGGGGCCAATCTGCGTGTCGTACAGCTGCTGCTCGGTCACAGCGACCTGTCGACCACTCAGATCTATACCCATGTCGCGCAGGCACGACTCGAAGCCCTGCACGCCGACCATCATCCTCGAGGCTGACTCATGATCGCTCTACCACGCCGTATCGCCAGCACCCTGATTGCCCTGTCGCTACCCTTGATCGCCCTGTCCCTGCCCGCAAGCGCGTTGGCGGGCGACGCGGCTCTGCTGGCTGAGCGCCTTCAGGGGGGAGGCCAGCCCATGCCGGTGGCCAGTATCCGTGACACTCCCATGGAGGGTATCTATCAGGTGCGCCTGGAGACCGGTGAATCCTTCTACAGCGATGTGGAAGGGCAATACTTTCTGGTCGGCGACCTCTACGAGAACAGCGACCAGGGGCTGGTCAACCTGACCGAGCAGTCCCGCAACGACGAGCGGGTGGCGCGCCTGGCCGACGTGGCCGAGGGCGAGCGGGTCATCTTTCGCGGCACCGGCGAGAGTCGGGCAGAGATCGTCGTCTTCACCGATACCACCTGCCCCTACTGCCGCCAGTTTCATGAAGAGGTGCCCGACCTCAACGCCATGGGCATCGAGGTGCACTACCTCGCCTTTCCGCGTGTCGGCATGGATGGGCAGGGCGCCCGCGAGCTACAGCAGATATGGTGTGCGGACAATCGCAGCGAAGCGATGACGGCGGTCAAGCGCGAGGAAGCCCTGTCGAGTGTCGGCGACTGCGACAATCCGGTCGAGGCACAGTATCATCTCGGCATGGAAATCGGCGTACAGGGTACGCCGGCCATTGTGCTGCCCGATGGCCGCATGGTGCCGGGCTATGTGCCCGCCGATCGCCTGGCCGCAATGCTAGGCCTCGAGGGCTGACAGGCACTGAACCAATCAGTGACATTGATACACAACAGGGGAGCGGGACATTGAAACCGGTGAGAGTGGGAATCTGTGGTCTGGGGACCGTCGGCGGCGGCACATTCAACGTGCTGACGCGCAATGCCGACGAGATTGCGCGGCGTGCGGGCCGTCCGATCGTCATTGAACAGGTGGCACATCGCAGCCTGAACCCGGAGTGTGACCTCACCGGTATCAAGACCACCACGGATGTCTTCGAGGTGGCCCGGAACCCCGATATCGATGTTCTGGTGGAGCTGGTCGGAGGCTATGAGCTGGCCCGCGAGCTGGTGCTGACGGCCATTGCCAACGGCAAGCACGTGGTGACAGCCAACAAGGCGCTGATCGCCGTGCATGGCAACGAGATCTTCCACGCCGCCCACGAGCAGGGCGTCATCGTCGCCTTCGAGGGCGCCGTGGCGGGTGGCGTTCCGGTGGTCAAGTCGCTGCGCGAGGGCCTGGGTGCCAACCGTATCGAATGGGTGGCCGGTATCATCAATGGCACCGGCAACTACATCCTGACGCACATGCGCAGTGAAGGACGTGCCTTCGAGGACGTACTGGCCGAGGCCCAGGCGCTGGGCTATGCCGAGGCGGACCCGACCTTCGACGTGGAGGGCATCGACGCAGCCCACAAGCTGACCATCCTCGCCTCCATCGCCTACGGGGTGCCGTTGCAGTTCGAGAAGGCCTACACCGAAGGCATCTCCCGGGTCACCTTCGACGACGTGGAGCAGGCCGACAACCTTGGCTACACCATCAAGCACCTGGGCATCTCCAAGCGTACCGATGCGGGCCTCGAGCTGCGCGTGCATCCGACGCTGATCCCCAAGGAGCGCCTGCTGGCCAACGTGCATGGGGTCAAGAACGCCATCGCCATCATGGGCGATGCCGTAGGGCCGACCCTCTACTACGGTGCCGGTGCCGGGGCGGAGCCGACCGCCTCGGCGGTGGTCGCCGACCTGCTCGACGTAGCCCGCGACATCGCCACCGACCATCACTACCGGGTGCCCTATCTCGCCTTCATCGGCATCGGTGACGACGACGGCAGCATGCCGATCCTGCCCATGGAGGACATCGTTACCGCCTATTACCTGCGCCTGCTGGCGGTTGACCGTCCCGGCGTGCTGGCACGGGTGGCGACGATCCTCGCCGAACAGGGCATCTCCATCGAGGCCCTGGTGCAGAAGGAGGCCACCGAAGGCGAACTGGTGCCGATCATTCTGCTGACCCATCGCACCCGCGAGAAGAACATGAACGAGGCGATCCGCCATATCGAATCCATGGCCGATATCGCCGGGCCGGTAACGCGGATCCGTGTGGAATCGCTGGATGAGCAGGAATAACGCCATGCGCTATATCAGCACCCGCGGGCAGGCGCCCGCGCTCTCCTTCGAAGAGGTCGTGCTCACCGGCATGGCCAGTGACGGCGGCCTCTACGTACCGGAGGAGGTCCCCCAGCTCTCGGCCGAGGCGCTCGAGGCCATGGCGGGGCTCTCCTATGCGGAGATCGCCTTTCGTGTCATGAAGCCGTTCGTCAACGGCGAGATCGATGACGAGACCTTCCGCGGCATCGTGCGCGATGCCTACGCCACCTTCAGCCATGACGCCGTGGTACCGCTCAACCAGCTCGACGCCAACCACTTCCTGCTCGAGCTGTTCCATGGCCCCACGCTGGCCTTCAAGGACGTCGCCCTGCAGCTGCTCGGCCGGCTGCTCGATCACTTCCTGGCCAAGCGCGGCGAGCGGGCGGTGATCATGGGCGCCACCTCCGGTGACACCGGGTCGGCGGCCATCGAGGGCTGCCGCCACTGCGACAACCTCGACATCTTCATCCTGCACCCGCACAACCGGGTCTCCGAGGTGCAGCGTCGCCAGATGACCTCGGTGCTGGCCGACAACGTCTTCAACATTGCTATCGAGGGCAACTTCGACGACGCCCAGGCCATGGTCAAGGCGAGCTTCGCCGACCAGGGCTTCCTGAACGGCACCCGTCTGGTGGCGGTGAATTCGATCAACTGGGCGCGGATCATGGCCCAGATCGTCTCCTACGTGACCGCCGGCGTGGCGCTGGGCGCGCCGCACCGCCAGGTGAGCTTCTGCGTGCCGTCGGCCAACTTCGGCAACGTCTTCGCCGGCTACATGGCCTATCGCATGGGCCTGCCGGTCAAGCAGTTCATCATCGCCACCAACGCCAACGACATCCTGCACCGCACGCTGGCCGCCAACGACTTCTCCAAGCAGGAGCTCAAGGCGACCCTGGCGCCCTCCATGGACATCGTGGTGTCGTCCAACTTCGAGCGACTGCTGTTCGAGGCCTACGAGCGTGATGGCTGAACAAAACAGACGCTCGATCAAGAGCCGAGCCGCCATCGCCGGACATCCCCTGCACCCGGTCATGATCCACTTCCCTATCGCCTGCCTGATGCTGGTCGTTGCGAGCGATGGCGCCTTTCTCTATACAGAAGACCTGTTCTGGGCCCGCGTCAGCCTGTGGCTGGCTGGAATTGGCGCTCTGGGAGGTTGGGTCGCCAGCATTGCCGGCCTCATCGATCTGATCACGGTGAGACGCATACGCCAGATGATTCTCGGCTGGTGCCACGCCATCCTGGCAGTAATGATGCTGTCGCTGGCCTCGCTCAACTGGCTGTGGCGCTTCAAGGATCCCGTCGACCTGTTGCCCTGGGCCGTGGGGTTGACGCTGATGACGGCAGGGCTGATCGCCCTGGCCGGCATCCTCGGGGGCATGCTCGTCTACGACGAAGCGGTAGGCGTCGAAATCGACGACAAGTGAAGCAAGCCGTGCTTGGCGGGTCGCGTGGCGCATGGTCACTCTCCTTGTCATGCCTCAGTCGAATGGCTTGCCGAGCACAAGCACCAGTACGGCCAGCATCAGTGTTGCCGCCATGATGGCCACCAGCGCGCTTGCCGGCATCAGCCCCCTCAGGTGCTCCTGCTCGAGACGCACGATCAGCCAACCGCATAGCACGTGACAGAAAACCATACCCGTCACCGCCGCCAGCTTGAGTACCAGCCACCCGCCGGTGAGCTGTCCGACGATGAACAACAGGGTTCCGCTCATGATCGCCAGCAGGGCGAATGGCGTTGCAACATGGGTGAAGAGAAAGCGAAGAATGACCGGTGCGGGTGCATGAAAGGACGAGCCAACCCGCGGCTTGGCACTGGCCATCAGCAGCGCGGGCAGGTAAAGCAATGTGCCACACCAGCAGAGCAGGGTGGCGATATGCAGGATCTTGATCCACGGCATGGCAGCATCCTTGCAGTTGCAGTGTCTGCTTCACCCTACCTAGGGTAAGAAGGAGTTGCCAGCTTCGCCGAACTCTCCATTGATAATAGAGAGTCCTTGAGTGCCTGCCCACCGCTGTAGCTGCCCAGCCCATCGGCGGCCACGACCCGATGACAGGGAATGAGCAGCGGGACGGGGTTGGCCAGCGCCGCTGCCGATACGGCTCGTGCCGCCCCCTCGTGGCCCAGCCGGTGCGCCAGCTCCCCGTAAGTGCGGGTTTCGCCGTAGGGAATGCGCAGCAGCGCCGACCAGACATCCCGCTGGAAGTCGCTGCCACCCGGCGCCAGAGAGAGGCTGAAACTGCGCCGGCGGCCGGCCAGATACCCCTCGACCTGTTCTCGGGCTTCTGCCAGCGCAGCGTCATCCCGGCGCGCCTCTGCCGGGTCCGGCTCGTCGTCGGCCGCCACAATCAGGCAACTGACCTGCTGCTGCTCGTCGGCTTCAATCAGAATGTCGCCCATGGGCGAAGCAAATCGGGTAAAGATCGGCATGGCGTCCCCTCCGTCGGTTCAAGAAAGTCATCCTGACTGTATGATCATAGCGAACTCATCGGGCTCAATCCTGTCGCACACTAGGTGGGCGGGCGCATGCCAGCCCATTGGTCGTGGCTACGATAGCCCGGTAACGGAGCTATCATGCCAGGCACCGATAACCCAGGACCGTGACGAAAAGGAGTATCCATGGCCAATCAGAGCCGCCGTGACTTCATGCGCAACAGCTTGCTCGGTGTAGCCGCCCTGCCTCTGGGGGCCGGTATCCTGTCGAAACAGGCCTTTGCCCAGACGCTGCCCCGGCTGGACCCCAACGACGAACAGGCCCAGGCGCTCAACTACGTCGAAGTGGCCGAGGAAGCCAGCGATCATCCTGCCTTCGAGGAGGGTGAGTACTGCGACAACTGCATGTTTTACGAGCCGGAAACCGAAGGCTGTCAGCTGTTTCCGCAGAACAGTGTCGAACCTCGAGGCTGGTGCCAGTCCTGGGCACCGATGGATTGAGCCGCTGGCTCGATGCTGGACAACAGGCGCCTTTTCGGGCGCCTGTTCTTGTTGGCGTTCGCCCACCCGCCTGCCTGCCAGCCGTCTCCGTCACTTCGCCTCCTCGTCCGGTAGCGGCCATTGAAGCCGCCGCCCCACCGAATCGTCATCCATGATGGTCTCCAGTCGCACGGGGAACCCCCACAGCTGATACAGGTGGCGTAGCACCGGATAGACGCTGCGCCCCAGGGGACGGCGGCCATCCTGCACGTGATGCAGCGTCAACGAGCGGTCGCCGCGGATATTGGCAGCATGGACCTGTATATTGGGCTCGCGAACGGACAGCGCATATTGAGTGGCCAGGGCATCCCTGACACGCCGATAGCCCCGTTCATCGTGTATCGCCGTCACTTCCAGCATTTCATCCTGATCGTCATCCACGACGGTGAACAGCTTGAGGTCTCGGATCACCTTGGGTGAAAGGAACTGCTGGATGAAGGATTCGTCCTTGAAGTTGCGCATCGCGAAATGCACCGTTTCCAGCCAATCCCCACCTGCCGTATCGGGAAACCACTCGCGGTCCTCGTCGGTGGGGTTTTCGCACATGCGCTTGATGTCGCTGAACATGGCAAACCCCAGCGCATAGGGATTGATGCCACTGTAGTAAGGGCTGTCGAAGTCCGGCTGATTGACCACCGCCGTGTGCGACTGCAGGAACTCGAGTATCAGACCTTCATCGACCAGGCCATCATCGTAGAGACGATTCATCAGGGTATAGTGCCAGAACGATGCCCAGCCTTCGTTCATCACCTGGGTCTGCCGCTGGGGATAGAAGTACTGGGCCAGCTTGCGCACGATACGAACGATTTCGCGCTGCCAGGGGGCCAGCAGCGGCGCGTTCTTCTCGATGAAGTAGAGCAGGTTTTCCTGGGGCTCCGGCGGATAACGCCCCCCTTCGCGAAGGCCAAGCGGATCTTCGCCATCGTCCAGTGAACCCGGCAGGGTATCGCCAACCGGCCGATCGGGAATGGTACGCCAGAGCATGTTGACCTGGGCCTGCAGGTACTCCTCGCGCTCCGTCTGGCGCCTGGCCTCCTCTTCGGCGGATATCGGTGAAGGGCGCTTGTAGCGATCGACGCCATAGTTCTGCAGCGCATGGCAGGCGTCCAGTAATTGCTCCACTGCCGTCACGCCGTGGCGCTGCTCGCAGTCGGCCACGTACTTGCGGGCAAAGACCAGGTAATCGACGATCGAGCTGGCATCGGTCCAGGCGCGGAACAGGTAGTTGCCCTTGAAGAAGGAGTTGTGGCCGTAGCAGGCGTGGGCCATGACCAGCACCTGCATCATCAGGGTATTCTCCTCCATCAGGTAGGCGATGCAGGGGTCGGAGTTGATGACCAGCTCATAGGCCAGCCCCATCTGGCCACGCCGATAGGCCTGTTCGACCGCCAGGAACTGCTTGCCGAACGACCAGTGGTGGTAGCCCACCGGCATCCCCACGCTGGCGTAGGCGTCCATCATCTGTTCCGTGGTAATGATCTCGATCTGATTGGGATAGATATCCAGGCGATACTCATCGGCCAGGCAGGCCAGCTCTCGCTCATAAGCTTCCAAAACCTCGAAATTCCAGTCGGAGCCAGTAGCAATGGGCTTGCGTCGGGTCATGTTGCCTCCTGTCCGCATCAATGGGCGGTGCGACGCTTGAACAGCTCGCGGAAGACCGGGTAGATATCGCCGGCCTCGACGATCTGGCGCATGGCAAATCGGTCGGGGAACTCGTCGGCCACCGTCTCGTACTCTTCCCATAGCGCCTGGTGGGCATGGGGCGTGATCTCCACGTAGGTGTAGTACTGCAGCCGTGGCATGAGGGACTTCATCAACTGCTCCCGGCAGGTGATGGAGTCGTCGTCCCAGTTATCGCCGTCCGAGGCCTGGGCCACGTAGAGGTTCCACTGCCCCGGTGGATAGCGGTCAGTAATGATCTCGTCGACCAGGGACAGGGCGCTCGACACGATGGTGCCGCCGGTCTCCCGTGAGTAGAAGAACTCCTCCTCGTCGACCTCTTTGGCAGCGGTGTGGTGGCGCACGAAGACCAGCTCGACCTTCTCGTAGTTACGCTCCAGGAACAGGTAGAGCAGCAGGAAGAAGCGCTTGGCAATATCCTTGTGGGCCTGGGTCATGGACCCCGAGACGTCCATGACACAGAACATCACCGCCTTGCTCGACGGCTGGGGCTGATTGATCAGGTTGTTGTAGCGCAGGTCGTAGGTGTCGATGAACGGCACCGCCTCCAGTCGCTTCTCCAGGCGCTCGATCTCGGCCTTGAGCTCGGCGATGCGCGCCGGGTTGCGCAGCACCGGATCCTTGCCCTCCTCCAGGTCAAGCGCCTCCCGTGCCTCGCGCAGCGCCCGCCGAATGGGCGCGCGCATGGCGATCCGCCGGGCATAGGCCTCGCGCATGGAGCGTACGATATTCATGCGTGCCGGCACGCCGTCCCGGGAGACCCCCGCTCGCACCGGCCGCACCTCGTCGAGATCCACCAGCGCCTTGCGCTCCAGGTGTGGCAGCTCCAGTCCGTCGAAGACGAAGTCGAGGAACTCTTCACGACTCAAGGTAAAGGCGAACTCATCCGTGCCTTCACCCTGGTTGGAGGCTCCCCCCTCCCCCGCGCCGTCACCACCACCGCCGCCACCGGGGCGGCGCAGGCGGTCGCCTTCGACGAATTCCTTGTTACCGGGACTGACGATGGTCCGCTTGCCGCCAGGGCCATGCTGGAACACCGGCTCGGAGATGTCGCGTGCCGGAATCGACACCTTCTCTCCACGCTCCATGTCGGTGATCGAGCGGCGGTTGACCGCCTCCTCCACCGAACGCTTGATATGCGTCCGGTAGCGGTCGAGGAAACGCTGCCGATTGACCGCACTCTTGTGCTTGGCATTGGCACGTCGATCGATGAAATAGGTCATGGTGACCTCCCAGGCCAGCGCCGGTTACTGCGATTTACGCACGCGCAGATACCACTCGGAGAGCAGCCGTACCTGCTTCTCGGTATAACCGCGATCCTTCATGCGCTCGACGAAGTCCTCGTGCTTCTTCTGGTCTGCCGTGGACGCCTTGGCATTGAAGGAGATCACCGGCAACAGCTCCTCGGTATTGGCGAACATCTTGTGCTCGATCACACCTCTGAGCTTCTCGTAGGACTGCCAACTGGGGTTCATGCCGTTGTTCTGGGCACGCGCCCGCAACACGAAGTTGACCACCTCGTGACGGAAGTCCTTGGGGTTGGAGATGCCCGCCGGCTTCTCGATCTTCTCAAGCTCCTCGTTGAGCGACTGGCGATTGAAGAGCTCCCCGGTCTCGGGGTCTCGGTACTCCTGATCCTGGATCCAGAAGTCGGCGTAGGTCACATAGCGATCGAAGATGTTCTGGCCGTACTCGGAGTAGGACTCCAGGTAGGCGGTCTGAATCTCCTTGCCGATGAAATCCACGTAGCGCGGCGCCAGGAACTCCTTGATGAAACGCAGGTAGCGCTCGAAGGTCTCCTTGGGCAACTGCTCCTGTTCCAGGCGCTGCTCGAGCACATACAGCAGGTGTACCGGGTTGGCGGCAATCTCATGATTGTCGAAGTTGAACACCTTAGAGAGGATCTTGAAGGCAAAACGCGTGGACAACCCGTCCATGCCCTCGTCGACACCAGCCGCATCGCGGTATTCCTGGATCGACTTGGCCTTGGGATCGGTGTCCTTGAGATTCTCCCCGTCATAGACCCGCATCTTGGAATAGATACTGGAGTTCTCCGGTTCCTTCAGCCGCGAGAGCACCGAGAATTGAGCCAGCATGCGCAGGGTGTCGGGGGCACAGGGAGCCTGGTCGAGAGACGAATGCTCGAGCAGCTTCTTGTAGATATTGATCTCTTCGGTAACCCGCAGGCAGTAGGGCACCTTGACGATGTAGACGCGGTCGAGGAAGGCCTCGTTGTTGCGGTTGTTGCGGAAGGCCTGCCACTCGCTCTCGTTGGAGTGGGCCAGCACGACACCTTCGAAAGGTATGGCTCCCATGCCCTCGGTAGGGTTGTAGTTGCCTTCCTGGGTAGCGGTCAGCAACGGATGCAGCACCTTGATAGGTGCCTTGAACATCTCGATGAACTCCATCAGACCCTGGTTGGCCTTGCACAGGCCGCCGGAGAAGCTGTAGGCATCCGGGTCGTCCTGGGAGTAGAGCTCCAGTTGGCGGATGTCCACCTTGCCCACCAGGGAGGAGATGTCCTGGTTGTTTTCATCACCCGGCTCGGTCTTGGAGATGGCGATCTGGTTGAGGCGGGACGGGTAGAGCCTGACCACCTTGAACTGGGAAATGTCGCCGCCATACTCCCTCAGCCGCTTGGAGGCCCAAGGCGACATCACGCTCTTCACGTAGCGCCGGGGAATGCCGTACTCCTTCTCGAGCAGCTCGCCATCTTCCTCGGGAGAGAATAGCCCCAGGGGCGACTCGAATACCGGCGAGCCCTTGATGGCGTAGAAAGGGATATGCTCCATCAGCAGCTTGAGACGCTCGGCAAGCGAGGACTTGCCGCCCCCCACCGGCCCCAGCAGATAGAGGATCTGCTTGCGCTCCTCCAATCCCTGGGCGGCATGGCGAAAGTAGGCGACGATCTGCTCGATCGCCTCTTCCATGCCGTAGAATTCAGCGAAGGCGGGATAGCGACGAATCACCTTGTTGGAGAAGATCCTCGAGAGCCTTGAGTCCTTGGCAGTGTCGATCACCTCGGGCTCGCCGATGGCCTGGAGCATACGCTCGGCAGCGCTGGCATAACCCATGGGGTCTTCACGACACAGCTCAAGGTATTCCTGCAGGGACATTTCTTCCTGCTGGACACGAGAGAAGCGGTTCTGCACATGATCGAAGATGCTCATCGAAGCCTCCTGTTTGCCCACCCTGATGGTCACCGCCACACTCGATGACCTTACCGGGTTACTCATCAGCCTAGTCAGCTTCCGGCGGAGCGGCCGGGGAACTGTCAACGCAGTGAATGACTACTCAATGAGAACGCAGGAGTTGCAGAGGGTTCGATGAAGGAATCTATTCTGATTTAACGATGGATAGACGCAATGCGTGAGTCAACGCCTCACCAGGCTGGCAAGCGCAGCGAAGACCACCTCCGCTGGATGTCGCGCATCAGCGGGACCTTTCTTCACGTTAGCCCAATATTCAGCGCCCGGTTCAACGCAGACGCTTGCCCAGCCCTCTGGTGCCGGCCAAAACAGAAGACTGATTGACGTCCGTCGTGCTTTCGCTGACCGGGCGCAAGAATGACCTTTATGACGTGGCAGCCGGCTTTACCGTGCCGCCCTTGCACGCACCTCGGCCAGGTCCCAGGCCTTGAGCAGATCGACGGCGACATCGGGCGAATCGATTCCCTGCCCCTTGACCTGCATCAGGATCCGTCCGTCGAGCAGCAGCGTCGCCTCGACCCGGGAGCGATCCGCCTCCCATTTGACGATGGCAGACTCGCGTCCCATGCGAACACGCTCCATGTTGGGCTGGGCAGCGATCATGGCGGGATTGTGGAACATCGCAGCCATGCCCTGGACCATGGGGTTGTCGATCATCAAAGACGCTTCCAGGCGTCCCTCCCCTTCGTCCTCGCGATAGTTGCGCTGCAGCATGGAACCACCGCCCCCCATCAGGGCCGCCGCGCCGCCACCGCCGGCGGATTCAGCTTCACCTGCGGTCCAGCCCTCGGGGGCGTCGGGGAAGGTTTCGGCAATGCGTCCCGAGAGCAGCTTGCGAATGTCGTTGATGGCGAACTCCAGCTCGGTGACCGCCCCGCCATAATCCTCCTCTTGATACAGCTCGAGACCCAGTTCGATCTGTTCGACGACCTCATCGGCCAGCGCTGAAGCGGTGAATGGCATTGCCAGCGTGGCACCCAGCAGGACAACACCAAGAGAGCGTTTGCTGCGCATATTCGTTTTCCTCGTTGTTTTGTCTACCCAATCTTGCCTATCCAGGCTTGCCCACCCCGTCTTTCCTATCCCGTCCTACCCTGTCCTTCCTACCCATGCGTCAACCGTTTCAGGTCGCCGGCTCACTCCTCATTCAGCACAAACCAGCGCAGATCGCCGGCCAGCGCCACCTCATCCTCCCCACTGGCATCAATGTGGAACTCGGCATCGTAGCGCTCGCCGTTGGCCACCAGTGTCAGCTCTCCGCTGACCTCCTCGATGTCATGCCGGGAGAACTGGGCGCGCACGGCGTCGTCATCCCGATCTGCCTGAACCGGGTAGCTGCCGGCTGTCGCCCCTTCAGGCAGGTAGAGATAGATCCCATTGCCGATGATCAGCATGTTGTCGCGACCGGTGATACGGGACAGGGCTGACTCGGTATCCCCGTTGACGGTGAGCTCATATTCCGCCTCGGACTGCAGCGTCAGCGGCAGTTCCCTGACCGCCCCTTCGCTCGTCACTCGGCCTGCCTCCTCGCCACGCCCATCGGCGGCCTCCAACTGCCAGGCAGCACTGACCCTTTCCCCGAACGATTCCAGGTAAACACTGCCCGAGACCTGCCGCGAGAATGACCACCCCATGCCGTCACCCCGAACATGGGCTTGCACCTGGTGGTCCTCGGCGTCGGCGAAACTCGCCACCTCGTAGCGCTTTCCTGCCTCGGCGTCTGCCGGCAGCACCAGCGAGACCCAGGCACGCACAACATTGTCAGGGTCATCTTCGTGGGTCGCATCGGTGTAGATTGAAATGACATACGGCCCTTCGGCATTGCTGCCTCGACGGGATGAGCCACCTCCCAGCGCAGGCCGAAAGATATCGTTGCTGACACCGCCGTAGCGCGGGTCATCCGCCGTGGTGTACTCACCTGTCGAGGTGGCGGCACCGCTGATGCTGATCATCGACTCGCCGCTTTCCACACTCTCCAGCAGGCCAGCAAGCTCACCGTCGCCGTTGCTTTGCACACCGCCCTGCTGCGAAGCGCCGTTGTCTGACTGCACGGCACTGGAAGCGGATTCATCATTGCATGCCGTCAACAACCCCAGGCCGACAAGCGCCATACCTGCCAGCAATGTACCTTGGCTTCCCCGATTCATGCTCATATCGCACCTTAATGCCTTATTGTTCTGCTCTCAGCGCATTTCCCGGCCACGCGGTGTCACCGCGCAGCTTCTGCTCCTTGCGCGTCGTCACCTGTCGTCGTCTGAGTGGCACGCAGCTTCAGTTTGCGGAACTTGGCCGACATGCCATCCAGCTTGGCCTCCCACTCGGCATCCGGCTGCTGGCCTTCGATGGCCTTGAAATACGCCTGCATCATGCAGGTGATGGCAAAGGGCTCCAGTACCGCCACCTTGACGCTCCAGGCGAACAGCAGTGCGACGATGACCCCGGTCGCCGACCAGCCACCAGGAATGAGATAGGCCACCAGGGCAGCGGGCGCCAGCATGACCAGGAAGACCAGGAAAGAGAGGCCGTAGACGATCAGTGCCAGCCAGGCGGCATTCTTCAGCATCGGCTTGGCATTCTGACCGTAGAGCACGAGCGCATCACGGGAGGAAGCCCAGGCGTTGTCGGAGCGGGTGCGAATGCAGTAGGCCAGGATCACCTCGTCGATGAAGCCCACGGCGATGCGCAGGAACATTTCAACGAGCCGGAGGAACTGACGGGCGCCGGGAATCGGCAGCAGCCGGAATATCCCGCGAGCCAGGCCGGTAATGGCACGCAGCACGCCCTTGATCAGCTGGTCCACGCCGAACAGCACGCTGGCCTGGGCAAAGCGCGCCTTCACCACGGTGCTGGCATGCTCGATCTGGCCACGTCCCTGGGGCAGCGGCTTGCCGTCCATCAGCTCCACCAGCACGGCAATATGGCCCGCCTTTACCATATACAGCAGGTACTCACGCAGAATGTACATGATGGCGCCGACGATCCCGAAGCCGACGACGCCGCCCCAGAAGGTGGAAGCGGCGCGGAAGCCCTCGTCGCCCAGGCCCCCGACGCCCCACCCCACGCCGGCACCGACACCGGTCATCAGTACGTAGGCCAGTGCTACGCCGAAGTAGACGGCAAGGCGAAAGAGAATGAAAGGCATTGTCTTCAGCATCAGGCCAAGGGCCTGGCCAATCTTGAAATCCCACATGTCGCCCCCTGCTGAGGATGAGTGTTGTCGTTGTTTAGCGCTAATGCTATCGGCTGATCCCACTAGGTTAGCCAGGCTGGGGCGACGTGACCCCGTTCGTTTGGAGGGGGAGTGCCGCTCCCAGCCGACGCCGGCCGGTATCAATGGCATAGCGCCGTGGACCAGGTATCCGGCTCGGTGGGCCCTCGTCGGCACTGCTGCTGTCGCCCGACTTCACCGAGCTGCCAGCGCCCATCGGCCGCAGGAGAAAACAGCAGCCGGTAGCGAATGGCACGAACCGAATCATCCTTGAGGCCCTCCAGGCTCAGGGTGACCAGGATATCGCCGTCCTGGCGCATACGCTGGGTGACCGTCTCCACGGTGACCGGGTTGAACTCGCGCATGCCGTAGTGGCTTCGCGCCAGGGCCACTGGATCGTCAGTCGCTTCCACCTCTGGCAGCTCGATGAGCTGATAGTCGTTGGCCGGCAGTGTGCCACCACCTGCCGGAGATGCTTCGGCCTGCCACACTCGCACCAGCGGTGCGGGGAAGGTCGGCGGCTTTCCCGCCCAGGCCAGCCGCATGCCGTCCTGGCTCAAGGCCAGCGCATGGGCAGGGCCCTGCCTGGGCATCGGCAGCGCATCTGCCGCGGTTTCGGCATCAGGCCCATGCAGCAGTTCGGCAGGGAAAGACTCTGCCCGCTCGACGACAAGACCTGTCTCCAGTACATAGCGCTGCACGTCTGCACCGCAGGCAGCCCATACGCTGGCCCCATCGTCGGAAAAGGCCACCTCGCGACACCCCTGTCCTCCGGCCAGGGCACGACGCAGCTTGCCTGTCGCCAGATCCCATAGCATGAGCGACGCGTCGGCCGCCACGCCCGGATTCCAGCTGGCGCTCACCAGGCTCCCGCCATCGGGGCTGAAGGCCAGCCCGGTGACAGGCAGCGGCCGGTCCACCTCTGGAGAGTGGTGGCCCTCCAACTGATGAACCAGCTCACCGGTCGACGCCTCGCGTATTTCGAGATTCCCATGTGCGGCAATCGCAACACGATCGCCATCCGGTGACAGCGCCAAGCGCTCGACGCTCTCTCCCTCGAGCTCGAACTCATGCAGCAGCTCGGCCCCCGTCCAGTCCGGCGTCGTGTTTCCTATAGCGGGGACAAGCCAGCCACCTGCCACCAACCCAAGAACGAAAGCCCCGCCCCAGACGCCTGCACGGGACCGTGCGCCATATGAATTGCGATGTGACATCTTCATCTCCTGAAGTCAGTGATAGCGATCCGGTCAAGGTCAACAGTTCGCCCCAAGGCTGGGACTCATCTTCGGTCAGGGCTCCACGGGGAGCCTGACCCGCTCGGTGACCGAGACACCGCCATACTCGAACTCATATATTTCAGCAGGTGACTCGAAGCGATAGAGCAGTTGAAAGCGACGAGGCTCATCATCGGCAGGCAGCCAGAAGGGCTCCTCAAGCACGAGAGGACCGCGCTGATAGGCTGCGACCAGTTCTCCTTCCACCCCCCTCGGGCTCAGCCGCTGGCTGACCGGCATCATGCCGCCCACCCCGCTGAGATTCGTCATCGAGGCCTCCACCAGCAGCAGGCTCTCCTCCTCGCTGGCCAGATGGCCGGCAAATTCATCTGGAAACTCAAGGCCATGCACCCGAAAGCGGATGGGGCCATCCTCGATGTCGACGAGGGCCTCACCGATCATCCCGGTGACGGCCTCTCCCTTCAGCAGGTAGCGCAGGCTGGGGCGGATCTCCGAAGAGATATTGGTGCCGCGAAACTCCGGCATATAGGCAATGAGTTCCACGCTTTCGGCATCCTTCGGCACCGGGAACACCGCCTGGCCGCCGGCCCAGGCATCGGGCAGCAGGGCGGGGTCTCCCGCCAGGGTGCTGAGTTCAAGATCGCGCACGTAAGCATGGCTACCGTCGACTACCGCCTGCAGCAGCCCCGGGGCCTCGATATACTCCATGACCCGGCGCAGCGAGACCTCGGCGCCGGACTCGGCGGACGCATCCAGCGCCCGAGCGTCAACCGGCGTGCGCCACTCCCCCTGGCCGCGCAGGTCCACCACCAGCCACTGCATGCCTTCGGGAGCCGACTCGCCATGCCAGCGGTCATGCCGACTGACACCGTGAACGCCCAGCGAGAAGAGGTCGTGGCCCTCCTGCCGACTCGCCGCATCGCGCTCCTCGTCGGGCTGGGCACGCTCGCCGAGAAGTGGCACGACGATGGGCGCATACTGGTCGTGGTAGTAATGCAGCGAGAGTTGAGACAGAGGCTCATCGGGCACAGCGAAGGCGACCTGGCCCTGGCGCCGGTCGCCGGATCGAGGCAGAACGAACTCATCCTCCAGGTCCGATGCCTCCGACAGGGTCGACCGCACCACCTGCCGGTCGTCCACCAGCAGATAAAGCTGGCG
This sequence comes from Halomonas chromatireducens, assembly GCF_001545155.1. NCBI lineage: Bacteria > Pseudomonadati > Pseudomonadota > Gammaproteobacteria > Oceanospirillales > Halomonadaceae > Halomonas > Halomonas chromatireducens. The sequence continues at coordinate 3,479,940 of NZ_CP014226.1, read as the reverse complement.
TGCAAGCGAGGCCACCAGCAACGGCTCCGGATAGCCCAGACCGAACACCAGGTCGCTGGGCATCCAGCTGTCAAAGCGTACCTCCAGGGTGATCCAGCGTTGGCCGGGCGGCGGCGTCCGGCCGTTCAGCTCATCGCTGAAGGCCATCTCCTTGACGTGCAGGGTGAAAGCGCGGTTGCAGCCCGATGCGGGGAGTCGCTCCTGCACCGCCTCGACGCAGGGCGGCTGAGCCGCCGCAGGCTTCGTCGCAACCAGTCCGACCAGGACCAGCAGCCCCGTCATGCCCAGTGCGGCCTTGCGCATGCTTGGCTGTTTCATTGATGTCTCCTCAGTTGCAGCGGCCCCAGGAATCCACGATGAACTCGGCGCCGGCGCCGGCCACATCACCGGCCGCCTTGCTGATGCCCGCTGAATTGAGCCGGTCGAAGGCCCCTCCGGAGATGAGTTCGCGCCCTATGATGATGTTGATGTCATGGGCCTCGGCGAGACCGCCCAAGCCGGCGCTGACGGCGCGACCAATCATCTCCTGGGCGGCGGCATCCTGGGTGCAGCAGAGCGGATCGCTCGAGGTAAACAGGCAGTCCCAGATGCTCTGCACCATGCCCACCGCGCCCATGGCACTATCGCCTGCACTCATCAACGTCAGAATCCCCTCGATGTACTGCCCACGTCGGTCTCGCCCGTAGCCGAGCAGGTCACCGGTGGCGGGGTCCAGCTGCCACCAGGTGGGCGCCTCTTCCCGAGCCGGCGCGTCGGGCAGCAGCAGCACCTGCCCCGTGTTCAGGTGCGTCGCGAAGTGCGCCTTGAGGTCGGCATCCGGTTGCCAGTCGAGGTCCGCCAAGCCGTCCAGGCTGTCCACGCGACGCCAGTCGACTCCCTCGCCGAGGTCGTGCAGGAAGGCGCGAGCAGTGTTGCCCAGGGCCGCACGCGCTTCCACCGCGAGCTCGGCCTCCAGCAGAGTATCCAATGCCCCCTGGGCCAGCCGGGTCTCGGCCACCGCATCACCGTCAGGCACCGCAATCCGATTATCGAGGATGTCGAAGCCCTCACGGCGCCGATACTCCCCCCCCTTGAACTCCATCAGCGTCACATAGCCCAGCAGGTTGAGGCGCGTCAGCGCGACCCTCTCGGGGTGCGGACTGTAGGCCAGCCGCATGGCGGCGAGCTGGTCCAGCGTGGAGCGGCGGGTGCTGCGCGCTTCCAACGCTTCGCCGATAAAGCTGTCATCACGTTGGGCAGCCAGGTAAGCCCCGGCCAAGGCCGACTGCCGATTGTCCATCAGCCCCTCGTAGCGCCAGGCGGCCAACTGCGCGGGGGGCACCCAGGTACTCTGTCCGAGCACCTCCAGGGTGCTCAGCAGTTCGACGGCGCGCTGCTCGCGCAGGGCATCATCGAACTCGAAGGCCTCGACGCCCGCGGCGCGAAGTGCGGGGCCGATCAGATCCATCATGGGGCGCTCTACGATGTCGGTCTCTCGGCCCGGCGCCTCGACATGGAAGCGCACCATCACGGCCGTCAGCTCCGGCGGGGTGTCTGGTTCATCGGCACCGAGTCCACCGATGCCCACCTCGCCCAGGGCACTGCTGGCTTCGCCAAAGGCACCGGCCATGCCGGCCTCCGATCCGAGGTCGACGACACTACCGTCGGCCATGATGCCGTCCTGGCGCTCCAGGCTGTCACCCAGGCGCAGATAGGGCACCCACTGCTCCTGGTCGAACAGCGCGCCAGGCAGGGCATCCAGTTCATGACTGCCATCAAGCAGCGCCTGGGGTGACGGTAGCGCCATGGGGTAGAGCTCCAGGTGCAGTTGCTGCCCCAGCAGTTCGGCAGCAGGCAGCCGGTGGGAGAAGGCTACCGCCTCGCTCAGGCGGTCATCATGGAGCTGCTCCGCCACCACTTCGACGGTCAACCAGTGCCGGACGTCGTCGGGCAGCGCCTCCGGGTATACATGCTCGACCTCCCCTTCGGCGACCAGGCGCTCACCGGCGGCCTGCTGCGGAAGCGCAGGGTCGAAGTCCGCCCAGCCATCGCCTGTGCGTTGTTGCACCCACCAGTGATGCGTCGGGGCAGCATCCGTGCCATCAACTGCCTCCAGGGCCCCGTCCATCAACGCCTCCAGCGCCTTGGCCTGTTGGCGACCGTCGGCCAGCAGCCGCGCCTGTCGCGTTTCGGCCGCCTCCCGCTGTTCCCGCAGCGACTCGGCGATGGCGTCGGGGTCGCTATCGAGCCGCTCGGCCAGGGCCTTGATGGACGCGTCAGAGAGGTCCATCTCGATGGGGCCATCCGGCCGCCTGGCCACCGGTTCGCCGGCCCAGGTCGACTCGAGGCGCTTCAGGGCCTCCTCGGACAGGTCGGTCCGGACCAGGCGCACGGTGTGTCCGGCCTCTTCCATCAGCGCCGCCAGCAGCAGGGCACGATCCAGGCTGGAGCCCATACGATCCTGCATCACCCCGTCCGCCCCGCGCAGCTCTCCTGCATAGGGCAGCCAGCGAGTCTCATCACGCACCCACTCGAAGAGGGCTCGGGGCTCCACACCCAGCGCCTGCTGCGCCTGTCCGACGTTCAGCTCCTGCCAGGGCAGCTCGGTATAAGCCTCACGAACGGCGCGATCCAGCGTCACGATCCGCTGCTCCAGGTAGCGTGAATGGCTCTTATCCATGCCCGCCGTTCCCAGGCACATCTGATTCGCCGAGACCAGCGGGCTCAACGACATCATCACCAGCAGCCACCAGAGTCTAGTCTTCACCGCTCACCTCCAGGTTCTTGTCCTCACGGGGGCCAATCTCGAAGGCTTGGCGCCACTCCCCGCTCTGGGTCTCCACCAACAGCTCGTACTCGCCCACGTCCAGTGCGATGGGGACGTCATCTACCCGTCCCCGGGCGACCTCGCTCCCATCACTGTCCAGCACCCGCCAGGTGGCAGCCAAGGCCTGGGACAGGCCGGCAATCAGCTCGTCACCGTCGTGGCTATCGAAGTACTCGCCGCCGCCTTGGGCAGCGAAGCGCTCGAACTCGGCCTGCAGGCCGACCTCATCGATATGGAAGCCGACGATATTGAGGCGCACGTCCACACCCTCCTCGATCAGGGCCTCCACGGAGGCGGCCACATCCCCGTCGCAGGTCTCTTCACCGTCGGTGAGCATCACCACCAGGCGCCGCTGGTCCTCGTAGCCCGAAAGGTCCTCCAGTACCGCATCGATGGAGGCGGCCAACGGCGTACGTGCCAGGTTGATGGCCTGGATACCTGACACCACTTCGCGCACCTCGTCGTGGTTACCCGCACGGGGCTCGACCAGCAGCTCGGTCTCGCAGCTATGGGGCTCGGTATGGCCGTAGGCACGCAGCGCAACCGGTACCTGCTCCGGAATGCGCTCATCGAGTACCTGCTGGACGATGCGTCGCGCCACCTCGATGCGCCGCCCGCCCTCCATCTGTCGCAGCATGGAGCCCGAGGCATCGAAGATCAGATGCACCACCCCGCCGGCCACCGCCGGCTGTTCGGGGTCGGCGCTGACCACCCTGAGGCTGCCGGGCTCGGGTGGCTCCTGGTAACGGGATGTCACCTCCAGGGCAAAGGTCGTGGGCTGACGAACCTCCTGCATGCCGACCTCGAAGGCCCGCACAAGATCGCGTCGGTCCAGGGTATAGGCATAGCGACCGCCCCCCACATTGGCCCAACTGCGCATCTGGTTCTGGTACCAGCGTGTCTCGCTGGCCAGACGCTGCTGCCCATGGGAAATCTCCAGGGTGAAGATACGCGGCTGTACCCGCTCCAGGTCGTCCCAGACACTGATAGCCCGTCCCATCTGCTCGGCATCGGTGATCAGGAAGATGACCCTTTCCCGGTCCAGCGCCTCCAATGCGCGCGTCGCGCTCTGAAGCGCCGGCTCGGCATCGGAACTCTCGAAGCGTCCGTCGTAGGCAGCCAGGGTATGGCGCAGAATGCGCGGCTCCCCGCTCCACTCATCGAGCAGCATGGGCCCGCCTAGCGGCATCAGGTTGGCGACTTCCTGGTCGGGGTCGAGCCCTTCGGCAAAGCGGTTGATGGCCTGCAGAATCGGAGCCTGAAGCGCTTCCAGGCTGCCGCTGGCATCCCACAGGAAGGCGATGGCCCGAGCCGGCTCGGTGATGTCCAGCCGATACTCCCCGGGCGGAAGGCCAACGGCCTCGCCGCGGCGCCACCCCTCGGGCTCGCGCTGCCAGTCGAAAGACTGCGTCTCTCCATCGGTCGCTACCAGGCTGGCCTGGATTCTGCCGCGTAGCGTCTCACGCAGCCGCACCACCAGGGTGTTGTGCCCCTCCTCGATCCTCACCCGATAGCTACGAGTATCATTCGGCTGCGCCAGGCGTCCGGTGATGCGCTCCTCCAGCCGCCGGGGCGCGTCGGGATGACTGGCGTCATCGTCCACCGCTTCCGGAAGCGCTTCTTCGCCCAACGTCAGCTCATAGGGTCCCGCCTGCCCTTCCCTGCCTTGCTCCGGCCAGTAGGCCAGGATCGATTCGCCGCCGCCCAACGGTTCCGCCTCATGGGCACGGATCTCGGCAGGCAGCCGCCAGCGACGCTCAGCCTGTTCCGGGTCCGGCTCGGGCATCAGCACCTCGAGGCGCAGATAGCGCGCCCAGACAGGGGTGTCCAGGGTCAGCTCGGCCAACCCCTGCGCATCGCGCTCGAGGTGCCAGTCAGCCTGATGCTGCCAGGGGCCAACCGGGCTTTCGGTGCTGGAATAGACCCTTACCGTCTCGATGGGCTGACCGCGGTGTTCAGGCGCCTCCTGCCAGCCCAACTCCCCAAGCCTTGCCGCGCGCTGCTGCAGGAAGCCGAAGACCAGCGATACGCCGCCCGGCTGCCATTCGCCGCCACGCGCCAGGCCTCGCCCAAGGCGATCCCCATGGGCACCATGGGCCTGGAACGCATTGCGCTCCGGCAGGGTCATCTCGTTCAGGGCGGGAACCTCGGGCCGCGTAGTGATCCAGTGCCCACCGCGCCGATCCGCCAGCAGATCAAGGCGCTGACGCGCCAGTTCATCAGCGGGCTCGCCCAGCACACGAAGCTGCCCGATGCCGGTGTCTTCCAGCCGCCCCGTCTCCCCCCAGAAACCGAGAGGACGCAGCCCCAGGTAGCGAGCCTGGCGGGAAGACCCCAGGGCGAAGAACTGCTCGCCGTCGGCGGCGTCAAGCTCGAGGGTGGTGACCACCTCCAGGTCATCGGGAGTGTCGCCCAGCGACACCTCGAGCTCGCGCCAGCGCTGCTCAGGGGGCTGGCCCGAACGCTGGTTGATCACCAGCATCTCGACGTCGCCACCGTCGCCGGCCAGGCGCAGGGGGGGCAGGGCCTCACCCGGCTCCCCGCGATAGCGCAGATGGCTACCCATCGAGCTCATGCCGTCGATAAGATGCACCAGCCGGGGCTCGGAAGCCACGCGATGGGTACCCCAGCCGCTAGTGGCATCATCAATGATCGGCTCCCCGCTGTCGGGGTCTTCGAAGTAGGCACCAAGACCCCACCAGGCCAGGTCCACCAGCCCTTGAGCCCGGTCGCGCAGGGCCACGTCCCCCAGGCTGACGCCGGCTTCGGTATCGGTGCTCCCGACAGCGAGGGTCGCCTCTAGCGTCTGGCCCGCAACGCCGATGAAGAGTGACACCGGCGCCTCGTCATCCAGTCCGGCCGGCAGCGTCCAGGCCGGGGTCAGAACGACCTCCTCGCCGGGATCGAGGGTAAGGGTGTCGGGCAGCGCGTCAATGCGCCAGCCGGCATGGCTGGCGTGGGCCTCGAGCGGCAGCGTCACCGGCGCCTCGGCGCCGTTGCTCAGCACCAGTCGGCTTTCTAGCCGCTGGGGAGCGTCATGCCAGGCGGTCAGGGGCCCGTCTGCCTCGAAGCGGGCTTCGATGGCATCGTGGTGCCTCTGCGATTCGGCCTGTCGTTCTGCGATCAGGGGATCCTCGAGGATCAGGTCGATATGCCCCAGGCGCGCGCTGCTGACGCGCAGGTAGACCTTTGCCCGTGCGGGAATCTGTACCGCCACGGCTTCGGCATTGTCACGCGCTGTCTCAACCTCCCGGGTGGGTAGCGCGTCACCCTGCTCATCGATCAGCTCGACATGGGCGCGGCTCAGTCGATTGTCCCCCAGCCGCTTGATTCTCACTTCTCTGGGACTATCGCCCACCGGGAGACGGAACCACTGATAGTCGCTACCCAATCCGCTGTGGGGAAGCTCAATGCGACCGTCAGGTGGCGGCTCGACAGCCAGTTCTTGGCGTGTCGCCATGGCATGCCCCGCAAGCGGTTCCCAGGGCGCTTGTAAATCCAGCCGGACTCGATAAGGACCGGCTGGCTCCCGATCTCCCAGCCAGAGATAGTAGTCACCGGCCGGCAGCCGACCGGTGAGTATCAGAGGAGATGTATCCAATGCGCGACGTGGATGCACGGCGGCAATACGCTCTTCATCCCGGTAGAGAATGGGCTGAACACTTCCGGCATCGGGCGGGGTAATCTTCAGCCGTATACGGTTGTCGCCTGGCAGGGTGAACCGATACCAGTCCTCGTCGGAGGCGTCGTGAAGATCGCCACGCATGACCCCTCCGAAAGTCAGCGCATTGGCCTGGCCGCGGGTGTCATTGGGCTCGCGCTCCCAGCCTTCTTCATCGGCGTCCAGACGCTCGGCAAGGATTCGATAGTCACTGTCGCTCCCGGAGAGTTCCAGGTAATAGGTGCCCGCCATCAGATCGAGACGAGAAAAACCGAGGCCTTCCTTTTCACCTACAGGCCCGTAGGCCTGGGATCTGGCGAAATGGGAGCGCCCCGAATGGCCGGACTGGTAGAGGCGAAGGTCCTCCAGGCCATCGCCACTGGCCACAATGCGCCACACCTGATCCGAGCGCGGCACCTCGAGCCGGAAAACCCCCTTTCGCGGGCCATTGAAGGTGCCCTGTAATTCTTGCTCTGGCGATAAGGCGGTTGCCACCTCGCGGCTGTCGTTGGGCTCCGCCACTTCCTGTGAAGTGGGCCGAGGAACGGATCGGCGAATCACCTCCACCGCGACGCCAGCCTCTTCCGTCTGCTCTGACGGTGTCAGCGCCAGGTAGTGACGGCCAGGGTCGAGGCGCAGACGATCGAAGAGCGCCTCCCGCGGGCCCGTGCGGCAGATCGCCTCCTGACCCAGGGCGTCCGCCAGGCACGCTTCGATCGGCGGATCCTCCGGGCCAAGCAGATCCAGCGCCCAGCCCTGCCCTTGAGCCTCTTCATCATTGAGCTCAAAGGCCAGGTAGCTACGCTGACCGGGCAGCAGCTCAAGCACTTGAGTGGCCTGGGCGGGCAGAGCCAGTGCGTCTTCCCGTGTCGCTGCCACCGGCTCAGGCGCCGGCTCCGGAAAGGCCTCGCCCGGCTCGAGGCGCACACGCACCCGGCCGATGGCCTCACCTTCCTCATCACGCGCCAGGGCCAGTGCGGCGCCTTCTTCCAGGGCCAGCTGGTCCCATTGTTGCTTCATTGGCAGAGGCCCCGTGGACGCCACCAGGGGCTCGTCCGATGCATCCACCGGCTGCGCCCTTACCGCATGGCCAAGTTCGGTCAGCAGGGAGAGTCGCCAGAGCCGGGCGTCGTTCTCATCAATCTCAAGAGGGAGCTGCAGGCGCGATGCATTGAGCTGATAGAACCAGTCGCGGCCCGGGCCCACGACCAGGGCGTCGGCATTCGATGGCGCGTCTGCCGTGCCATGCAGGCTGACCTCACCGGCAGGCTCAACGGTCAGCTGGTATTCGCCCTGCCCTCCCTGAGTCTCGACTTCGATCCGATAGTCGCCATGGGACACCAGCAGGGAGGTAACGCGATCACCGGCGGTATCGGGCGTGGCCTCAAGGGTCAGCAGCGGCTTCTCGGTCGCGCGCCCCTCAGCGGCGGCCGGGTCAGACGCATGCGACGCGTCGCCCGACGCCTCATCGGCGGTGCCAAATGTCGACGTCGCCGGCGCCTCGCCAAACGTCGTCACACCCTGCGGTTCCCCTTGCCCTGCCGACGCCTGGTCAGGGTGCAGACTGACACGCAATCGCTCAGCGGTGGTGGCGCGCAGCGATATCTGCCACAGGTAACCCACCTCACGGTCATCGATCGACCAGGTGAAGGCGTGCCGCTCTCCCTCGGCCAGCGCTCCCAGGATACGTGCTGCCCCGCGAAAGCCCTGGGAAGGCGGCATGCCCTCAGCCAGGGGTTCGGCCACCAGGGTTCGGGGGTAAGCGTAGGCCGACGCACCGCTTACCAGAGACGCCAACAGCACCACAGCCAGCAGGCTGATCATTGCCATTCCGCCCCTGAGGCACCTGTTGCCGTCACGACAGGCTGTCGTCATCGCCATTTCCTGCTCCCGGATCAAAGTCCCAGCTCGACGGACTGGCTGGGCGCCACCTGGAAGGTCTTGCTCCGCTCACCCTCCTGAGTCACCACCACCAACTCGTACTCACCTACGTCCAGCTCGATGGATGCGTCATCCACCCGTCCCCGGGCGACTTCGCTCCCATCACTGTCCAGTACCCGCCAGGTGGCCGCCAAGGCCTGGGACAGGCCGGCAATCAACTCATCGCCGTCTTGGCTATCGAAGTACTCGCCGCCGCCACGGGCGGCAAAGCGCTCGAACTCGGCCTGAAGGCCGATCTCGTCGATATGGAAGCCGACGATATTGAGGCGCACGTCCACCCCCTCCTCGATCAGTGCCTCCACGGAGGCGGCCACATCCCCGTCACAGGTCTCCTCACCGTCGGTAAGCATCACCACCAGGCGAGGCTGACCCGCGAAATCGGAAAGGTCATCGAGTACGGCATCCAGCGAGGCGGCCAACGGCGTACGTGCCAGGTTGATGGCCTGGATACCTGAGACCACTTCGCGCACCTCGTCGTGATTATCCGCACGGGGCTCGACCAGCAGCTCGGTCTCGCAGCTATGGGGCTCGGTATGGCCGTAGGCACGCAGCGCAACCGGCACCTGCTCCGGAATGCGCTCGTCCAGGGTCTGCTGAACGATACGCCGCGCCACCTCGATGCGCCGCCCGCCCTCCATCTGTCGCAGCATGGAGCCCGAGGCATCGAAGATCAGATGCACCACTCCGCCGGCCACCGCCGGCTGTTCGGGGTCGGCGCTGATCACCCTCAGGCTGCCGGGCTCGGGTGGCTCCTGGTAGCGCCGCTCCACCGCCAGCGCGAACTCGCTGGGCTGGCGCAGCTCACGCATGCCCGCCTCGAAGCCGCGAATCAGGTCGGTACGATCCACGGTATAGCGATAGCGCCCATCGGCGATCTGGGCCCAGCTAAGCATCTGGTTCTGGTACCAGCGATTCACCTCGGTGTCCCGGCTGGAACCATGGGTGATCTCCAGGGTGAAGACCCGCGGGCGAACCCGGGCCAGAGTCTCCCAGGCCTCCAGGTCGCGACCGGTCTGCTCGGCATCGGTAATCAGGAAGATCGCCCGCTGCCCCTCCCGCTGGGCCAGGGCGCGGCTGGCCAGTTCGAGGGCGGGCTCCGAATTCGAGCTATTGAAGTCGTCGTCATAGGCGGCGAGGGTCTGGGCAACCTGGGAAGGGTGGTCAGCCCAGCCATTGATCAGCAGGGGGCCTCCCAGGGGCAGCATGTTGAATACCTCCTTGCCGGGCTCCAACCCCTCGGCGAAGCGGTTCAGTGCCTGGTAGATCGCCGGCTGGTGCTCGGAAATACTGCCGCTGCCATCCCACAGGAAAACGATGGAGCGCGGCGGCTCGCTGACCGTGAGACGATAATCCCCGGCAGGGATATCCACCGCCTCGGCCTGACGGCGCCCCCCGCCGACCGATGACCAGTCGAGAGGCACCGTTTCACCATCGGCATTGCTGAGGGTGACCACGAGGCGATCCCGAGCCGGCTCCTCGAGCTCGAAGGCCAGGGTATTGTCCGGTGCATCAAGGCTCACCCGATAATGACGGGTATCCCCCGGCTCATCGACCCGCCCCACCACTCGATCCGCCAGGGAATAGGGGGCCTCGGCGTGGCTATCGGAGTCCTCGATCTCTCGCACCCTGAGGCCGTCACCGCCCTGCTCCACTTCCAGCGGCCCACGAGGCTTGTCCAGTCCCCAGTGGCCGAGAACCGAACGACCGCTGCCCAGGGCATCGGCCTCGAAGGCCTGCAGGGCCTCGGGAATCCGCCAGCTGGCTCGGCGCTCGTCCTCGGGCACGGCGGGCTCATCGAATACCAGGCGCAGGTAGCGAGCCCGCGGCGCGTCAGGCAGCGAGAGAATTGCCTGACCCTCTCCGTCACGCTCCAGGGTCCAGTCGGCCCGGTGCTCCCAGGGGCCCACCGGTGACTCGAGGGAGGTGTATACCGAAACCTCCTCCACCGGCAGGCCGTCCCAGTCGAGGTTCTCGATCCAGCGCAGTTCGTCGATCCGCGCCGCCCGATGCTGGAGGAAGGCGAAGACCATCTCGATGCGCTCGTCACTGATACGCTGTCCCCGACGCACCCCGCGCTCGCCGGTCACGCCTCGATGGGTGTAGCGCTGCCCCTGGAAGCCATAGAGGCTGTCGATATCCGGCAGGGTGTATAGCCAGTGCCCGCCCAGGTCGCGATCCAGCAGGTCATGACGCCGTTCGGCCAGCTCTCCGGAAGGCTCCCCAAGCACACGCAGCTCGCCGCTGCCATGGCGGGAGCGTCGGCGCTCGCCCTCTTCGAGGAAGATCGCCAGAGGGCGCAGCTGTACGTAGCGCGCCTCAACCGGGGCATCAAGGGGGAAGAACTGCTCGCCGTCACGGCTGTCCAGCTCGACGGTCATCCGGGTCTCCAGCGTATCCCGGGACTCGCCCAAGGCGATCTCGACCTTCCGCCAGCGGTAGCTATGCTCATGCAGCGAGCGCTGATTGAAGGCCAGGCCATGCACCTTGCCCCCTTCACCGGCAAGGCGGATCGGCGGCAAGGCCTCACCGGGGTCGGCGTCGACCTCGATGGAGCTGGCGGCACTGGCCATACCGTCGATCAGGAAGTGCCCGTCACTGGCGAGGCCAGCCAGGTCACTGTCCGGCTCGCCGCTCTCGGCGTCGACGAAGTGCGCCCCCAGGGCACTCCAGGCCAGGTCGACCATTCCATCGAGCGATTCGGGGACGGGGAGCGCCGGTTGCGGATCCAGCGCCGCCATCGACGGGTCCACTATCAGATCATGCCGCACACTGTGCTCGCCCACCGCCACGAAGAGCGACAGGGGATCGCTCTCCAGCATCTCGGGCGGCAGGGTCCAGGTCAGGGGTACTTCACGCCCCTCCCCGGGGGCCAGGGAGAGTGACTCGGGCAACCCGTCGAGCGACCAGCCCGAATGGCTGGCGTGGGCCTTCAGGGGCAGCGTCAGGGATTCCTCTCCCTCATTGCGGACCGTCAGGCGGGCCTCGAGGCGCTGGGCATGGGGCAGGAAGGGTGGGAGGCGAGCGCTCTCACTTTCCAGCTCGGCAGTGATGGGCGCCGTCTCCGGTGTGTACGGCTGCGCCGGGTCCTCCAGCGTGAGGCTGCTCATGCGACGACTGATGGACGCCCAGAGGTACCACTGCTCGCCTGCCGGCACGGTCACCGCATAGCGGCGCCGCTCGTCTGTCTCCTCGATCTCGAGCTCATCGCCCTTGGCATTCACGAAGCGGACTCGATCGCCGAGGCTCCGTGCCTCGACATGCAGGGTACGCGCCTGCTCGGTGACGGGAAGTCGCAGATAGCCCTCTGGATCATCCACGCCGCCCGTCTCTTCATCGATAACCCCGTCCCTGGGGACCAGGGGCGCCTGCTCGAGATTCCGCACCAGCCCCACCGCACCCTGATGGTGCCAGGGATCGCCGATGTCCAGCCGGACGCGGTAGGGTTCCTGGGAGGGGCCATCCCCGACGAGCCTCAACGTATAGTCCCCGGGGGGCAGCCTCCGACTGATGCGCGCGGCCTCCTCAAGGTCGAGGGTGCGCAGTACCTCATTTCCCTGCCAGAACAGCCGGGCCTCGAGGCGCCCTTCCGACGGCGGCTCGACATCCAGCACCAGGCGGTTCTCGCCGGGCAGATGAAAGTGAAAATGGTCCGCGTCATCCTCGCTGTGGAAATGTCCCTCGACGGATTCGCCCAGCCATAGCGGATTGGCCTCCTCGGGCGTGTCGTTGGGCTCCATCTCCCTGCCGGGCTGGGGCCGACCCAGCGGCTCGGCCTGGAGGCGATAATCGGTATTTTCCCCCTCGATACGCACCTGGTAACGACCCGGCAGCAGGCGCACCGGGCTCAAGCGCCGCTGCTGCAGCGGGTCACCGCGGCGAGACTGCCTGCTGTCGAGGAAGGGGCGGCGATCACCATCACGGTAAAGGGCCAGGCGCTCGAGTGGATCGCCCTCCGCCAGGAATTCCCAAACCTGGGTCTCACCTCCGACCAGCAACTCGAACCAGGCGGTATCGCCGCTTTCTAGCCGGCCCTGGCGGACGACTCCGGGTCTCAGCACCGCGGCCCAGTCACGCTGGTCATTGGGTTCGCTCACCCAGCCGTCCCGATCCGGCAGTTCCGTCTCGCTCAGCCGCACCTCGGTGGGCACAGGGCCATCGGCGCGCCGGGACAATCTCAATTGCAGCAGGTAGTCGCCAGCGGGAAGCTGCATCTGGGCGAACAGCGCCTCGGCAGGCCCCTCTCGGCACACCGGGTCGCGGTCGTCATGGCGACTGAGACAAACATCGATATCGCGGTCAGTATCGCCAATCACGTCCAGGGTCTGGCCGGGCGCTGACTCATCCAGGCTGAAGGCCAGGTAGTGGCGCTGGCGGGGAATCAGATCCAGCGTCACGGCTTCGCCGAGGGCAAACCACAGAGCCTCCTCTTCCGAGGTGGCCACGGCCTCCGGTTCCGCCTCCATCGTCTCCTGCGCCTCCGGGTCATCGTCTCGCGGCGCGGGACGCTGGCCGTCTTCCTCCAGCTCCAGCCCCACGCGCCCGATGGCATCTCCCTGCGGGTTACGTAGGTGCAGGCGCCCTCCCCCGGCGAGATCCAGGCGGCTCCACTGCTGCTGCACTGGGGAGTCGCCGTGTACTTCGGCGAGTCGTTCACCGGTGTCACTCTCGATCCAGGCCTCCAGCGACACGCCCAGCTCGCCGAGCAGATCGAGTCGCCACAGGTATTCGGCCGCCTCATCCTCCGGCACCAGAGGGATGGCATGTTCGGCGACATCAAGGTGGAAGAACCACAGCCGCCCGGGGGTCACTTCCAGGTCATCGGCCTCGTCGGGGCCAACCTGGCCGCGGATGCGCATGCGCCCCGCCTCGGTCAAGGTCAACTGATACTCACCGCCCTCCCCTTGGGGCAGGAAGCTCACAAGATGCTCCCCTGGCGGGACGATCAGTTGCTGGCGATGCCGCCTCGGCTGGTCGGCGCTGATGCCGAGACTGAGCAACTCCGTCGTCTCGTCGGCACTCTCTTCGGGCTCTGCGGCACCGAATTCGGCCACCCCGCTCGGCTCCGGCTCTTCCACGGCGGGCCAGAAAAAACGTGCCTCGATACCGTCCGGCGAATCACCCTGCAGCTCGAGTTGCCAGAGACGGTCCGTTTCGGCATCGTCCAGCACCCAGCGGAACATGTCGCGATCATCGCTCGACACCTCGCCCACCAGGCGGGCTTCACCACGGAACGATTGGGCTTGCTCGGGGGTATCGTTGGGCTCCTCCTCGAAGACCATCCTGGGGAAGGCTTCCGTGCCATCCACCATCAGGAGTGCCAGCAGGCAGGTGGTAGTTGCCGCAATCTTTTTCACTGACGCGCCCCTCTTACCTTTTACTGCGGGCGCCCCACTTACGCATCAGAGAGGATTAACGTTAGACGCCCATGAGGTTTCATTTTTGTAATTCATGGTTTCTAGTAGTTACTAACTAGACAGCCTAGAACAACCATGACCGGGCTGTACCCGTTCATACAGACGGGACAAGGCATCAAGTCGATGAAAGGTGGCAAGGCGGGCCTGGCTCAGACCCGTCTTCCATCGCCATCAGAATGAGGCCAGGGCCGTCTCGGCAACGGGGCTGAAGTCCGGATCACCCAACGCGGCAACGCGCTCCAGAAACGCCAGCCACTCGGCCTTTTCGTCCGGTTCGCTGGCGAACCTGCCGGGCTGGGCAAGCATTGGCTGGGTGTAGGGCGCCACCGGGAAGGGATAGCTCTCGGGCTTGTCCCCGGCGAACACCGTGGGCTCGTAGAGCGCGATGACGCCGGCAACGGTGTTTTGCTGGAGATCGAACAGCGGGGTGCCGCCGCGGCTCAGGTGTGGCCCAAGGTAATCCATGTCCAGCACCGGACTTGCGATGGCCTTGCCCATGACCACCGATGCCAGTTCACGGGTTATGGTGCGCTCCAGGCCCCGGGTCATGCCGCTTTCAATGGCAAGCGCGGAGGCGGGATGCATCGACCAGTCCGTGACGTGGTCGTCGAAATCCTCGGCGACCAGGCGGACCACGACCGTTGCGTGCTCGGCCAGGCGCATGACATGCCATAGCATCATCCCCGGACCCTCGGCATCCTCTTCATCACGGCTGCGCCAGACCAGGTCCATGAGGTGGGCGAGATAAGCCTCACCGTAGAGATCCGCCATCCGCGGGGAGCTGCTGTTCAGTACCTGCGAGACCGTGTCCTTGAAGTCCGCCGAGGCGGAGTCATCCTGCATTGTGGACAGCAGCGGATCGATGACAGCGGTGAAGTCCGACACCTTGTGGGTTGTCAGAAACTCCATCTGCGCCGCGAGTGCACCGGTGCCATGCAGGGTGGACGGTGCGCCGTCCATGAGGTCCTTCATCCGCCGGGTGTAGAGCGCCTTGGCCGCCTGCCGTTCAGTCGATGTCTCGGCCCCGAGAGGCCGCGGTGGGTGAACAGCATCGGCTCGCGGTAGCGGCGCTCGCGGCCCGGCCCCAAACACCGGCCGTCGCGTATCGTAGCTACCGCGATGTCGCAGCTCACCCCGGCCAGTTCGGCCGCCCGCGCCTTCCACTGCGATGTCAGTGTAAACGGCACCAGCGCAGGGCGGGTGTCGGTGACAGCCAAGCCAAACTGCCGGGCGATGTCGTAGCCGAAGCCGGTCGCCCCCATGGTGGGAATCGAAAGGCCGCCGCAGGCCACCACCACGGCACCGGTCTCGATACGGCCCAGTGATGTCAGCACTTGCATCCCCTCCCCCCGCCGCTCGACCCCCTCCACCGAGCACTGCAGGCGAATATCGACCCCGGCCCAGTCGCACTCGGTGAGCAGGACCCGCAGGATCTCCTTGGCGGAATCGGCACAGAACAGCTGGCCCGGGGCCTTTTCCACGTAGTCGACCCCATGGCGTTCTACCAACTCCACGAAGTGCTCGGGGCGGTAGCGCTTCAGCGCGGAAATGCAGAAATGCGGATTGCCGGAGAAGAAGTTCGCCGGAGCTGTCGCCAGGTTGGTAAAGTTGCAGCGCCCCCCGCCGGACATGAGGATCTTCTTGCCGGCCTTGTTGGCATGGTCGACGACCAGCACCCGCCGCCCGCCGTAACCGGCCGTCAGCGCACACATCAGCCCGGCGGCCCCCGCCCCGATCACCACCACGTCATAGGTCATGCGCTCAGTCTCCCAGCCGCTGGTGCTAGAGGGCGAGCATTGTAACAGGGATGCCTTGCCTTCCTCACGAATCGGGCTTTTCACTTTCCAAAGTCAATTTGGCCGTCTAGGCTAAGTAAGCGCAGCAACAAATTGAAACAATGGTACGTATATTACATTTCAGAACAAGGGAAGATTTTTCAGCTGGCTTAACGTCTTAGAGAAATCCTGGGCGTGAAGTCTTGCTATATAAATTAATCTGCTGTCGGAAAGAATGCTTCAATAAAAATTAAAATAAAACTAATTTAGTAAAATAGCATATAGATGAGCTTCGAGCGAGAGCAGGGGGAGCCATGATTGTACATGAGTATGTGCTTATCGTTGTTCGAAACGTTCAAGGGCAGACCGACAGTGACTTTCACCATGCCTTGAAACAGGAAGGCTATCGCACCGAGGTCGTTGTAGCCGGCCAGGACCCCGTCCCTATCATGCAGGACAGACCACCCATTGCTGTCTGTTTTCAATTTGATTATCCGGATTTTTCCGGACTCACCAGCCTACGCGAAACGAAACAGGCCGCGCCCTCCGTCCCCCTGCTGATGATCACCCAGGCCCACTCAGAACACCTTGCCGTATGGGCCTTCCGCGCCAGGGTCTGGGACTACCTGGTCGAGCCTGTCGATACACAGCGGTTTATAGAGGTAATGGCCAAGCTATACAGGGTGCGCTTGCCGGGCAAGACTATCAATGCCGGCATCCCGCCCCACAGGAGCATGCCGCAGGAAAGGGAAGTGGTGGAAATCGATAACAGCATTCCCCACGAAGCCCGACTCCACTGTTCGGCGGCAGGCGATGAACAGGCCCGCCTTCAGCGAGCGATTTCCTATATCGACCAGAACCTGCACCGCAGGATTGCCCAGCAAGAAATGGCGACACTTTGTGGGCTGAGTGCCTTCCAGTTCAGCCGCTTCTTCAAGCGGCTGACCGGGATCACCTTTCAGGAATACCTGCTTCACCGTCGCATCAATGAGGCCATGCGGCTGCTGGCCAATCCCAAGGTGTCCATCACCGACGTCTGTTTTACCGTGGGCTTTCGCGACCTCTCCTATTTTACTCGCACCTTTCAGCGCTATGTGGGGAAGCCCCCTTCGCGCTACCGGCTCGAAGCGACTCAGTCCACCCACCCCACAGACACCCAGGCAGCCGGTCCAATGCCCACAGACAAGGCCGGGGAGGCCGCACTCATTGCGACATTGCCGGCATTGCCTGACCCCATCAAGCCCATCGGCCCATAAGCCGCCACTTCACATTGCAGGCAGCGTACATAAAGGACCCCACAACGGGGTCCTTCGAAGGAAGAGCGCAGCGTTCAATCCACCAATACCGGTATTCGCGCCAGGATGCCGAAGTTCTCGCCGCCGGTCTGCCCCTTGGGTTCATGGAAGCTACAACTCGGCAAGAAATAGATGCTCTTCTGACGCCAGCCGGTCTGCTGCGGCTCCGAGCTCCAGTACGCCAGATCACCGTTGGGCTTTTGCAGATTAAAAGTTTCGACGAAGCTATCCCAGCGCTCTGCCCCGCTGGTACTGGCGCTGCTCCAGGTACCGGGCGAAACGCCGTCACTGTCCTCCGGCGGCAGTTCCATCTGCTGCGGGGCCCGCTGGTCGATCTGGTTGGCCTGGTCGATGATCCAGACGATATTCACGGTCACAGCGCCCACCAGAGGATTGCTTGGGGCCACGCCATCTTCGCAGTCGATCACCGGCAGCGTCAGCGACCATACCGTTTCCTTGCCGGTCTCCTCCACCCAGCAGTCGTAGAGTGCCTGGAAAGCCGACTGCACCTGACCGTTATTGGTCGAAATGTCTTCCCCAAACCGCATCTCGTCCGGATTACCTTCACCGCAAACCAGTTGTTTCAACTCATTGGCATTAGTCGCCCCGCTCTCGTCGTGCTGGAAATTGGTCCAGCCACCGGTCTGGTCGCCCTCGGGAATAAAGCGACCGACACTGCAGGAATAGTTGCCTGAGGGGTCCACCAGCGCTTGCCGGCACATAGCAATGGGCTGGTCAGTGTCTTTCGGACGCAGCCGGCCGGCAAAACCGATATAGGCCACCGAACGCGCCGACACGTCGTAGCCCTCGAAGCCGAAGATACGCCCAAAGAAGGCCTCCACCTGGGTCTGCTGCCGAGCCGTGACCACTTCCACAGCATTGATGAACGGATTGAATGGGTCGTACTCGTCCAGCTCAGCGGTCGACTTCTCGAACAGGTCTACTGGATCCAGGGAATCATTCGGGGTGAAGGTGCGGGTCGCGAAGCTCCAATGGCCACGCAGGGCACTGACGACTTCCGACGCGGAATTCTGGCTGTTGTTGGCTTGAGCGGCATCGGTGGCAATCTGGTTGGCACCGGGATTGACCGAGCTGCCGTCCTGAGTATAGAGCATCCTGGCCCCCGCCAGGGAGCCGGCATCGGCGGCGTTATGTAATTCATTTTTGGCGACAAAAAGGTTGCCGCCGTCCACCGACAGGGCGGTAAAGCCCAATAGCATGAACAATGCCAGGGCGAACAGGACGATGGAGACACCGCGCTGATGGCCGGGTGAGCCGTGGCGCCAGCCACCGCGCCGTATAGGGATAGACGTTTTCATGGCTATTCCGCTCGCATGGTAGTGGTGGCAGAGAGACCCAGGATGCCGCCCAGGGTGCCAACAAAACTCGGCAGCAACAGGAACTGGTAGGGGTAATCCACCGTAACGATCAGGCTATCGCCAGCCTGCACAGAGTTTCCATTGGGTCGTTCGATTGTGATTGCCATTTCGGCCGGGCCGCCCAGGGAGATCAGATACTGCTCGGCGTAGATTCGAATGGCCTCTTCGATGGCGTTATCCTCGGCAGAAATATCCCTGGGGTCAGGTCGAAAGAGAATACCGGTTCTCGCCCCCTCGCGGCTGGCATTGGTCAGCGTCGCCTTGTCATACAAGGCAACGCTGAACTCGATGATGCCGAATAGCAGGATAAACAGCAGCGTGGCGGAGATGGCGAATTCGACGGTTTCACTCCCCTGCTGCCTGCGCAGCGATCTCAGCTGCCCCCTCTGCTTGCGTGCCTGGCATTTCATGATCAATACCCTCCACAGCGGGCACCGCTCGTCAGTTGGGCCTGCTCGCTCCGCCGTTGCGTCGCAGCAGGCTGTCGAGATTGCGCGCGTTCTCGCTGGCGGTTATGTAGTAGGCCGGTGATAGCCGCATGGCCTCCTCGAAAAAGCCCATGGCATCCTGGTAGCGTCCTTCCAGCATCGAGATGTAGCCGATATCGTTGTAGGCCTTGGCCCGGTCGCCGTTTCGCGCCACCGCCTCGATCGCAGTTTCGTGGTCACCCTCCCGGGCGTAGACCAGCCCCAGATTGCGCCATGCCAGCTCGTAGCTGGGGTTGGCACTTACCGCGGCGCGCAGCGACTGCCGGGCCCCCGGCAAGTCGCCGGCCAGGTAGCGTGAATAGCCCAGGTTGTTGAGCACCAGCGGCGTGCCGGGGCTCGCCGACAGTGCCTTTTCGTAGTGGCTCCCGGCCAGGCTGTGCTCGCCGCGGATGTCGGCGATTACTCCCAGGGCGTTGTGCGCCTGCCAGGGAGAGTTGCGCCCGTTGGCGATGGGAGCCAGGTGGCGTTCGGCACCGTCGTAGTCGCGTTGCTGCAACAGCAGGACACCCAACGCCGTGCCGGCGCCCACGTGGCTCGGCTCGATCTCGAGCGCCCAGCGATAGGCATTCTGGGCCAGGTCTTGATTGCCGCGCCCGTGGTGGATGATGCCGACCCGATAAAGCGGATCGGCCTGGGGCCGCCGCTCCATGCGCAGGCCGCGCAGGTACTCGAACAGCGCCCTATCGGCGTCACCGGCGCGAAGGGCCGCCTCGCCGTTGCGATAGGCCTCTGCCGGCGAGGCGACCGGAAAGGCGGTGCCATAGGCCAAGGAGGAGCCGTCATCCCCCAGCGGGCCGTAGAGGTCCGAGTTCACACCGTTTTGCTGAGCCGTGCTGGCACAGCCGCTCAGTGCCAGCGCCGCCAAGGCGATACAGGAGAGGTACTTGCATTTCATGGCTGATGCTCCCTGAATGACCGCTATCGTGATGATTAACGGTGTCGTGATACTTCGTTGTCGTTATTAGTGTTCCTGCCGGTTCAGCGGCCGGCCAGGGCCGCCGCCGCCCCCAGCAATGGCGGTCCCATTGCAACCAACAAGAAGCTGGGAAAAACGCAGAAGATAAGCGGAAAGAGCATCTTGGTGCTGACCTTGGCCGCCTGCTCTTCGGCCTCCTGGGTGCGCTTGTCGCGCAGCTCGGCCGCGTAGATGCGCAGGGTCATGGCGATACTGGTGCCAAAACGCATGCTCTGCAGCAGGGTGGTCACCAGGCCACGGATATCCTCCACGCCGGTACGCTCTTCCAGGTCGCGCAGCGCCGCCTTGTTGTCCATGCCGGCACGGGTCTGCAGACCGAACAGGTGCAACTCGTCGGCCAGTTCCGGGTGGCTCACTTCCAGGTCCCGGGCCACACGCTGAATGGCGGCGCCCAGGCCCAGGCCCGCCTCGCTGCAGACCACCAGCAGGTCCAGGGCGTCGGGCAGGCCGCGCCGCAACTGCAGGGTGCGGCGCTTGATGGCCCGCTCCAGCCAGAAGCGCGGCAGCAGATAGCCGGCAATCGCCACGGCTATCACGATAATTACGCTGACAGCGGGATCAATGCGCACGAAGGGAATGACCAGCAGCGCCAGCGTCAGCGCGGGCACCACCGTCAGCAGCAGGCGCACCCCGTAGAAGACATTCACCGCCCCCGGCGAGCGCTTGCCGGCACGGCGCATCTCGCGGGCAATACGGCTCTTGGCCTCCTCTTCACTGGGCACCAGCCGCTCACCCATGGGACCCAGCCACTGGCCCAGGCCCGACGCCCCGGCCGTGGCGGTTTCGCCACCTGCCTCCAGGCGCCGCAGGCGACGGCGCAGTGGGTCCGAGGTGCCCATGACCAGCAGCATCAGTGCCACCATCAAGGCAAAGATTGCCAGTCCCAGCAGGGCGGCAAAGCCCAGTTGAACCATCTGGGGGTCCTGCAGTCGCTCACTGAGCGGCTCGAACCAGAGCGCCATGCTTTCCATGTCCTGCCCTCCTCACTCAACACGCTGACTCATAACGCTCGTTCAGCGTACTCATACCTCGATACGTACGATCCGGCGCATCCACAGGATTCCAACGACCATCATCACGAAGGCCGCCACCACCAGCTGACGCCCCGTGGGGTCCTGGGTCAGCATGGGAATGAAATTTGGCGAGACAAGACTCAGGATTCCCGCCAACGCAAAGGGCAGCAGCGAGAGAATCCATGCGGCCATTCGTCCTTGGGCCGAGAGGGTGCGCACCTTGCGGTGGAAGCGGAAGCGATCGCGCACCACCGCGGCCAGGCCATCGAGCAGCTCGGCCAGGTTGCCACCGGTCTCCTTCTGGATCAGCACCGAGGTGACGAAGATCATCACCGTGACACTCTGGACCCGGCGAAGCAGGCCAAGCATCGCCGTACGCACCTCGCCACCGTAGTTGATCTCCATGAAGGTGGTGCGAAACTCGCCGGCAATGGGCTCGGCCATCTCCTCGGCGACAAGGTGCATGGCGTCGCTGAAGGGGTGTCCGGCGCGCAGCGCCCGAGACATAACGATCAGGGCATCCGGCAGTTGCTCCTCGAAGCGGGCCAGGCGCCGGCTGCGAGCCACGGTCAGCCTCAGGAAGGGCACATAGGCCACGCCTAGCCCCAGCAGCAGGGCCAGCGGCAGCGGTAACAAATGGAAGCCTGCTGCACCAGCTATGCCGCCCAGGCAAACCGATGTGAGCACCACCCGATAGGCCGGCGTTTCCTTTCCCGCCTGCTCGACCAGCCGCTCCACCCGCTCCATGCCGGGTAGCGACTCCAGGGCCCGCTCCAGGGGCCCCAGCTCACGCAGGTACTTGCGCCGCACCAGAGAGATACTTCCCTGATGCGCCTCGTCGGAGATGGCCCGGAGGCGCTGCTTGAGCCGCTTCTGTACCTGGCGATTCTCGCCGAAGGCCGGCACCAGGAAGCTCTGGATCAGCAGGAAGGCGGCAAGGAAGATCATGCCGACCACGATCATCTCGTCGGAAAGCTGGATCCCCAGGCTGCTCAGTTCCATGACCGCTGCACTCCCATGTTCTGGAAGATCTCCAGGCCCGGGTCGAGACCGCGGCGCTTCAGGTGGTCATAGAAGCCGGGCACCACACCGGTAGCCACGTGCCGGCCGAGCACCTTGCCGTCGGCATCGATGCCCTCCCGCTCATAGCGGAAGATCTCCGACATGGTGATGATCTCGCCCTCCTGGCCGTTGACCTCCTGCACGCTGACCAACCGGCGCACACCATCCTCCTGGCGCTCGATCTGCACCACCACATCAATGGCTGAGGCGATCTGCGAGCGCAGCGCCTGGGCCGGCAGCTGATAGCCGCTCATGGCCACCATGTTCTCGATACGGGTCAGGGCGTCGCGGGGGGTATTGGCGTGAATGGTGGTCAGCGAGCCGTCGTGGCCAGTGTTCATGGCCTGCAGCATGTCGAAGGCTTCGCCGCCGCGCACCTCGCCGACCACGATACGATCGGGGCGCATGCGCAGGCTGTTGCGCACCAGGTCGCGCTGGCTGACTTCCCCCTTGCCCTCGATGTTGGGCGGCCGGGTCTCCAGGCGTCCCACGTGGGGCTGCTGTAGCTGCAGCTCCGCCGAATCCTCGATGGTGACGATGCGCTCGTCAGCAGGAATGAAGCCGGAAAGCACGTTGAGCAGGGTGGTCTTGCCCGCGCCGGTACCGCCCGACACCAGCACGTTGAGCCGCGCCTTTACCACCTTCTCCATCAGTTGTGCTATCTCCATGGACAGGCTGCCGAATGCCACCAGGCTCGGCGCATCGAGCTTCTCGACCGCAAAGCGGCGAATCGACAGCATGGGGCCATCGATAGCCAGCGGGGCGATCACCGCGTTGACCCGCGAGCCATCCTTGAGCCGCGCGTCCACCATGGGCGAGGATTCGTCGATGCGCCGCCCGACGCTGGAGACGATGCGATCGATGATGGTCATCAGGTGTGCATCGCTGTCGAAGCGCAGCAGGGTCTGCTCCAGCTTTCCGCGTCGTTCCACATAGATGGGGTTGGTGCCGTTGACCAGGATGTCCGAGACCGTCTTGTCGGCCAGCAGCGTCTCCAGGGGGCCCAGCCCCAGCACCTCGTCCTGCAGTTCGGTAACAATGCGCTGCCGCACGCCGGCATTGAACGGCAGGGTCTCCTTGCTCATCAGCGACTCGCACACCTGCTGCACCTGCAGCCGGGCCTCCCGCTCCTCCAGAGTGTTGAGCAGCGTCAGGTCCATCACCTTGACCAGTTGACGGAACAAACGCTGCTTGTACTCCTGCTCGGCCTGGGACAGCTGGCCGGCCCCGCGGCCCGCCCAGGCCGAACGCGACTCCGCCTCTCCGCCAAGGGTCATCCGATCACGCAGGTTCATGGCCGTTCTCCTCGTTATATTGTTTTGGGGCTATGTTCATTTGAGGCGATGTTCGCTTGGGCGGTACTTTTATTCGTTCGTAACGTAGTTAGTGACGCTAGTGACTGCCAAATGTCAGTGCCGGCCTGGCAGTGCCCAGCCCAGCAGCGAACGCTTCTTGCCCCGGCCGGCGCCCGCTTCCTGAGGCGTCGCAAGCGAACGGGTCAGCTCCTCGATCTGCCGAGTCAGGGGCGCCCTGGGGGCGATCTCGTGCAGCGGGCTGCCCACGTTGATGCTGTGGCTGGCGCGCTTGAAGTCATTGGGCAGCGTCTGCAGCGACAGGCCCGGCAGGGCATCCTCGATCGCCGAGAGAGTCACGTCACTGCGCTTGTCGTAACGGTTGACCACCACGCTGATCCGGGAAGCCAGCATGCCCAGCTCATGAACGAGAATGTCGCGCAGCCGCTGGGCATCATGCAGGTGGGCCACGCTCTGCTGCATCACCACCAGCACGTGTTCGGCGCGCTCCAGCACGCAGGCGGTCGCGCCGTTGATCCAGCGCGGCAGGTCGACCACCACCTCCTCCTGGCTTTGGCAGAGCACCGCCAGCAGCTGTTCGACGCGGGTTTCGGGCACTTCGCCGAGGCTCAGGCGGTCCCCCGGCGAGGAGGCCAGCAGCCCCACCCCGCCGGTGTGGTATTTCAGGTAGGCCTCCATGGCCAGGGCGTCCAGGCTGTCGGCCGATTCCAGCGCCCGCACCAGGCCATGGTCCGGGGTCACATTGAAGTAGAGCGGCAAGGAACCGAACTGCACGTCGAGATCCACCAGCACGGTATCGCGCCCCTGCCGTGCCAGGCAGTGGGCAAGGTTGGCGGCCACCAGGCTGGCCCCGGAGCCCCCCTTGGCATTGATTACCGCCGTTAACCGTGCGGCATGGCTCGGGGCGTCGCGCCGGTTCCGGGCCAGCTCGCGCAGGAAGTGGAAGATCTCGGCATCGTCGATGGGTGGAGAAAAGAAATCACGCGCTCCGGCGCGCATGGCCAGGCGAATCAGCTCCACGTTTCCCTTGGGCCCCACCACCAGCAGGGGTGGGCGCTCCGCCGCCGGTCGCTCGCACAGGGCCATCAGCTCCGCTTCCCAGTGGGTGCCCACCAGCAGCACCAGGGCATCGGGAAGGGGTGCCACCCCTTCCAGAGGGTCGACGTTACCGTTGACCATCAGACGAGAGGTGACCTGGATATCGCCCTGGCTGCTCAGCAGCGACTCCAGAGCACCCAGTTCATCCCGGGTTCTTCCCGCCAGCAATATCTCGAGCCGTTTACGCATTGCGTCACCTGCTTGTCAATGAAAGTCCCTGGTTGCCGTGTGTCCTGCTGTCGGTGGGTGGGCCGCTCAGGGCAGTGAGCTCGGGGCCTGGCTGCCGCCAGGTGCCTGGCGATAGTGGCGCATGGCCTCTGCCGCCTTGGCACCGTGTAGCGGCGGCACCGAATCGCCGGGCTCATAGGTCTGCATCGCCTTGGTATGCTGCACGCTCTCGCCATAGGGCGGCAGGTCGGCTCCCGGCTGGGGGGCCATGCAGCCCGCCAGAAGCGGGGCAAAGAGCAGGAACCCCAAGGCTAGCCATCGGCGCCCCCAGAGGAACCGCCGGGCCGACAGAGCACGGTGAGTGGTATCAAGCCTGCCTGCACTGGATCGTTGTGAAGGAAACATGGACGCGCCCCCTGTTGATAAGTCGCCAAGGCGATAAAGGTCAGAGATCATGACCGAAGCGGCCTTCGGTGCCGCCATCGGGGCGGCTGGACATCAGCTCCAGGTCGAAGCTGCTCGGCCGCTGTCGCGGGTTGTCGCCACCTTCCTCCAGGGACCGAAAGCTGCCCAGCAGGTAGAACTCCAGGTCGCTGGGTGGCACGAAGGAGCCGGTGGGCAGGCGCACCTGCTCCGGAGCAAAGGAGCGCGCCAGCCGGGGGGTGACGAAGATCACTAGCTCGGTCTGCTCCTTGATGAATTCCTGGCTTCTGAACAGCACCCCCAACACCGGAAGATCACCAAGGCCGGGCATCTTGGAGACGTTCTCGCGCAGGTTCTCGTTGAGCATGCCGGCGATGGCGATCGTCTGGCCGGTGGCGAGCTCCACCGTGGAACTGGCACTACGCTTGGCCAGCGCAGGCACGAAGAACTGGGTGCTCACCCCGCTGCCGACCCCCACCTGCAGGCTGTTGACCGGCACCAGATCGGAGACCTCGACGTTCACCTGGAGGTTGATGGTGCCGGAATCCAGCACCGTGGGCAGGAACCCCAGCCCCACCCCGAACTCCTTGTGCTCAATGGCCACCTGGCCGTTTCCCTGGGGCACGGGAATGGGAAACTCGCCACCGGCCAGGAACTGGGCCGGCTGGCCGGTCAGTGTGGTCAGGTTGGGCTCGGCGAGAATCTTGGCCACGCCTTCACGGCTGGCGGCGTCCAGCACCAGGTTGAGCAGGTAGTCGCCACGCTGGTAGCTAGCGAAGATCCCGGTATCGGCGATGGTGGCGGTGGCCGGTGCGAACTCGGTGACCGCCGGTCCGATAGGTGTTTGCCCCATGGCAAATGGCAGCGCCGAAAAGCGACCATCGCCACCGAAGTCGCTGAATACCGCATCGGGGAAGCTGGCCCCACCACTGACCGCGCCGGCGCGGAATGCCGAAGAGCCGACGTTGAAGACGTTGAAGTTGGCCTCCAGGCGCTTGACCAGGGAGCGGGAGACCTCGGCCACCTTGACGTCGAGCATTACCTGCTGGGCGCCTCCCACCTGCATCAGGTTGAGCACCGCATCCTCGCCGCCGAAGCGGCTGGCCAGGCGCAGGGCAGTTTCCAGCCGCTCGGCGCTGGAGAGCTGTCCGCTCAGCACGATGCCATCCTGGGCGGAGCGCACCTGGATGTTCTCGCCGGGCAGCAGCTGGTGCAGGCTACTCTTGAGCGTTTCCAGGTCGTGGGTCACCGTGACATTGAGCGCACCCTCGACCTGCTCTCCCTGATCCCACAGCACCACGTTGGTGGTACCGGTGGACTTTCCCAGAACATAGAGCTGGCGCGAGCCCATTACCACGATGTCGGCGATTTCGGGGTTGCCCACCGATACCACCCGCACCGCCCGAGGAAACTCCAGAACCTGGCCCTTGTTGATGGCCACCGCCACCGCGACCGAGCGCCCCTCGATGGGCATGGAGACGTTGCGCGGCGTGCCGCGGTCCTGGGCCGCTGCCGACCCGGCCCAGCTCACCGCGAGTAGCAGTGCCAGCACTACCATCCCGCTCAACCATCTGCAGCTCGTCCTCCTGCAGCTCATGCATCTGCGGGCAGCCCACCCGTCACGCCGTGTCCACTGTTCGCCTTGTCTGGTCATCTCGATTCCCCTTGCCCCGCGTTACCTGCTTTCGTTAGCTGCTTTCGTTACTTGCTTTCAAAGTGTTGCTTGCCCTTGCCGGATCCTGTTTTTTCTTTTGTCAGTTGCGTACATTGACGGTGCTGGTCTGGGTGCCGCGAATCACATGGACCTGACGCTGTACCGGTGCCGCGGGTGCAGGCGCCGGCCTGGCTTGTTGCCGCGGCTCGATTTCCGGCAGGTTCAGCACCGAGCGCTGGGCCGTCATCACGTCATTCTCGTCCTCCTGATCCAGGGGATTGCGCAGGGTGAGCTGTACCTTGCCCTCCTGGGTGGCCTGGACCAGGGTCTCGGCCTGGCGCGGGTCCACCTCGAGGGTGACCGCACGCACGATCACCGGGCCATCACGCTCCTGGGAGGCGATCTGGTCCACCGCCAGCACCTTGATGTTGCGCAGGATGGTTTCCGACGCGACGCTGTTGCGGTTGCCGTTGTTGCGCTGGGAGGAAACCACGTCCACCCGGTTGCCGGGCAGTAGGAAGCCCGCTACGCCCACCACATCGTCCACCCGTACGCTCATGGCGCGCTTGCCGTGGTCCAGCAGCGCCGCCAGGGCACTGCCGCCTAGGTGCTCGGCCACCCGCCCTTCGTGGAGAATCTCGCCGGAAAAGATCACCTGGTTGCTGACACGCCCAACAACGCTGTCGAGGTCATTGAAGCTCCCCGGCGGCACCGACTCGGGAGGCAACTCCATCACCTTGAGGTCGGACGCCTGCACCGTGGTACCAAAGGGAATCTGCATTGCCGCCACCACCACCTGGCTCGTCTCGGCCAAGGCGTCTCGCTCCCCCCCCTGCTGCTGCAACCAGCTCATGGCCACCAGGGCGGCGCTCAGGGCCATGAATAGTGAAATCGCGAACATCGCGAAGATACCTTTGCGTTTCATGATCCTTACCTCCCATGCACGGCGGCGTCACCGTCGGTGAAATCGCCGAAGTAGGTTTGCCAGGCCCAGTTCAGGGTCTCGCGGTCAGGGGTTGTTGCTCCCCGATAGCTCAACTGGTCCAGCGCCAGGCTCAACAGGTCGCGGGGATGGCAGGCCAGCAGCGGCACCCCGTGGCGGGCATGCAGTTCGTCGATAACGAAATTCACCAGCGCCTCCTCGAACGCCAGCCCCTGCGCCTGGCACTGCTGGGCCCAGATGGCCCGGTAGGCCTCCGGTGCCAGGGGTGAGAAGCGAATCTTGTAGCCGATGCGGCGAAGAAAGGCGGCATCGGCCAGTGAGAGCGGGTCGAGGTTGGTGGAAAACACCAGGGCCACATCGAAGGGCACGCTGAAGTGGTAACCGTTGGAGAGGGCCAGGAAATCGCGGCGCTCTTCCAAGGGCACGATCCAGCGATTGAACAGCTCGGTGGGCGACATGCGCTGGCGACCCAGGTCGTCGATCACCAGCATGCCGTTGTTGGCCAGCAGTTGGATCGGCGCCTGGTGAATATGGGTCGCCATATCGTACTGGACCTCGAGCCGCTCCATGGTCAGCTCGCCGCCGGTGACCACGCAGGGCCGCCGGCAGCGCACGTAGCGCGGGTCATGGCCGCGCTCCAGGTAGAGCGCCGAGAGCGCGGCGTTCTGCTCGGCAACCTCAACCGGCTGATGCACGGCCGGGTCGAAGCAGCGCACCGCCTTGCCCCCGACCTGGATGGCATGGGGAATCAGTACCTCCCCGGACAGCAGCCGTGTCAGGCGCCGGGCGATATAGCTCTTGCCGGTACCCGCCTCGCCATGGATGAACATGGCCCGGCCGGAGTGCAGCCCCGGCCCCAGCTGGTCGAGCAGCGCAGGGTCGATCACCGTATCGGCGAAAGCCTCCGTGACCGTGTTGCGCCGAATCGCCACGTCACTGAGCGCCTGGGCCTCGACCCGCTGCTGGTAGTGCGCCAGGGTAACCGGCGCCTTGCCGCTGTAGCCGTCGCGGTTAAGCGCTTCCAGCGCCGAGGCGCGGCCACGGTCGGTCAGCCCGAAGCGCAGCGCACCGCCCTCGCCCTGGCCGCGCACCTCTACCCGCCCCCCATCGCGCAGAAACCGGCATACCTCCTCCACCACGCTGCCGGCCAGCGCGCTCTCGCGGCAAAGCTGGTGCAGGTCGAGCATGCCCTGCTCGAAGAGCTGCTTGACCAGCAGGTCGCCCAGGTAGAGCACCGAAAGCCCGGTTTCAGCCACCGTGCCTGGGCGCGGCGTGGCCAAGGTAGCTGCCCGCTGGCCAGGGCCGGCTGAATGGGAGTCGGTGGCTTCGACAGGCATGGCACACCTCGCTTACTATTTCGTTACAAAACTTGAAAAAAACGCCCGAAAATCGGAAAATTTCACTAATTTTCTTGATGATTTTTTTAATAATTTTAAGAACCCTTTAAATAGTTTCAAATAGTTTCGCTAAATAATTCCGCGAAAGGCCTATCCAAATGCCAGCGGCCATTGCCAGATCATCCAGCCCGTGGCACCGATCGCGATCGACACTGCAAAGGGAAACTTTGAGCCCATTACCTCACCTTCTTTCGGGGCGATATACAGTGGTCTTCCGGTATAGAGCAGCGTCTTTGCCATCAGTCCATAGCGACTCCAGGGCGACACCGACTGTCTTCTGAAAAGCGCCGAGGTGGCGAAGACCATTCCAACAATTCCTCCAACAACAATACTCATGAGGCCCGCCTGCAATACACCCACCGGTCCCAGAAAGGTACCCACCGCCGCCATCAGCTTGGCATCACCCGCCCCGGTAAAGCCCATCAGATAGCCCGGCATCAGGATCGCCATCCCCACCAGCAAACCAAGGATGGCGGCCAGGAAACCGCCGGTTCCTACCAGCACTCCCTGCAACAGCAGGCCCATGACGGTCCCGGCCAGAACAAGTCGATTGGGGATGCGCCGTATACGCAGATCCCAGCCTGCAGCGATCCAGGCCAGCAACAAGCAGGGAATCAGCAGGAGCTCATGACGCATAGCCAGTAATTCCTGAATAATTTATCTAATAGGGCGTCAACTTATGACGCCCTAATTTCCGTGTTATCACCCATTATCCGTCTCAGTTTTCGCCAGCTGCTCCTTCAGCTCCTGCTTCTGTTACCGCTGTACCCAAAGTATCTCTTACAGTTGCAAGCAAATCGCCTGTGTGCTCTCCAATTACCACAAAAATTGCTGCACCAACGGCGACAATTAGTCCACCCACCAAGGCCCACTCCACCACCTCGGTGCCCTCTTCTTCGCGCCAGAAACGCTCGATACCCTTCATCAGCTTGCTCATGATTGCTTCTCCGTACGTTTGTTTTTTCAAGCTTGCTGTTGTCGGAAACCGGCGCTTCTTGCCCCGGCTCTCGGAAGTCAGCATTGTCGTTACCATGTGTGAATGCTTGAAGTATCTTGCAGGAGACTAGGACTATCTTGCAGCGGCTTGAAGAATTTTGGTGGAGTGTGCCGAAAGCAGCACTGTGCCGGCTGAAGGCTGGAACTTGGGCGCAGAAACGAAGCCAATTGCGCACCGCTGGGTGACGGGATGACCATGCCTTCAGGGTCGATTCAGAAAAAACAGCTGTGCCAAGCTGTGCTAGGGTCAACAAGCCAACCGAAGAAACATCACAATCAAGAAAAGAGGTTCAATAATGACGTATCCGAAGAAGGCAATGCTGGGCGGCGCTCTGCTGGCTACCACTCTGATGGCGGGCGGCCTGGTGCAGGCGGACGACTTCCCGAGCCAGCCACTGACGATGGTGATCGGCTTTGGCGCCGGGGGGAGCACCGATATCCAGGGTCGTGTTCTGGCCAATGTGCTGGAGGATGAGCTGGGCCAGCCGGTCAACGTGGTCAACCAACCCGGTGCCGGCATGGGCGTGGCCCTAACGCGCCTGGTCAATAACGATGACGAGGGCTACACCTTCCTCTATGGCCCGACCTCGCCGATTACTTTCGGCCCCCTGGCGACCGAGGTCGACTACGACATGGATGACTTCCGCTATATCTCGGCGGTCTCCCTGGCGCAGGCCGGTATCGTCACCGGTGAAGATCGCCCCTTCGGCGACAGCTGGGAAGAGCTGCTCGACTATGCCCGTGAGAACCCGGGGGTCAGCTATGCCACCCAGACAGCCCAGGATAGGCTGATCATCGACTATATCGCCGAGCAGGAGGGGTTGGACCTGCGTATCGTGCCGACAGCCGGCGGGGCAGGCATGGCCCCGCTGATCCTGTCCGGTGATGTTGATTTCGCCTATAGCGGAGGCACCCACTCTGGCTATGCCGATTCCGGAGAGATGCCCGTACTGCTCAGCCTGGCCGAGGATCGCCTTGTTGCCTTCCCGGACGCTCCGACTCTGGTCGAAGCCGGCTACGACATCACGCCGGGCGACATTCTCATGGCGGCCCTGCCGAAGGGCGTGCCCGATGAGCGTGCAGAGCGCCTGGCCCAGGCCCTGGAAGCGGCGACACAGGACGAGCGTTTCATTGAAGTGACCGAGGAGCGTCTGCTACTGCCGGTCAATTATATGGACGAGGAGGAACTGACCGACACGCTCTATGCCCAGCGTGACGCTTTCGCCGAGCTGATCGACGAAATGGGAGGGGTTGAAGCGCCAGAGTAACCTTGCCGCCGGCTCCTTTCCGGGGCCGGCATTTCCGCCTCACATCTCTTCTCTTCTCTTCTCTTCTCTTCTCTTTTTTGTACAATATACGTACAATTAAATCTGACTGCGTCACTGTCACTGCGTGGAACTTGTGAATTGTTGCCACACTTCCACCAAGCCGCGTGGCTAGTATTATCACGGTGCCCCAAAGGATTGGGTCGTCTCTCAGTCATGCATCGTCCGATTCGCCACAAGAGCCCCGATGAAAACGATTTCACGCCTCAAGCCCCCCACGTGGCACAACACAGTGTTGTTGCTGTCATCGTTGTTGATGCTAACACTCGCTCTGCTTTTGCTGAGCCTGCCGCTTGCCGCTCAGGAGCGCACCGCGGTGATTGCCTCCCGCGTGACGCTGGAGCCCTGGTCCGACCCCCTCGAGGCGCTGGGCACCCTGCGCGCCGACGAGAGCGTCACCCTGTCTGCCACCGTTACCGAGATCGTCGCCGAGCTCAATTTTCGTGACGGTGACCTGGTGGAAGCCGGCCAGTTGCTGATCCGCCTGGAGGATGGCGAGCAGCAGGCACAGCTTCGAGCCGCCCAGGCCCAGCGCGACGAGCGACGCAGTGCGGTCAACCGGCTCACCCAGCTGCAGGAACGCAACATGGCGCCCCGCGCCGACGTCGAGGACAGCCAGGCACGACTGCGCCAGGTGGAAGCCGAGATCCAGGGACTGGAGGCGCGCCTGACGAACTACCAGCTGCGCGCCCCCTTCGACGGCCGGGTGGGCTTTCGCAACATCAGCGTGGGCAGCCTGGTCACCCCCGGTACCCAGCTAGTGACCCTGGACAAGACCGACGTGATGAAGCTCGACTTCAACGTGCCCGAGGTCTTTCTGGCGATTCTCGAGCCTGGCCTGCCACTGACCGCGCACAGCGCGGCCTTTCCCGACGATGTCTTCGAGGGCGAGGTAGCCAGCGTCGGCTCGCGGGTCGACCCGGTCAGCCGCAGCGTCAGCGTTCGCGCCGAGCTGGCCAATCCCGAGCTTCGCCTGCGCCCGGGCATGCTGATGGAGGTCGTGGTCCAGCGCAGGCCCCGACAAGCCGTAGTGGCACCCGAATCGGTACTCGTTCCCAGCGGTGACCGACAATATGTGATGGTGATTGATGAAGCCGACGGCAACCGACTCGAGCGCCGCCGCGTCACCGTGGGAGAGCGCCGTACCGGTCAGGTCGAGATACTCGAAGGCCTGGCCGAGGGTGAACTGGTGGTCAACCATGGATTGCAGCGTGCCCGGGAGGGGGACAACGTGAGGCTGCTGGGCATCGCCGACGACGATGCCACGATCCGCAAGATACTCGAGCGGAACCGCAGTGAGGAAAGCTCCTGATGCGGCTCTCGGACCTATCCGTCCAGCGCCCGGTGATGGCCACCGTCCTGGCCCTGCTGATCGTCGCCTTCGGCCTGCTGGCCATGCAGCGCCTGCCGCTGCAGGAGTACCCCTCCATCGACCCGCCGGTGGTCAGCATCGACACCCGCTACCCCGGCGCCTCGGCCAACGTGGTCGAAACCCGGATCACCCAGCTGCTGGAAGACCGCATCGCCGGGGTCGAGGGCATCCAGTTGATCACCTCCTCCAGCGAGGATGGCCGTTCACGGATCAACATCGAGTTCCGCCTGGACATGGACATCGATGCTGCCGCCAACGACGTACGCGACCGCATCTCCGGCGCCCTGCGCAACCTGCCCGACGAAGCCGACCCGCCGGAAGTGCAGAAGGCCGACTCCAGCGAGGAGGTGGTGCTGTGGCTCTCCCTCTCCGGCGACGACTACACGATTCCCGAGCTCACCGACTATGCCGACCGCTACCTGGTGGACGGCTTCTCGGTACAGCCCGGCGTGGCAAGGGTACGCGTGGGGGGCGGACGGGAGTATGCCATGCGGGTGTGGCTCGACCGCAATGCGCTGGCGGCCCGCAACCTCACCGTGGGCGATGTGGAAAGCGCCCTGCGTGCCGAGAACGTGGAACTGCCGGCCGGGTCGATCGAGTCCCGCGACCGGCAGTTCATGGTTCGCCTGCCGCGCACCTTCAACCAGCCCGATGATTTCGAGCGCCTGGCGCTGACCCAGAGCCCCGATGGCTATCTGGTTCGCCTGGGCGATGTGGCGAGAGTGGAAATCGGCTCGGTGGATGATCGCTCGATCTTCCGCGCCAACGGCGTGCCGATGGTGGGCCTGGGAATCATGAAACAGTCCACCGCCAACGTGCTGGAGGTCTCCGAGGGCGTGCAGGCGGAGCTGGCGCGGGTGCAGAACAGCCTGCCCCAGGGCATGTCGCTCTCCCTCAACTATGATGCCTCGGTCTTCGTTTCCGGCGCCATCCAGCAGGTGGTGATCACGCTCTTCATCGCCATGGGTCTGGTCGTCGTGGTGATCTTCCTGTTCCTGGGCAACGTGCGTACCACCCTGATACCTGCGGTAACGGTGCCGGTGGCAATGGTCGGCGCCTTCATGGCCCTGGCCCTGATGGGCTTCTCGATCAACCTGCTGCCCCTGCTCGCCCTGGTGCTGGCCATCGGCCTTATCGTCGATGACGCCATCGTCGTGCTGGAGAACATTCACCGCCGCATGCACGACTACGGCGAGACCCCTCTGGTGGCGGCCTTCCGCGGCACCCGCCAGATCGCCTTTGCGGTCATTGCCACCACGCTGGTGCTGATCGCCGTGTTCGTGCCGCTGGGTTTCCTGCAGGGCAACGTCGGTCGCCTGTTCACCGAGTTCGCCTTGACCATGGCCGCCGCCGTGGCCATATCCAGCGTGCTGGCGCTCTCCCTGACCCCGATGATGGCCTCGAAGATTCTCAAGCCTTCGATGCACGAGGGCCGCATCGCACTGGCGGTCCAGTGGTTGCTGGAATTCACCCAGCGCATCTATCGTACCCTGCTGATCTGGATACTCAGGGCGCGTGCCGCGGTGCTGGCGGTATTCGTGGCGCTGATTGCCGCCACCGTCTGGCTGGCCGACCTGCTGCCCAGCGAATACACCCCGCAGGAGGATCGCGGCAGCTTCATCATCCTGGTCAACGGCCCGGAGGGGGCCACCTTCGACTACATCATGGATTACATGGATGAGATCGAGACCCGGCTCGATCCCATGCTTGAGAGCGGCGAGCTCGAGCGAGTGGTGGTGCGCGCCCCACGCGGCTTCGGCAACATCGAGAATTTCAACAACGGCTTCGCCATCATCAGCATGTCCCCCTGGGGCGAGCGTCGCGATGCCTGGTCGATCATGGACGAGGTTCGCCGGGAGCTGGCCGACCTGCCCGGGGTGCAGGCCTTCCCGGTGATGCGCCAGGGCTTTGGCCAGCGCATCAGCAAGCCGGTGGAGTTCGTGCTGGGTGGCGGCACCTACGAAGAGCTTGCCGAGTGGCGCGACACCCTGATGGATCATATCCGCGAGGACAACCCGAGACTGATCGACCAGGCATCGCGACGCTCGCCCCAGGGGGACATGCTGATGATGGCGAAGCCGTTGTTGAAATTCTCGATGTTGCCGAAGCCGCGTGGGGCGAGGCTGCGCACGAAGTCGTGCTCGGTATAGGCGCGCCAGTCGTCCTGGCAGGCGGCGGTGAGGTCGGTAAAGCGGTA
This sequence comes from Halomonas chromatireducens, assembly GCF_001545155.1. NCBI lineage: Bacteria > Pseudomonadati > Pseudomonadota > Gammaproteobacteria > Oceanospirillales > Halomonadaceae > Halomonas > Halomonas chromatireducens. The sequence goes on along the minus strand of NZ_CP014226.1, from coordinate 3,445,244 downwards.
GCCTACGTCTGGAACCGCCGCCACGACGAATACGAGACATAGGCAGCGCCGTATGACAGTTATGGAATAAACGACAACATGAGGGAGCGCATGACCATGAAGACCATCGGCCTGCTCGGCGGCATGAGCTGGGAATCCACCGCCAGCTATTACCGGGCGCTCAACGAGGGCGTTAGAGCTGCCCTGGGCGGGCTGCACTCAGCCAAGCTGTGCCTGTACAGCGTCGACTTCGCCGAGATCGAGCGGCTACAGCACGCCGACGACTGGGACGCCACCGCCGAGATCCTCAGCCAGGCTGCCCGCAGCGTAGAGGCCGGCGGTGCGGATTTCCTGCTGATCGGCACCAACACCATGCACAAGGTCGCACCGCAGGTCGCCAAAGCGGTCTCGATTCCGCTGCTGCACATCGCCGACGCTACGGCACATCGCCTGGCCACCGACGGCGTTAGCCGCGTCGGCCTGCTCGGCACCCGCTTCACCATGGAGCATGACTTCTACAAGGGGCGCATCACTGAGGGCTTCGGCATCGAGGTGCTGGTGCCCGACGAGGGTCAGCGTGACCAGGTTCACGAGGTGATCTTTCACGAGCTGTGCCTGGGTCAGGTAAAGGAAGCGTCGCGGCAGCGCTACCTGGAGATCATCGAGTCACTACGCGAGAAGGGCGCCGAGGCGGTAATCCTCGGCTGTACCGAAATCGCCCTGCTGGTGCAGCAGAGCCATACCGCGGTGCCGCTCTACGACACCGCAGCCATTCACGCCGAGGAAGCGGTGAAGTGGGCAATCGGGGATTGAAAGAGAAGGATCAGGCGTAGGTGTTGATGTGGGTGCCCACCATGCCATCATTGGCCAACTGCGGTGCCACCGAAGCCGAAGCCATCAGGGCGGCAACCTGGTCCTTCTGCATGTCCAGGGCTTCCTTGTAGACCTCCAGCTGTACCTGCTGAGCGGCCTGAGCCTGCTGCATGACCAGCGACTGGCCGACGATGGTATTGACGGCTGAATCCATGTTGCTTGCTCCAATATCTGATTCATCTGTTTACCCACGCTAACAGCAGACACACGCCAGAGCAAAACCGTATCTCGCCGTAGCGACTGTCGCCGATGAAGTTGGCCTGTAGCCCAATCGGCTAGCCTTTAGCGACACACGGCACAGCGACGCGACGCTGGCCGGAGCACCTATCCCATCATCAGTAGCTAAGACAGATCTTGCCGAAGTGGCGCCCCGCCTCCTCATGGCGGAAGGCGTCGGCAATTTCCTCAAGCCCGAAGGTGCTGTCGATGATCGGACGCACGCCGCTGGCCTCGATGCCACGCACCATCTCCTGCTGGTGAATGCGGCTGCCGACGATAAGCCCCTGCAGGCGTGCCTGCTTGGCCATCAGCTTGGCCGTGGGAATCTCGCCACCGCGACCGGTCAGCACACCGATCAGCGAAATGTGACCGCCGATGCGCACGGCATCGATGGATTGCGGCAAGGTGCCGGGGCCGCCGACCTCGATCACGTGGTCGACGCCCTGGCCATTGGTAAATGCCTTCACCTTCTTGCCCCACTCAGGCTCTGCCTTGTAGTTAAGGGTGTGGTCGGCGCCAAGCTCCTTGAGCTTTTCGATCTTCTCATCCGAGGAGGACGTGGAGATCACCTGCGCGCCCATGGCCTTGGCGAACTGCAGAGCGAAGATGGAAACGCCGCCGGTTCCCAGGGTGAGCACTGTATCGCCCGCCTTGAGGTTGCCGTCCACCACCAGCGCACGCCAGGCGGTGAGCCCCGCGGTAGTCAGGGTGGCAGCCTCTTCGTGGCTGTAGCCGCTGGGTGCGTGGGTGAACCAGGTGGTTGGGCGGATCACCCGCTCCCGGGCATAGCCGTCGACGCCGTCGCCAGGCGTGGTCTTGAAGTCGCCGACCCGCGCCGGGCCGTCGAGCCAGTAGGGAAAGAAGGTGGAGACCACGGCATCGCCCACGGCGAACTCATCGACACCTTCGCCGACCGCCTCAACCACGCCCGCCCCGTCGGACATGGGGATGCGACCGTCCTCGGTGGGAATCATGCCGGACGCCACGCCGTAGTCATGGAAGTTAAGGGAGCTGGCATGTACACGCACGCGAATCTCACCCGGCCCCGGCTCGCCGGGCGCCTCCCGCTCGCTGACTTGTAGCTGGTCCAGCCCGCCGGGGCTGCGTAGGGTAACGACCTTCATCTCTGCACTCCTTTCCTCATCGTATAGAAACCACCGCTATTTCGTGATGACCATGGCAGCCTTGGTAGGCATGCGCAAACCTTGTCGCCGGAACTGGTCCGGGTATCTTCCGTCAGCCTGTCAGGCGGCTTTCGCGTGCGCCAATGGCCTCGGCCAGGAAAGCCATGAAGGCCCGGATACGCGCCACCCGGCGCAGGTCAGGATGGGTCAGCAGCCACAGGTCAGTGGCGAGTTCGGGAATCGGCTCGCCGAGGCGCATAAGCGCCGGCTCGGCATCGGCCAGGTAGCAGGGCAGCACGGCGCGGCCGAGCCCATCGCGGGCGGCGGCCAGCATGCCGAACATGGTGTCGACGCGGTAGCGGCAGCGCTCGTCCGCACCGTTATTGACCATCCATGCATCGAGCGCGGCATAGCCCAGGTGGCGATCCGGCCCAACCCAGGCATCGCTGTGGTTATCGGCGCAGGCATAGACCGCCTGGGCAATGGAGCCGACCCGCCGCCCCACCAGGTGCTCGGGCGGCGACAACGAGGGCCGCACCGCCACGTCGGCATCCCGCTGGGAGAGATTGAACAGCTGGTTGGAAACCGCCACCTCGAGGACAATCTCGGGATGAGCACGCTGGAAGTCGGCGAAGATCGGCGACAGCAACCCCATCAGCAGCGTGTCTGTAGTGGTCACTCGGATGGCGCCGGAGAGGCGCAGGTCGCGCCCCGCCACGCGCCGCTCGGCGCCATGCACTTCGGCCGCTACACGGGCGGCAGTAGCCGCCAGGTCCTCCCCCGCCGCCGTGGCTGCATAGCCCGTGCGCGAGCGCTCGAACAGCGCCACGCCCAGGCGCCGCTCGATGGCATTCAGCCGCCGGAACACCGTGGCGTGGCTGGCCCCCAGTCGCCGTCCGGCGCCCGAGAGCGTACCCGCCTCGGAAATGGCCTGTACCACGCGCAGGTCGTCCCAGTGCAAAGCTTGTTTATTCATGCAAGGTTCATTGTCATTTCTGGGTAATTTCAGTTCGTTTTCGTACAGCATAGCCTGAGGGCATGCACCGTAGCCAACGAACCGGAGCCCTGTAATGAGTAGTCCCCACCCACATGCCCTGATCGTGTTCTGCCACCCCGAGCCCCACTCCTTCAATGGCGCCCTGAAGGACGTTGCCGTCGAAACCTTGCAGCGCCAGGGTTATAGCGTCGAGGTCTCGGACCTCTACGCCGAAGGCTTCGACCCGGTGGAGGGGCCAGCGCACTTCGCCGAGCGCGGCGAATCCGGCACCTTCCTGCCGCTCACCGAGCAGCGCCACGCCTTCGAGGGCGGCACCCTGCCCGCCGACGTGCAGCGCGAGATCGAGCGGCTCGAGCGCGCCGACCTGGTGATCCTGCAGCTCCCGCTGTGGTGGCACGCCCAGCCGGCAATGCTCAAGGGCTGGTTCGACCGGGTGTTCGTCTACGGCGGGCTCTACTCCGGCCGGATACGCTACGACCGCGGGCGCTTTCCGGAGAAGCGGGTGATGCTCTCGGTGACCACCGGCGCCCCGGCGCCTACCTTCACCCGGCACGGTCGCAGCGGCCATATCGTGGCGCTGCTGTGGCCGGTCCACTATTCGCTCTACTACCTCGGCGTCAGCGTGCTGCCGCCCCAGGTCACCTACGGCGTTCAGGGCGGCGGGTTGAGCTACGAAGCGGAGGAGACATTCCGCCAGCGCCTGGAGGCCGAGAAGGCGGCCTGGGCGCAACGGCTGGAAGGACTCGGCAATGAGGCGCCGATCTCCTTCGCCGGCTGGGACGACTGGGACGAGCAGGGCGTGCTCAAGGCGGGGCATCCCGATATCTGGCAGCTGTGAGACGCCCGAACCATCGACCTCGGCGATGCGCTGCATGCCGGCCAGTGCTAAAGTTGGCCTCATCCCGGCCGATAGGAAAATTAACGCATCATTGTACGGATCCTATACATCAAAGAATCAATATACAATGAATCGCTAATGCTGACTCGCACCGCCAGAGGGATCCCGATGTCTCAGCCAGCCTTTACCATCCAGCGCTATCATTAACGCACCGATCAGTTGATGTGGCTGCCCGCCTTCGCCCACCTGTTACTCTGCCTGGGCGTCGGGCTTGCCACCGGCACGCTGGGCCTTACGGTGATATTTGCAGTGACCGCCTTCCCGCTGGCCGCCCTGGTGCAATGGAAGCTGCCCGGTCATATCGTCAATGGCTTTATCAAGGCAGCCCTGTTCATGGGCCTGTCGATAGTACTGATCGAACAGAGTGGCGGCATGATCGAGGCGCACTTCAGCATCTTCATCATGCTGGCGGTGCTCATCCTCTATAGCGACTGGCGAGTCATTGCTTTCGGTGGCCTGGTCATCGCCGTACATCATGCGCTCTTCACCTGGCTGCAATATGGGGGGCATGTCCACCTATACCAGAGCGTTGGCAGCCACGGGGAAAAAGCCAGCCTGATTGCCTCTCTGCTGATGCACGCCGGCGCGGTGGTGGCACAGGTCGTGGTACTTGGCTTTCTGGCCCGTGAGCTGCGTCACATGGTGGACGATAGCCTCACGGTCTGCGAATTTGCCGAAACCGCCAGCGAAGGACGACTGGACATGTCGCTTTCCAGCGCACAGCTGACGCGGCCCGCCATTGCTTCCATCAGCAACATGCAGCAGAAGCTGACCGGCACCCTAGGCGCTGCGCGTGAGGCGGCAAAGCAAGTCAATGCGCTGGGTGACGGATTGTTCAAGGCGCACGACAGCGTGCGCAGCCAGGCAAGGCACAATACGGCCCAGGTGGAGCGCGTTTCCGCTGCAGCCACAGAACTGGCAGCAACGACCCGGGAGAGTGCCGAGAAAACCTCCCAGACCAGACAGCTGGCCACCGAGGCCGAACTCGCCGCCAAGAGCGGTGGGGCAAAGGCCGCCTCACTGCGCGACGCAATGCAACTGCTGGAGGAGAACGCCAGGAACATTGCCAGCCTGCTGGGCGAGATCGACAATATTACCTTTCAGACCAACCTGCTGACGCTGAATGCCTCCGTAGAGGCTGCGCGGGCCGGCGAGCACGACCGTGGTTTTGCCGTGGTGGCAAGCGAGGTTCGCACGCTGGCGCAACGAACCAGCGAAACCGCCGGCAGGATCCGCGAGCGCGTACAACAGACTGAAACGGGCGTACGCAGCGGCGTACAACAGACCCAGGATGTCGACCAGACCATGCAACAAGTCATGAAAACGTTCCAGGAGGTGGCCTCACGCCTCGCCGAAATCGACCATGCCACCTCCCAGCAACACCTTGGCATTGAGGACCTCGACGCCAGCGTCGGCGAGATGCAGTCTTCGATCCAGCGCTCGGCACACTCACTGGAAGACGCCCATCGACTGGCCGAACACCTGGCACAAGTGGCAACGTCGCTCATGGCCTCCATCAACGAGTTCACGTTTCACGAAGATAGCATCCCGTCAACCACGGCAAAGCACGACAGACCGACGCTACCGGCTCCTTCGGCCGCCTCCTTAAACGCTCCCTCACCGGTGACATGACGGGTCCCTGTTCATGACCTATTCCGGAAGCACCGCTTCAGCCTCGATCTCGATCAGCCACTCCGGCTCTGAGAGGCCGCTCACGATCATCCAGGACGTCGCCGGCGGCGACTTGGGGAAGCGCGCAAGCAGCGCCCGCATCACGCCCTCCTGGTCATAGCGGGCGGGCTCGGCGATATAGATCCGCATCATCACCACGTCCGAGAGTTCGCCGCCCAAGGCGCCTAGAATCGCCGCAATGTTGTCCAGCGCGGCAAAGGTCTGACCTTCGAGATCGGTGCCGACCAGACATTCATGGGCATCGACGCCAACCTGTCCCGAGAGATGGACGCGATAGTTTCCCTTGACCATGACGGCCTGGCTGAAACCGTACTGCAGCGTATTCGGCACACCACGCGGATTGATGACCTCTCTTTCCACGACTTTCATGCTTCCCCTCCTTCCGTTGTGCTGCTTCAGGTTTCCACACCCAGCGGCCTGCCGTGGTGTTGCTCTGCCTCAGCGTCAATGTCCAGCCCCAGAAAACCGCCGGACTGGCGACGCCAGAGCGCGGCGTAGAGCCCATCGCGGGCCAGCAGTTCCTGATGACTCCCACTCTCGACGATTCGACCCTCGTCGATTACCACGAGTCGATCGAGCATGGCGATGGTCGACAGCCGGTGTGCAATAGCGATCACCGTCTTGCCCTCCATCAGGGTGTAGAGCTGCTCCTGGATCGCCGCTTCGACCTCTGAGTCGAGCGCCGACGTGGCTTCATCGAGCACCAGGATCGGCGCATTCTTGAGCAGCACTCGGGCGATGGCGATACGCTGGCGTTGGCCACCGGAAAGCTTGACGCCGCGCTCTCCCACATGTGCGTCCAGGCCGCGACGCCCCTTGAGATCCACCAGGTCGTTGATGAAGCTATCGGCATGGGCACGACGCACCGCCTCCTCGACCTCCGCCTCTGTGGCATGGGGGCTTCCGTAACGAATGTTGTCTCGCACCGAGCGGTGCAGCAGCGAGGTGTCCTGGGTGACCATCCCGATCTGGCGTCGCAGCGACTCCTGGGTGACTTCGGCGATGTTTTGACCGTCGATCACGATGCGTCCGCCCTCCAGGTCGTAGAAGCGAAGCAGCAGATTGGCCAGGGTCGACTTGCCCGCCCCGGAGCGGCCAATGACGCCAACTCGCTCACCGGGAGCGATGGTCAGGCTCATGCCATCAAAGACCCGAATGCCTTCACCATCGGGACGCTCATAGCCGAACTGCAGCGCATCGAAGTGGATCTCCCCGCGCGGCACGGTAAGGGTGGCGGCACCGGGGAGGTCCTTCACCGCCGGCTCCCGGGCGATGGTGTTGATGCCGTCCTGCACCGTACCGATATTCTCGAACAGTCCCGCCACCTCCCACAGGATCCAGTCGGACATGAAGCGGATGCGCATCACCAGGGCGATGGCCACGGCGATGGCACCCAGTGAAATGGCCTGGAAGTACCAGGCACCGATGGCCATGGCCACGACGCTCGTCAGCAACAGCGAGTTGAGCAGCGTCAGGCACACCGACAGCAGCGTTGCCAGGCGCATCTGGCGATGCACCGTGACCATGAAGCCTTCCATGGCATCGCGGGCATAGGCCTGCTCCCGCCGGGTATCAGCGAACAGCTTGATGGTCTGGATATTGCTGTAGCTGTCGACGATACGGCCGGTCATGCGGGCGCGGGCATCGGCCTGCTCCATGGAGACCCGGCGCAGCCTCGGCACGAATATCCACATGATCGCGATGTATCCGGCCAGCCAGGCCACCAGGGGCAGCATCAGCCAGGGCTCGGCAATGCCCATGAGCAGCATCGCGCCGCCGAAGTAGACGACTACATAGACCAGCAGGCCCAACAGCTTCATTACCGTCTCGCGGATGGCGAGCGCCGTCTGCATCACCTTTTGCGAGACGCGCCCGGCAAACTCATCCTGGTAGAACGCCATGCTTTGACCGAGCATGTGGCGATGCGCAAGCCAGCGACCGATCATCGGATAGTTGCCGAAGATCGCCTGATGGGTCAGCAGGGACTGCATCAATACCAGCAGCGGCAACCCGATCACCACTATTGCCGCCATGGCTCCCAGGCGCCAACCGTGTTCGGCGAAGAACCCCTCACGCTCGGCACCCGACAGCCAATCCACCAGCTCGCCGAGATAGCTGAAAAAGAGCACCTCGGCGGCCGACACCAGTGCCGTGAGCAGCGACATCAGGATCAGCAACGGCAGCACTGGCCGCGAAAAATGCAGGATGAAGGGCAGGAGCCCCCTCGGAGGCGTCTCGGGCTTACCCGCCGGGTAAGGGTTCACCAGGGTTTCAAAGAAACGGAACATGACATTATCCATCAGCGGAAAATCAGCGGGCCGAGCGCTGAGCTCAACCCGGGTGTAGCCTGCAGGTTAAAACCTCAAGCTAAGTAGAGGTCAAGATAAAGAATTTGGAAACAACACAGCCGTTTGAAGAAAATTCAAAGTAGAGGCCGCCCCGCCACATGGGAAATCAATAATCGTCATGGAATCCATCACGAAACCTGATACCAAGAATACTTTGCTTCACAAGCACTTGTTGCAACGTCTGGAGTGTTCCTTGCCAACCTCAGCCCCGCACGTTAAAACAATGAAGGATACGGCCGCTTGAGCAATGATCATTCCAGTGGCCGAACCAGTCGCCATAACCATTTCAAATACAATCGCAAGAACAATTAGTCGTTAAAGCTATCGTCAATACAATCGTTACAACAGCAGCCAGGCAATGACCGGAGATACAGCAATGCAGTCACACCTGCACCGGGAGCTCAGCGTTGGTGAGGTGGCTGAGCGCAGCGGTCTGGCGGTCTCGGCCATCCACTTCTATGAGGGCAAGGGCCTGATCAGCAGTCGCCGCAACGCCGGCAACCAACGGCGATTCAGCCGCGATGTGCTTCGGCGGGTGGCCATCATCAAGGTCGCTCAGCGCACCGGTATCTCGTTGGCCGAGATACGCCAGGCCTTCGAGACGCTTCCCGCATCCCGGGCCCCCACCGCCGCCGACTGGCAGCGCCTTTCCGCACGCTGGCGACATGCACTCGACGATCGTATTGCCCGGCTGACCCGGCTGCGTGACCAGCTCGATCACTGTATCGGCTGTGGTTGCCTTTCGATGAACGACTGCCCGCTGCGTAATCCGCAGGACGAACTGGCCGATGAAGGAACCGGCCCCCGCCTGCTGGACCCCGATTGATCCTTGATTGATCAGCGGTTGGCTTTCATCCCGTTCCGGTACCGTTTAACAGTCCGATAACACTGCTCCGTGGACCTGCTATCTTCATGGGCAATACATGGAGAGTTCCGTCATGCATGATTCCCTCGTACTCTATACCAACCCCATGTCCCGCGGTCGTATCGCTCGCTGGATACTGGAAGAAGTCGGCGCGCCCTATCGCACTGAACTCATCGACTACGGCCCCGCCATGAAGTCGCCCGACTACCTGGCCATCAACCCGATGGGCAAGGTACCGGCGATTCGCCACGGCACGACTATCGTGACCGAATGCGCGGCTATCTGCGCCTACCTAGCGGATGCCTTCCCCGAGGCCGACCTCGCCCCACCGCTTACCGCACGTGGAGCCTATTATCGTTGGCTATTCTTCGCGGCCGGGCCGCTGGAAGCTGCCACGACCGATCGGGACCTCGGCATGGAGCCCAATACCGAACAGCAGGCTCGGGTCGGGTACGGCAGCATCGAAGCGGTGCTAGAAACGTTGGAACAGGCGGTCAGCGTCAGTGAATACATCGCCGGCGCACACTTCTCGGCAGCCGATGTCTACCTCGGCTCACATATCGGCTGGGGCCTGCAGTTCGGCAGCCTGGAGTCATGCCCCGCCTTCGTCGACTACTGGGCGCGGGTCAGTGACCGCGAAGCGTTTCGGCGCGCCAACGAGCTGGACGATCGGGCCATGTCATCCGTAGCGAAACATCATCCCGCCTGACCGACCAAGCGCGGTACCAGGAGCCTGTCGGATTTGGCCGTTCGGCAGGCTCCTAACCCTCTTCAAAGGGGCGCGCCCAGAGCTCAACAGGCTCATGCCGCCTCAGGATCTCCTCCGCTTCAGGCCGGGTGGTATCGGGCACGATGACCTTGACCTGGTGCGTCTCCCTGTCGAAATAGAGCTTCTCGCGCGGATAGCCCTCGGATACCAGCTCGTCGTAAGCATTGGTGGCCTTCATCAAGTCCCTGTAATCGGCGGTAACAGTCAGTGTCATGACACCCTCCTGGGGCTGAAACGTGAGCAGCACCTTCTGGCGCCGCAACCGGGCACAGGAAAGAACTCTCCCTAGCCTTACTGCCCAGTATAGCCAGATCACTCGATTGGACAGTGGCGAACAGTGCCGGAGATTGGCAAGACCGACTAACGCCCGACAAGGCGGTTCACGCCACGCTCTCCATCTCCGTGAGCCCCATCAGGAGGAGCATGAAGGCGACGCCCCAGCCACCACCCCAGAGGTGGGCGCTGTGATTGATATTGTCGCCACCGCGCCGCTGGGCGCGAAACGAATAGAGGACATAGAGGACGGCAAAAGCGATCGCCGGCACCGGCACGAAGAAGACGAACAGCAGCGACCAGGGCCGCAGCAGGATATAGGCGAACAGCATTGCCGATACCGCCCCCGACGCCCCCAGGCTGTAAAAACGTGTGTCGTGCCGATGGCGCAGATGGGTCGGCAGGATTGCCACCAATAGTCCGGAGAGATAGAACAGGATGAAGCCCGCCGAACCGATGTGCGGGGTGAGTACCAGCTCCATCACGGTGCCGAAGAAATAGAGAGTGATCATGTTGAAGAGCAAGTGCGTACTGTCGGCGTGGATGAAGCCATGGCCAAGCAGTCGCCACCATTGGCCGCGGGACACACCCGGCGGCCAATAGATCAGCGCATCGAATAGTCGCGGCCACATCCAGGCCAGCACGCTCACCGTCGTCGTCACCACGACCAGGACCAGCGTCATGCCCATGGCCAGGCCTGCCGGTCAGAAAGATGAATGGACCTTCGCCTTGCACGCAATTGCCTCAGCTCCCCGAACGCTCCTTGAGCTGCCAATCGTTATCGGTGATCGGCACGCCCCCAGTGGGCGTCACCTGAACGGTATCGCTGATACCGATGCCCCACTCCCCCGGCACCCGCAGACAGAGCGGCAGGTGGAAGACCATGCCTGCCTCGAACTTTCGCTGCTGGCCACGGGCGATATAGCCGCTGCCTTCGACCCAGCTGGGCGGGAACTGTGCTCCCACGGCATAGCCGAAGACACCCGAGAAAAACACCCGGTCAACCTGGGGTGCCAGCACCGACTCCGCGGCCCGCGCGGCATCGTCGAAGGTGTTGCCCGGCCGCATGGCCGCGCTCAGTGCCTCGAACAGTGCGCGGCAGACATCGCGCATGGCCTGCATCTCCCCGCTGGCACGCCCTGCCACCGCAGTTCGCATCATCGGCGCCGTGTAACGACGGAAAGAAGCACCGAACTCAAGAAATACCGGCTCATCCGGCTCGATCCGGTGACGCTGGTGGTTCATGTGGATCACGCTGATACGCCGCCCGGTGGTGACGATGGGCTGCATGCTCATGAATTCACTACCCGCCGCCAGCAGCGCACGGGCGCCTTCCGCCGCAACATCGTTGTCGGTCATGCCCGGTGCAATGACCTCGATGGCGGCAGCCAGCCCCCGCGAGGTGATCCGCGCACTATCGCGCAGACAGGCCAGCTCCGCCTCACTCTTGACGATGCGGATGCGATCCAGCAGCTCACCACCCCCGGCCTGAAATCGCTCGGCCCCCAGGCGCTGCTGCAAGGGACCGATGATGCCGTGGCGCAGGGTGGGGCTGAAGGGATCCAGGCCGATGGCCGCAAAGCCCGATAGCGTCTCTGCCAAGGGCTCGAGCACCTCCTCGATACCCTCCCAGCGATAGCCCAGCAGCTCGTCGACCCGGGCCGTGACCACCGCCGGGCCGGTCTCGATGGAGGGCACCTGCAACACCAGGCGATCCCCCGAAAATACCAGGCAGGTATGCACCGATACCTCGAAGGTGTTGTATCCGGTGAGGTAGTAGATGTCGGCAGGATCGGTGACCAGCAGGGCATCCAGTTCGCTGTCCGCCATCGCGGCGCGGACCCGCCCCTGTCGCGCATCGTACTCGGCTTCGGGGAAGGCCAGTTCGGCAGCCTGCAGGTGGGCCGCCAGGGCATGACGGTACTGATGATGGTCCATGAGAGGTGGGCTCCAGGCAGAGTAGGATGCAACTCACCCCGACAGTGTAGCCATGACTCGCGTCATGCCACCCCGCTTCCCCAAGAAATAACACTGTTCCCTGCCGGAACGGTTTCGTAGAATTCCGCTTCATGTCAGACGCAACAGGACAACGTTATGGGCAGGGCCTTTCAGAACCGCAAGGAATCCATGGCCAAGACGGCCGCCGCCAAGACCAAGGTGTACAGTAAATACGGGCGTGAGATCTACGTGGTCGCCAAGGCCGGGGGCGTCGACCCTTCCGCCAACCTGAGCCTGCGCGGGCTTCTCGAACGCGCCAAGAAGGACCAGGTGCCGTCGCACGTGATCGACAAGGCGCTGGACAAGGCCAGCGGCGTGGGCGGCGAGGACTTCTCGCCGGCACGCTATGAGGGTTTCGGGCCGGGCAACTGCATGGTCATCGTCGAGTGCCTGACCGACAACCCGAACCGCACCTTCGGTGACGTCCGAGCCTGTTTCAACAAGGCCAAGAGCAAGCTCGGCACCCCCGGCACCGTCAGCCACATGTTCGACCACTGCGCGATTCTCGCCTTCAGCGGCGACGACGAGGAAGCCACCCTCGAGGCGCTGATGGAAGCCGACGTGGACGTCACCGACATCGAAAGCGAGGATGGCCACATCACCGTCTTTGCACCGCATACCGAATATGCCAAGGCCAAGCAGGCCCTGCTCGACGCCTTTGGTGAGCTCGACTTCGAGATCGACGAGATCCAGTTCGTGCCCCAGACCACCACGCCGGTCGAAGGCGACGACGTCGCCATGTTCGAGAAGCTGCTCGATACGCTCAATGACCTGGACGACGTTCAGAACGTGTTCCATAACGCCGACGTTCAAACGAACAGCTGATACGAACAGTTGATACGAACCAGAGCTGACGTCGGCCTGGCAGGCAGTTCCGTCAATGCCGTTGCAGGCCGGCCAGCTCCTCCAGGAAGGCGTCGATGCCCTCGGAGTACTCGGGTTCGCTGTCGAGGAACCCGGTGTTGTGGCCTCCTCGAATCACCAGCAGCTCCTTGGGATCATTGGCCGCCTCGAAGACCGCCTCGCCCTGGGAGAAGGGGATGATCTCATCCTCACGGCTGTGGATCACCAGCAGCGGAGCCGTGAACCGGGTCACATAGGTCTCGGTATCGTATTCCAGGTTTGCCAGCCAGCGTACCGGCAGGAACGGGTACAGGCTCTGGCCCAGCGACGGTACCGAGCGGAAGGGTGACTCCAGGACCACCGCAGCCGGGCTCACGTCGGGCGCCAGCCCGGCGGCCAGTTCCGCCGCCACGGCAGCCCCCAGCGAGCGCCCGAACAGTACGATCTCCTCGGCCGGAACCTCGGCCTCCTCGACCAGCCAACGCCAGCTGGCCCGGGCATCCCTGGCCGTGCCGGCTTCAGACGGACTGCCTTCGCTGCGGCCATAGCCCCGATAGTCGACGATCAGCACCGACAGGCCGAGCCGGTTGAACTGGCGAATCGAATCCAGGCGATGGGAGATATTGCCGGCATTGCCGTGAAAGAACAGCAGGCTGCCGCGCGCTTCATCGGCCGGTATCCACCAAGCATCCAGCGTCAGCCCATCTTCTGTCTCGAGATCGACCGGCTCCCACGCCATGCCACGGTCCGCCGGCGTTCCGACGTGCTCCCGCCCCATGTGCGGCAGGTAGAGCAGGCGATCCTGGAAGAACCAGGCCAGAGCCACCACGATGGCATAGATCGCCGCCAGCGAAACGAGGATACGCAGCATTCGCTAGCCTCCCTGCCCGCCAGGCACCAGGCCGTCAAGCACCTCACGGATTTCGTCGGCGTCCAGCGTTTCGCGCTTCTCGAGTGCCTCCGCCAACGCAACCAGCGCCTCGCGGTTCCGCTCGAGATGCCGGCGCCCGTGGGCTTCCAACTCCATCAGCAAACGCTGGACCTCCTCGTCGACCAGCCCGGCCATGGCCTCGCTGTGTTCACGGGACTGGGCCATCTCCTTGCCGAGAAAGACATGCTCCTGGCTCTCGGAAAACATCACAGGCCCGATGCGCTCGCTCATGCCCCAGCGTCCCACCATCCTTCGTGCAAGCCGGGTCGCCTGCTCCAGATCGTTCTCCGCACCACTGCTTACCTCATCGAAAACGATGGATTCGGCCAGGCGGCCACCGAACATGACGGTAATGCGATCACGCAGGTAGGCCTCACCCTGGTTGTAGCGCTCCTCATCCGGTACCTGGGCGGTTACCCCCAGCGCCCGACCGCGGGGCAGCACAGTGACCTTTTCCAGTGGATCGGCCTTGGGCAGCAGATACGCCAGCAGCGCATGGCCCGCCTCATGGTAGGCGACGATGCGCCGCTCCTCTCTGGATAGCCCGGTGTCCTTGGTCTCACCCAACAACAGGCGATCACGCGCGTCGGCGAAGCAGCTCCAATCCACCTCCTGCTGCTCACGCCGGCCCGCCAGCAGGGCGGCTTCATTGGTCAGGTTGGCCAGGTCGGCACCGGAGAAACCGATGGTGATCTCGGCCAGCCGCTCGAGATCGACATCCGCCGCCAGCGGCATCTTCCGGGTATGCACCTCGAGGATGCGCTGCCGCGCGTCACGATGAGGGTTCTCCAGGGTGATCTTGCGATCGAAGCGCCCCGGCCTCAGCAGCGCCGAGTCCAGCACGTCCGGCCGGTTGGTGGCCGCCAGCACCACCACTGACTCCTCCACCTCGAAACCATCCATTTCCGCGAGAATCTGGTTCAGCGTCTGCTCGCGTTCATCATGTCCTCCGCCCATGCCGGCGCCACGTGAGCGGCCAATCGAGTCGAGCTCGTCAATGAAAATTACCGCCGGTGCCTGCTCCTTGGCCTGCTTGAACAGGTCACGCACGCGAGAAGCCCCTACGCCGACGAACATCTCGATAAACTCCGAGCCACTGATGCTGAAGAAGGGCACCTCGGCTTCGCCGGCAACGGCGCGGGCCATCAGCGTCTTGCCGGTACCCGGCGGCCCCATCATCAGGATACCGCGCGGGATCTTCGCCCCCAGGTCGAGAAAGCGTGTCGGCTCCTTGAGGAAATCGACCACTTCCATGACTTCCTGCTTGGCATTCTCCGAGCCCGCCACATCGGCGAGCCTTACCCGGCTCTCCTCACTGCGGATCTGGCGAGCCCCCGACTTGCCCATGCTGAAGAAGCCACCGCCCGACATGGTGCGCTGCTGCATCCGGCTCCAGAACCAGAACAGCAGGCCCAGGATCAGAATCCACGGAAGCGCCCCTATCAGGACGCGCTGCCACCAGGGAGGGTCCACCGGCCTGGCGGAAATGTGTACCTGATTGGCCTCCAGGCGCTCGAGAAGCCGCTCCCCCTCTACGTCCGGGCGAGTGGTCTCGAAGGACTCCACGCCTTCGGCCTCCTGAGCTTCCTGGCCCGCCTCGGTGAAGCGCCCCTCGATCGACTGGCCACGCAGCGTCACCTCATCCACATGCCCCTGCTCGATAGCTTCGATGAACTCGGAATAGGTCAGCTCGACCTGAGCCTGATGCTGCTCGGCCGCATCGAGGAAATGAAAGACCAGCAAGATACCGATCGCAAACCAGAGAAACAGCAGCCACTGCGGACGCTGAGGCCGCTGCATCTGGCCGCCGTCAGGTCCCGAATCCAGATCTAGAGGCGAGCGCGGCTGGCGCTCACTCCTGTCCCAATCGGAACGGTCATTGGATGACGCCCCCTGTTTCCATCGCTTCATGACAGATCCATCGATCATGAATGTCACCCTGACCATGGCAATCCCCAGCAGCCTTTGCAAGGTCACCGGCTCGGCTTCTCACAAAGGGAGAACTGGACAGAAGGGTGATGAAAGCAGGTAAAGGCCTGACTATTGCAGGCCCTCGCCAAGGAAGGCCCGGTACGCGTCCCAGGTATCCTCGACCGCCGCGGCCTGGAAGCGCTCACCATGCTCGATACGCGACAGTGACGGGTCCGAGCCCATACGACCATCGGGGAAGCGACGACGAAACTCTTCGGCATCGCACTGGGCACTGCCCGAGGGCGCGATACGGGGTGACATGGCGACATCCTTGACCGCCTCGGGGCGAGCGAACCAGGAGAGCGACACCTCTGATGCCGTGGCATGGCCCCCTTCCGCATCACCGTAGAGCGACTGGGCCAGCTCACGCACCCGCGGGCCGGCGAACCAGTTGTTCAAGGCGAGATGGAGCGCACCTGACGACTGGCCATCGCTACGCAGACTTCGCCCGGAGTAGATCTCGGCGAAGGCCGCGTTGACGGTGGCGATATTGCCGCCATGTCCATTAAGAAAGAAAACATGGGTGAAGCCATGACGTACCAGGGAAGTCACGGTATCGCGCAGCACCGCGATCAAGGTGCTGGGGCGCAGGCTGATGCTACCGGGAAAAGCCAGGTGGTGCTGCGCCATGCCGATGCTCTGGGTCGGCCCCACCAGCACATCGTGGCGCGCTCCCAGCTCCCAGGCAACGCTCTCGGGGCAGATCGCATCGGTGCCAAGCAGGCCATTGGGGCCATGCTGTTCGGTGGAACCGATGGGAATGATGATCCCGCTGGCGCGTTGCAGGTAGTCTTCCACTTCCTGCCAGGTGGCGTGCTGCAGCTTCATGTCTGTCTCCTTGGGCTGTCTGCAACCCAGTGTCGACAATTATGACGGCCACCGCCACCAACGCTTGCCTGCCGCCCTCCCCCAGGCGACGCCCCCCCTGCTCAGGCCGGGCTCGTCGGCCCCCTCAGCCAGGGGATGCGCCGCCGAATCGACGCCACCACCCGGCGCATGGCAATGAGGCGAATGCCATAAGCCAGGGCCAGCCCGGTGACGATAGAAAACAGCATTCCCAATCCGACACGAAACATCAGTGCCGTGAAGAAGGCAGTGAGGACTGCCGTGACTATCTCTTCCAGGTGTCCCTGGATCCACTCTCTCTGTTCTTGCCTGATCATGGTACGAACTGCCTGTATCCGGTCATGGTGTATAGGGCTCAGCCGGGAGTGTTGTCGCATCCCATCACGCCACCCTTCGCCCAGCTCTCGCCGTCCACCTCGCTGAAGAAAAGCTGAACGCTTTCCGGTTTCACGTCATAGACCTCGGTAAAGGCCTCGGTGATACGGCGCGCCAGCTCACGCTTCTGCTCCAGGTCACGGGGAAACTGCTGAATAGTCACGATGGGCATCGTCGGCTCCTGCGGAAACAAAGCCTTGTATACTCAGCCGAAACACGCCTTTTCGCAACCATCAAGGACTGCGGCACGGCAGCAGCCGTCGTTCCCGTCGGCAACGGAACAATGCGCGACCGCTCGTTATTCAAATATTCACCGGCTCAGCGCGTGTGGAGATACTCCATGCGCGCCCATAGGCTACCCTGCAGCAGGTCACAGCCCTGCTGGCGCAGGAAATCCGCCTGCTGTCGGGTGCTGATGCCATTGGCCACGACCTCGATGTCCAATGCATGCGCCATGCCGATGACAGCACGAATGATCGCCTGGTGGCGGGGATTGTCGAGGCATTCGTGAATGAACAGCTCGCTGAGTTTCAGTGTCCCGACGGGCAAACGGCTCAGGTGGCCAAGAACCGTGTATCCGCTGCCGAAACCATCCACGGACAGGCGCACCCCCTTTGCCTTGAGCTGTTCGAATAGCGTCACAGCACCATGGATGTCTTGCATCAGACCACCCTCCGTCACCTCGATCTCCAGCAGTTCGGGGGGCAGTCCGCTCCTGCCAAGTGCCAAATCGACCCGCTCGAGAAAGCCACCATCGAGCAGGCCTGCGATCGAGACATGCACCACGACCCTCAGTCCGACTCCTACCTCGAACCAGGAACTCGCATGTTGGCAGGCGTTCTCCAGAACCCACAGGCAGATATCGGCTAGCTGGCCATTATCCGCGGCCGCAGCCATCCAGCGCTCCGGCTCCAGGCCCCCGAAGCGGGCCGAGCGCCAGCGGGGCAGCGCCGAGACCGCCACGACCTGGCCGCTTCGCGCACAGAGCATCGGGCGGTAAAGCAACTCCAGCTCACCTCGATCAAGCGCCCCTTGAAACGCCGATCGCAAGGCACAATAGTCGAAATCATCATCCAGCAGCTCCGGCGTAAAGAGCTGGTACCGACGCCGACCGAGACGCTGGGCCTGGCATCGGGCCAGGTTGGCATGACGCATCAGCTCATTGACCGTACGGCCGTGATCAGGAAAGAGGCTGGCTCCGATGCAACAGCTGGCAAGCACCGTCTGCCCAGCCAGTTCGATGGGTTGCCCGGCCCGGTCAAGCAGACGCTCGACGATGGCCGAGACCTCTTCTGGCTGCCGAATGCCGGGTACCACCACAAGGATCTCGTCACTTCCGAGGCGGCTGACTATTTCGCCATCGACCAGGCAGTGCCGGATGCGCCGGGCTATCCGCTGCAGATAGATATCGCCCAATTCCAAGCCCAGCGAGTGGTTGACCTCCTTCAACTGGTCCACATCGATATGCAGAACGGCCACCCTATCCCCCTCGGGGGCGGCGGCAATCTGCATCTCCAGCTGCTGTGCCCCGACCTTGCGAGTCGTCAGGCCGGTAAGCTCATCGTGGCAGGCAGGGGCGGACACCATCGGGACATGAGGCTGAAATCGAGGGCTGGACTGCTGCATGAGAAATCCGTTCTCCTGTGCATGATCAGCAAAAGCATTCGATCCTTTTATATTAGGGTTGCACAACAAAGTGGCTCACCCTCTTAAATCGGATCACTCTTATGGTTGTTTCACGTAGGATTTACGTGTTTTGTTACGATACCGCTCCTCAATATCACGCTCTGAACAAGAGCGTCAAACACTGCCTGCTACCATCGGATTTAACGAATACTTTAATTAACAAACCCAGCCTTTCGAATGTGAAATGAAAACAGTGTAAAAAAAACAAAAGCACTATTTTTGCAGGCGCCACGCTCCCTTTTTTCATCATTACGAAGCATTGGGTTACATGCTGTCATGGCAACTCTACCATTAAACTTCTAGGGTAATGGTAGCAGGAATTGTTTCATAAGGAGAGAAAGATGCCAGCCAAGTCCCAGGCCCAGCAAATGGCGGCCGGCGCCGCGCTTTCCGCCAAGCGCGGGGAAAAGAGAGTCAGCGAACTCGATGGCGCCGCGAAGCAGATGTATGAATCAATGGATGAGCAGGAGCTGGAAAAAATAGCGTCGGCCAAGCGGAAGAACAAGCCGAAGCACAATACCAAGTCCTGAGCTTGGGCCAAGACCTGAGCATGGGCCAAGACCTGAGCATGGGCCAAGACCTGAGCGTGGAGCTAGTTCTGAGCATTAACTGAAGACCTGCGCGAAGCGTATTGCCTGGACCAGGATACTTCAGCAGCCCTCCCCGGGTGTCAGCCGCTTGGGGAGGGCGTGGGTGGCGACTCAGTCCTCCTCGTCACCCTGCTCGTTGCGGGCCAGCATTGCCAGATGCTCATCCTGCTCTTCCCGGGCATCTTCGATCACCGCCAGCAGATCATCGACATCCACTGCAGTGGTGTCGTAGGCAAAACAGCCGGTCAACCGGCTCTCGGGATGCAGCTCACCCGCCTCATAGAGCGCCCAGATCTCCTTGCCGTAGTCGGTATTGAGCAGCTCCGGCGCGTAGCGCCCGAAGTAGGCGCGCATGTTGTTGACGTCCCGCTCCAGCATCATTTCGGCGCTGTTGTTGCCGGCGGCATCCACCGCCTGTGGCAGATCGATGATCACCGGGCCGTCGGTCGCCAGCAGCACATTGAACTCGGAGAGGTCCCCATGAATCAGGCCCGCGCACAGCATACGCACCACGTCGCCGATGACCTTGGCATAATAAGTACGGGCCTGTTCGGCGGTAAGGGTGACGTCGTCCAGGCGCGGAGCGGCAAAGCCCTCGGCGTCGGTGATCATCTCCATCAGCAGCACGCCGTCGACGAAGCCGAACGGCTTGGGCACCCTCACCTCCGCCGCCGCAAGCCGATAGAGCGCATCCACCTCGGCATTCAGCCAGGCCTGCTCCTGCTCCTTCTGCCCATAGCGGGTCTTCTTGGCCATCGCCCGGCCCTGGCGGCTGTTGCGCACCTTGCGGCCTTCCTGATACTGCACGGCCTGCTTGAAACTGCGCTGCTTGGCCTCCTTGAAGACCTTGGCGCAGCGAAGTTCACCGCCGGCACGCACCACATAGACCTGAGCTTCCTTGCCGCTCATCAGCTGGGCGACGACTTCGTCGACCATGCCGTCTTCAACCAGCGGTTGTAATCGCTTGGGTATTTTCATATCACCACTTTGGCCTATCGCCTTACGAGCGTATCGCCCTGCTGCATGTCAGCGGCTGACGCGCCGGGCGCGAAACGAACGCCCCTTGAGTTTTCCCGCGCTCAACTGCGCAAGCGCCGCCTTGGCGACCTCGCGCTGCACGGCCACATAGGCGCTGCGCTCCAGCACCTTGATCTTGCCAACCTGGTCACCCCGGATACCGCCATCCCCGGTCAGGGCACCCAGGATATCCCCCGGACGCACCTTCTGCTTCTTGCCCCCGTCGAGCTGCAGCGTGGCCATGGGCGGTGCCATGGGCTCACCTGACAGGGCTCGGCGGGAGGGCAGCGCCTCCATCACCAGCTGTTGCTCGAGAAACGCGCCGAGTCGCTCCAGGCGATAAGCCTCCTGCTCGCTGACCAGGGTGCAGGCCACACCGGAGCTGCCGGCCCGGCCGGTACGGCCCACCCGGTGCACATGCACCTCGAGTTCGCGGGCGATACGGTAATTGAATACCGCATCCAGGGCGTCGATATCCAGCCCCCGGGCTGCCACGTCGGTGGCCACCAGTATCGACGCGCTCTTGTTGGCAAATAATATCAGCAGACGATCGCGGTCGCGCTGTTCGAGGTCGCCATGTAGCGCCAAGGCGCTGAAACCGGCCTGGTCCAGGGCCTCGGCCACCTCGTCGGTCTCACGCTTGGTATTGCAGAACACCACGCTGGATTGCGGACGATGATGCTGCAACAGCAGGCGCAGCGCCTCGAAGCGCTCCGACTCGTCACCCAGCCGGTAGAAATGCTCGCGAATACTGGTCTCGTCATGGGTCTCGCTCACCGCCACGTTCACCGGGTCACGCAGGAACCCCTCGGCAATGGCACGAACCCCCTCCGCGCCCTCGCCCTGCAGTCCGGTGGCGCTGAACATCAGTGTCTGCCGACTCGTTGGCGTCTCGCCGATGATCGCCTCCAGCGCGGCCTGGAACCCCATGTCGAGCATGCGATCGGCTTCGTCGAGCACCAGGGTGTCCAGTGTTGCCAGGTTCAACGAGCCCTTGCGCAGGTGCTCCTCGACCCGCCCCGGCGTGCCGACCACGACATGGGCCCCGTGGGCGAGCGAATTGAGCTGCGGTCCCAGGGGCGCCCCGCCGCACAGAGTCAGCACCTTGATATTGGGCAGCGCCCGCGCGAGACGGCGGATCTCACCGGCCACCTGGTCGGCCAGCTCCCGGGTGGGACACAGCACCAGCGCCTGGACGCTGAAGCTCGATACCGTAAGCCGCGTGAGCAATCCCAGGCCGAAGGCCGCCGTCTTGCCCGAACCGGTCTTCGCCTGGGCGACGACATCTCGCCCCGCCAGCATCGCTGGCAGGCTGGCAGCCTGGATCGGCGTCATGGTGTGATAGCCAAGGGACCCCAGGTTGCCAAGCAGCTCCGGCGGCAGCGAAAGCGACGCGAAGGCGGCCTCGCCAGGAGAGTCGGAGTCGGGAACGGAATCGGACACTGCAGTCATCCTGAAAAATGAGTGGGAGCCTGAGGAACAAGCGAAGGCGAGAGCCGCGAAGCAAGGGCCGTGAGGGTCGTAATCGAAGGCGCACAGAATAGCAGAAAGCATCAAGAAATGCCGTCATGCCACCGGCATTCCCGATGCGACCGCATACTGCACTGTGCGTTCACAGCGCCAACCTGCAGCCATGGATCGCCACCATGTAGCGCTTTACGTCTCATGGCCCCGGCGATTGACGCTGGTCAGCCCCTCAGCGAGAGGCACGGTGCCAGCATGCCTTACCGGCGGCCTTGGCACGGTAAAGTGCCTCGTCTGCCCGCCGGTAGACATGGTCCGCGTCAACACCACTGCCGGGTTCTACCAGATAGAGCCCGGCGGAAACGGTAACGCTATCACAGGGTCCGTCGGGCGCCGGTTCCCCGAGCTCCTCGATGACTGATAGCAGGTGGGTGGTCATCTCCTCGGCCTGGGCTTCGTCCTCGCTGCGAAAGATGATGCCGAACTCCTCGCCGCCCAGACGCAGCAGGATATCCTCCTGGCGACTGAACACCTCCCGCATCACACTGGCCAGCCGCTTGAGCAGAGCATCGCCCTGCGGATGCCCGTACCGGTCGTTGTAGGCCTTGAAGCCATCGATATCCAAAATCAGGAAGGCCAGTTGACGATCATCACAATCGCGGCGCCGCAGCTCACGCTCCAGGTCTTCGATAAAAGCGCGGCGATTGTGAAGCCCCGTCAGCGAATCGCGGTTGGCTTGAATCGAGAGTTGTTCACCGACCGCACGCAGACGTGCCAAGACCTGCTGACGATGATGTACGTACAGCGCCAAGACCACGGCCTGGAACGACATCCCGGCCGTGAGGGTCAAGGCCCCATCGAGCAGCATGGTGCTATCGCGTAGCTCGGGTCCTGCTCCCAGCGCCAGGGCAATATTGAGACCGGCGGTCATCAATAGCGTGCCGGCAACTCCCTTGCGTATGTCACCGAGCAGCAGGAATGCCATGGCCGGGTAGATCAACGGCAGCGACATGGCCAAGGGGTTATCGGCCCGGAGGATGGGCAACCCCAGCAGGCTGATGAAGAGAAAGGCGTGGGCCACATGAGTGACTGCCGCAATCGAGCCTCCCCGGCGCAAACCGACGATGACGCTGACAGAGACCAACAGGCCAGCGACATGAAACACCATGCGCCAAAGCGAGGCTTCCAGCACACCGAGCAGCGTCAGCGACAGGAAAACTCCCCAGACGATGATGCTGGCCGCTCCAGCCAGGTTAAGAAGAGTAATGCGAAGATAGTGCGGGCAATCCTCGCAGGTGCGCCCGCCGGACGTCATCAGGTCTCGCCAGTATGCCGCCGCCGCGCTTCTCGACCCAGGCGTCCCGTCGCCTTCCTGGCGACTCGTGACACTGTACGTCCTCTCCATGCTTCACGCCTCTTTGTGAAGTTTGTCGCCACGATCATTCAGTCTAGCAAAGGCTCATCATACTTCGATTCAATCGTCGGGCTTTACATAATGCAACAACTGGTGACCTTCACCCTGGTTTAGGTCCGGCTCCAATATAAGAATCCACCCCTTCATGCACGTTGTTGGGAATAGGCCACGGGTGGCAAATAGCCCTGCCGCCGACTCGCGAGTGATGGGGCTATGCTGATATAACGCAGCAGTGACACGTCTCACCCACCAGCAGGAGAGCGCCCATGGCCGACACCACATCCCGGTTGGATGCCATCAAGGAAGGAATCAGGAAGCTGGCAAACCTGGCGGGAGGCGAACAGGCCGAAGCGGCACGCCAGCTTGCGGCCAAGTTGAGCGCCGATGTCGACGCGTTGGCGCCTGAAGTTGCAGCACAGCCGCCTGCCCCACCCCGCCCGGGAAAGGGGCCTGCCATCACGCCTCTCCATGGAGAGATCCGCTGCCCAGTCTGTGCGCTGCGTTCCTTTACCTACCAAAAGGGCACGATGCGTGAGTCGGCGGATGCCAATACTGGTTTCGAAGCGTTCTATCACTGCCTGAGCTGCGGCCACCAGGCATGGCACGAAGCGGCTCTCGACTGAGTCTGCTATACCCCGTTGCGGGCCAGATGGAGCGCTACCGCAGCCATCATCAGCCCGATCACCACATCGATGAGGCGCCAGGCCAGGGGGCGAGAGAGCCATGGCGACAGCAGCGCACCGCCCCAGGCCAGCAGGCTGAACCACAGGATTGATGCAGTGCTGGCGCCGGCCACGAAGGTCGTCGCACTCTCCTGCTGGGCGCCGATGGCAGGTATCAACAGCAGGGTATCCAGGTAGACCTGCGGATTGAGAATCGTCACCGCCAGGGTGGCGAACAGCACATGCTTCAGACTGCGCCCGCCAGCCCTGGAAGCCGTCAGCGCCTGTCGCCCGGTAGTGGCGCGATAGAACGCCTGGGCGGCGAGCCATGAGAGAAACGCCACGCCCAACCAACGCATCGCCTCCATGGCATTCGGCATGGTCAACAGGATGGCGCTGACACCGAACATGCCTGCCGTCAGCAATACCACATCGGTCCCCATGCAGAGCCCGGCCGACCACCAGTGATGCTCTCGCCTGACCGCCAGGCCCAGTACATAGGCATTCTGGGCGCCGATGGCGATGATGATCCCGCCACAAACAATCAGCCCGGTGAGATAACTCTCCAGCATCGCCTGCCCTCCTCAATTTCTGCTCGGAATATCCAGCTCGAATGCGGCAAGCATAAAGACAAAACGATATACTGAAAAATCATACTGCTAATTATGCATCAGTTTTTCTAATGGCGAGTGCCAAGAATAGCGAGAACCCCATGCTGGACTACAAACTGCTTCAGGCCCTGGCCACGGTCATCGAGTGCGGCGGGTTCGAACGAGCCGGTGACGCCATGGGCCTTTCGCAATCAGCGGTTTCCCAGCGCATCAAGTCGCTTGAGGTCCGCCTGGGTCAGCCGGTACTGATCCGCCACCCCGAACTTCACCCCACCCCCGCCGGCCAGCGGCTACTCAATCACTACCAGCAGGTGCAGCTGCTCGAGCGAGACCTGCGCACCACCCTGCCGACGCTGGAGGAGTCCGCTCCCAGGCTGCGTATCGCAATCAACGCCGACAGCCTGGTGACCTGGTGGGCCGACGCCGTGGGCGAGCTATGCCGAACGGAAGGCCTGTTGCTCGACCTGGTGGTCGAGGATCAGGACGTGGGGCTCAAGCGACTGCGTGACGGCGACGTCGCCGCCTGCCTGTGCGCCAGCCCCCAGCCCATTGCGGGGGCCCGCTGCATCCCCCTTGGCGAGATGGCCTACCATCCCCTGGCCACGTCGGACTATATCGCCTGCCACTTCCCCCACGGCCCGTCCGCCGACGCCTTCGCCCAGGCTCCCGCCATCGTCTTCGGCCCCCATGACCAGCTTCAACATCGCTTCCTGGCCCAATACGGCTATCACGGCAGCTTTCCCTATCACCTGTGCCCCTCTTCGGAAGGTTTCGTGCGCCTGGCGCTTGCCGGCATGGGCTACGGCATGATCCCGCGAATGATGCAGGCAGACGCCCTGATGGCTGAAGGCAAGCTGGCCAGCATTGCACCAGGTGAGTCGCTGTCTGTACCACTCTACTGGCATTTCTGGCGCCATAGCGGCGCGTTACTGGAACGTCTGACCCACGCGCTTGCCGAGGTCAGTCTGAAATAGTGACGCAGCATGGCGGGCGCCGGGTTCGCCAGATCCCGGCCGGCTATCTAGACTGCCTGCACTGCAAAGCGATTGCAGCGCCGTAGCCGAACATGCGAAGGAGTACGCCCATGCAGTCACGCTATTTCACCATCACGGACTATCCACAAGGCACGCCGCAACGCGAGCTATTCGAGCTGCACAGCACCGAACTGCCTCCGTTGCAGGATGGCGAAGTGAGAATTCGCAACACCTGGCTGTCGGTTGACCCCTATATGCGCGGCCGGATGAGCGGGGTGAAGACCTATATCGATCCATTCGAACTCAATGAGCCGCTAGAGGGTGCGGCTGTGGGTGAGGTCATCGAGTCGCGGGACGCCCGCTTCAAGCAGGGCGACAAGGTTCGCCACATGGCCGGCTGGCGGGATATCGCGCAGCTGAAGGCCGACATCATCGAACCGCTGCCGGAAATAGAGGTACCCGAAGAAGCCTATCTTGGGGTTCTCGGCATGCCGGGCATGACCGCCTGGTCCGGCCTCAATCTAATCGCCAAGATCCGTGAAGGCGACAATGTCCTGGTCAGTGCCGCCAGCGGTGCCGTGGGCTCGCTGGCGGTCCAACTGGCCAAGGCCAGGGGAGGCACCGTGGTGGGCATCGCCGGTGCTCCGGAAAAGCTCGCCTGGCTGGAGTCGATCGGTATCACCGCCGTCAGCTACCGCGACAAGGATGCTCAGCAGCTGAGTGCCGACCTCAAGGAGGCCTGCCCCGCCGGCTTTGACGTCTACTACGAAAATGTGGGCGGCATCTGCCTGGAAGCGGCGCTGAACAACCTGCGCGTTGGCGCGCGCATAGCGGTGTGCGGCCTGATTGCCGACTACAACGCCGAGAAGCCCAGCACCGCCCCCGGCAACCTCGCCATGATCCTGATCCGCCGGATCCGCATGCAGGGCTTCATCATCTTCGACCACTGGACCGAGTATCCGCATTTCCTTGAGGAAGTGGGCCCGCTGGTCACCAAGGGCGAGATCGACTATGAACAGACGGTCGAGGAGGGCCTGGAGCGCACGCCAGACGCCTTTTTGAAGCTCTTCGAAGGGGCCAACAAGGGCAAGATGCTGGTACGCCTTCAGTAATAACTGCGTGAAAGGCGCCCCGCCCGTGATGGGCTAGTCGTGATATCGCGACAGCGCCTCCGCACAGCCCATTCCCACATCCTCGCCGCCGCCTGGATCGATCCATGGCAGGACCGCCAGCGGCGGCGCAACCAGGGCGCCAAGTGCAGATAGCACGCCTCGCGTGAGCAGTTCAGGGGTCACTACCTCCACCTCCAGGTTGCTCAGCGGTCCCACCAGCTTGACCGGCGTATTGGCCGTGAACAGCGTGACGTCCCTGTTGTGCCCTTCGAATGCCATGTCCACCTCCTCGGTCGCAAGGCTCATCGCGCCGGCGCCGACGAAGTGAGCGATTTCAGTGGCCATGAAGAAGTTCTCCAGGGTAACCAGACCATCATCGGCCTGGAAGTGAACATAGCTGCACTCCAGACGCACCAGCTCACCCTCCCCAGCCAGCGCCTCCACCAGGGCATTGGCAACATTCAAGGGCATTAGCTCCGCAGCAATGATATCCAACCAACCCTGGGACATTGCCAGCTCCAGATCACCATCCAGCCCGGCCATGAGCTCGGCCATCGAGCGGCCGCGAAAATCGAATTTACCATGACCGCCAATGATACCGAGGGTATCTTCGGCCACATCGGGAAGCCCCGCATCGTCCAGCAGCGCGGCGAGGTTTACCTGGGTTATCTCCAACTGCATCTCACCCACGATGGTCCCCTGATGCGCGTCCAGGACCCAGGCCGCATAGACCTGGCCGCCACCGAGCCCCACCCGCAGCGGCGAGACGGTCATCACACCCTGCTCCAGCTCGAGATCGAGGCTCAGGTCATTGAGCGGTGCATACCGGGAGTGAATCGCGCCGGCCCGGTAGTCGAGCACGACATCGGTAGCACGCAGCGCCTCCAGGTTCCACTCTCTGTCGGGGAACACCCGTCGATGTCCCGCCACATCCTCGATCCAGGACTCCTGCTCCGAAGTCACCTCAGCTTCCGGCCCGTCTTCCGGTTCGATACCCAACAGCTCATCCACATCGACTCGCTCGGAAGTGAGCGTGGCCCATACCTGGTTGCGCTCACCAAGATGGAAACGCACGTCACCCGCCACATCGCTGTCTCCGACGCGCCCTTCCATGCCATCCAGGTTGAGGAGATCGCCGCTGTAGCGCAGATAGCCGGCCACTTCATAGGGGGGCAGGTCCGGAAGACCAATGTCGATCAACTCGTTCAGCTCTGCCGGCGTGGGGCCAGCTAGCCGTGCATCCCCTTCCAACGACTCCAGCTCGAAAGGCCTGACCACACTGCCATTGAGGTGAAGCCGAGTGTCACCGGTATTCAGCTCACCGCTCACCGGATAGGGCGTCTCGTCGACAGCCAGGCCAAGCAGTGGTCCCACGATCAGGTCATAGCCAAACGGTGTCTGGTCGTAGGTGCCATCACCAACCAGGTGAACGCCGGGGGTGTCGCCCCCCTCCACCGAGTCGGCCCGAAGGGAGAGGGCCAGATCCCACTGGGGGGCGAGATAGTCCAATGCGGTATTTTCGAACCGCAAGCCTCCCTCTGCCACGGTCAGGTTGATTCGACCAGACAGGATGCCCACTTCGCCAAGGCCCAACGGCGCCAGCGCCACGTCGAGATTGAGCTGGTCAAGCTGCGCTGACACCTCCGCCGCCAGCCGCTGATCCCGCTCCTCAGCCCAGCCCTCCAGGGACAGCCTCCCCTGCTGGCCTCGCGCCTCCTCCTGCAGCGCATGAAAATGCGTAACGATGAGCCGCGGCCCCTCGACACTCCCTTCCAGCGCAACGTCATGCAATACCTGGTCATCATGGATCAGCCGATCGAAAGCCAGATCAAATCTGGCGTCATACCCATCGAGCCCCTTCAGTGATTCGGCCAGATCCCGGTCCCAGTCCTGCCCCGGCCCCAGGTCATTCCATGCCGAATCGTCGGCCGCGGTCTGGTCCAGCGGCTCCCAGCGATCCAGGTCCAGCTCATCGGCGTGAATACGGGTCTCGATGTGCGTCACGTCGCGGCCGAAATCCACTGCCAGGTCGCCCGTGAGATCCAGTTCATCAATGCGTCCCTGCGCATCATCGAGCGTAAGGACGTTATCGCTGTAGCGCAGGAAGGCTTCAAGCCAGTAGGGAGGCAGTGTTGGCAGTTCGGCGCCGAAGAAAGCCGCGAACTCCTCGGGCGTGGGGCCCTCGAGGCGAGCGTGCCCTTCAATGGCCTCGAGCTCGAAGGGTCGCACCAGTCGCCCGTCCATCTGCAGCACGGTGTCTCCCGTACGTACCCGACCGATAAGCGGGTAGTTAGGCGACTCCTCGGCGAGATCGACTGGCCCCACCGTCAGGTCGTACTCGACCGGCCGTCCCTCATAAGAGCCACTCCCGGCCAATCGTACCGCCGCCCTGTCAGCATGGTCGACCTCGCGCGCCTCGGCCCGTAACTCAAGCGCCAGCCCCCAGGCCGGTGCGCGATAGTCCAGGACGGTATCATCCAGCAGGAGCGTCCCTTCACGCAGCAAGGCATTGACCCTGCCGTCGATGATGCCCAGCTCGCCCAGGCCCAGTGGCGCCAGCGCTGCGCTCAGGTCAAAGCGTTCGAACTGTACCGCCACGTCTGCTACCGGTCGTTCCTCATGGAGTCCGACCCGGCCCTCCGCGACGAGCTTACGCGGCGACGCGTCATCCCCCAGTTGCTGCAGGGCCTGAAGTTGCTCGATGACGACACTTTCCTCATTGGCCCAACCCTGAAGAATCAATTCGTACAGGACCTGATCGCCGTAGCGAAGCTCCTCCACCGCAATGTCGAGGTTCGCTTCGTACTCCTCCAGCATCGCCAAAACCTCGGCCAGCTCCTGCTCCCATTCAGGGCCGGGAAAGGGAGGCGCCACCGCGTCGTCAACCCAGCGCTCCAGGTCCAGCTCTAACATATCGAGACGTGCCTCGAGGGAAAGCACAGCCAGGTCGAGGTCCAGTTCAAGGGCACCGGAGAAGAGGTCGCGACCGACCCGCCCCTGCATGGACTCGACGTGAAGATAATCTTCCTCCCGCAGATAATGAACCAACCCTTGATACTCCAGCTCGTCCTCCCTGAAGCGGCCATCGCCCCACACCTCCAGGCTCAGCCCCTCGGTTATCTCGGCTCCCGGCGTCTGAAAAACGGCATCGAGCTGTAGATCCAGGGCAGCATCGCGGTAGACCAGGTGCCCCTGGCCGATACTGAACTCCCCGGGCCAAAGAGGCTCATCCTCCTCTCTCTCCTGCTCCGGGTCACCGCCATTGAAAAGCTCATCCCAGTTGCTTGAGCCATCCTCCCGACGGATCAGGTGCAATACGGGCTGGTCGATGGCGATGTGGTCCAGCTCCAGCCTACCCTGCAGCAAGGCGAGAACATTCAGGGTGATCGACAGCTCGTACATGCGGGCCAGCGGCTCCGCTTCAGCCCACTCGGCACTGGCGATGCGCACCTCCTCGAGCTGCAGCGTGATCGGCGTTCCCCAGCCGATGCCATGGTCGACAATTTCGACTTCACGGCCGAGCTGCTGGCTGGCCTGCCGCTCCAGCCATGCGCGCATCCACGATGATTCCAGCAGCAGCACGACCGCTACCACCAGCATCAGCACTACGCCTAGAAGCGCAACACCTGTTATTCGGGCCGCCCTGTTCACATTTCCATCCCTGGCCTCGCCGATACCCTTAACCATGGACAGAGAAGCGGCAACAGTCCAACCGGGACGGCAAGGAGATCAAATGCCAGCGGCCGCGGCAGGTGGCTCTGGGTATCACGAGCCAGGCACCTTGATAGTCTGACCGTTACAAAAAGAGCAGGTCCGACAGTTACAAAAAGAATGCTGCATTGCAGCAATAAAGCGCCTAGGCTGGTTTATGAAGTCCCTTAAGGAGGGCCGGCATGATGAATATCGCAACGCAGAAAAACCAGCCATACGAAGCCGAAGTGCTTCAATTCTGGGCCACTCAGGCACAGCTACAGCAAACCGCCTTCGATGCCCTGGCCGACTACTTGTCAATGGCAAGCACAGCCCCCCTGGCTTGCGCTCAGGCTGCCACAGGCCGCCACACTCACTAGCGCTCAGGCAGGCGCCGATTGCGCGGCGCCTTCCAGTATCAGGGCAGGCCGTGCTCGGAAACTGCCACCATGGTGGTGTTTCCGAATCTTTGCAGTTTATTGACGGCTTAAAGGGTATATAGTGACAACGTACTACCATTCTCATGTGGAGCAGAAAACACGATCGACCAATTTTCCAAGCCAGCCCGGAGGTTTCATATGAAAATCTATAAACCTGAGTGGCAATGCACGTTTAGCGTATATGAAGGCGTGGAAGAAGCGTCAAGCTGGAAAGAGCGTATCGCTTGGCGACTGCGACAGCTCGCAGATAAGCTGGATGGCAGCGGAAGGACGATCAAGATCGACTGCAACGTAACACCCCATGTGAGTCGCCAGGACATCGATACCTGCCTGGGAAAAGGCTTCGAAGTCACCCAGGGCCTACTCACTCAGCTCGCCCAGCAAGCAGCTTGTGAAGACGTCATGCGTGACGCAAAGGCCGAGCTGTACAAGGAAGATTACCCTTCCTGAGGTTGACGTTCGGGTTGCTACCACACCCTATTAGGCCCCTGGCCCAATAGGGTGTTTTCGTATCGGGTTGCCCTCGGCCGGCAATACGGCTACCATCCTGCCGGCAACCCCTGTTAACGTCGGCGATCTTGTACCATATGGAAACCCACCGGTGACATATGGATACCGATTCCCGGTGGGCAACAGATGCCTGGGGGCTGGCTTGAGACGAGTGCGAGGCTGGTGCAGCATGAGCCACGCGTCCTCCATCACTGATCATGGCGCCTGACCGTGGGATACGATCATGCGGCGCGATGCAGTAGTCACGAGGTGAAACATGGCGACACAAACTCGCCTGATTTTGACCGTTGGTCTGATAGGCCTGCTGATGATTTCCAAGGCAGCGGCCCATGAAACGACGGAGCTGATCGATGAGGGCATCGCATCCTTCTACAGCGACCGCTTCCAGGGTCAAACGACCGCCAGCGGTGAGCCCTTCGACCAGCAGGCCCTGACCGCAGCCCACCCGAGCCTGCCATTCGGCACCGAGGTTGTGGTAACCCGCCCGGACAACGGGCGCGAGGTCACAGTCCTGATCAACGACCGCGGTCCCTTCGTACAGGGACGCATCATCGACCTTTCGAAGCGCGCCGCCCGGGAACTGGGCATGATCAACCGGGGGACAGCACCGGTGCTCATTACCTCCGTCGAGTGAAGGTGTCTTCTCGCCAACATCACTAAAGCACATCTCCCGGCTATTACTTTTCCTCAACCTAGCGCTTGCTGAGGTCGGCCGGGCCAGCAGTGCCTGACGCCTGCACGACTCCCGTGAGAACATCCCCGCTCACGCAGGCGGTCGCCGCCAATCTCTCTCGCCCACTCCACAGCAGTCGCATTATAGCGACACAACAAGCCATTGATTTACAGGGATAGTTTTATTATCCCGCTATAACTGTCGGCGATCAGCAACAGATCGGAGCCTTCAGGAAGCCTCTATCAGTCAAGCTGAAGTCCTCATTAAAAAAAATCTGCAATAACAATTTGTTTTTTATGGCTATTATTTTTTATGGCACCTTTATCGCATTACCTTACCAGTAGCAAGATGATCGGGGAAATCAGGTAGCACACCATGACCAACCCGTTCAGGAGGCCCTTGCCCAGGCAAGGAAGGATGCAGCCAAGGAAAAATCGCCAGGGAATGGTGTATACGGGATGTATCCCGGCAAGGAGGCCTCCCCCCTATTCTCAGCTGCCCGTCACGTCGGCTCGCTGACGGTCAGCTAGATCCTTTAGTTCCCTGCGTACTTGGGCCGCTCTGCGGCCTTTTTTTTGCTCCCAGCAGCAACGAAAAGCAGGCACGGCGCATCACCGAAAAGCTCTACTCAGCATTGCGAGACCAGACTTTGGAACGGACGCCACGTATGCATATAAAGCCCAAGTACTCCCTGTACATTAGCCCCAACCTATTGCCGTGCCTCCTTGCAGGCACGATTATCATCGCTGCCATCTTGGCCATCAACAGCCTGCTACCGCAACAGACCCTCGTTCGCACCACCTTCCCGACTGGCATGGCACCCGGCGCGATACACACCGGCCTGATACTGGTATCGTTTCTTGGCGGGGGTGCTCTCCCCCCGGCGCTTTTCCTACCCCTGCTGCGCGACGCCCGGGCGCGCGAGACCCAGCTCGTGGAGTCCCAGGCGGTGCTCGAAGCCCTGAATAACGAGCTACATCAGCAGGCCACCCGCGATGGCCTGCTGGGCATCGCCAACCGCCGCGAGTTCGAGCGTGTACTGAAGCTGGAATGGGGCCGTTCCGCACGAGAACACCAACCCCTCAGCCTGCTGATGATTGATGTCGACCACTTCAAGATTTTCAACGATACCTATGGACACCTGCAGGGCGACCGCTGCCTTCAGGAAGTGACAGCCGTACTCAACCAAGCGAGCAACCGCCCCGGTGACTTGCTGGCTCGATATGGCGGCGAGGAGATGGTCATCCTCGTCCCTCGCACCGACCTCGAAGGTGCAAAGGCGCTGGCTCAGCGCATTCAAGCACTTCTGGCGGAGCGCGGTATCGCCTTTCACGCCTCTCCGGTGGGGAACGAAGTGACGGTAAGCATAGGGGTATCCACTGTCATGCCCACCCGCCATCTCGATCCTCATGCACTGATTCAGCAGGCCGACGAAGGGCTTTATACCGCTAAAGCAAACGGTCGCAATCAAACCTGTACCGTTCCTCAAATACGTTTGCTCACGCAAAGGGAAGCCATCGGCTGACCCCCTGACAAGGTAGCCCCCCTCCCTCTACGACCCTCCTCCACATCACCGTCCTCAATGGCAGGATTTGACTGCCATTGATCCCTCCAAGGCTCAAGTTTTCCTCCTGCCTTCCGATATCCCGATTAGCAAATGACGTACAAGGCCGGCGATGGATCGCGACAGCCTCGGATGTCCCCCGGCAGGCAGTGGCGTTGGAGAAAAAAATGAACAACTTGAGTAGGGCAAGTGAGCTGTCGCCCCATGGCCCTTTGCAGCACGACAACCTGGAGCAACGGCTGGTACAGGCCAAGCTAGTGCTTGATGACCTGGAGAGAAACGCCAGCTCCAAGGATATGGGCGCGCTGTCGGCGGCCCGGGTGGAATTCGCCTTGGCCGCACGCGCGCTCGCCGATGAGCTGATCGCCCAGGGAAAGCAGGGCAGGGAACGCGGCGAGTGACCCAGGCCCAGTCCATAGCATAGTGGGCCAGATGCTCTCATCCGGCCCGTCGCAGCGTTGGCTGGAATGACACCCTGATAGCGGGCAGTTAAGAAGGCCAGGACTATTGCCTCGATAGACAGCGACTAACGCTTGTCCTGGGTGTTCGTCTCGAAGTCACTCGCGTCATGGCGCTCGTGCAGCTGCTCCTCAGGCTCGCCGAAAGTACGGTTGACCATCCGCCCTCGCTTCACCGTCGGCCGGGCATCGATATCGCTGGCCCAGCGCTGCACGTTCTCGTACGTCTGTACCTGAAGGAATTCGCCGGCATCGTAGACACGGCCCAGCGCCAGCTGCCCGTACCAGGGCCACGTCGCAATATCAGCAATAGTGTAGTCGTCCCCACCCAGGTAACGTGTCTCACCAAGGCGGCGATCCAGCACGTCGAGCTGACGCTTGGCCTCCATGGCAAAGCGGTCGATGGCGTATTCGATTTTGGTGGGCGCGTAGGCATAGAAATGGCCGAAGCCGCCGCCCAGGTAGGGTGCGCTGCCCATCTGCCAGAACAGCCAGTTCAGGGTTTCCGTTCGCCCCGCCGGTTCACGCGGCAACAATTCGCCGAACTTCTCGGCCAGGTATAGCAAGATGGAGCCCGACTCGAACACTCGTGTAGGTGGTGTGGTGCTGTGGTCCATCAGCGCCGGGATCTTCGAATTGGGATTGACCTCGACGAAGCCGCTTCCGAACTGATCGCCGTCACCGATCTTTATCAACCAGGCATCGTACTCGGCCGCCTGATGCCCCCTCGCCAGCAGCTCCTCGAGCATGATGGTAGCCTTTACCCCATTCGGCGTGGCCAACGAGTAGAGCTGCAGCGGATGCTTGCCGACCGGCAGCGTCTTGTCGTGGGTGGGGCCGGCGATGGGCCGGTTGATACTGGCGAACTGACCGCCGCTCTCCTTCTCCCATTTCCAGACCCTCGGCGGCACATACTCGTTGTCTTGGCTCATGAAAGCTCCAATTCGCTGGTGACGAAGCGTCCCGACCCCATCTGGGGAAACAGCACGCAGTGCCACAAAGATAGCGTGTTAACGTTCAAGCTTCGAGCCGCTGCGCCGTAGATAGACAAGATGACAGAATGGAATCAGCAAGGGGCTCGCAACAATTCCGAGGGCGATGATGATCGCCCACTTCGGCGCATCCCACCCCAGGCCGAGAAGGACGAACACTGCCAAGGAGACGCCAACCAGCCCCGCGCCAAGGCAGGCCGCCCGCCACCACCAGTACAACGCCTCCTCGTGATCGACCCACGTCTGGCGATTCCAGATACAAGCGACCGCCACACGCCATAACCCCAGAATACCCAGCATTCCAATCAGCACGAAGTGCATGACCACCAAGTCCATCAGACTCCATGGAAAACCCAAGGTAAGAAACAGAACCACGCTGGAGAAGAGGCAGACCACACTCGCCGGCAGCGCCAGCACGAGCATTTCGACCGCGACAAACATTCGGTGAACGCTTCCCCTGTTCATGCTTTGCTATCTCGCTTGCTACAACAATCCATCGCTATTACCGCTCCATCGCTCCAAGCAGTTCCAGCTCGGCGTCGTGCAGGGAAACCAGTAAAGGCGCACCGCGCTGGTTGACGCGAAACTGGCCGTAGCGGGCGGGCTCATAGCGCTCGGCGTGGCCCTCCTGGAAGAAGAAGGCATTGGTGGCGAACCGCACCCGGCCATTGCGCAACCGGTAGTTTATGCGTATCTCATCCGCATCCAGCGGACTCTCCCCGGAATCCAGCCGCTCGAAGTGCGCGATGCGCTGCGCGTCCAGGCGAACGATCACATGGCCATCAATGCTCTGCGGTTCGCCACCCACCCTGTGCTGCGCATCGAGCGCCTCCCGGATGCGGTTTCCAACCTCGAAACTCAACGCCATGTAATCCCCCTGCATGAGCGAACGCGGGTCCACCGGCGCCAGCTCCAGGTACGCCACCTCGCCCTCGGCCAGGTGTCGCTCCTTGGCCCAGATGCTCCAGTTGACCAAAGCCAGGATCAGCACCAGGGCTACCACCACGGTGACCCGGCTCCACTTCGCTGTCGGTGTCATTGGCTCACATCCTCCCCGGCAGCGACCCGCGTATCGATGGGCCATCTGCGGCACAACACCCAGCGCAGCGCCAGCAGCAGCACGCCCAGCAAGAGCAGCGTCACTGACTTGGCCAGCAGCGTGACGTCGAGCCAGTAGTAGTAATGCGTGATGGCCAGCAGCAGCAATATCACGCCGAACCCCATGATCAGGCGATTGCCGATGGCGAAGCCCAGTGCAACCACCAGCGCCCCCTGACTCAGTCCATGGGCCTGAAGCGAAAGCAGCATCAGCACCAACGCAGCGCCATAGGCCGCCACCCGCGCGCTCGGCGCAATGGCGTGCCTGTGGCGCTGGACGACGTGGCGAATCAGCAGCAACAGCGCCAGCGTGCCCAGGCCATCCCCCACCCAAGGCTCCAGCCAGGCCAGGCCCGTACCGTAACCGTAGCGCCCAAGCAGCAGCGACTGCCCGTGATACCCCGTGACCTGAATGGCGAGCAGGCCCAGCAAGAGGCCATAGCCCAGCGCCTGCAGCTGGCGCATATATGTCGGCCAGCGAAACTCGTTGAGCCACAGGAAGGTCAGTGACAGCAGCACCAGGCCACCGGCCAGCGAAGGCGCCGAGACGCCTTCGGTCAAGGCCAGATAAAACGCCAGGCTCGCCGCGAAGGCGGAAAAAGTGCGGTGGGTGTGGCTTGGCATCACCAATGCCAGTACCGCCTGCAGTACTGCCAACGACCACCAGAAGCCGGCGTTCACGTCTCCCAGTGCGGCGCCCAGAGCCCAGGCCGCCAGCAGCTGGCCCGCCAGGCTTCCCGCCAACCCCAGGTGCTCGACGAAGTCACCGTTCGAACCCCGCAGCAGTGCATAGGCGCCCGCGATCATCACCAGCCCCAGCGTGGCGGCCGCCGCACTGCTGTCGAGCACGAATACCGCGCCCATGCCGATGAAGCCGAGCAGAAACAGCGCGGCCAGCCAGCCCGAGAACGCCTGCAGCGCCCGCACGAACCAGGGCGCCTCCAGCACCGGCGGCGCATCACCCTCGTCAACGACGATGCCGGCCTGGGCGAGCCTTTCCGTGAGCGGCCGGGTCATGGCGACATCTCCACGTGAAGCCGCTTGAGCCAGAATACCGCCAGAGCACCCAGCGACAGCACCCCCAGGGATAACAACAGGAAGCCCTCCGCCCCGCCCTGCCACAGCAGATGCCGGCCGAAGAAGGTGGTGACCACCACGATGACCGACAGGCAACCGCCCGCCAGCATGAACAGGTCGGGCCGCCAATAGCGATAGATGAAATAGAGCGCAGCCAGCCACAGCGGGTAAATCAGCAAGGCAGCCGAGACATCGGCCCACTCATCCAGGATGAACATGAGCATCAGCAGGGTCAGGGGAATGCCGCTGCCCAATGCCAGCAGGCCCGTGCTCCAGCCGGTAGAGAGCCAGCGGCAGCGCCGCGCGGCCAGCTCCCACACCGCCAGTGCCACGGTATTGAGCGCGAACACCCCCCAGAGGGCGGCGGCGTCTCCGCCGAAGAGGCTGCCAAACAACCCGCCCCAGGTACGGAAATAGAGCAGCAGCGAAAGGTTGAGCAGCCCCAGCCACAGGACCCAGAGCGCATCGAAGCGGGCCACCACGGCCCAGGGCAGCATCAGCACGGCCCAGAAGAAGAACAGCTGCCAGGGGTCGGCGCCGGTCTGGTAGACCTGACCGAACAGCGCCAGCAGCACGCCCAGCAGCAGCGAGGCCGTCGTCAGCGCGGCTCGTGCCACGATGTTGACGACTACACCGTCATCCGCTCTTCCCTCATCTACTGGGCCGCGTCCTTCGGCCCACCAGTAGACGCCGATCGCCGCCACCAGCGCCGCCTGCACCAGCCCGAAGCGCAGCCAGCGGCCCATGTCGGCCCAGTTGTAGGCGACCAGGAACAGCAGCGCGCTGGCCAGGGACAGCGTGCCCAGCCATAGCAGCAGTCGATCCAGGAACACGCCCCAGGCCCGCCCCGAGGGGTGGAGACCGGAAAGCGCGACCGCCCGCGCAACCTGTTCACGCGAAATCGCGCCGCGTTCGATCAATGCCACCAGCTCACGGCGAATGGAGGCCATGTCGCTTCCTTACGTGGTATCTCGGAATGGGGGGTTCGTGCCCCCTCTCACTCGGAAGCCTCTCCACCGTGGCTCTCGACTCCAGATGGCGGACGCACCCGCGGCTCGTCGCCCTTAGTTATGTCGTGCTGGCTGAGCACCACCACCTCCCGCGGCCACCACTCGGGGTGGTTGTCACGGATAAACGCCATCAGCCGCTCGCGGATATTCATTTCCGCCACCCAGCCGGCGAAGGGGTCGGAGGCCATCAGGTAACAGGAGATGGTCTGCGCCCGCTCGCTCTGGCCGGTGACGTAGCAGCACAGCCTGTGGTGTTCGACGACGTTGTCCTCTTCCTTGGCATACTCCAGGAATTTCTCTCGTATGACCTGAGTGTCGGCGCTCAGATGGACGACCAACTCCAGCGTGCGGTACATCTTGGCGCTCTTCACCGACAGGTTCTCGAAGGGCTTGGAGACGAAATACGTCACCGGCACGATCAAGCGCCGCTCATCCCAGCTTCTCAAGCGAATGAAGGTGTAGAAGATGCCTTCCACATAGCACCACTGCCCCTCGAACATCACCAGGTCGCCGATGCGGATGGGCTTGGCCAGCGACAACTGGAAGGATGAGAGAATATTACCCAGCACCGCCTGACCCGCGATACCCACCAGCACCGCCAGCACGCTGGCTGACGCCAGCAACGACATGCCCAGCGTCTCGAAGAGCGGGATCTGGCTCAGCACATAGACAGAGACCGCAGCGACGGTGATCAGGATGATGATACGGCGCACAGCGTAGAGCGTGGTCAGCAGCTTGCGCTCATCCTTGGGCTTGGTGTCGTCGATTTCCCCCACCATGCGCCGCGTCACTTTGAGCAGGATGGTGTCCACTAACCGAAGCGCTATCGTACCGACGCCCCAGGCAATCATAATGATCAACAGGATACGGATAAACGTGGTGGCAACGGCAGTGAAGGAAACCACGTAGTCGAGCAGGGATTGCGCCACGAAGGCCATGATGAGGAAAGCCATGGGGCTCCGGATCCTGCTGGCGAATATGCTGGGCACGCCGTTGGGGAACCATTGCGATAGCAAGCCGACCAGGCCGTAGACACCCCACCCTACCAGGCCGATCAGCATCAGGAAGACCGGAATGGCGATCCATTCCCAGACCTGGAGCCTACCGAAAGAGGTCTTGAAGCGATCCGGGATATACGCTTCCAACAGCGACGGACCAAACTCTTCGTAGAGTACGGGAATTGACGCAACGCTATCGGGAGTGATCAGCCAGATGGGATCCTCGTCGTCAACCCGATAGCGGGCCAGGCGAATATCATAGGTATCGCCCTTGGCCTCGAGCGAGGCCAGCTCGAGGTTTCGGCGTGGTTCTCCGGCTTGGGGATGCTGTCCTGACGGGTCCTCGATAGCGGCGTCCTGGCGCCCGGGAAGGTCGGATACATCGAGCCATTCGCCACGCCGGAGAATCTCGGCCAGTTGCCTGGCCAATTCCGCGCCCCTCTGCGGCTGCTCAGCGGCGTCCAGCTCGGAAAGATTCAGCACGTGTGCCGCGCTGGCATACTCCTCCTGATCAGTGAGCTGCTGAAAACTGCGGATCGACTCTCGTGGCGTATCTCGCCTGACCGCGTCGGGGGTGGCGTCGAGCCCGTCATTCAACGTATCGAGCGGAAACCACTCCTTCTCCTCGCTGTCGCTCTCACTCTCGCCACCATTCGCAACCGCACCCTGCGGCATCTGCGCGAGGCTGGCCCCGGAAATGACAATGGCCACTGCCATTACCGCCAGGATGCTCCACAGCCGCCATGCACCGTTTCCAGTCATAGACCTCTTCCTGATTGAAGCGAATCCGCCGCCCCTTCCTGAGGCAGCACTATGCGGGTCGCGTCGCACCGTGCATCGCACCAGGCGGCTCGACCGATGGCTGATGCCAGTACAGCGCACCGGCTACCGCTTCGTCCAGTCGCAGGCGGCCCGTCGCTACCGCACCTGAGCGTTATCGGGCTGCGGCGGCATTACCCTCGAGAGGGAATCACTTGACCGCCTTCTGCCAGGCACGCCGGGTTTCGCGACCGAGGCCCCGGGGCAGGACGAGACGGGTAGCGCCGAGGTAGGCGAGAAACTCACGGGCAGCCTGCTGCAGGGCATCGGGCAGGCCCTCGGGAAGCCTGGCCGGCTGGATGTCTGGCTCCCAGTGCCAGGCCAGAAGGCTCAAGGTGCCCTGCTGGCACCTGGCGTCGAAGCGAGCAACGAAGCGGTCGCCCCACAGCACCGGCAACACATAGTACCCCCAGCGCCGCTGGGCCAGGGGCTTGTAGACCTCCCAGACGTAGTCGAAACCGAAGAGGCGGGCAACACCTCCGCGGTCCCACATCAGCGGATCCAGCGGGGCGAGAAAACGCACTCCCTGACTCGTGCCACCGGCCGTAACGGGCGACGCCTCCAGAACCGAGAGTGCCTCAGGCGTGGCCCAGTAGCCCGTTCCCTCCACGTCGACTTCGACCAACGCTCCCGCAGCGATGGCCCGTGCGGCCATGCGGTTGCGCTCGGCACGCGAACAGGGCAGCAACCACACGGCGGCATCGGCGGTGGGACGCAGCAGGCCAGCGGCCTGCACGCGACGGACCACCAGCCGTTGCAGGGCGTCTTCCTGCGTGGCGCCCTGCATGTCCGCGGCCGGGGGCAGCACGCGTTCGGGCAAGTCGTAGGCATGGCGGCCGCCCACTCGATGGTGCGTCATCAGGCGTCCGGCATCCCACAGCGCCTTGAGCAGATGACGCGAGCGCTTGGGCCCGTACCAGCTGCCGCGTAATGCGGGATCGGACCGTTGATCACCCAGCTCGAGGCTGGTGGCGGGGCCGTGGCGTTCGGCCTGATC
Organism: Halomonas chromatireducens; assembly: GCF_001545155.1. NCBI lineage: Bacteria > Pseudomonadati > Pseudomonadota > Gammaproteobacteria > Oceanospirillales > Halomonadaceae > Halomonas > Halomonas chromatireducens. The sequence goes on along the minus strand of NZ_CP014226.1, from coordinate 3,404,387 downwards.
GACCAGGGCGAGAGCTTCCGGGGATTCGACGTCCACGCCGTGCTGCCGCCAGCGCCGCTCGAACCAGCGATGGAACGGCGCCTGGGCCCACCACTCGCCGGGCTGGATCAGGCTGGCCTGCTTGTCCCAGCCATCGACCAGGAGTCGCTGCGCATAGGTCGCATGCAGCCAGTCACCCCGCCTGTATCCCGGTACCCGGGACTGCAGCACCAGGTCCGGGTTGGTACCGACCGGTGCCAGGGGATCGAACTGAATGGTCCCCAGGCGACGGATTACGGTCGCCAGCGAGGCCAGCTGAAAGTGATAGCACACCAGCAGGCGGCGAGCGTCGGCCCGCGTCAGGGACAAGCGCTGTTGGACGGTCATCGGCGATGCCTGGAGACACTATGCGCCCGGGTTGCCCAGCGCTTTTAGCTGTTCGGCGCTCAGTGCGAGCTTTTCGTTTTGATTAACCCCGATGCCTTGCTCGATGATGCCCTGTGCTATCGCCTTTGCCTCTTCCAGAGAGTGCATGACGAAGGTGCCGCACTGGTACTCATTCAGCTCCGGGATATCCTCCATACGCTTGACGTTCAGCACGTCCTGCATTGCCGCAAGCCATGCTTCACCGACACGCTCCTCGCTGGGGTTGCCCAGCAGGCTCATGTAGAACCCCGTGCGACACCCCATCGGTGAGATATCGATTATCTCGACATCCTTGCCGTTCAGGTGGTTGCGCATGAAGCCTGCGAACAGGTGCTCCAGGGTGTGAATGCCCTTCTCACCCATCATCTCTTCGTTCGGCTTGTTGAAGCGAAGATCGAACACCGTGATGGTATCGCCGGAGGGCGACTGCATGGTCTTGGCGACGCGCACAGCCGGGGCGTTCATGATCGTGTGGTCGACGGTAAAGCTATCCAGTAAGGGCATGCTCAGTCCTGATTTTCCGATTGGGTTTGCTGGTCGTGTTGCCGGTATATGACAGCATAAACCCGTCGCGTTCAATCGTTGGTATAACGGCACACCCTCCGTCCCATGCCAGCCCAGATCGTGGCGAAGCGTCGGCGCGGTGCAAAGGGGTAGCGCTTCCGGCCCGCCGCTGTTCTCTTGAACGCCCCCCGGCGTCAGGTCGCCTGAGCCGGCTGGAAGTAGTCGAACAGCTGCGTGACCGCTTCCGGCGCCACGCCGTTGGTAATGAACACGAAGCGCGAGACACCGTCACGGCAGGCCTCCACCGGCAGCGGCTCCGGTGGGTGGAAGATGTGCTGAACACCATGCAGAGCGAGCGGCTGCTCGCGCCCTGCGATCTTCACGATGGCCTTCACCCGCAGGATCTTATCGCCCAGCAGCGACATCAGCAGGTCCAGCCAGTCTTCCAGGATTTCGGGGGCGATGGGCTGCTCGACGGTGAAGCAGAAGGAACGGATCTGTTCCCCATGCCGGGTAAGCGCCGGGCCGGATGCCGGCGCCATCATCGTGACCAGGGCACCGGGGGTCGGTGGCGCCATGCCCATCGCCGGGGAAACCTGGGCATAGGAAGCCGCACGCAGCCAACCCTCGGCGCGCTGCCCCTTCGCGGGCAGACTGCTCCCGACCACATATTCGGCCGCCAGCTCACCGTGACGCACCTGCAGCTGCTCGGCGGCCGGGTTGATCGCCGCCAGATGGCTGGCCAGCCGCGACAGCCGCTCCTCATCCACCAGATCCGTCTTGGTGAGCAACAACCGGTCGGCAACCGCCACCTGGCGCTGCGATTCGCGGTGCGCATTCAGGGTCGAGATACCGCTGGCAGAATCCACCAGGCAGATCACGCCATCCAGGGCAAAGCGGTGGGCCAGCCAGTGGTCGGTCATCAGGGTGTGCAGGATGGGGGCCGGGTCGGCAAGCCCGGTGGTCTCGATGATCACCCGCGAGAAGGGCTGGCCACCCTCCCGCTCGACTGCCTCGCAGGCCTGCTGAACGTTGCGGCTCAAGTCGCCGCGGATGGTGCAGCACAAGCAGCCGCTGCTCATTTCCACCACGGTATGCTCGTCACTCTCGGCGACCAGCCGGTGGTCCAGCCCGATATCGCCGAACTCGTTGATCACCACCAGCGCATCCTTCATGGCCGGCTGGCGGACAAGGCGATTGAGCAGCGTGGTCTTGCCGCTACCGAGGAAGCCGGTGAGTACGGTAACGGGAATCAGATCCGCGGTATCAACGTTCATACAAAGCACCATCACGGGGCATATTCATCGCCACATCGTTGAAGTGAAAGGAAGTTCCTGGCAGGCCCTGGCGAAACATCCCACTCGCACCGCCTTGGCATGTTTCACGCTCTCTTGGCTACCAGACGGCATCCCGAGGCCATCATTTATGTTATATCATAACATATATCGAAGCGTGAGCCCTGCTGTCAGCCAGCCCCCGGCGCCATTGGTCCAGGTCTCACAGACCCCGGCCGCACCCCATCGACTGGGTAAGTGAGACTCTCGTATCGCATCACTCGAAATTAGTATTTTATTAATTTCAACGAAAACATGCGCTTCACGCTAATACGGGAAAATTAAACAGAAAGACTTTGACCCAAGCCAGTAACCGTGACACCGTAGTCGCAGCTGGTTAGTAAGCGTTATAGAGTTTCAGTAGTGTTCGATTCTTTCGGCAGTCTGTAATTTATCTCGTTCTACCCGCTACAAACCTGGGTAAAACCAGAAACATTGCAAGGCGCTAAGCGCGAAAGGATATATATTATGACGACTGGCACAGTTAAGTGGTTCAACGATTCCAAAGGCTTCGGCTTCATTACCCCGACTGACGGCGGCGATGACGTTTTTGCCCACTTCTCCGAAATTCAGGCCGATGGCTTCAAATCCCTGCAGGAAGGTAGCTCCGTCTCTTTTGACGTGACTCAGGGTCAGAAAGGCCTTCAGGCTTCAAATATCAAGCAAATCGCATAACCTGACGGTTAAACGGTTTGTCGAACCTTAGGGTTCGATGACAAGGCCCGCTTCGGCGGGCCTTGTTGCGTTATAAATATAATGGCGAGATCGGCTCTACGTGATGCGCCCTGCCCTGCGGGGCCGAGTATGGCTCCGGCCAGTATTCGACCAAGCGCACAATCCTGCCCTTCTCCACCGTGAAGAATGAAATCGCCGTCGCCGACTGAACGCCATCAGTAATGGCGACCTCCGTCACCACTTCACCCTCCCCCTCTACACACCGGTTCAACGTGAACTGCCAGCGGCCATGAGCCGGGTACTCGGCATTCATCTGTGCGAAGCGCTCACCTCCGCAAATACGCTCATTGGACTGCGGCCATTCGAGAACGAAATCCGGCGCAAGCACCGTCGCGACCGAGTAAAAGTCATTTGTGGCCATCAGCTGCCAGAATTGACGCACCACATCGCCTGCCGTTTTCATCCTGCTCTCCCTATGACAATACGCCCACGCCGGCATCAAGCGCCGGACGACTTGCAGTGGCGTCGGTGCTTCCTCTTTGCTGCATTCCTGACAAACTCTCAAGGCCGCCGCATGGCGGCGACCAGGGCACTTGCCCCGATCAGGCTGCCGGCGCCGGTGCGGTGCAGGATGCGGCGCAGCCGTGCGCTCAGCATCCGGCCGCCGCTGGTCGCCAGGAAGGTGAAGGCGAGATCGCTTAGCACGCCGATGACCAGAAAGGTCGAGAACAGGATGGCCAACTGCGGCAGCAAGGGCTGGCTGGGTGCCACGAACTGCGGCATGAAGGCCATGAAGAAGGCCAGGCTCTTGGGGTTCAGCGCGGTAACCAGAAACGCCTTGGCCGTGCCGAGCCGAATATCCGTACCCGTAGGCTGCAAGTCGCCCAGTTGGCCAGCCTCGCGCCACATCTTGATGCCCAGGTAGAGCAAATAAGCGGCCCCGAGCCATTTGAAGAGTTGGAACAGCTCAGCGGAGGCCATCAGGAGCGCGCCAACCCCGGCAAACGACAGGGTCATGGCCAGCAGGTCACCAAGGAAAAAGCCGGGCAGCATGGCCAGGGCGGCCCGTCGCCCGCGGTTGACCCCGGTGGTGACCAGCAGGGCCACCGCGGGGCCGGGGGAGGCGATGATCAACAGTGAGGCCAGGCAGAAGGAGAGCCACAGTTCCTGCGGCATAGCGCGTTCCTCGAATGGGTCATATCGGTGACGTTCGGCACATCCTCATAGTGCATCACTGCCGCCACTTGGAAAAGCAAGACGCAACGCCTACATATGCTACGTTATAACATCCTTGATCGATCAAAATTTGTAGCCCACCATGGTCGGCCTTCGGCACCGACAAGGGCTTCGCGGGACTGTTTCCCGTATCAGGCTAAACCCATGGGAGACGCAATGATCGCCAAGCGAGAACGCGGCAAGATGGAGCGGCGACTGTCCGCTTCGCTGACACATGCCTGTGAGCAGGCCAAGCCCCTGCTGTCCGGCTTCTGCTGGCTGACCCATGAGGTCGATTACCAGCGCTTTCCCGAGAGCCTGGTGGTCACCTGGGTGTTCGATACCCACCCCAATCTGGCGAATGCGCTCAAGGGCGATGCCCGGCGTTGCATCAATGAGCTGACCGCCGAGGCATTGGCAGAAGTCGGAGTCGATGTCGGCGACGCCTCAAGGCATCTCGACTTCGACAGCGAAGAGGCGTGTCAGCGGGAACACGGCGGCGACTGGCAGTGTCGGCTGCGCACCAAGGCCATGAGGCACTGAATGGCCAAGAAGATCGAAAACCCCTGTGTCTCGATTTGCCAGCTTTCGGGGGGCCTGTGCGTGGGCTGCGGCCGCACCGTGGAGGAGATACGCCAGTGGAAAGCCATGAAGCGGCCGGAAAAGATGAAAACGGTAAAACGTGCCGATGAGCGCTTGAAGAAGATCTCGCGCGACTGACAAGAAAATAATTCGGAATACAGCCCAGAACAAAAGCATAAACACTGCACTAAGCCACAATAATAGACTTATCCTCTTACTTATCGGCGCATTGCCGATTTTCCAGGAAGTGCTGCTAAACTCCGTGAATGACAGGCTTCGCCCCGCGGCGAAGCTTTCTGTATCTATCGGCAGGGAGACCTTCATGGCCCGCAATATCATCGTTCTTGGTGCCGGCATGGTCGGCGTATCTGTGGCCTGGCACCTGGTGCGTCGCGGTCATGACGTCACCCTGGTGGACCGCCGCGAGCCGGGGCTCGAGACCTCCTTCGGCAATGCCGGCATCATCCAGCGCGAGGCGGTGCGCCCCTACGCCTTCCCCCGCGATATCGGCACCCTGCTGCGGGTGCTGCCCAATCGCAAGGTGGATATCCGCTACCGCCCCACCGGCATGATGAACGCGGCAGGTCCGCTCCTGAACTACTGGCTGAACTCGAGCGGTAAGCGCTACGAGCGCATCGTGCGCGAGTGGGCGTCGTTGATCATGCGCTGCCAGGATGCTCACGCGCCGATGATCGAGGCTTCCGGCGCCGAGGCGCTGGTGCGCAAGGGCGGCTGGCTGGAGCTTTACCGCACCCGCAAGGCGTTCGAGGAGCGCCAGGAAGAAGCCCGGGAGAACCACGAGCGCTTCGGAGTCGAGTATGAGGTGCTGGACGCCGAGGCGCTCTACGCCAAGGAGCCGCATCTGGGCAAGGGGCTGATCGGGGCGATCCTCTGGACGCAGCCCTGGATGGTTTCGGACCCGGGCGGCCTGGTGCAGGCCTACGCCCGCAGCTTCGCGGAACAGGGCGGCCAGGTGATGCAGGCCAGCGTCGAGGACGTGCTCCAGGTAGATAGCGGCTGGCAGGTCAAGACCAGCGAGGGGCCCCTGGAGGCAGATGAGGTGGTGGTGGCCCTGGGGCCCTGGGCCGGAGAGCTGCTGGGAAGGCTGGGCATGAAGGTGCCGCTGTTCGTGAAGCGCGGCTACCATATGCACTACTCCGCCGAAGAGGGAGCCAAGCTCAACCACTGGGTCATGGACGCCGAAAAGGGGTTCCTGCTCGAGCCGATGCGCGCCGGAATTCGCCTGACCACCGGCGCCGAGCTTGCCGACCTGGACTCGCCGCCCCAGTACAAGCAGCTGGCTGCCGCCGAGAGGGTGGCACGCAAGCTGTTCCCGCTGGGCAAGCGCCGTGACGGCCAGCCCTGGAAGGGAGCCCGGCCCTGCCTGCCCGACATGAAGCCGGTGATCGGCCCGGCCCCCGACAAGGCGGGATTGTGGCTCGCCTTCGGCCACGGCCATCAGGGCTTTACCCTGGGTCCGGCCACCGGCGAGCTGCTCGCCCAGATGATGGATGGCGAAGAGCCCGCGGTGGATATGACGCCCTTCCGCGTCGATCGCTTCCGAATGTAAGGCCACAAGGCTTTGTACGAAAGCGGGCGCCCTTGTGGTGCCCGCTTTGTCATGGCTCCCACGACTCCCCTGCCAGGGAAACTCGATCAGAGTTACCGTTCGGTAATTTTCGCCATTTATCGCGTCCTGACGGCCTCATGATTACCGATCGGTAATTATTTCATTGCGGAACAGGGGAGCCGCGCCTAGAATTACCGAACAGTAATCACATGCAGGTTCCCATGCCTACCAACGACTCCCCTGCCCACCCGACACACATTCGCCACAGTGAAGAGCTCGGCAAGCTGGTACGCCAGCTGCGCGCCGAACAGGGGTTATTGCAAATCGACCTCGCCGGCCTGGCCGGAACCGGCAACCGATTCATCGTCGATCTGGAGCGGGGCAAGCCGACCCTGCAGCTGCAAAAGGTGTTGGATGTGCTGGACCTGATGGGGCTCGAGGTCGTCGTGCGGCGCAAGGGTGCCAGCCGACATGGCGAGTGATGACACTCTGGCGGTTTACCACGGCGACAAATATGTCGGACGCCTCTACGACGTTCAACCGCTGCGCTTCGAGTATGCTACCGAATGGCTGGAGCATCCTGAAGCGGTCAGCCTCTCGCCCTCGCTGCCGCTCATTCAGCAGGTTCACGTTGGCGATGCGGTGCTGGCCTACTTCGAGAACCTGCTGCCGGAAGGCGACCTGCGCCACCATCTGGCACTTCGCCACCACACCACGACCGTTTTCGGCCTGCTGAAGGCCATCGGTGGGGACACAGCCAGCGGCTTTACCTTGCTGCCACCGGGCGAGTCACCGGCTCCGCCGCACTATCGCCCCATCAGTTGGGAAGCGCTAGCGGAACATCTGCAACACCGGGAACGAAGCCCCCTGCTCTCGCAACAAGGTGAGGAAGCCCGCATCTCGCTGGCCGGCGCTCAGGACAAGCTACTACTGATGGTACTGGAAGATGGGAGCCCCGCCATACCGGAAGGATCGGCGCCTTCCAGCCATATTCTCAAGCCGGACATCCAGGCCCTGAGGGGCGTATGGGGTTCCGCCATCAACGAGACCTTCTGCATGCGGCTGGCCGCCGAACTCGGGCTCAAAGTCGCCGAGGCCAGCTACCAGCCCGAGACCCACGCCTGCCTTGTACGCCGCTACGACCGGGTTGCCGATGAACAGGGCGGACTGCGACGCCTGCACCAGCTCGACTTCTGCCAGCTCGCCGGTACACCTTCGTTGATCAAGTACGAAAGCGACGGCGGGCCCGGCCTGGCTCGCTGTCGCGACCTACTGCAGCAGGCCGGCGCACCGGCCAAGGACTTGCAGCGCCTGATCGCCTGGTTCTTCTTCAACCTGCTGGTGGGCAACAACGACAGCCACGCCAAGAACCTCGCCATCCTCTATACCGATGAGGGGCCTCGGCTGGCGCCGTTCTACGATCTGATGAGCACGACGCTCTACAGCGGGCTCGCGCGCCGCTTCGCGTTTCGCATCGCCGACGAGGATCGCCCCGGAAGCATCGAACGCTCGCACCTCGAAGCGCTGGCCCGCTCGATGCGCTTCCAGCCACGCTATTTCCTACGCCAGGGGCTAGAACTCGCCGAACGCATGCCGGCGGCCATCGACAGCACACTCGCCTCCCTGAGCACCGAGGCTCATCAGGGTACTGAGCAGACGCTGCTGGAAAGGCTACAGCAGCGGCTGCTGAGCCATTGCCAAAAGCTGCCGGAGCGGTGGTCTGCCGGATAGGGGTGGCCTTTGGCCGCATCGTGGATGAGATGCACCAATGGAAATCCATGGGATCGCCAGCTGCGGCAGCAAGGGCTGGCTGGGTGCCACGAACCAGGGCCTGAAGGCCATGTGAATGTGGGCCAGCGTACCGACACAGGTCGCAGGACAGGTTAGTGTGACTCTAATTCTGAGTCCCGATGGCTTCATGGCGAGGCTCAGGCGTGGATACTCGCTATCCACAGGAGCGATCTCCAAGAGCAATCTCCAAGAGCAATCTCCACCCACAAGCACCAGATCGAAGTCCGAAATAACGAGGAGTACCTGACGAAATGTCGAATAACCCGATGAACATGATGTTCGCCTGGATGAAGATCGCATCTTCCTACAACCAGATGATGCTTTCTTCCAGTGAGGTGATCGTTCGCCGCACCATGATGATGGCCAGCGGCACCATGACCCTCCCCGATGCCATGAGCATGATGATGGAGAAAGGGACAATTTACGCCACGGCAACCGAGCGAGCGGCAGTGGCGATGGCCAGCGGCGCCGATCCCGCAAAGATCACCGCGGCAGCGCTGAAGCCATACAGCACCAAGACCCAATCCAACGTGCGCAAGCTGCGCGGCTGAACGGAACCAGTCCTCCAGCGGCAATCGCTAGCAGAGGGCCAGAAACGCAAAACCGCCCCCCCGGGAAGACCCGTCAGTGGCGGTTTTTTTGTTTCTGAACCTGACACGCTATTTCGATCGCAGCGCCTGCAGCACCAACCGCCGCTCCAGGTGTTCGTTCCAGCCGCTGGGCCGATCCAGCTCAAGCCGGGCCAGCAACGACTGTTCAGCGTCGCTGGCTTGGCCTGCACTCAGTGCGCCCAGCAGCGCTTTCAGCTTGCCGCTTCGGGTGGCGGTGCGCGCCTTGAGCTGCTTGAGGGCCTTGCCCAGGGTCAGCTCCTCGTCGGTAAAGTCGGTGCCGAACGGAAACCGGGAGAAGACCTGCTCGCCGCCCATCCGTTCAAACTGCTGCGCCAGTTGCTCGGGGGTATTGTCCCGCCAGAGCGCGGGAATCTCGACGTCGGCGGCCACTTTGCCGGCATCCTTGGCCTGAGCCAGCAGCTCGGACTGGAAACGCGCATCGGCAATGGCGATCAACGCCAGGCACACCTCCTCATCAGAGCGACCACGCAAATCGGCGATACCGTACTCGGTCACCACGATATCGCGCAGGTGGCGGGGAATGGTGCAGTGGCCGTAGCTGAACAGAATATTGGACCGGGTTTCGCCGCCGCTCTCGCGGGTGCTGCGCAGGGTAATGACCGAGCGAGCCCCGCTCAGCTCGTGGGCCATGGCGACAAAATTGTACTGCCCGCCCACACCGCTGATCACCCGGCCATCCTCCAGGCCATCCGATACCACCGCCCCATCGATCGTGCATAGCATGGCAGAGTTGATAAACCGCGCATGCTGGCGCTGGGCCACCTTGAGCCGCTGATTCCCGAAGCGGTGATCATAGAGGTCATTGATGTAGTTGACGCTGGTCATGTTGATGCTGGCGCGCTCGGCGTCGGACAGCGCGTGCAGCTTGTCGTAGAAGCGCCGAGGCCCCACGTAAAAGCCGCCGTGCATCACCATACCCTTGGCCGCGTCGGGGTGGTCGCTGCTCTCCGGGTCGATCTCGCCCCGGTTGATCGCTTCCTGGAAGTCGGCGTCGGCAAAGACCCGGCGCTTGAGCACATCGCCTTCCATCAGGTAGATAAAGCCATCCACCATCATCTCGCTGCAGCCATACAGCCCCTGGCTGAAGGGCTGGGTGTCACCCCACTGCTCGGCCACCGGAAACCGCTCGGCCACCTGCAGGTCCTGGTAAATCGCTTGCCAGCGGGCGTTGTCCCGCTGGCGCAACAGGGTGCTATGCACCAGCGCCGCCCCCAGGGAACCGATGCCGATTTGCAGCGTGCCGGCATCCTTCAGCAAGCAACTGGCGTAGAAGCCGATCAGGTGATCTTCTGACGAGATGGGCGTCTGGGGTGCGCTGAACAGCGGATACTCGGTATCCGGGTTTTCCAGCAGCAGGTCAAAGTCGGTACGCGCCACAGCCGCGTCATTACCCAGATACGGCAGGTGCCGATTGGTTTCCGCGACACAAACGGTGGCATAGGGTTGCTCGCGCAGCCAGAGCAACGCATCCAGGGTCATGTCCGGATTGCAGCTCAGGCTCACCGCTTCGCCCTGCTCATCGGGCGCTACCAACTGAGCCAGCACATTGATGCCCTGGGCCATCAAATCGCGCAGCGCGTGAGTGTAGTTGGTGCAGATATAGTGGCGCTGCTGGTCGGTGTTGTTCTTCAGGTTGCCTGCCTGGAAAAAGAATTCGGACACCGTGACATTGTCCGGCAGGCGGTTGGCCTGGGCATCCCGAGCATAGGCCAGCTCGGGGATATCGCCGTACAGCCGCTCGACAAAAGGCCCCATGAAACGGCGCTCCAGGGAGGAGCCGCCCGCCGGTGCCAGCAAAGAGAGCGCGGTGACGATATGCAGCTTGATCGTCGGATCACGCTGGGCGCGGGCATAGAGGGCGTTCACAAACCGCAGGGGTTTGCCCAGCCCCAGCGGCAGCCCCAACACAATGTTCTTGCCCACCCGCTCGATGACCTGATCAACGCACTGGTCAGCATCCTGATAACTCACCGGTTCACCCATAGCCTGAACCCCATCCTTGGCTTCGATAGATTCAAGCTAGCACATGGGGACAGCCGTCGAATGGCGGGAGGCGCGAACACCCGGCTCCCCGAGTGGCCCATCGAAGCCTATCTGGCTACTTCTTTTTGAGCGTTTCAGGTAGCTTGGCTTCTCACACGACAACCATCGCCGTTGAAATCGAGGTAGAACCACAGTGAAGAAAACCCTGTTCATCTCGATGGCCACCCTGCTTACCTCCCTACTACTGACTGCCTGCTCGCCGGCCAGCGGCGAGCCACCGGCACACTATCTAGAGCGCGCCGGCACCGCCCTTATGGAAGCCATGGGCGATACGGAGCAGCTCGAGAACGTTCTTGCGATATACGATGAAGGGCTGGAACGACACCCTGACAACGCCGAATTGCTCAATAGCCGCGCGCAGCTCCTCGCCAGCCTCGGCCGGTACGAGGAAGCCAAACGCGACCTGGATGAACTGCACGAAGAAGGATTACACAAGGAGGGAATGCTGCTGCGCTGCATGCTGCATGAGCGCCTGGAAGGAGCCACGGACGATGCCTTGGCGTGCTATGCGGAGGTGGAGGCCGCCTATGTCCTGGCTAGCGAGCCAGACGACTATCCCAACGCCAACCACATCCTGGCGGCTCGCCTGGCCGGCTCTCCCGAGGCCGATGCGCTATTGCTGGAATGGCAGGACAGCGACGATCCGATGAAGAATCCAATGCTGGGGGAAATGCTGGAGATGGAGAGGGAGGCGTTGATAAAGCAGTTGCTGCCGTAAACTGGCCTGACATTGGAAAAGCCGAAGCGAGGGCAATTGCAGATCGACCTCACCCGGCTCGCGAGAGCCATCCGAGGCCGAGAGATATCAGGCACAATGGAGAAGGTGAAGCTGAGGACGTTACCTGAATGGACGACATAACCGAACGGGCTGCGCTGTTTAGCAGGGCCGCACATCAAGCCGTTGGGCAACGACGCAAGTACAGTGGCGAGCCCTACTGGCACCACCCGGTGGCCGTCACAGAGATCGTGTCAGCAGTCGAGACGGCAACACCGGAGATGATCGCCGCCGCCCTACTGCATGATGTGCTCGAGGATACCGGCGTTACGCCGATGGACATCGAGGAGTGCTTCGGCCAGCGGGTAGCCGCCCTGGTCCAGGAACTGACGGATCAATTCATCGATCCGGAAATCGGCAACCGCGCTCACCGCAAAGCGCTGGAGCGTGACAGGCTGGCTGAGGTTTCCCCTGAGGCGCAGACCATCAAATACGCCGACCTGATCGACAACACCATCAACATCGTCGCGCGAGATCCTGGCTTCGCCCGGGTCTATCTGGCCGAGAAGCGCCGACTTCTGGAAGCGATGGAAGGGGATGACCAGGCGCTGAAACGTAACCGGCTGGTGAACCCATCTACCGGAGAGGCTCGCCTTCCTCTCGCGGCGCTTCAACAACACCATCCTGATCAAGCGGGAGGACCTGCAGCCGGTCTACTCCTTCAAGATCCGCGGCGCCTACAACAAGATGGCGCAGCACCAGTGCCAGGCTGGGTCCGGGGGACATGGCCCCCATGGCGCAGACCGCCACCNCAATGCCCTGCTCGACCAGCAGCGCCAGCGCTCGCTCATTGAGTTCGGTGGGCGCCATCTCGCTGGTGTCGAAGGGCAGCGAGACCACGCCGCGGTAGAGCGCCATGCGCCGCTGGGCCACCGGGCTGTGGGCCAGGCCGACGATGGGCAGGCCCGAGCGGATGCGCGAGGCGATCAGCGGCGTGTAGCCGGTGGAGGTCATGCAGGCGATGGCCGCCACGCCGGTGAGGTGGTTGGCGGCGTACATCGCCGACAGGGCGATGGTCTCGTCGATCCGCGAGAAGCCCTCGTGGATGCGGTGACCGGACTCCTGGGCGATCCTCTCGCGCTCGGCGCCGAGGCAGACGCGGTTGATCGCCGCGATGGTCTCCACCGGGAAGTCCCCGGCGGCGGTCTCGGCGGAGAGCATCACCGCATCGGTGCCGTCGAGCACCGCGTTGGCCACGTCGAACACCTCGGCCCGGGTGGGCAGCGGCGAGGTGATCATCGACTCCATCATCTGGGTTGCCGTGATCACCGCCCGGTTCAGGGTGCGGGCGCGCTTGATGATGCGCTTCTGCATGCCGATCAGCTCGGCGTCGCCAATCTCCACCCCCAGGTCGCCGCGGGCTACCATCACCGCCTCACTGGCCTCGATGATGCCGTCGAGCGTCGCCGCGTCGGCCACCGCCTCGGCGCGTTCGAGCTTGGCCACCAGGCCGATCTCTTTCCCCGTCTCGCCCAACAGCGCCCGCGCTTCCTGCATGTCGGCGGCGCTGCGGGGGAACGAGACCGCCAGGTAGTCGACGCCGATGTCGATGGCGGTCTTGAGGTCGGCGCGGTCCTTGTCGGTGAGCGCCGGGGCCGAGAGCCCGCCGCCCTCCTTGTTGATGCCCTTGTTGTTGGAGAGCTTGCCGCCCACCACCACGCTGGTGTGGATCAGGTGGTCGGCCACCCGGTTCACATGCAGCACCAGCCGGCCGTCGTCGAGCAGCAGGCGGTCGCCGGGGGCGACGTCATCGGCCAGGGTCTTGTAGTCGCAGCCGACCCGGGTCACGTCACCGGCATCGGCGTCCAGCGCCATGTCGAGCAGGAAGGACTGCCCCTCCTCGAGCATTACCGGCCCATCCTTGAAGCGGGCGATGCGGATCTTGGGGCCCTGCAGGTCGCCCAGGGCGGCCACGGCCCGGCCCAGGCGGGCGGCGATCTCGCGCACCCGCTCGAGGCGGCGGCGGTGGTCGTCGGGCGAACCGTGGGAGAAGTTGAGGCGCACCACGTCGACGCCGGCCTCGATCATCGCTTCCAGCACGCCGTCGCGGTCGCTGGCCGGACCCAGGGTGGCGACGATCTTGGTGCGACGAAGGGGAGAGCGAGGTTGGCAGTGGGGCATGGAGAGTCCTCCTTGTGGCGACGCCNGGTGGTAGGGACGCAAGACCAGATCGACAAGCGTGGCGCTGTCAGCTTCGAAGGCCCGCAGGCCCAGATAGAGCAGCGGCACCAGCATGGCAGCAGCAACGACCAGCGACGGCAGCAGGATGTGCAGCGGCACATTCCGGGGCAGCAGGCGCGGCAGGCGGGAGGCCGGCTGACTATGGATGGAGGTGCTGTTGGTCCGTGTCATCGTGCCTCGCGGAATGAAGTGCGCCGCCTGCAGAGCAGGCGGCGCTCGGGTCGGCGTTACAGCAGGCCGACATCGCGCAGTAGGTTCAGGGTGCCTTCGAGATCCTCGAGCTCGTCCAGGTCGATCTGGGGGGACACCTCGAGAAGGCGATCAAAATCTTCGAGAGTCGGGTTCTGGATGACGCCGCGGGTCACCGGGTACTCGTACACGCTGCCGGTGAAGTACTGTTGGGCGGCCGGCGAGAGCAGGTAGCGCACGAACTCGATGGCCTCTTCCTGACTGTCGCTGCTGCCGACCACGGCGATACCGGCCACGTTCACCAGGTTGCCGATATCACCGTCGGCGAAGAAAGCCTGTTCCACCGGGTAGTCGGCATCGCTCGCCTTGAAGCGTGGCAGGTAGTAGTTATTGACCAGGCCGAAGTCGATTTCACCGCCGGCGATGCCCTGCACCTGGGTGGTATTGTTGCGGAAGGTAACTGCGCCATTGTCACGCATGCCTTCCAGCCATTCACGGGTTGTGTCATCGCCATGTTCGACGCGCATGGCGGTCAGGAAGGACTGGAAGGAGCCATTGGTGGGGGCCCAGCCGACACGCCCTTTATAGCGCTCATCGGTGAGGTCGAAGACGCTCTCGGGCAGCTCGCCCTCGTCGACCCGCTCCGGTGAGTAGGCGACGACCCGCGCGCGGCCGCTGGCAGCAACCCAGTTGCCGGACTCGCTGGTGTAAATGCTTGGCAAGCCTTCATAGATATCGGCCGGCAGTTCGGCAAGCAGACCGGCCTGGCTGATGGCGCCCATGGCCCCGGCATCCTGGCCCCAGTAGAGATCGGCCGGTGAACGGTTGCCCTCTTCCTGCAGCAATACGGCCAGCTGGGCCGTGTCGCCATAGCGGACCTGCACGCTGATGCCCGTGTCCTTCTCGAACTGTTTGACGACTGGCTCGACCATCGACTCGCCACGCCCCGAATAGAGCGTCAGGCTGGCGGCGGAGGCCAGCGGAGCGGCAAGCAGGGTGGTTGCGACAGCGGTTACAGTAAACAGCGTCTTGCGCATGGATGTGTTCCTTGAGGCTGAAAGGCGGGGGAAATAGTGCGCCACTCTGTGTTGACATCGTCCCTCGGCCAGTCTCGGTCTAGCGCCACGATAGCAAAAATGGATCTGATTGCAAATGACAATGATACGCAAAAAGATTTTAATGATCTCGGTCAATTTTCTCTGCTGAAAAAGCGCAGCACCCGCCACTCGTTTGAGTGGCGGGCGCTTTTTCCGGCAGGCACGGTGGGGTCAATAGCCGACCAGTAGCGCCGGCAGGCCGGTGATGAGGGCGGGGAAGAAGGCCATCAGCAGGCAGGCCAGCACGATCAGCGCCACGAAGGGGATCACCGCCTTGTAGAGGTCGACGATCTCGACGCCGGGTGGCGCGACTCCCTTCAGGTAGAACAGTGCGTAGCCGAATGGCGGTGTCAGGAAGGAGGTCTGCAGCACCACTGCCACCATCACCACGAACCACAGCACGTCGATGCCCATCTGCTGGACGATCGGCAGCATGATCGGGAAGCTGAGCAGTACGATGCCGGTCCAGTCCAGGAACATCCCCAGCAGGAAGACCAGGAACAGCATCAGGATCAACGCGCCGGTGGTGCCACCGGGCATGGCCAGTACCAGGTCGCTGATCACCGTCATGCCGCCGCCGCGGGAGAAGACCCCGGTAAAGGCGGTGGCGCCGACCAGCACCAGCATCACCATGGTGGTCGTCTTGCCCGCCTCGATCAGGGTGTGAAAGCAGGTTTTGATCTTGCGGTCACCGAAAATCAGGAACAGCAGGAAGGCGATCCCCACGCCGATGGCGGAGGCCTCGGTAGCGGTAGCGATCCCGGTGAAGAGCGCCCCGAGCACCCCAAGGATCAGGCCCATGGGCGGCACCACGTACTTCGCCAGCATGATCAGCAGCTGACCGGTACTGGTTTCGGCGCGCTCCGCCGGAGGCACGGGAGGGCCATAGGAGGGTTTGATGTAGCAGATGATGAGCACATAGAGCGCGTACATCGTCCCCAGCATCAGGCCCGGGATCAGCGCCCCGGCGAACAGCGCCCCCACCGACACCGGCGAATAGCTGGCCATCAGGATCAGCATGATGCTCGGCGGGATCAGGATGCCGAGGCAGCCGCTGGCCATGATCACCCCGGAGCTGAGCTCCTTGTTGTAGCCGTACTTGAGCATCGGTGCGAGGGCGATCATGCCCATGACAGCGATCGACGCCCCGACGATGCCGGTAGTGGCGGCGAGCAGCACCGAGACGATGACCACCGTCAGCGCCAGTCCACCACGAAGATTGGCCAGCAACAGGCGCATGACATCGAACATCTTCTCGGTGACGCCCGAATCATTGAGAAAGCGTGCCATCAGTACGAAGAGCGGAATCGCCACCAGCACATAGTTGTCCATGGCGTTGCCATAGATATTGTTGATGATAGTGCCCAATACCCGCGGCCCAGGGCCGAGATAGGCCCCGATCACCGCCACCCCACCCAGCACGAAGGCCAGCGGATGGCCCATGAACAGGCCGACCAGCAGGCCGCTGAACATGACCAGGGTAAGCAGTTCTGCACTCAGACTCATGCGGTTTTCTCCCGAAGCTGCTGAATGGCACGGATGACGATGGCGATGGCCTGCAGGAGGATCAGGAAAGCGGCCACCACGATCACGCCCTTGATCGGGTAGACCGGTATCGAGACCATGCCATAGGTGGTCTCACTGCGGCTGTAGGAACGCATGAAGAAGCTCCAGCCGAAGGTCAGCAGCATCCAGATGAAGGGTACGAAGAAGATCAGATAGCCGAGCAGTTCGATGGCGGCCTGCTTGCGGCGCGTGAGCAGGCGCTTGAGCACATCGACCTCGACGTGGGCGTGATGGCGCAGGCCATAGGCGGCCATCAGCATGAAATGGGCGCCGAACAGCATCTTGGTGATATCGAAGGCCCAATCGCTCGGGCGCCCGGTAAAGAAGCGCAAGGCAATGTCGTAAAGCACCACCAGGGTGATGATGGCAATCAACGGCGCAATGACACGCCCGAGTGTCTCATTGAGCGTGTCGATCGCCTTGGCAATCGCATTCATGGAGTGACATGTACCGCGACGCGCTCATCCAGGGGTGTGAGCTCGAGCCGTGGCAAGAGGTGGTCATGGGCGAAGGCAACCGGCTCCTGCACTGACAGACGCTCAATCTCGATTCGGAGGACCGCGGGGAGGTCTTCATCGGCTGTGCCGGTGGCGCCGATATCGTGGTGGAAGCCCAATTGCCGACTGCCGAACTCGCCGACGATGAAGTGGCGCTGCGGCTCTCCCTCACCGGGCTGGTGGGGGGGCATTCCGGCATCGATATTCACCGCGGCCGTGGCAACGCCAATCGGCTGCTGGTGCGGGCCCTGCGTGCGCTGGAAGCCTTCGATGCCCGACTGGTCGATTATCATGGCGGCACGCTGCGCAATGCGCTCCCCCGCGAGGCCTTTGCCACCCTGGCGCTGCTGGCCGACGAGGAGGATGCTGCCCGTGAACGGATCGCCGCGCTGCAAGAGGAGCTGCGTGCCGAGCTGGCAGGTGTCGACGAGGGGGTGACGCTGACCCTGCAGGCGCTGATGACGCCGCCGTCCCAGGCGCTCAACGCCCATGCCAGCCGCATGCTGGTGGCGGCACTGCATGTGGCGCCCTGTGGGGTGGAGCGGATGAGTCAGGACATGCCCGGAGTGGTGGAGACCTCCAACAACCTGGGCGTGGTCAGCCTCGATGAGGGGCGCTTCCATCTTTGCGCGCTGGTGCGCTCTCTGCGCGACAGTGCTACGGCCGACATGGCCGACCGCTTTGCCGGGCTGTTCGATCTGATCGGCGCCCGCACCCGAGTCGAGAATGCCTATCCCGGCTGGACGCCCGACCCCAGCAGTCCTCTGCTGGCGCGCTTCCGCCGGCTGCATCAACGGCAGTTGGGCAACGACCCGGCAGTGAAAGTGATCCATGCAGGACTGGAGTGCGGCATCCTGGCTGGCAAGTATCCCCACCTCGACATGATCTCCTTCGGCCCGCTGATTCGCGGCGCTCACTCACCCGACGAGCGGGTGGAGTTGGCCTCCGTCGAGGAATTCTGGGCGTTGCTGCGGGGGCTGATCGAGGAAATTGCCGAGAGCCGGGTTGCCTGACGCCGACGTCAGGACGAACCGGGCATGGAAAACGGCACCGTCCGTAGGGCGGTGCCGTAGAGGCGGTGAACCTGTATCGAGCTCAAGCAGGCCGGGGCCGTCAGCCTAGGTAGGCGTTGAGCATCCAGACGGTCTTTTCCTGCTCGCGAATATAGTCACCGGCCTGGGCAGCGGTGCCTTCGTCATCGGCATCGGACGCCAGGGCAAGAATTTCGCGCTGCAGCTCAATCAGCGTTTGATAACCCTTGAGCACGCCTCGTACGCAGGCTTCGCCATCGTGTACGTCCTTGTCTTCGGCGATCACCGCCATGGCCACATAGTCACTGTAGGCGTGGGCTGGCTGATGCCCCAGGGTCAGGATACGCTCGGCCACCTCATCCACCTTGGTCAACAGGTCGGTGTAGAACTCCTCGAACTTGGTATGCAGCTCGAAGAACTGGGGACCCTTCACGTTCCAGTGGTAGCCACGCACATTCATGTAGAAAATCTGATAGTTGGCCAGCAGGGCGTTGAGCTTTTCGGCAAGCTGGCTGGCGCTGCTCTCGTGCAGGCCGATGGCATTGGTGTCGCTCATGCGCGGTACTCCTTGTGCTGAGTGATTCTAGGGCAGGTCCATTGGAAAATTGCCGTTCCGGGGCGATTGGTATCGCCATGGATGTAGCGCCAGTCTAAAGGCCCACGGCGCGGTGAGATAAGAAAAATCTGATCATCGCCTCCATAGCGTTCCTTCATGATGTGTCGCCGGGCGCATCGCTTTTCAAGGGTATGCGAAGTTTTGCCGCACCATCGATGATCTTGCGGGAACCCTGCATCATGGCGAGACTCAGATGAATCGGCGTGCAGGAATAGGCTTGTCGACAAGTGATTGCATCGCATCCTGTGCCGCGTAGACTGCGACCAAATCGACCGGGAGTAAGCCCAAATGCGTTCATGGTGGTGGATGCCCTGCCTGCTGGTGCTGGCCGGCTGCCAGACGGCCCCCACGGCACTGCCCACGGCGGAGCCTCGGCCGGCAGCGGAGTGCCGTTGGGAAGGCGGTGGCCTGGGGTCGGAGGAGTGGCTGCGTCGGGCCCTCACGGCGCTCGAGCAGGAGGGGTTCGTGATTCGGCACACCGAGACGGCGCTGGGGCTGGTCAATGCCGAGCGGACCCGTACGGTGCCTGGCTACGGCGACTTCTACGACCGTGAGCGTGTCGGAGTGTTCGGCGGCTATGGCGTGGGCGGCGGGAGTGGCGGTCTATCCACCGGCGTGATGATCGGCTTTGGCGGCGGGGCAGGCAGCTTTACGCGCGATGCCACGCGCCTGGAGCGCGTCTCGCTGGTGGCCGACGGCGATTGGGTGCGGGTCACGCGGGATATCCAGGTCATCGACTGGCAGGGCGAGATCCGCGAGTCCCGCAGTGCCAGCGATACCGACTTCTGCCTTTCGTTACGCAATGCCATGACCGCGATCGACTCCCGGGGAGGCGCCTGATGTCCCGTTTCGTCACCCTGCTGCTGGCGCTCTTGCTGGCCGGCTGCGCGGCCACTGCTCCGGCGCCCGAGCCCCGCGAACTCTCCCTGGCGGCCACGCCAGGTGCCGTGCTGCATGAAACCGTGGACCTGCTGATGGAGGAGGGCTATGTGATACGCCATGCGGATGCCGAGCTTGGCCGAGTGGAAGCGGCGCTGGCCCGCTGGCCCGGTTATCGGGTCCGGGCGGAGGTCACGCCCGAGGGCGAGACGGCACGCATCTCGCTGACGGCCACGCGGGGCGGGCGTCCACTGCCGCCTCACCTGCTCGACCGACTGCTGGCGGCACTGCAGACCCGGCTCGGGCTGGCTCCCTGATGTCTCGGTGCATCGGCGCCTGTCGCGCCATCCTGTTTCACCTGCTTTCGAGATACCCGAAGACTATGAAGCATTTACGCCCTTTAATGCCGAGCCATACTCGCTTCTGGCCGATCTGGATGACGGTGCTGCTGCTGATGCCTGCTCTGGCTCAGGCACACCCCCATGGCTGGATCGACATGCGCATGCGCTTGATGCTCGACGACCAGGGACGCCTGGAAGGGCTGCATCAGGCCTGGCGAATGGACCCCTTCTATAGCCTGATCATCCTTGAGGAGCTGGGGCTGGCCGAAGGCGAAGGGGGCCTCGAGGCGGGTCTGGACAAGCTGGGTGGCGAAATACGCCAAAACCTGGCGCCCCACGACTATTTCACCGAGCTGCAGGTGGATGGCGAAAAGCTGGCCGTCGGGGAGGTAACCGAATACACCGTGATGGAGCGCGGCGGGCGCGTCGAGTTCATCTTCATGCTGCCGCTGGAGACGCCGCTGCCGCTGAGTGAGAAGACGCTGTACTACAAGGTGTTCGATCCCACCTACTACCTCGAGGTGGTGCATGAAGCCGAAGGCAAGACGCCCCTGGATGATGCCCTGACGGTCAACGGCGAGCTGACGTGCTCGACGCGTATCGTACCGGCCGACCCGGACCCCGAACTCGTCATGGAGGCCGCGATGCTGGACATCACCGATGAAGCCGAGCCGGGGCTGGGCCGTCACTTCGCCGAGACCGGGGAGGTAACATGCGATTGAGTGCCATGCGCCTGCAGGGCAGAGGGTGGTTGTTCGGGGTTGGCCTGATGCTGGCTGCCATTCTCGTCCTGCTGATCACTCAGGGAAGCTTCCAGTCGCTGAGCTTTCAACTGGTCTCCTGGCAGCGGGATTTTCACCGTGCCCTCACCATGGCGATCACCGATCTCTCCGGGACGCCCTCGCCGGCCACCTGGATGGCACTGCTGGGCATCAGCTTCGGCTACGGGGTCTTCCACGCCGCGGGGCCCGGTCACCGCAAGGCGGTATTGACCACCTACCTGCTCACCCAGGGTGGAGCGGTGCGCCGTGCGCTGGCCCTCTCCTTTGCCGCTTCGCTGCTGCAGGGCGTCGTCGCCATCAGCCTGGTCGTCGTGCTGGTCCATGGGCTGGGCTGGGTCACTCGCCAGGCCATGGGTAGCGTGGTCTGGGTCGAACAGGCCAGCTTCCTGATGGTGGCGCTGTTGGGGGCCTGGCTTTGCCTGCGTGCCATTCGACAGCTGCGAGGCCCAGCACCCCACCGTCATGCCGACTCGCCGCCCGGCGCTGCTGCGGAGCATGCATCAGAGCATGCCGCGGACCCTGATCATGGTCATGAGCACTGCTGCGGGGGGCATCACCACGTGGACCCCCGGCAGGCCGCCGACTGGCGGACCGCGCTGGCTACTGTCGTCGCCATCGGCATCCGTCCCTGCAGCGGCGGCGTGTTGCTGCTGGGTGCGGCGACCCTGCTGGGCCAGTTTCCGGTTGGCGTGGCGGCGGTGCTGGTCATGTCGCTGGGCACGGCATTGACTGTCTCCGGCCTGGCTCTGGCCAGTGTTGTCGCCCGTGGCTGGGCCGAGCGGCGACTGGCACGGCAGAGCAGCATGGCGCGCGCCGGCAGAGTGCTGGGCTGGGCGTCGCTGGCCGGTGGGCTGGCCATCATGGCGCTTGGCATCTCGCTTTCCGTCACAGGGGTGAGCCAGCCCTCTTCGGCGCCGCTGCTGGGCGAGCCGCCTTCCCGTGGCGCGGGCGCCGAATCACCCGCCCGGAGCAGCCCCTTCGGTGGTGGAGGCTGAGCCCGGCGTCATCAGTTTTAGTCGCTCGACCTGGGCCAGCAGGTGGTCCCGCATGCTGGCCAGGCTGTCCAGGTCATAGGGCTCGGGCTCACCATGGCCCCAAACGGGTGCCGGCCAGGCAGCATCGTCTCTGCGCCTGACAACGACATGCACGTGGAGCTGGGCCACCACATTGCCGAGGCTGGCAATGTTGAGCTTGTCTCCCTTGGTCAGCGCTTTCAGCATCTGGCCGACCAGAGTGGCTTCGCGCCAGAGCTGCTGCTGGTCCCCTTCGTTCAGTTCGAATACCTCGCTCACGCCACGGCGGCGGGGGATCAGTACCAGCCAAGGAAAGCGAGCATCATCCATCAGCCGAAGCTGACAAAGGGGTAGCTCGGTAACCGGGTAACTGTCCTGGACCAGCCGTTCATCGAGTTCAATGGATGTCATCGCGTTCCCTCATTACCGATTATGCCGAGCTATCTCTCACCTTCCTCATCATGACACAACCTGGTTGAGAATAGCCCCTGGGGTCTGATGCAAAGCAATGCGTTAAATCGCGCAGTGGCCTTCTGACAGTGCTAGATTGAAGAGGCAGAAGTCCTGCCCAATGGAGAAGGCGAAATGAAACGGATACTACCCATGTTGCTGGTTTCGCTCTTTGCCCTGTCACTGCTGAGTGGCTGCAACACCATGCGTGGCGCGGGCGAGGATATCGAAAGAGGCGGCGAGGCGATTCAGCGCCAGGCAAGCTGAAGCGGCAGAGTTAGGCAAGGCCTGTTACGCTGAATAAGACCATTGCTTCACGGAAAGGAATGGATGTCCCGGAAATTTTCAAGGAGAAACGACCATGAAGAGAGCCATTGCCCTTAGCTTTGCCCTGCTGATGACCGCCGGTGCCCTCGCAGGCTGCAACACCATGCAAGGTGCCGGAGAGGATGTGGAGCGCGGCGGACAGGCTGTACAGGATGCCGCCGATTAAGGCCGTGTTTTAACTCCATCAACGGTACGGCCGACACACGGGTGTGCCAGGCGTCATGCCCGTGTGTTCCCCTTCGGCCGTCCTTCCCTGTTATTTCCGTCAGCCATTGAGGCGAAGATGGCCATATCCATGAAGCTGTGCCTGTCGTTTACCAGCCTGTTGCTGCTAACCGCGTGTGCTCCCATGAACCAGACCAACCCACCCCGTGAACCGGCCCCTGAGCCTCCCCGCGTCAGTAGTGAAGGGGATGTCTGTGGCGCGAGCCGTGTCCAGGACCGTGTCGGACGCCACTATGACGAGGCGCTGGGCGAGTCGATGCGTGAACAGAGCGGTGCCGGTACGCTGCGTGTGATGCGCCCCGGCCACGCCTATACCCTCGAGTACCGCGAGGATCGTCTCAACGTTCGTGTCGACGAGAACGAGGTGATCACCGACATCGGCTGCGGCTGAAGCCGGCTTTCGTCCGCTTCAGTCATAGCGCTGTTTCCAGCGCTGCCGGGCGACCTGCTCCTTGAGTAGCTCCAGGGTGTCGAGCAGTACCTGCTCGGTGACCCTGTCCGTGTGTGCGTCGACCCTTAGCCAGGCATCGAAGCTGCTGTCGGCGAGGTGCTCCACCAGCGAGTCGAACTCCGGCGAATGCAGGCCCTCGATGGCCTCATGCACCAGGCGTTGCGCGATATCGCTTAGCGCTTCATCGAGGGCGCTGGCGACCTGGCCGCCCAGCGGCAGGCGCCTGAGCCGCTTGATCTCGGGGCTTTCCGCCAGGGTTCGCCTGACCAGGGCACTGATGAAGCGCATCAGGTCATCGCGGTTGGCCCGGTAGGCACTGTCTGCCATATCCTCCAGGCGGCGGCAGATTTCGTGGATCAACTCCTGCTTGCGCGGCATGATCACCTCGTCGGCGATACGCTGTGACAGGGAGTCGCTGCTGCGCACCTGCTCCTGGATACTCACCAGCTGGCGAAGGGCGATACGGTCCGACAGCTCCTCGAGCAGGATGTCGTAGTACTTGGCGTAGACGCCGTACAGTCGCCACTGGCGGATATCGATCAATCCCAGCCGCTGTAGGCGATGCAGTAGCGAAATGACACGCAATATCCTCAGCAGCCGGAAGCCGCCCACCGGAATGCAGCCCAGCACGTCGTACCAGTGCACGAAGGGGTAGAAGAACCAGCGGTGATAACGGCGCTCGACAATGGCCGCTGCCCACCCCAGCAGGACATCGAGCACGAAGATCGCCACGAAGACGAGGTCGATGGCGATGAAGTTGTCATGGATATGCCGGTCATAGGCACCATGCAGCCCCGGGGCGATGGCCGCGAAGGCGTCGTTCAGCGGAGTCAGTGCGAACAGGGCATCGAACAGCAGCAGCGTCAGGTTGGCCACGACCAGCACGATGATGAGCAGGTCCCATACCAGGTGCATGCGCTCGCTGAAGGCAGAGGCTCTGTCGCGGTCGGGTGGAGTACGGGACATGGCCTCTCCTTGTCCGGTGACGGGTTCGATACGCCTCAGCTGTCCTGCGTGCGGTTCGCCTGGCTGGCAAAGTGGTCCTTCTGTGCGCGATGCTCCTCCTCTTCGGCCTTCTTGCGTAGTTTCTTGCGCAGCGCGGCCTTCTCGAAGCGCAGTTTTTGCAGCGAGGTCGCCAGCTTCAACGGTGGAACCCTGGCAGGGTGGCCGTTGGCATCCACCGCCACCATGGTGAGGTAGCAGCTGTTGGTATGCCGTATCACCTTGTCGCGAATGTTCTCGGCCACCACCTTTACGCCGATCTCCATGGAGGAGCGGCCAACGTGATTGACGCAGGCAAGAAATGTCACTAGCTCGCCAACGTGGATCGGCTGCTTGAACAGCACCTGGTCAACGGAGAGCGTCACGACATAATGCCCTGAATAGCGGCTGGCGCAGGCGTAGGCCACTTCATCGAGCTTCTTGAGGATGGCCCCGCCATGGACCTTGCCGCTGAAATTCGCCATGTCGGGGGTCATCAGCACGGTCATGCTCAATTCATGCTGACCGGGCAGGTCGTGGTGGTCCATATCGATTTCCTGTGGGGGCGTTCCTACAGCATAACGCCTTGCCACGTTCGTCACGACTCGTTGGCAAGGCGTTATCTCAGCCTGGGGGCCGCTGGTGCGCGGCCGGGTTCAGAACCAGGTCAGGCCAACGGCAATGATGATGCCGGTAATGAACAGCTGGATCAGGCAGAAGCCCATGATGTCCTTGGCCTTGAGCCCGGCGATGGCAAGTACCGGCAGCGCCCAGAACGGCTGCAGCAGGTTGGTCCAGGCATCGCCCCAGGCCACGGCCATGGAGACGCGTGCCACGTCCACGCCCAGCGCCTCGGCGGCCGGCAGCATCACCGGTGCCTGTACCGCCCACTGGCCGCCACCGGAGGGCACGAAGAGATTGACGATGCCAGCGCTGAGGAAGGACCAGAACGGCAGCGAGGTTTCGGTGGCAAACGAGATCAGACCCTGGGACATGGATTCGGCAAGCCCGGACTGCACCATGATCGCCATGATCCCTGCGTAGAAGGGAAACTGGATCACGATGCCGGCACCGCCCTTGATCGCCTCGTTGAGGCTCTCGAGCAGGCTGCGGGGGGTGCGGTGCAGCACGATGGCCAGGAACAGGAACATGAAGTTGACGATGTTCAGGTTCAGGCCGCCGCCACGCAGGATGAAGTGGTCGAGCAGGAAGATCACCCCGGGGATGCCCACGAGCCAGGCCAGGGTCACGCTGTTTTCCAGCCGATCGGCCGGGCGAGTGATGCGAACACGGGCATCGGGGGCATCCCCCAGCACCTTGGGGTCCACATAGACGCTGTCTTTCTCGTCGGGCAGCATCAGGCGGTTGACCAAAGGAATGCTGATGAACAGGCAGGCCACGATCGCCAGGTTGAAGAAGGAGAAAATGGTGGCGCCGGTGCCGATCACGCCGATCTGATCGGCGGTGAAGTGCCCGTCGGTGGCGATGGTCAGTGGAATGGAGCCGGCGAGCCCGCCGTGCCACACAACGAAGCCGGAGTAGGCGCTGGCCACCAGCAGGCGGTAATCGACCCGGATCAACCGTGCCAGCTCCTTGGCGAACAGGGCGCCCACCACCAGACCGAAGCCCCAGTTGATCCAGCTGGCCAGCAGGGAAACCAGAGTGACCATGATGATCGCGCTGCCGGCGTTCTTGGCCTTGCCAGCCAGCTGCTGCAACATGCGCTTCACCGGCGGTGAGCTGGCCAGCATGAAGCCGGTAACCAGGATCAGCAGCATCTGCATCGAGAAGGTCAGCAGATTCCAGAAACCGTCGCCCCAGAAGCGCATCACCGCCAGCGGGGTCTGGCGTTCGACGCCAATGGCTGCGGCGGCCGCCACGAGGGTCAACAGGAGAACGAAAATGAAAGGATCGGGCAGATAGCGATCGACCAGCCTGACGGCAGGTTTGGACAGGAACTTGAGCATGGCAGTTTCGCTTCTTCTAATGTTGTGGAATTGCTGTCGGGTCGTCTGAGAAAAGTAGCGCAAGCTCAGAAGGTTGCATGGTTCGACTCGTCAACGGTGGGACGAATGTCAGGTTTTGTCAAAGGGAAGGGGCCGCCGGATGCCAGCGGGTGCGGCGGTAATGCAGGTAATAGCCGGCAAGAACGGCCGAGCGCACCAGGCTGAATGTCAGGAAGGCCAACCATAGGCCATGGTTCCCCAGCGGCTGAGTGGCCCACCAGATCGGAAGGTAAACAGCCAGGCCGAGGAAGATGCTGTTGCGCATCTCGCGTATTGCCGTGGCACCGATGAAGACGCCATCCAGCAGATAGCTCCAGACCGCAATCACGGGCATGGCCACCATCCATGGCAGGTAGCTACCCGCCGTGGCGCGCACTTCCGGCAGTCCGGTCAGCAGGGCGATGAGGTAATGTCCACCGAGGGCGAAGGCCAGCGAGGCAACGGTGGCGGTGATCAGCGAGAACCAGGCTGCGGTTCGCACGGCGGTGGCGAACTCGTCCCAACCCCTGCGGCCCACCGAGCGGCCGACGATGGCCTCGGCGGCGTGGGCGAAGCCGTCCAGGGCATAGCTGGTGAGCATGATGAACTGCAGCAGCACGGCATTGGCGGCCAGCACGGTATCGCCCTGTACGGCGCCCCGCGAGGTGAAGAAGGCCATGGCGAAGAGCAGTCCCAGGGTGCGCACGAAGAGATTGGCATTGACGTGGAAGAGCTCGGCGTAAGCGGCCAGCGTCAGCAGGCGGCTGCGCAGGAAGCGTCCCTCCAGCAGTTTCAACTGTCGGGTCACCAGCCACAGGCCGAAGGTCAGCGCCGTATAGTCGGCGATGACCGTGGCCCAGGCCACCCCATCGCTGGTCATGCCGAGGCCCACCACGAAGAGCAGGTCGAGGGCGATGTTGACGCTATTGGTCAATACCAGGATGAGCAGGGTGACCCGTGAATTCTGCTGGCCCAGGAACCAGCCGAGAATCGCATAGTTGGCCAGCACCGCCGGCGCCGAGAGAATGCGGATCTGCGCGTACTCGGCTGCCAGTTCGGTGGCCACTTCGCTGCCGTTCAGCAGCCAGAGCCCGAGAGATATCAGCGGCCGTGAGAAGAGGATCAACAGGGTGCCGATGCCAGCGGCCATCAGCAGCGACTGGCCCAGCAGGTTGCGCACTTCGCTGTCGCTTTCGCGACCCACCGCCTGGGAGGTCAGCCCCGTGGTGCCCATGCGCAGGAAACCGAAGCCCCAGTAGAGGAAGCTGAACAGGGTTGCGCCCAGGGTCACCCCGGCCAGGTAGCGGGAATCCGGCAGGTGACCGACCACGGCGGTGTCCACCAGCCCCAGCAGCGGCACGGTGATGTTCGACAGGATGATGGGCCAGGCCAGCATCCAGATGCGACGGCGGGCGGCGGAGGGAGTAGCCAGTTCCTGGGATGCCACGGGGTCTTCCGGTGTGAGGCGAAACCGTGAAGCATGGCGGGCGATGGGGCATAACGCAACCAGGCGCTACGGTGAATCACTGGATGCCGGTCGCAGGGTGTGGGACCTTTATAGAGCGCTTGTGCTCAGGGCGGGCATTTTCGATCAAGATGATAAGGGGGTGGTATGTCACGTATGGCGAAAGGAACCATGGGACTCGTGGTGGCGGTGATGCTGGCGCTTGCGAGCCTGCCGGCGATGGCTCAGGAGCAGCATCTGGAAGCTCGACCGAGCGGCGGCGCGATGATCGCCGATGCTCTGATTGCACGGCCGTTGCTGCTGGCGGCGACCCTGGGTGGCACCGCACTGTTCGTGGTGTCGCTGCCGTTCTCGGCAATGGGGGGCAACGTTGACCAGGCGGCGGAAACGCTGGTCAAGACACCGGCCGAGGCCACGTTCCGGCGCTGCCTGGGATGCACGTCCATCAATCCCCGTCCCTACGAGCGATAGCCTTACCGTCACCAACGAACGCCAGCGCCCCGCGTAATAGCGGGGCGCTGGCGTTTGTCGTGAGTCCTGGCGTCGTTGTGCGTTCAGGCCGCGGTGATGACGTGGTACTTCTCCATCAACTGCTCGCGGCTCTCCTCGCGCTCCGGGTCCAGCGGTATGCAGTCCACCGGGCAGACCTGCTGGCACTGGGGCTCGTCGTAGTGACCGACGCACTCGGTGCATAGGTTGGGGTCGATGATGTAGATCTCTTCCCCCGCCGAGATGGCGCCGTTGGGGCATTCGGGTTCGCAGACGTCGCAGTTGATGCACTCGTCGGTGATCATCAGGGCCATGGGGCTACCTCGCGATAAGGCGCGGCCAGTGGTACTGGCACGCCCGGGTGAAGCGACTCGGGATAAAGCCGAGTGTTGCAGTCAGGTATTGTAATGGCTGCGCAGCGCTTCGGCGACCCTGGGATGCACCAGCCGGGTGATATCGCCACCGAGCTTGGCAATTTCCCGCACGATGGTGGAGGAGATATAGGAATTCTCCACCGCGGGGGTCAGGAAGACGCTTTCCAGCTCGGGCGCCTGGGCACGGTACATGTTGGCCAACTGCAGCTCGTACTCGAAGTCCGATACCGCCCGCAGGCCACGCAGGATGATGCGTGCTTTCTGTTCGACCATCATGTCGGTGAGCAGGCCGGAAAAGCCGATGACCTCGACGTTGTCGAGCTCTGCCACCACCTCTTGGGCCAGGGCGATGCGCGTGCCCAGGTCCAGGGCCGGCCCTTTGCCAGGGCTGGCGGAAATCGCCACCACGACCTTGTCGAAGAGGCGCGCGGCGCGCTCGATCAGGTCGAAATGGCCGTGGGTGATGGGATCGAAGGTGCCGGGATAGACCGCGATTTTCATGGCGCTCCGCTCAGTTGTCACTCTCAAGGGGGCTCAGGGTAACCGCCCGTGGCCGGGCCGACAATGTCCACCTCGCCATAGCATCACTCTTCCAGCCGGCCGAAGGGGTTGTCCACCGCCAGCGAGACAGGGCGCGCATAGCCGGGAATCTGGATGCTGTCGGCACTGACGTCGAGCTCCGGCCCCTCCAGCACCCCTTCTCCGAAGCGATAGCGGGCCAGGTAGTGTCCGTGATCGGCCCTGTCGAGGTAGGCCTTGCTCGCCTCGCGGGTTGCCTTGCGGCGTTCACGCCAGGCCGCCAGCGCGGCTTCACCATGGCGCTGCGTCAGCAGCCGTTCGGTCACGGCCGGCGACAGCACCACGCCGGTGGCGTTGTTGCCGCCGAAGCCCTTGGCATTGATGAAGGCGGCATCGGCGTCGAAGGCCTGGGGGGTGCGGGAGAAGTGCAGCCGGTCCGCATGCACGTCGTCGGCCACCGCGTTCAGGGTGGGAATGCCCGGCAGCAGGCCATGGGCGAAACTGCCCAGGGCGCTGGTCAGCTGATCGCCTGCGGCGCTGCCCTGGGAGTGGCCGACGAAGGCCTTGACCGCCACCACGGGCCAGTTCTCGATGCCGTGGGCCTGGGCGATGAGGTCGAAGACATGGGACTCGGTCACGCGATTCTTGGGCGTGCTGGTGCCATGGGCATGCAGGAAGGTGCGTTCTTTCAGGGCTTTTTCGCCGAGCATGTCGCGCACCAGCGAGGTGGCCTTGCCCAGTGTGATGTAGTTGCCGATGCCCGGGGCAGAGATCGAGCGCTTCCAGCCGTCGGCGTTGACGAAGACCCCCGGCACGCTGCCGAGTATCTCGGCACCGACTTCCAGCGCCAGGGAGTCGTCCAGCAGCAGGATGAACTGGCTGGCCTCGGCGATGGTGAATCCGCAGTTGCGGGCGAAGGGGCGGCAGGCCCGCTGGTAATCGGCATCGGTCAGCAGCTCCAGAGCATCCAGCGCCTTGAGGCTGTCGTCATCGGCCAGGGCGCCCATGGCGCGAAAACCCTCGATGATCTCCGGCGTCACCGGCGCATCGGAGGTGCCGACCATTACCGCACGGCGCTGGCCGCTGCGAATATCCTCGCACCCCAAACGCAGGTTGTAGAGGAAGCTGGCGCAGGCGCCGAGGACGGCGCCGGTGCCACCGACGCTGCCCAGTACATAGGCGTTGAGGAAGTCGGCGGGCATCTGGCCATAGCCCAGCGGCATCTGCTTGGAGGTGGCGCGGTTGCCAGAGACAAAGCTCTTGAGCAGCCCGCCCCATCCTTCGTCGTCGAGCTGGCCGATGGAGTTGCCGGCATAGACGGCAACCTCGTCCGGATCGAGGCGATCGCGCAGTGCCTCCCAGGTCAGCCCGCTGCTGCCCAGGCAGTCGCTGGCGGCGAAGATCGACATCGACAGGCCGCGAGGGTGGTGGACGCTGCGATAGTGACGGCTGGGATCGAAGCCGCTGGGCAACTGGCCGGCGGCGCGTACCAGGGCCGGGCGGGTTTCAGGCAGCATCACGTCCAGGTCGCCGGGAGGCACCGTGACTTCGAGGGTATGGCGATCCAGCTCGCGAACCTGCCAGGTACCCGGGAGGCGTTCAGGCAGCTGGCGGCGCCGAATGCGGAAGACCAGTTCGCTGCCCAGTTCCAGGCTGGCACGCCGATTGGCCGGCAAGCCGTCGTCATTGAACCGGGGATCCTCGATGCGCCGGATGAGCGTATGGTCGAGGATCTGCTCGCGGCACTGGTCAGCCAGCTGGGAAGCGCTGATGGCCTGGCCTGTGGCGTCATGCCAGCTGCCATCGCGATGGCTACCCAGCCCCATCAGGGCGGCCAGGCCCAGCAGGAGATGCTGCTGGTCGTCGTCGGTCAAGGCATCGATCACGGTGCGACGAAATGCTTGATGGCCAGACGTACGGCCGGCGGCGTTGACGCCGCCCATGCCGACGATCACCGGTAAGTGTGACAAGCCGCTTTCCTCGTTCTGCAGTTGGTGCGAGTGGCTGTAATTGGTATGAGACTGGCGATCATAGCACCCGGTCCGGGACCCCGTCATGGGCTCGCCGGGGGCCTTTAAAGCACAAAGAAATTAAACAAACGTTTGAAGTGTGGCCGTTGTCGCGCTATGCTTAGCTTGCTGTTTGAGTCATACGAGTGGGTATGTGGGCGCGCATCTTCGGAGCGCGCCTTTTTTTTGTTCGCTCTTCGGTCAAGTCGATCAGTGCCAGCACTTACACGCCCCTGCCATCCTATAACCATTCGGTTGACTTCACTCGCCAGCGACCTGCCAGGCGGCTACCAGCTCGCGAGCCTGCTGCTCTACCTGCTCGGGGGACTGGCCAGGCTTGTAGAGGGCGCTACCCAGTCCTGCACCGTCGATGCCGGCGGCACGCCAAGCGGAGAAGGTCTCGATACCGATGCCGCCCACCGCATAGAGCTGGCAGCCCGCAGGCAGCACGGCGCGCAGTGCCTGCATCCCGGCGATGCCCACCTGGACGGCGGGGAATAGCTTGAGCCCGGTGGCACCGGCCTCCAGGGCGTCGAAGGCCTCGGAGGGAGTAACGATCCCTGGCCAGCTCTGCAAGCCGAGGCGGCGGGTTTCCTCTATCACTGCCGGGTGACAGTTGGGCGAGACCACCAGCTGCCCGCCGGCAGCATGAACGTCGTGCACCTGCGCTGTCGTCAGCACGGTGCCGGCGCCCACAAGAGCACGGTCGCCCAGTGCTTCGGCCAGGCGGCGGATGCTTTCCAGGGGCTCGGGGGAGTTGAGTGGTACCTCGAGGATGGTGATGCCGGCGGCGGCTACCGCCTCGCCCATCGGCACCGACTCATTGGGGGTGACGCCACGCAGAATGCCGATCAGGGGCAAGGTCATGGGGATTTTCCAGAGTTTGTAAGCGCCCGATATGCCAGTTCGAGGCCGGCCAGTACTGCAGTCTCGCCGTCAAGGCGCCGGCTTTCGTGTCCGAGAGCCTCGAGTGCCATGGCGTAGCGTGCGCTGAGCGCGGCGTTACCGATCAGGGTAATGGGGCCATCCAGCTTGTCCAGCCCGGCCAGTTCCAGGCCGATGGTCAGCCCCGACAGGCGCGCGGCCAGCCGTGCTCCGCGAGCCTGTCCGGTGGGCAAGTCAGCGTCCAGCAGGTCGGCGGCTCGAAGGCCGAAAAGCCATGTCGGGAAGCGGCCGGGAACTGACAGGATCTCGTGGATGGCGGTGCAGAAGGCCTCACGGCAGGCGGGATCGGCCAGGTCGTCTTCGCCGATGGATTGTCTCAACACGGATTCACGAGCCAGCAGTCTGTAGAGCTCTCCGGTCATGCAGGTGGTGAAGTGTGTCACTGCGCCATTCTCGAGCCGTGCCCACTTGGCGTGGGTGCCCGGCAGGCAGGCCAGGCCTGAGAAGAGGGGCTCGCGGGCAACCAGCCCTGCCAGCTGGGTCTCTTCGCCGCGCATGACGTCGAAGTTGCCAGGTGCGGTTTGGCAGAGCCCCGGCAGCAGCCGTACTCTCAGGCGCGGGTCGCTGAGCGGCGGAGACACGGCACCCTGCACCAGGTCCTCCA
Organism: Halomonas chromatireducens; assembly: GCF_001545155.1. Taxonomy (NCBI): domain Bacteria; kingdom Pseudomonadati; phylum Pseudomonadota; class Gammaproteobacteria; order Oceanospirillales; family Halomonadaceae; genus Halomonas; species Halomonas chromatireducens. Next base: position 3,371,845 of record NZ_CP014226.1, on the reverse strand, counting down.
GTCGGGTCGGCACTGCCAGGTAGGCGGCCTCTCGCCAGCCCTGGCGGGCACCCGCCATACCGCAGATCACGACGTCAACGAGGCCGGTGCCTGACAGCCAGTCTCCGATCACCTCCAGCAGTGCATGCTCGTATTCGCCAGGCGATAGCGAGAGCATTCCGCGCTCGCTGCTGCCACGGACCAGCACCTCGCCCTGGTTGTCCAGAGCCCAGGCGCGCAGGTTGCTGGAGCCCCAGTCCACTGCGATCCAACTGGGCCTCCTAGTGTGTGTTGGCATGTTGCCTCTCTTACCATTCAGCGATGGAGCCGTCTGCATGGGTCCACACCGGATTGCGCCAGCGATGACCGACCCTGGCGCGCTCCTCGACGAAGGCCTCGTCGATCTCCACACCGAGCCCGGGACCCGAAGGAATGGCACAGAAGCCGTCCTCAATGGCCAGCACCGACTTGTCGACCAGGTAGTCGAGAACGTCGTTGTCGCGATTGTAGTGAATGCCCATGCTCTGCTCTTGAATGAAGGCGTTGTGGCACACCGCATCCAGCTGCAGCGAGGCGGCCAGTGTCAGCGGGCCCAGCGGGCAGTGGGGTGCCAGTGCCACGTCATGGGCCGATGCCAGGGTGGCGATCTTCAATCCCTCGCTGATGCCACCACAGTGGGAGAGGTCGGGCTGAACGATATCGATCATGCCGTCGGCCAGCAGATCGCGGAACTCGAAGCGGGTGTGCAGTCGCTCGCCGGTGGCCAGGGGGTAGCCGAGCCCACCGGCGATCTGCTTGAGGCAGGGCAGGGGCTCGGGGGCCACCGGCTCCTCGACGAACATCGGGTGGAAGGGCTCCAGCTCGCGCAGCAGGGCCTTGGCCATGGGGCGATGCACCCGGCCATGGAAGTCGATGGCGATGCCCACATCCGGACCCACCGCCTCGCGTGCCTCGGCCACCCGGGCAACGGCCCCGTCAATCCTGTGGTGGCTGTCGACGATCTGCATCTCGGCGGTACCGTTCATCTTGAAGGCAGTAAAACCCTGCTCCACCAGCGCCCTGGCGCCGGCGCCGACGTCATCGGGGCGGTCGCCGCCGGTCCAGGCGTACATGCGCATCCGGTCGCGCACCGCGCCGCCCAGCAGTTGGTGGACCGGCACGCCGAGGTCGCGACCCTTGAGGTCCCACAGCGCCTGGTCGATGCCGGCGATGGCGCTCATCAGGATGGGGCCGCCGCGGTAGAAGCCGCCGCGGTACAACAGGTTCCACAGGTGCTCGATGCGGTGAGGATCCTGGCCGACCAGATAGTCGGCCAACTCGTGGACGGCGGCTTCCACGGTGGCGGCACGGCCCTCGATGACCGGCTCGCCCCAGCCGTAGCAGCCCTCGTCGGTCTCGATCTTTAGGAACAGCCAGCGCGGCGGCACCTGCCAGGTCCTGAGTCGGGTGATCTTCATCGTATGCCTCGCGTAGAACAGGCGTCACTGATGGGTGGCTGTCCGAGTGTTGGCTGTTGTATGTCAGTCCATTTCTAGAGCATGTATGCTTGTATGACAAGTTGCGTCAGTGAAAAACCCAAGGCTCGGATCTTGTCGACTTGCCCTATACAGGAGGGTCTCCATGCACTTGGCACGAAACGATTTCAAGCGGCGACTGCTGGGCGGTGAGCCCTTGGCCGGTATCTGGCTGGGGCTGGCGAACCCCTATGTGGCAGAGCTTGCGGCCACTGCCGGCTTCGACTGGCTGCTGGTGGATGGCGAGCACGCTCCCAATGACCTCGCCAGCCTGCTCGGCCAGTTGCAGGCCATCGCGCCCTATGCCAGTGCACCCGTGGTGCGCCCACCCGAGGGCAGCGCGGCGCTGCTCAAGCAGTACCTCGATGTCGGGGTGCAGAACCTGCTGATTCCGATGGTGGAAACGGCTGATCAGGCCGCCGAGCTGGTGGCCGCTACCCGCTACCCACCGCAGGGTGTCCGTGGCATGGGCAGTGCGCTGGCCCGTGCCTCGCGCTGGGGCCAGATTGAAGATTACCTGGAGCGTGCCGATGACGAGATCTGCCTGATCCTTCAACTGGAGAGCCCCCGAGCGCTCGCCAATCTGGAGGCCATTGCCGCCGTGGACGGGGTCGACGGCCTGTTCGTGGGGCCGGCGGACCTCTCCGCAGCCATGGGCTATCGCGGTGATCCGGGGCATCCGGAGGTTCGCACGGTCATCGACGATGCCATCGTGCGTATTCGTGCCGCCGGCAAGGTGGCGGGAATCATCTCCCTGTGCGAGGAGGAGGCCCGCGGCTACCAGGCGGCAGGGTGCGGCTTTGTCGGGGTGGGGGTCGACGCCCTGCTGCTGGCCCAGGCGCTACGTGACCTGGCCGGGCGATTCCGCCCGGCCTGATGCTTTGGGCTGCTGCTGGGCCGTAGGCCGGGACAGGCGTCGAGGTGGCGCTTCAGCGGTGCGCAGGCAGGATCCGGCCTGGATTCATCAGCCCCTCAGGGTCGAACAGCGCCTTGATGCCCTCCGCCAGTTCACGCTCAACCGGCGAGAGACGTGCTAGGTAGGCGGCCTGCTTGGTACGGCCGATGCCATGCTCGGCGCTGATACTGCCGCCGAAGTCGTCGAGAATCTCGAACAGCCGCACCTCCAGCGCGTGGAGGTGCGGCTTTTTCTCCTCCTCAGGCATGTCGGTCGGCGGCAGGATGTTGAAGTGCAGGTTGCCGTCGCCCACATGGCCGTAGGCGATGATCTCGCAGTCGGGTGAGCGCTCGAGTATCGCCTGGCTGGCCTGTATCACGAAGGCGGAAATCGCCGAGATGGGTACCGAGATGTCGGTGCGCAGGTGTTCGCCACGTCGCCGCTGCCCTTCCAGCATGCTCTCGCGGAACTGCCAAAGGCGTGCGGCCTGGGCCTCGCTTCCGGCCAGGGCACCGTCCAGCACCAGCCCGGTTTCCATCCCTCGTTCCAGCAGCTGTTCGAGCATGACGTCCAGGTCCAGGGCACCGCTGGCGCTCACTTCCATCAGTACGTACCAGGGGTAGGAGGTGCCCAGAGGGTCGCTCAGCTCGGGGCTAGCCTCCATTGCCAGCTCCAGGCAGCGTCGCGGCATCAGCTCGAAGGCGCTGAGCAGGTCGCTGCACTCGCGGCGTGCCCGGCCGTAGAGGTCGACCACTGCGCCCACCGAGGGCAGTCCGAGTAGCGCCGTGCGGCTCTGTGTGGCGCGGGGCGAGAGCTTGAGCACGGCACCGGTGACGATGCCCAGCGTGCCCTCGCTGCCGAGGAACAGCTGGGACAGGGCGTAGCCGCGGTTGTCCTTGTGCAGGGCGGTCAGGCCGTTCCAGATGCGTCCGTCGGGCAGCACCACCTCCAGGCCCAGCACTAGCTGGCGCATCATGCCGTGGCGCAATACGTTGAGGCCGCCAGCGTTGGTGGCGACGTTGCCGCCAATCTGACAGCTGCCCTGGGCGCCCAGCGAGAGGGAGAAGTCGCAGTCTTGCTCGGCAGCGAGCTGCTTGACGTGTTCCAGGATGCAGCCGGCGTCCACCGTCATGGTGAAATTCACCGCATCGATCTCGCGGATTCGATCCAGGCGTTCCAGGCTGATCACCAGCTCGCCGCCGTCAGCCGCGGGCATGGCGCCGGCCACCAGGCCGCTGTGCCCCCCCTGGGGTGTCATGGCCACGCCGTGGGCATGACAGAGTCGCACTGTCTCGGCCACCTCCTGGGTGGTGGCTGGCCGAGCCACCGCCAGGGGCAGGCCAAGACGGTCACCCGCCCAGTCGCTCAGATAACGGGCCATGGCCTCGGGGTCGCGGAGCAGGCCGCGGGCCCCCAGGCGCTGGTGCAGGGCGTCGAGCAAGTCGCCGTGCGAGGTTGAACGGGACATGTCAGGCCTCCTCCTGCCAGGCGGCGCCATCCGGGTAGCGGTGCCGGACCAGGGACTCGGGGTGCATGGTGATGCTGTAGCCCGGCGCTTCGGGCACCCGGTAGCGACCGCGCTCGATCACCACAGGATCGAGAAAATGATCGTGCAGGTGGTCGACGTATTCCAGCACTCGTCCCTGGAGGCTGCCGGAGACAGCGATGTAGTCGAACAGCGAGATGTGCTGGGTGTACTCGCAAAGCCCCACGCCGCCGCCATGGGGACAGACCGGCACACCGAACTTGGCGGCCATCAGTACCACCAGGATCACCTCGTTGAGGCCGCCCAGGCGAGCGGCATCCAGCTGGCAATAGTCCAGCGCCTCGGCCTGGAAGAACTGCTTGAACATCACCTTGTTGTGGCAGTGCTCGCCGGTGGCCACGCCGATGGGCGATACGCGCTGACGAATCTCGGCATGGCCGAGGATGTCGTCGGGGCTGGTGGGTTCCTCGATCCAGAGGGGATGGAATTCGGCCAGGCGGCGCATCTTGGCTACCGTCTCGTCGACCTCCCACACTTGATTGGCATCCATCATCAATACGTTGTTCCAGCCGATCTCCTCACGCAGCAGCGCGGCCCGGCGAGCATCCTCCTCGATGTTGCCACCGATCTTCTGCTTGAAGTGGGTCCAGCCCTCGGCCAGGGATTCGCGAGCCAGCCGCCGCACCTTGTCATCGTCGTAGCCGAGCCAACCCGCCGAGGTGGTGTAGCCGGGATAGCCCTCGCGACGCATCTCCGCCTCCCGGGCGCCCTTGCCGGCAGCCTGGCGGCGGAGCAGGGCAATGGCCTCCTCGGGCGTCAGCGCATCGGTCACGAACCGGAAGTCGAGGCAGCGCACCAGGGCCTCCGGGGTCATGTCGGTCAGCAGCTTCCAGACCGGCTTGCCCTCGCACTTGGCCCACAGGTCCCACACTCCGTTGACCAGTGCGGCCGTCGCCAGGTGAATGGCACCCTTGTCGGGCCCAATCCACCGCAGCTGGCTGTCACCGGTGATCTCGCGCCAGAAAGCACCCATGTTCTCGGTGATGGAGGCCAGCGAGCGTCCTTCCACCAGTGGTGCCAGCGAGCGAACGGCGGTGACCACGATCTCATTGCCGCGGCCGATGGTGAAAGTGAGCCCGTGCCCCTCAGGGCCATCGTCATCGGTATGCAGGATCACGTAGGTGGCGGAGTAGTCAGGCGCGGCGTTCATGGCGTCAGAGCCGTCCAGCGAGAGCGAGGTGGGGAAGCGAATGTCCTGAATCTCGACGCGGGTGATGGTGGGCATGGGGGTCTCCTGTGGTGGCCCAGGCCGATGTCATCCGGCCTGGGCCCGCCGGCTTGCGGGATGGAAAGCTGGCGTCTGGTCAGCCTTGGGCTAACATGCTATTGATGTCGTCTTGTATGACAGGTATGCCATGAGCACTATAGCAACGAGTCGCGATCCTTCGATAGTCAGTCTGGCCGTCGCGTCTGCGGCTCACTGACAACACGGGATGGCCCGCATCGGGAGAGACGCATGTTCGACGAGTGGAGAGGCAAGCGGGTGCTGGTAACCGGCGCCTGCCGGCCACGGGCTTCCTGGACGCCGGTGATGGCGTTGGCCACCTGGCCGGTTACACGGCCATGGAGCATGCGGTAGCCATGGCCGGAGAGGTCGGCATGGGCGCGGTGGCGTTGGGGCGCTCTTCCCACTTCGGGGCCGCCGGCTGCTATGCACTGGCCGCCGCCGAGCGTGGCATGATCGGCCTGGCGTTTTGCAATTCGGACCCTTTCGTCCTGCTTCACAATAGCTTGGCACCCTTCCATGGCACGAATCCTATCGCCTTCGCGGCGCCGGTAACGGGACAGTCGCCCTTCCTGCTGGACATGGCCACCAGTTCGGTCCCCTGGAACCGTGTCCAGCAGTACGGTGCCATTGGACGCGAATTGCCGGACCAGGTTGCCGCCGATGGCGAGGGGCGTGTCACCCGGATACCGGCCGAGGTCGCTGCATTGCTGCCGCTGGGTGGCAGCGACTTCGGCTTCAAGGGAGCAGGACTCGGCGGCATGGTCGAGGTCCTGAGTTCGACGCTGTCCGGCATGCTCAATGGCTTCCGCCTGTTGCCCATGGGAGGGGCGGACATGTCGACCCCCCGCGGTGTCGGACACTTCTTCCTGGCGTTGAATCCGGCGGCCTTCGTCGACGAGGTGACCTTCGCGTCTTGCCTGGCCGACTACCTGGCCGATCTGCGCGCCCAGCCGGCCTCGGATGGTGGCGAGGTGCTGGCGCCGGGGGATCGCGAGTGGCGCTGCCTGGCACGGCGAGATGCCGAGGGAATCCCCCTGGATAGCGCCAACCAGGTGGCCTATGCGACGTTGGCCGAGTCATTGAGTGTCCAGCCACTGCGTCCGCTGGCCTGAGCGTGGAGGGGCCAGATTGCGGTAACATGGCTACCCAATACCGGGTCAACCAGGAGAAATAGCCCATGTCCCGATACCGGATCGAGCGAAAGACGCTCTCCGAGCAGGTCGCCGAGCAGCTCGAGGCGGACATCCTCGAGGGCCGGCTTGGCGAGAACGATCAGTTGCCCTCAGAGCGTGAACTGATGGAGCAGTTCGGCGTGGGACGCCCGGCGGTGCGAGAGGCGCTGTTCTACCTGCAGCAGCTCGGTCTGATCGCCATCAATAGCGGAACTCGGGCAAGGGTCATCCGGCCCACCGCCGAGGCGGTGATGGCACGGCTCTCCGGGGTGACCCGCCAGCTGCTTTCCAAACCCGACGGTCAGCAGTATTTCCAGGAGGCCAGGGCGCTGTTCGAGATTTCGCTGGCACGCTATGCTGCCCGCCACGCCGACGACGAGGACTTGGCTCGCCTGCGTGCGGCGTTGCAGGAGAACCGCGATGCCTTGGGTGATGAGGCGCGTTTCAAGCGCTCCGACAACGACTTCCATGGCGTGCTGGCCAGCATCGGGCAGAATCCCATCTTCGATGCCATTCACGTCGCGCTTTCCGAGTGGCTCGACGACCGCAGGGCCCAGGTATTGCAGCAGAAGGATGAGGACAAGGCGGCGCTGGCGGCCCATGTCGAGATCGTCGCGGCCATCGAATCCCGTGACCCGGACGCCGCCGAGGCGGCCATGCGCCGGCACCTCGATCGTCACTACGGCACCTATATGAAGCTCAAGAAGCGTCTCGCTACCGATGAGTGATCGGTGCCTCAGCATCGAGTACCGCCACCATGGAGAAGGCCCGCAGCCTGAGCAGCGGGCCTTCTCCATGGTGGCGCCTCACTAGAGAGACACGCCACGCTTCCAGGGAATGAAATCGTACTGGGCCAGCTCCACCGCACGCGGCCGGTAACGCCCCGATGCGGTGTCAATGCACAGCGTCAGCAACTGCTCCGCCAGATCGGCAATGCTCCTTTCCCCTCGGATGATGGGGCCGGCATCGAAGTCGATCACGTCGCTCATACGTGAGGCCAGCTCGCTGTTGCTCGAGATCTTGAGTACCGGGGTGATGGGATTGCCCGTGGGTGTACCGAGTCCAGTGGTAAAAAGGATGAGGTTGGCGCCGGAGCCAGCCAGTGCCGTGGTGGATTCCACGTCGTTACCCGGGGAGCAGAGCAGGTTGAGCCCGGTCCTGGTGAGGGGCTCGGTGTAGTCGAGGACGTCCTCCACCGGGCTGTCACCACCCTTCTTCGCCGCGCCGGCGGACTTCATGGCGTCGGTGATCAGGCCGTCACGGATGTTGCCGGGGGAGGGGTTCATGGAGAAGTCCGCGCCGACCCGGGCGGCATGACGCTGGTACGCGTCCATCAGCTCGCTGAAGCGCCGGGCGACGGCGTCGTCGCGGCAGCGGGCGATCAGCTCGTGCTCCACGCCACACAGCTCGGGGAACTCGCTGAGAATGCCGCTCCCGCCCAGCGCCACCAGGCGGTCCACCACAGCGCCCACCAGAGGATTGGCGGAGAGGCCGGAGAAACCGTCCGAGCCGCCGCACTCCACGCCCAGGGTTAGCGCCGAGAGCGGCGCCGGGGTGCGCTCGACCCGGTTCGCCTCGGCAAGGCCAGCGAAGATGGTCGTCAGTGCCTCACGGATCAGCGCCGACTCGCTGAGGCTTGCCTGCTGCTCCAGGTAGTGTACCGGGCGCAGCCCGCCGGGATCGCGATCTGCCACGGCGGACTTGAGCAGGATCTGCGCATCGACCTGTGCCCAATCCACCTCAATGGTGTCCCGTAGCATGTCTTCTACCATCACGGCACCCGTCAGGAGTCCGGACAATACGCCAAGCACGCAGAGCTGGGGCAGGGCGTCCNAGCCGGCCTCCCGCCTGCCGCGCCTGCTGCCCCGGAATGTGCCGCTGCACATCCTGCTGCCGTCGCTGGTCGTTGCTGCTGCCATGCTGGTGCCGCTGCTCTATCTGGGCCTGCGGGCCTTCGAAGCTGACAGCGCCACGCTTGTCGATCTGGTCTTGCGTCCCAAGCTCCAGCGTCTCGGAGGTTTCCGCTTCCAGGTCAGGATTGCCAAAGCCCGGAAAGTAAAGATCGTTGAAGGTCGGTGCCTTGAAGGCCGTGCCATAGCTGGCGCGCAGCGTATGGTAGCCATCTAGATCGTAGCCCAGCGCCAGGCTGCCGGTCACCTCTTCACCGTAGGCCTCGTTATCGTCGAAGCGCAGGCTGGCCTGCACCGCGAAGGGCGTAAAGTCCAGCAATCCCTGTGCGAAGACCGCGGTATTGTCGCGGCTTGTCTCAGCGTAGTCGGTGCTGCTTGTGATGCGGTCTTCGCTGAACTCGGCACCGGTGATCAGCTCATGCAATCCAAAGCCCAAGGTATTATCCCAACGCACTGCGCGTGCCTGGCTATCAAAAGTGGAAGCGCCAAAGGCCTGCACGCTGTCACTTTCATCTCTTGACTCGCTGATTGTAAGCCGGCTAGTCCAACGCTCGGTAGCCTGCAGCTCGCCGTAAATACCGGCCACCTGCTGGACGAAGTCCGTCTCGCCACCGTCGAACTCGTTGCTGCCGCGGGCGCGCAACGCCAGCACGCCCACCTCGGCGCCACTATCGAAGGTGTGTGAGACACGTGCCAGTGCCGAGGTGTTGTCGTAGCCCTTGTCCTCTCCACCACGGCGCACCGGCGTGCCGTCGGTACTGAAATGGCTGCCAGCGAAACTGTAGCGGGTGCCGCCGCTGCTGCCGGAGAGACCTGCGCTGTAACGCTGGCTGTTGAAGGAGCCACCACCAACGGAGACACGCGGATGCGGGCCGCCCTCTTCGGCCTCATGGGTGAAAAGCTGCACCACCCCGCCCACGGCGTCGGCACCGTACAAACTGCCGCGAGGGCCGCGCACGATCTCGGCGCGATGGAACATGCGCGGGTCGAGGTAGTGCCAGGCAGCACCGCCGGTGGTCGCCGAGCGCAGGCGAATGCCGTCGATCAGCAGTACATTCTGGTCGTTACCGGTGCCGCGGAGATAGACGCTGCTGTTCTTGCCGTGACTGCCGTTCGAGGTAACATCCACCCCCGGCTGGCCGCGAAGCATATCGGTCATGCTGGTGGGGTCCTGACGGCGCAGGGTGGCCTCGTCGAGCAAGGTGACGGAGGAGAGCGTCTCGTCGGCGGTGCGCGGCGCCAGGGTGGCGGTGACTACCATCGGGTTGAGCGCGACGGTATCGTCGTGCTCGGCGGTGGTGGTCTGGGCCTGGACGGCCAGCGGAAGTGCAGCCAGGCTGAAGGCAGCCAGGCCAAGAGAGGCGTTGGTTCTGGTTTTCATGGTATTCCCTTGCTCGCCGTGCCTACCCGCACGGTCTTCTCTGTGAAGCCGGGGCGACGTGAAGGGACGAGGAGAGGGAAAACGTGAAAACCATGCCTGCCCTGCCCCTGGTCGCCCACCGCAACCCGGCATAAGGGAAACGCCGCAAGAATGACTGAACGGACGAAGCGCAGTGATACGCGTCATTCCGTTCATCGACAGATGTGCGTTTCCTGAACTCTCAGGCCGGTCTCCGGGCTTACGAGCGAAGCGGCATGTAGAACAGGCCAGCTTCAGGACCATCGCCTTCCCATGCCAGTGCACAGTGGCGTAGTGATGGACCCAGACTCGATCACCGTTGCGGGGGCAGCGTCGGATTGTTCTCCGTTCATCATGAAGAGCGGAGCGATCACCGACTTCCCGATTAACCTCAGATAACGTGATGAGGCACCTGAAAGGTGGACGTAAGCTAGCAATCGCTCCGAGGGGCGTCAATCTCAATCACCCGAGTATTGACCTGGCGCAGTGGTTGAACGAGCCCGTGGCGCACGTACCACACCCGTTCCGCCAGTGACGCTGCATCTTGGGCCAGCCAACCAGCAAGATCACGCAAGCGCCTATCCCGATGCCCCATCGGCACGATTCCACGCCCTATTTCGACAAGACCCAGTATCATGGGCAGTCCGAGATCCCGCTCGGCTTCAAGGATAACCGCCAAGGCTGCGGCTAGTTCATGCCGTAGTCGGTCATCATCGGGTTCCCGAACCAGGGCCGCCTCCAGCCAGGCGAGCCAGCCCGTCACGACCAGTACTCCTCCTGGCTCCAGCAACCCTCCCGGCTCGGGTGCCTCCCGCCAGTCGGATAGGCCCGCCTGTGGATCGAGGCGATACCAGGCAGCCGTAGGAAAATGACGGACTACGGCCGCACGCTTGCCGGCGCAGGCACCGCCGATGAAGAGCTGCATGACCAGCCTCCCTGCCGATGGGTAAAGATCAGCCGGCGCCCCTGGGCCTGGCTGACGCTGCCCTCCCAGAAATCGATGGCCTCGAAGCGCCGGCGCAGTTCGCGAATCACCCCGCCATGGGTCACGGTCAGTATCCGGCGGTGCCCTTCGATCTCGGCGGCCTGGAACAGCTCCGTCAGCCAGGCGCCAAGCCGCTGACGCAGCTGTGCCGTGGATTCTCCGCCGGGCGGGGGCTGCTCACCGCGGCTGTCGATCCACTCCCGATAGAGCGGCTGATCCTTGAGGTCCGCATAGCGCATGCCTTCATAGTCACCGAAGTCGAGCTCACGCAGTCGGGCGTCGAAGCGGGGTTCGCAGGACGCCTCACCGGCACTCCACACATGTGCCAGGGTCTGTCGGCACCGGGTAAGATCACTGCAGTACACCGCTTCGAAACGCTCACCGGCCAGCTGGTCCCGAAGCCGATCCATGGCATCGAGGGCATCGGGCAGCAGCAGCGGGATATCGCGCTGCCCCTGGTAACGCTGCTCGCGGTTCCAGTCGGTGAGCCCATGCCGAACGATCACCAGTTCCAGCGTTGTCGGTTCCATCATCCTTCCTCCTTTCGAGCAGTCAGCCCGACACCCACCAGACCCAGACAATCAGCAGCAGCCATAGCTCCGCTGCCTCGATGGCGGCCCCGACGATATCGCCATTGATCCCGCCGAAGGCGCGGCTCATGAGCAGGCCATAGCCCAGCAGGAAAAGCAGCAGGCAACCCAGCAGCAGCGCAGCCAGCCCACTCGCCAGGAAAAGCCCCCCCGGCAGCAGCCAGAACACCGCCGCCAGGGGCACCAGCGAGAACGCAAGATCGCGGCGTTGCAGGTGCTGTCGCCAAGCCCAGGCCAGGCCCTCGCGCCGTGCACAGGGTGCAAGCAACAGCAACGCGACACCACCCAGGCGACCCAGGGCTGGCACCACCACCAGCACGACCAGACTCACTCCCGCCTCCAGCAAGGTCCAGAGCAGCGTCACCTTCCAGGCCAGCAGGAAGACCAGCGCCAGGATGCCGAAGCTGCCCACCTGGGGGTCCTTCATGATCTCCCAGCGCCGCTCCAGCGGCGCATTGCTGCCCAGGGCGTCGGCAACGTCCATCAGGCCATCCAGGTGCAGCCCACCGGAGAGCGCCACCCACAGACTAAGCAGCAGCAGCGCCAGCATTGGCGTGGGTAGAACACTCTGCAGCAGCGCCCCGATGCTGGCAAGGATCGCCCCGAGCAGCAATCCGACAAGCGGGTAGCAGCGCAGCGCCCAGCGGCTGGTGGCAGGCGTCCAGGGGCATGCAACCGGCACCGGCAGCCGGGTCAGGAACTGGATCGCCAGCAGCAGGCCATAGCCGGCTTCTCTCATGGTGCGGGCTCCTCATCGGTTTTCCATTCGATGGCCATGCCCGCCACCACCTCGACCACGCGATCCGCCTCCATGGCCAGCTGACGGTGCAGCCGCTGCAAGAAGGCCAGATAGCGCCAGGTCTCGGCATCCCTGGGCGGCAGGTCCTCGTTGAGGTCGTTGGATACCACCACCAGGGCGATCTGTCTTTTCCCGGCGTCGAGTAGCAGCTCCGCCAGCTCTGCGCATCCCTCTTCTTCGTCGAAGCCGGCTTCATAGAGCGCTCGGCTGGCCCAGAGCGTCAGGCAGTCGAGCAGCACGGTGGCCCCGGCCGGCACCTCCGCGAGTGCCTTGCCGAGCGCCAGCGGAACCTCCCGGGTGGTCCAGCCGCTGGCTCGTTCGCGTCGATGACGCTCGATACGAGCCGCCATCTCGCTGTCCGAAGCCGTGGCGGTGGCCAGGTAGAAACGTGGCCCACCACGCCGCTGCTGCCAGGCGAGGGTCAGCCGCTCGGCCACTGCGCTCTTGCCCGATCGGGCCCCGCCGCTGACGAAGGCGGTCATCGCGCCGCCTCCGCCGTCAGCGCCGCAAGCAGTCGATCGTTGTCGGCGCGTCCGCGCAGCGCCAACCGAACCCAGCCTCCGTCGAGGCCGGGGAAATTATGCGTATGGCGGGCCAGGATGCCGGCCTGCAACAGTCGCCGAAGCAATGCATCGCCTGTTGGCGAGCCACTGCCCTGGCGCACCAGAAAGAAATTGACCCGGCTCGGCACCACCTCGAGGCCCAGCGACAGCAGGCCCGACTGAAGGCGCGGACGCTCCTCACGCAGCCAGGCATGGGTGCAATCGAGGAAGTCGCTATCCGCCAACAGGGGCGCCACCAGGGCAGCGGAAAGGTGATTGACGCTCCAGGGGGGCTGGCCAGCCTGGAGCCGACGGATCGTCTGCGCGCCTGCCAATAGATAGCCCAGCCGCAGTCCCGGCAGGGTATACAGCTTGGTCAGGGAGCGCAGCAGGATAAGGTTGTCGAAACGTGCCAGCAGCGGAGTCAGCGCTTCCCCTGGCTCATCGACGAAATCGATGAAGGCCTCGTCCACCACCACCGTGACGCCCTGCTGCCGCGCCGAATCGAGCAGCCTCTCCATGGTATGCCATGGCAGCAGGGTGCCGGTGGGGTTGTTGGGTCGGCAGAGAAACAGCACGTCGGCCTGGCGGAGCGGGGAGGCGAGCCTGTCCGGGTCCAGGTCGAAGGCCGGCGCCGCCAGGGGAAGCGAGGTGATCTGGAGACCATGTGCCGCGCAGGCCCGGGCATACTCCGAGAAGCTTGGCTCGACGATGACCGCCTGGCCACGGGCATGCAGCCCGGCGGCCAGAAAGATCGCCTCGGCACCGCCGTTGGTCAGCAGTACCTGATTCGGGTCAACGCCTTCGTGACGGGCGATCGCCTCGCGGGGCTCTGTGTAGCTCGGGTCGGGATAGCGGGCTAGTCCCACCATCGCACCGGCAATGGCATCGCCCAGCCAGTCGGGCGGCCCCAGCGGATTGAGATTGGTACTGAAGTCCACCAGGGGCTGGATCGCCGGCAGGCCGAAGCGTTCCAGCAGGGCTGACGCCTGTCCGCCGTGACTCGGCCAGGCACTGTGTGACGTCATGCCAGCCCCTCCTTTACCACTATCATGAGCGCCATCAGCAGAACGAAGAGCAGCCAGGTTCCATGCAGGTGGCGGATCGACAGCGCGATATGACGAACCTCCAGCGCCGCGAGCGGCCGCCCCAGCGTGGCACGATGGGAAGCGACCCCGGCATAGTGGTTGGTGCCGCCCACCTGAACGCCCATCAGGTTGGCCATCATCGCCTCCGGCCAGCCGCTGTTGGGACTGGCATGGCGTGGAGCCTCGCGCCAGGTGGACGCCAGGGCACCGCGGGTACCTGTGCCGGGAATCGTGAAGGCCGCCAGCCACATCGCCAGCGCGGTGAGCCGTGCCGGCACCCAGTTGGCCGTATCGTCGAGCCGGGCCGATGCCCAGCCGAAGTCACTGTAGCGCTCGTTGCGATAGCCGACCATGGAGTCCAGGGTATTGACCGCCTTGTAGGCCAGGGCCAGGGGAGCCCCGCCGAGCAGGGCCCAGAACAGCGGCGCGGTGACACCGTCGACGCTGTTCTCGGCCACCGTCTCCACTGCCCCCCGTGTGATCTCGCTCTCGTCGAGCGTTGCCGTATCGCGCCCAACGATCATCCGCAGGGCACGGCGCGCCCCCACCAGGTCACCGGCGACCAGGGGCCGAGCCACGTCCCGTGCGGCATCCTGCAGTCCCTTGATGGCCAGCGTGGAGGCCAGCAGGCCGATCTCCGCGGCCAGCGCCAGCAGGGGGTGAAACCATGCCAGCCCCGTCAGCAGCCCCCAGGCCAGGAGATAGACGCCCATGACCACGAGAAGGGTCATGATGGCTCCCTTGCATTGGCGCGCCCGTGGCGAACCGCGGTTCCAGGCTCGCTCCAGCCGGGCGATCACCCGCCCCATGCCCACCACCGGGTGGGGCAGACAGCGTGGATCGCCAATCATCAGATCGAGCAGGATCGCCATCGCCACCAGGGCAAGCAGGGCCAGAGAGAACGGCTCTGCCGTCATGCGCCTTCGCTGCCCGCAACCCCGGCAGAGGCGAAGGTGGCCATATCAGCCAGCATGCGGGTCGCCGCTTCCAACAGCGGAAACGCCAGCGCCGCCCCGGTGCCCTCTCCCAGGCGCAGCCCGAGTTCCAGCAGCGGGTCACCGCCCAGCGCCGTCAGGGCATGCACGTGGCCCGGCTCCCGGGAACGGTGGCCAAAGACAAGGTAGTCGCGCACCTTCGGGTCGATGCGACAGGCCAGCAACGCCGCCACGGTGGCAATGAAGCCATCCACCAGCAGTGGGACACGTCGAGACGCCCCGCCCAGGTAGGCGCCGGCCATGGCGGCGATCTCGAGCCCTCCCAGCTTGGACAGGATATCCAGCGGATCCTGAGGGTCCGGCGCCCGGGCCTCGATGGCACGCTCGATGACGGCTTGCTTGTGGGCCAGCCGGCTCTCGGGAATGCCGGTGCCCTGCCCGGTCAGGTCGGCTACCGGCTCACCGGTCAGCACCGCCAGCATGGCGCTGCTTGCGGTGGTGTTGGCAATGCCCATCTCCCCCACGATCAGGCAGCGACACCCGGCGGCCACGGCCCGTTCGGCGGCCCGAATGCCCACCTCGATCGCCTGCACCGCCTCGCTTCTCTGCATGGCGTCCTGCTCGGCAAAATTGGCGGTGCCCCTGCGCACCTTGTCGTGCACCAACCCACTCTCGCCGCCCCGCGCGGCGCTGTCCCGGGAGAGTTCGCTGGCCACACCCACGTCAATGACCTCGAGCCGCGCACCGATCTGGCGGGCGAAGACATTGATGGCTGCCCCGCCGGCAACGAAATTTCCCACCATCTGGGCGGTCACCGCCTGGGGAAACGCCGAGACGCCCTCGGCGGCGACACCATGGTCGGCGGCGAATACCAGCACGCCGGGCGGGGTGATACGGGGCAGCTCCTCGCCCGTGATGGTGGCGAGGGTGATTGCCAGCGATTCCAGCCGGCCGAGACTGCCCGGCGGCTTGGTCAACTGATCGAGGTGATCGGCGACGCGGCCAGCGATGTCCCTGTCGGTGGACTGGAGGCGGGCAAGGGGATCGGCGAGCATCGTGGCATCCTGCGTGGGGGGGGGGAAAGGAACATGGCAAGGGGCACCATATTAGCAAGGGCAGGGCATGGTGCGCATGCCGCTCAGGAGACCCGCTTGGTCTCTATCGCGAACTCGCCGCCCCCTGGCCTTAACGGTTCCCCTGCCTCGCCAGGCTCGGCTGCCGGCCCCGCGCTGTCATGCCATGCCAGCCGAGCGGAGTTGCCCATGACGCTCAGCGAACTCACCACCATGGCCAGCACGGCGATCAGGGGAGGAATCGCCATGCTCGCCGCCAGCCCCAACGCCAGGGCATTGTAGAGCCCCGAGAGCACCAGGTTCTGGCGCATCACCCGCCGGGTCCGACGGGCCAACCACCATGCCGAGGCCACTCCCTCGATGCCCGGGCGCATCAACACCACGCCGGCCCCTTCCCGGGCGGCCGAACTCGCACCCAGGGGTGCAATGCCTACCGTTGCGGTCGCCAGGCCCAGCACGTCATTGATGCCGTCCCCCACGTAGAGCGAGGGCTGGGGCAGTGCACCGACGAGCCTTGCCTTGGCTTCGGGGCTCCGCTCCGGGTAGCACTCCTCGGCCGACAGGCCCAAGGTCCTGCCAAGGCTTTCGACGGCACCTCGCCGATCGCCGCTGATCAGAGCCAGGGCCAGGCCGGCTTCACGCAGCCCTGCCAGCGTCTCGCCGGTGCCGGGTAACGGCTGCTCCCCCAGGGCAAAACTCCCCAGCCAGCGGCCATCGCAGGCCAGCAGTATCTCGCTGCTCGACGCCTCGCCGTATTCAGGCGCACGAATGCCCTGCTCCGCCAGCCACGAACGACTGCCCAGCAGCAGCTCACGGCCATCATCGAGTCGAACCCGTCGCCCACGTCCGGCCAGCTCCTCCGCCCGGGTGACGCCCTCCGCCTCCGCCTTTGTCACGGTCACGCCTTCATCACGCAGATGACGTCGCAACGCCCTTGCCAGCGGATGCTGGCTATCCCGGGCCGCCTTGGCCGCGAGCGACAGCAGCGTCGCCCGTACGACATCGGGTGCCACGTTGACGCCGAGCACCCTCGGCTCCCCGGGCGTCAGGGTACCGGTCTTGTCGAACGCCGCGGCCCGGATGCCCGCCAGGCTCTCGAAGGTGCTCGGGTCGCGAAACACCACGCCCCGGGCGAGTGCCTGACCACTGCCCGCCAGCCCGGCCAGGGGCACCGCCAGGCCCACGGCGCAGGGGCAGGCCACGACCAGTACCGACAGCGCCCGCACCAGGGCTTCCTCCCCCGGCACGCCCGCCAGCAGCGCCATGCCCCAGGTGAACAGGGCCAGCGCCACGGCCAGCGGACTCAGCCAGGCGGCGAAGCGGTCGGCCAGGCGCTGTAGCTCCCCCTTGCGCGCCTGCTGCCACCACATCTGCTCACGCAGCTTGTCCAGTCGGCACTCACCGGCGACGGCCGTCACTTCCAGTATCAATGGCCCACCCAGGTTGCGACAGCCAGCTGCCACGGCGTCACCCGGCAGGCAACGACGTGGCGCACTCTCCCCGGTCAGCGGCGCAAGGTCGAGCAACGCCTCCCCCTCCCTGAGCACCCCATCCAGGGGAAGCACCTCGCCTTGATCCACACAGAGACAATCCCCCGGCGCTACGACCTCCACCGGGCAGCTCCGCCAGCGGCCCCGGTCCCGTCGTCGCACGTCAGCCGGTGGCGTATGCAGGGCATGCAGTGCACGCAGGCCGCGATGACGACAGAGGGTCTCGACCAGCCGACCCGCCAGCAGCAGCAGGATCAGCATGACCGCCGTGTCGAAGTAGACCTCTGCCGAGCCTTGATAGAGCAACCACAGCGAAACCCCTACGGCCCCCAGGGTGCCCAGCGAGACCAGCGCGTCCATGCCGGGGCGCCTGGCGCGCAGGGTTCGCCAGGCGGCACGATAGAACGGCAGCCCGGCATAGGCCACCACCGGCAGGGCAAAGGCCCCCGACACCCAGGCCAGTACCTGCTCCAGTCCGGCATCGGGCAACGCCCCCGCATAGATCAGCAGCGATGCGATCATCGTCCACATGCCGAAGGAGGCGGCGATCAGCAGCCGCAAGATGAGGTAGCGGCTCTCTTTCTCGAGGCGTGCCTCGGCATCGCCGGCCGCCTCCGGTGGTCCCAACCGATAGCCGATGCGGCGTACCGCGCTGGCCAGGACGCTCTCGTCGAGAGCCTCGGCATGGCCGCACACCAGCAGGGTCGCGCTGGGATAATGCAGGCTGGCGGACGTCACGCCGGGCAGCCGTTCCAACTGCGCCTCCACCGCAAGGGCACAGCTGGTGCACCAGAGCCCCTGCACTGAAAAGAGTGCTTCGGCGAGGTCCCGGGATTCACTGTGGGTAGATGACGTCATGCCAACAAGCGTAATGGGCTGCCGTCATTTATCCAGCATTGGCACTTCATAGGCTGGCCTCTATACTGTACATAAATACAGTTAACGGAGTCGTGACCATGCCGCCATCCGACCAGCAGCCGCCACGCAAGGGGCGCGGTGCCACCTTCAATCCGGATAACCGCTTCGCCCCCACTCACAGCGAAACCGAGGACGATGGCTGGTGGCAGGACGCGACGCCTCAGCGCCTCGCCACACTGGTACGCGACGAAACCGCCCGCAGCGCCCTGTCATGGAACCGCTCCCCGGACCTGCCCTTCGACCGCTCGCTAAACCCCTACCGGGGCTGCGAGCATGGCTGCATCTACTGCTATGCCCGGCCCAGTCACGCCTACTGGGACCTCTCGCCCGGGCTCGACTTCGAAACCCGACTGATCGCCCGCAGCGGCCTGGTGGAGCGCCTGCGGGAGGAGCTATGCCAGCCGAGCTATGTCTGTCGGCCGATCAGCCTCTCCGGCAATACCGACTGCTACCAGCCACTCGAGGCCGAGCGCGGCACCACTCGCCGGCTGCTCGAATTCCTGCTCGAGTGCCGCCATCCGGTTTCGATCATTACCAAGAGCGCCCTGATCCTGCGCGATCTCGACCTGCTGACCGCGCTGGCCGGCCACAACCTGGTTCGCGTCATGATCAGCCTGACAAGCCTGGACCGTGACCTCAAACGCACCCTGGAGCCGCGAGCCGCCTCCCCCACCGCCCGGCTGCGAACCATCGAGGGACTCGCCCAGGCCGGCGTACCGGTCGGCACCCTGATCGCCCCGGTGATTCCCGGGCTCACCGACCATGAAATGGAGCGACTGCTGGAGGCGGCCCGAAAGGCCGGCGCCGACTGCGCCGGATGGACCCTGCTGCGACTTCCCCACGAGGTTGCACCGCTGTTCGAGGAGTGGCTGCATGCCCACTACCCCGAGCGGGCCGGCAAGGTGATGAGCCTGATGCGCCAGTGTCGCGGCGGCATGACCTATGACGCCCGCTACGGCAAGCGCATGCGTGGCCAAGGGGTGTTTGCCGACCTGCTGGCCCAGCGCTTCGGTCATGCCTGCCGGCGACTGGGATTCAATGAACCGGCCGCACGCTCGGCGCAGCGGCTGGATGTCACGGCCTTCCGGCCGCCCCGCGACCAGGGCGACCTGTTCGAATAAAGTCAGTCGGCCTGTGGCGGCGATTCTTCCGTCACCTCGCGCCGATCCTCAAGCACGGTGCCGCTCCTGTGCAGCTCGGCTTCATGGTCCGCTTCGCGCCAGGGCTCGGCCAGTGCCTCGGTGTACCATTGCCGCATGGCCGGCAGTGCCAGCAGGCGCTCGGCATAGGCCAGTGATGGCTCGCTCAGCTCCAGGCCGAAGGTCTGCACGCGAAATGCCACCGGGGCGAAGAAGGCATCCACCGCCGTGAAAGCCTTCCCCGCCAGGAAGGGCCCGCCAAAGCGCTCGAGCCCCTGATGCCAGAGCTCATCGAGCCGGGCCAGGTCGCGCGCCAGCTTCGGCGACACCTCATGCAGCCGCATCCGCACCCCGCAGTTCATGGCGCACTGCCCACGCAGCGCGGAGAAGCCGGCGTGCATTTCGCTACTGGCGCAGCGGGCCCAGGCCCGGGCATCGTCGTCGGCAGGCCATACGCCGGCATGCCGCTCCGCCAGGTACTCGATGATGGCCAGCGAGTCCCAGATCGGGCGGGCGCCATCTTCCAGGCAGGGCACCAGGCCCGAGGGCGAGAAACTGCGAAACGTGGCCCAGCTGGTGCCGGGGTCGAAGGGGGTCAGGCACTCCTCGAAGGGGATCTCGAGCTGGCGCATCAGCACCCAGGGGCGCAGCGACCACGAAGAGTAGTTCTTGTTGGCGATATGCAGGCGATACATGGTCCTTCCCTGAGCTATCGGTGTCGGAAGCACAAGCATAGCCTCTTGCCGCAACACTGCGACACCGTTTCAGGCCACCGCCACCTCGTAGCCGGTGAACTTGCGCAGGTTGATCACGCCACTGTCGAGGATCAGGTACTGCCCCTTCAGGCCCAGCAGGGTGCCGGCGACGACGGGGTTCTTGTCGAAGTTGTGGGAGACGATCTTGCGGGGAAATTCCAGGACCGGGTAATCGAATGCCATCGGCGAGGCCTCGAGCACCTGAATCGCCTCGGCCCCGAAGCGCTCGTGCAGGTTGGCGAGCCCCCCTTCCAGGCGCGCCAGCAGCCGATCTCGCTCGGCGCAAAGATCCAGCGGCTCGATCTCGCCCTTGAGCATGGCACGCCAGTTGGTGCGATCGGCCACCTCCTCCTTGAACAGCATCTCGACGAAGCCCGACTGCTGTCGCGTATCGACCTGCAATACCGGCAGGGCCTGGATCGCTCCCTGGTCCAGCCAGCGGGTCGGTACCTGGGTGCCGCGGGTGATGCCGACCTTGAGGCTGGAGGAGTTGGCCAGGTAGACCACATGGGGCTGGAAGCAGTGGCGCTCCCCCCACTCCGGCTCGCGGCAGGTGCCGGCGAAGAAATGACAGGTCTCCGGCTTCATGATGCAGGTATCGCACTGGGCCAGCTTCTTGAAGCAGGGATAGCAGTGACCCTGGGCAAAGCTCTTCTTCGTCGCACGACCGCAATGGGTGCAAGCGATGGCGCCCGTCCAGGTCAGCCGCAGCGGCTCGCCCAGGCGCGCATTAAGGTCGAGACGCTGCTCGCCGGCGCGCAGGGTATAGCGTACCGGTTCGCCCTGTTCACCGGGGACGATAGCCATCTTGCTCAGGCAGCCCTGACGCGTTGTCTCGGCCTCGATCAGGCGGGCCTCAGTCACGGGTGGCATCCCGGGCCAGTCCAGCCAGCTCCGGCGGCACATCGGCACCGGAGCTGGCGCTACCGCAGGTGCGCTGCTCCAGATAGCCGACCCGCTGCGCCTCGGGCACGTTGTTCTCCCCCTCGTAGCGCATCACCGCCTCGAGACAGAGTTCGGTCTGGTCAGGGGTCAACATCCGGCCATCCGGCCATTTGCGCAGGGCCACCGCCTGCTTGAGGCTATCGTAGATGGCCGGGGTCATCTGCTGGATCATGCGCTCGAAGGTCATGTCGCTCATTGCAAACTCTCTTGATCAAAGGCGGCGGGCACGCCCGGAATAATACCACCCCATGGCCAGCCCCACGACCAGGCCGCCAAGATGCGCCTCGTTGGCCACATTGCCGAAGCCCACGGCGGCGGCGGCATCGGTCATGGTGAAAACCATCCAGCCCAGCATGAAGACCACCAGCATCTGGGGCACGAAGAAGCCGCTCTGGGGCGCTCGCCGTGACATCAGCCAGACGTAACCCAACAGGGCGAAGTCGACCCCGGACATGCCGCCGAACAGCACCGTGCCGGTGGCGTACTGCGCCAGGTTGGCGCCGATGCCGGCCACCAGCAGGATCGTCAGCATGCGCCAGGAGCCCTGCAGGGCCTCGACCTGGCGTCCGAAATACCACAGCCACAGCATGTTGAAGATCAAGTGCATCCAGCCGAAATGCAGGAAGGCTGGAGAGAGCAGCCGCCATACCTGTCCCGAGGCCATGGCATCGCCCAGACTGCCGAACATGACGCTACCGTTGACAATGCCCACAGGCACGATGGTCAATGCAGCCACCACGATATCGCCCATCACCGCCATCAGCGCGAACACCAGCAGGGAAAGAGCCAATGCGGTAGCCGTGACCGGTGCCTGGCGGAATGGCACCGCCAGCGAATTGCCGCCCGACGCCTTCCGACGCCGCTCGGTGGTGAGCCGCTCGCCCCGCTGCCAGCGCGACAACAGCTGCATCATGGCGTCGTGCTGATCGGGGTTGGCCAGCCACAATACCTGCCCCTCCTCCTCTTCGGTGAAGCGGTGGCCGATCCGGTGGGCCCAAAGCGCTCGGCGCAGCTCTCCGATCTCGGCATCATGGGGAAACAGCATGATGCGGTACATGAACACTCCCTGAAGTCATTACGGGTTCAATTCTGCTTCGCAACGGCGAGCGCCACAATGGCTTGTGCTGGAAATGATGGTTTGTACGGAAGAATCGTGCCGACGCAAAGAAAAAATCCGGCGGAGGGGGCCGCCGGATAAGAGCAAGGGATCATTCAAGGGAACACTTACTCTGATGGACATAGCAGCGGGAAGTTCAGGGCCGAGAGAAAAAATGTTGTTATTCTTTGTAATGGTATTGCCAGCCTTCCGAACGGCACCGCTCAGTCGAAATCGATCTCCCATGGCCTGGGCCTTGCCGCCTCCTCCTGAGGCCCCCGAACCCAGACGAAATGGTTGGCGTCGAGCCGCGCCTCGCCGCTCCAGCGGTAGGCGACCAGCCGCCCGAACTTCACGGCACTGTAGTCAAGGCAGGCGATGTTGGCCGTCGGCAGGGCCGGAATTCCCTCGCACCAGTAGTGACCAATGAACAGCGGCCGCTCCTCCAGACCATAGTGACTGAGCAGGGCCTGGTCTTCTTTGGTCAGGGCGCGTGCCTCCAAATCCCCCGGCAGATTATCAGGCTGAAAGATGACGTCGCCCCAGGTTCGTGGCTCCCTTGCCCAGAAGTGAGCGCGAAAACTGCGCCGGGTAAAGCCATCCCCCGAATGAATTTCGACGCCTTGCGGCAGCGGCAGATGCGTCCCGCGGGTCAGCCTGTCCAGAATTCGGAACTCCCGGGTTCCCGGTATGACCGAGGCTTCAAGGAAGGCTTCGTCGATCTGTCCATGCGGGTGGCTCTGTCTCAGCGAATCGATCAGAGGCTGGTCCCAGCAGGCATGCACCACTCGCAGGCCGGGAAGCTCCAGGAACAACGGGATTTCCAGGAACCAGGCGAGCGCCTCCTCCCACTCGGCGGGGTGATCGCGGTACTGGTCCAGCGTCTCCTTGATGATGCGATTATGTCGCGGCGAATGCTCGCGCAGCCACTCCCGGCCCAGTCGGCGGGGAGCACGGTGGCAGTAGGCCAGGGCATTGTACTCGTGGTTGCCCATGACGATATGCGCCTCGCCCTCCTCCACCATGCGTCGGGCGATGCTCACCGCCAGGCGGATGCGGGGGCCTCGGTCGATCAGGTCACCCAGGAAGATCACTCGGCGTCGCGGGTGACGGTAGACGCCACCGCGCTGGTGATAGCCAAGCTTCTCCAGCAGGGCGCCCAGGGTGGCGCCGCAGCCATGCACGTCACCGATTAGATCGTAGCCTTCGATTGCTGCCTGTCTCGTCACATCAGTCCCCCAGCCGATTGCTCCAGCCCAGCTTGCTGCGCAGGACATCGTAGAAATTGTGGCCCGGGGGATGCACCAGGTGAACCCGCTGAGGCTTGCGCTTCACGACCAGGACATCGTCGGGCTTGGCCACAGCACGGGTCTGGCCATCGCAGCTGATATGGGGGTAGGTCTGATTGGTCTCGCCGATATGCACGCGAATTTCGCTGGCGGCATCGATCACGATCGGCCGGCTGGAAAGGGTATGGGGAAACATCGGCACCAGCTCGATCACGTCCAGCTTGGGATGCATGATCGAGCCACCCCCTGAAAGGGCATAAGCGGTAGACCCGGTCGGCGTGGCAATGATCAGGCCATCGCTGCGCTGGCTGTAGACGAACTGGCCGTCGATGAACAGCTCGAACTCGATCATCCGCACCGCCTTGCCCGGATGCAGCACGACCTCGTTGAGCGCATCGCCACTGCCGACCTGGATACCATCCCGGTAGAGTTCGGCGTCAAGCAGGAACCGCTCTTCCACCTCGTACTGCCCGGCCAGTACCTGACTGACGCGCTCCTCGAGCTCGTCCGGGGAGATATCGGTCAGGAACCCCAGGCGACCACGGTTGACGCCCAGCACCAGTGTGCCGCTATGGCAGAGCGTACGAGCCGCACCCAGGAGGCTGCCATCGCCGCCCACCACGATGACCAGATCGCAGAGTTCACCAAGGGTGCGGCGACTGGCTTCCGGATGCCCATGGTCGAGCAGCACGGTAGCGGTGCGATCCTCGATGATCACATGGTAATCCCGCTCGTCGAGAAAGTGCATCAGGCGCTTGAGGGTGTCGACCACCTTGGTGCTACCCAGGCGACCGATCAGACCGATGTTCTTGAAGGTTTGCATGCCCTGGCCTCTCGGATCACGGCCGGCCATTATGGAGGCTGACAGCAGGCCGGGCAAACTCAAGCCGCAACCGTGGCCCGCCGGCGCAGCCACCACTCGTTGAGAAACAGCGAGCCGACGATAATGGCTCCGCCGACAGCCAGGCGCGGCAGGTCGGCCTCACGATTCCAGATCACCAGGTTGACCAGCAGCCCCGCGGGGATCAAGGCGTTATTCATGATCGCCAGGGCGCCGGCATCCACCCGGGTTGCCCCCAGGTTCCACAGGAAGTAGCCAACGCCGGAGGCCACCAGGCCAAGCCAGGCAAGCACGCCCCACTGCAAGCTCGTGGTGGGCATGGCAGATGTATTGCCCATCAGGGCAAAGGCCGGCAGTGCAACCAGCAATGCACCGAGATAGAACCAGGCGAAGACACTATGCCGCGGCAGCGATGCTGGCAAGGTCACCGAGAGACGGCGATAACCCACCTGGCCCAGGGCGAAACAGAGATTGGCGCCCTGGACCACCAGGAATCCGAGCCAGAAACCGCTATCGAGACCCTGATAGCGAATCACCGCCGCACCCAGCACGGCAAGGGCCGCCGTCAGCAGGTAAAACGGTGTGAAGCGGCCGAACAGCGCATCGTCCAACAACGTGACATACAAGGGCGTGAAGATGGTGAAGAGCAGGACTTCCGGCACTGACAACAGCAGAAATGACTGGTAGAAGAAGATATACATTACGCCGAGCTGCACGGCTCCCAGCGCCATCAGCGTCATGCGTTGCCGCCCCTGCAGAAGCGACGGCCGCAGGAAGGGCAGGAAAATCAGGGCCGCCAGGGCAACCCGCACCAGCACGGCGAAATAGCTGTCCACCTGTCCGGCGAGGTAGACGCCGATCAGCGAGAACGAAAAGGCCCATAGTGCGGTAACGCCAATCAGATAGCCCACGGTAAACTCCATAGAGCGAAATAGTTGACAGCGATTATACGCACAACCGAACCCGCATCAATTCCCTGTCGCTCTCTTTCCCCTCTGGCCGAGCCCCCTTTCCCCTGGCCGAGACCACCCGAGGCCTTTTCTTACTCACCGGTTGTCGGCAGGACTGCCTCTTCACCACGGCTGACAGCAAAATACTCCTCGAACCGGGCCTCGGCCTGATCACCGAACAGGATCGCACAGGCTTCTCTCAGCCCGGGCGAGTCACGTATCGCCGACTCATGCACGACGAGGGCGATCTTTGAGCGTCGACGCAGGAAATCCTCCAGACGGGTGACCATTTCGCGACGCTGCGCATGACGCAGTTCGCAACGCAGGTATTCGGTTCCCTCTATCAATACCTCAGCCTGTCGCGGGTCCTCGCGGATTTCCTCGAGCATCTCCAGGGCATGGGTGCCGTAGCGGCGCCACAGGCGGGTCGACAATGGCTCGGAGGCCTCCGGTGCCGTCATGGCATCGAGCCCCATCAGCGCGGCCTGATGCATGAACTCTTGCCGGACTTCTGCCGGCGGCTCGCCATACCAGCGGTAGCCCGGGTGAGGTATCGTCACGCCCATGTCACGAACGGCTTCGACCACTTCATCGCCGACATTGAGGCAGTCGGTGAGCTTGCCGCCGAAAATGCTCAGGTGGGCCTCCTCGGAATTGATGTCGATGGCATGCTTGCGGGAAAGCTGCAGAAAATCACGATCCCCGCCGCCGTTGGCCCGCACGGCCAGGGGGCGAACGCCGCAGCGGGTGGAGATGATATCGTCGGTGGTCAGGGGCCTATCCAGGGTAAGACGCTTGTTGATGTTGTCCAGGACGAAGCGGATGTCCTCCCCGGTGACACCGACTTCCGGCTTCTCGACCCGGGTGTCGGTGGTACCGATACAGGTTCTCGGCCCCATGGGGATGACGAAGAAGAGGCGGCCATCGTCGGCGAAGAAGGCCAGTACGCGCTGACTGTCGGTCAGTCGCGGCACGATCAGGTGAATGCCCTTGGAGTAGACGTGATGATAATCCGTCTGCTGCCCCGTCAGGGCGTTGTGCTTGTCTACCCAGGGTCCCGCCGCATTGATCATTACTCGCGAGCGCACTTCCAGCGTTCTGCCATCCATTACGTCGCGCAACTGGGTGACCCAAAGCCCGTCCTCCCGTTTTCCACCCAGTGACTCGACGTAATTGACCGCAACGCCACCATAATTGAGCGCCCCGCGCACGAAGTTGAAGACGAAGCGGGCATCGTTGTCATGCAGATAGGCATCCGAATACTCGAACCCACCGATGGCCTCTTCCACGTCAACGATCGATTCGCCCTGCTTGATTGCAGAGGGCGTCAGGAAACGGGGAATTCGGGTAAAGCCATTGCCAATCAGCCAGTAGAGCCAGCTGCCGGCCCAGAGATAGCGGGGGTGGTAGCGAAAGCCCCTGGAAATAGTGGTCAGGAAACGAATCTCCTGCACCGTCGACGGGTAGCTCTTGATCAGGTGATTACGACTCTTGCAAAGCTTGCGAACCAGGGCGAAATCACGGCTCTCCATGTACTTGATGCCGCCCCAGACCAGATTGGAGGAGTGCATGCTGGTGCTGCCGGCGAAGTCACCACGTTCGACCAATGCCACCCTGGCACCCTTTCCAGCCAGGGCCGCCGCGGCGGCTGCACCGTTGATGCCCCCACCGACGATCAGGACGTCGAAGACCTCGCCAGTCAGCTTGTTGATATTACTGCTGCGCAGTTGCATGTGCGGACCTATAGAAAAATCGGACCTTTTCGGAAACAAAACCCCGCTCGGCAAGCGCCGAACGGGGCAATAGTTGACCCGGTCAGGCTACCGGAAACACGAACAGCGGATGTCGGGCTCGGGCGCGGCAAGTCGGTACGGGCTTGCCGCGCCGGTAAAAGTGGTCTCGGTCAGGCACCACCGCCCGACAGGAGCCCTCAACGTGTACCGGCGGCCATCCACTCCTCCATCATCTGGTCATAGGGAACGGTGGTGCCCTGCGGCATCTCGTCGTCGAGCTTGGCCTTTGGCGCACCATCCTGCGACAGCCAGTACTCGGGGTCCTGCTCCTCGTTGAGCACCGGTGCATAGGCCTCGAACACATTGGCCCGGGCCAGGCGGGCCATGATGTTGTCCATCGCCTCGGCCAGATTGTCGAGACCTTCCTGGGGCGTGATCTCGCCACTGATGACCGGCGCGAGGTTCTGCCACCAGAGCGGCGCCATGCGCGGATAGTCAGGCACGTTGGTGCCGGTTGGCGTCCAGTTGGACTCGTTGGGGCTGCGATAGAACTCCACCAGGCCGCCCAGCTTCGGTGCCATCTCGGTCATCTGGTCGGAGAAGATGTCGGATTCACGGATTGGTGTGAGGCCGGCAAGCAGCTTCTCCAGGGAAACCGACTTGGCCACGGTGAACTGCCCGAACAGCCAGGCGGCGGTGCGGCGATCCTCCGGGGTGGAGTCGAAGAAGGTCCAGGAGCCCACGTCCTGATAACCCACCTTCATGCCCTCATCCCAGTACGGACCCACCGGTGACGGCGCCATGCGCCACTTGGGATTACCTTCTTCATCGGTGACCGCAACGCTTGGGTCGGTCATGTCGGCGGTGAAGGCCGTGTACCAGAAGATCTGCTGGGCGATCTGGCCCTGGGCAGGCACCGGGCCGGCCTCGCCGAAGGTCATGCCCTGGGCTTCGGGCGGCGCGTAGTCGCGGAGCCAGTCCACTGCCTTCTGCATGGCAAATACCGAGGCAGGCGCGTTGGTGCCACCGCCGCGGGTCACGCTGGCACCCACCGGGCGGCTCTCTTCATCGACACGGATACCCCAGTCGTCCACCGGGTTGCCGAACGGTACGCCCGGGCTGCCCATGCCGGCCATGGAGAGCCAGGAGTCGTGGAAGCGCCAGCCAAGCGACGGGTCACGACGGCCGTAGTCCATGTGCCCATAGACCTGCACACCGTCGATCTCGCCAACGTGCTCGGTAAAGAACTCGGCGATGTTCTCGTAGGCCGTCCAGTTGGTCGGCACGCCCAGGTCATACCCGTAGATATCGCGGAACTGCTCCTGAAGATCCTCGCGCTGGAACCAGTCGTAGCGGAACCAGTAAAGGTTGGCGAACTGCTGCGCCGGCAACTGGTAGATGCTGCCATCGGGTCCGGTGGTGTACTGGATGCCGATGAAATCATCGAGGTCCAGGGTCGGCAACGTGAAATCCGTCCACTCGTTCTCCATCGCTTCGGAAAGATTGATGGTGGTGCCATAACGTATATGAGTACCGATGGCGTCCGAGTCATTGATGAAACCGTCGTAGATATTCCGGCCGGTCTGCATCTGGGTCTGCATGTTGTCGACCAGGTCACCCTCGCCGATAATGTTGTGCGTCACGCTGATGCCCGTGAGCTCCTCGAAGGCCGGTGCCAGCACGTCGCGCTCCCAGACGTGACTTCAGGTAGCAATGCGGCGGGAATATCAAACAGTTCGAGCAGCCTTTCGTCCCACGCCTGGGTATGGATATTGAAGAGCAGAGTGCGTGACGCATTGGTCGCATCGGTGAGATGCTGCCTGCCACCGGTCAACCGCCAGATCAGGAAGGTATCAATGGTGCCGAAGGCCAGCTCACCGCGCTCTGCGCGCTCACGTGCGCCGGGGACTTCGTCGAGAATCCAGGCCAGCTTGGTGGCGGAAAAATAGGGATCGATCAATAGCCCGGTACGTGCCTGAACATCCTCGGCGTGGCCGGCAGCGTTCAGGCTCTCGCACTGCTGCACGGTCCGCCGGTCCTGCCAGACAATTACCGGGTAGATTGGCTCACCAGTGGCGCGATCCCAGACCAGCGTGGATTCGCGCTGATTGGTAATACCAACGCCAGCGAGATCACCAGCCCTGACATTGCCTTTTCTAAGCACATCACGGCAGATGAAAAGCACCGACTCCCAGATCGATGACGGATCGTGCTCAACCCATCCATCTGCAGGAAACGACTGGGCGAGTTCCTGCTGGGAGGTAGCGACAGGACGTAGATCACGATCGAAAAGAATCGCCCTGGAGCTGGTGGTGCCCTGATCGATGGAGAGAAGATAGGAAGACATACACTTCGCCCTGTTATTGTTCTGGGTCGGTTAAGCGTAAGAGGCAGCGTTCATTGCGACCAATGTTCGTTTTCAATCATTCTTGACCGAAAATGTTCGATTTCGATACCGAGACTAGCGCAGGACCCCGTCATGGGCAACGATTACGATCATCACCTGCCTTATACCTTCGTCTACATTCGAGACACTGACTGGAAAGCAACCTGACAACCAACTGATGTTAATAAAGAAATTAGCTGTCAACGCTATTGGTTTCGCACACAACCTTTCGCTTACGAACATTTCTGGCGCTTTTTTCACCGGAAATGCACATGCGTGGGCAAATATCAGAATGAGGAGGGAACTGGGGCAAGGTTTATGGCCAGAGGTTCAGCCAAGGGGGCGCCTCAGCCAAATAAAGGCATGGACCACTCCGGGGACCCAGCCCAGAAGGGTCAACGCCAGACTCACCGCAACACGCCGCCCGCCACCGTGGGAGAGCCCCACAGCCAGCGGCGGCATCAATATCGCCAACACCTTGAGGGCAACGCGAAGTTCCGCGGTGTCGGCCAAGGTCGCACCTTCAGGCCGAGGCGCGCTATCGCCGTGGGGATGATCGTGAACCTGCGGGGTAAAAGTGCGAACCGCATCGCGTGATTCCCGCTCGGATGCATGGAGGTGGGCATCATGATCGATCTTCTGTTCGATGGACTCGGCCCCTTCGGCCAAGGCGTCGTGGAAGCGCTCCCAATCCTCCCAATCATGAGGCGTTCCGGCATGCGGCTGACGATGGCCAGCGCCGCGGGCTCTCTCCCAAGCCTTCTCTTCCAGCGTAATGGGGCGCTCTTCCTCTCGCCCCTGGCCTATGCCTTTTTTGGCCAGATATTCACGGGCATCCATCGCATTCTCCTCTGGTAAGGCGACTCATCCGCAAGGCAAGCCGACCTTGAAGGTAGCGTACAGGTTTGGAGTCATGGCATGGGCACCATGTTCCCGGACAAGATCACATCAGCGTTGGAAAAAGTGTTTATGACCACTGGCCAGACCCGGGCTCCTCTCGGCTATGATGGTTACATAACCTGCCACGTGCCACCGGCCAAGGAGATGCCAATGCCCAACAAGGCTCCCACCATCGTTCGCGATATCATGTCTCGGGACTGCTACCGGGTCACCGCCACCACCTCCGTTAGCACCCTGGCTGAAGGGTTGGCCTTGCATCGACTGCCGGGTGTCCCCGTGGTCGACAAGAGCGACCGCCTGATCGGCTTCATATCCGAACAGGACGTGCTGGGAAAGATTCTCGAGAGCGCCTACCTCAACGATGAACCGCCGCTGGTCGGGGACCTGATGCGGAATGAGGTTCTTTCGGTTTCACCCAACAAGAGCATCACCGATCTTGCCCAGGAGATGCTTGGGCACAAGCCCAAGGTCTTTCCCGTCGTGGAGCAGGAGCGACTGGTAGGCATCGTTACTCGTCGCGACGTCCTGACGGCCGTTGTACGTATGCGGCACAAATAGGTCTGCGACCATTTCCCCATCAAGCCAGACAAGGCACCCGGCAATTGGCGGGTGCCTTTTTACTCTCCTTCGGCCATGGGCCAGCAGCCTCCTGGCTCGAAGGCACAGAAACGTAGTGCCGGAACAAAAGAAAGCCGCCACATGTGAACATGGGCGGCAAGATCGAAACTGCGAGCCAGAGCAACAGTGTTAGCGACTGCCATCGCGCTGCTGTCTGTACTAGATCAGACAGCGCAATCGAAAAAAGTTCTCTCCCCAAGAGATTTTTCTTGCCAACCGCTGCTTTTTTGCACTCTGCCCCAGAAGCTGCTCGCATCAACCACTGCTCGACGCTCACGCCCACAGCGATAAAACAACCACTTAGGCAAGCCGTGTCGACAAAGAAGATGGAGAACTTGCGTAACATAAGGCATTGAGTTTACTATCGAATCCGGACAGCGGGTGTAGCTCAATGGTAGAGCAGAAGCTTCCCAAGCTTAAGACGAGGGTTCGATTCCCTTCACCCGCTCCAGTTCGCCGCAGGTATACTGCCAATCGTCACCCGGCAACATCGGCCCTGCCGATGAGCCCTCTTCTGCTACGACCCTGACGTCTACCGGTGCGAGCAACTGCATGGCCCTTTTCCTTCTCATCTTCGCCGTCTGCACGCTGATCATTGGCGGCATGCTGCTGATTCTGCTGTTTTCGCGGACTGCGCGCTATCGCACCGAGCCCGAGCACCTGCTGGAGCTCTTCGACAAGGCACTGGAAAACCGCCTCAGCCAGCACGAGTGGGATACCATCATCAACTACCCGATTCGTCATGACGACTATCTGGACGGAGTGAGGCGCCGGGCGCACCGCCTGATGGAGGCCCACGGTCGAGCCTGGCGCATCCCCCAGGGCAAGCCGTTGCTGGACGCTACCGGACAGGAGGAGCTGGCCGCACTGCGTGACCATCTTGCCGCCCACACCCGACTCAGAAACCAGCGGCGTGACCAGGACGAAAGCTGACAGCTTTTCGAGTATGGTATGCTTTGAAATAATGCCAGTCAGGCCGGGAGGTTCCCATGCCCAGCGCCATACGTCAGATTCCGCTCGATACCGCCACTCAGCACCACGCCCACGACTTCCACCAGATCGTGATTGGCCTGCAGGGCAAGGCCGAGTTCGAGATCGAAGGTCTCGGCGGTGCCATCTCGGCCCTGTCCGGCTGTATCGTGCCGGCGAACCACGTGCATTACTATGTCGGCCAGGGTGAGAACCGCCAGTTGATCCTCGATCTGCCTGCCGATGCACCGTCGCTGACCGGGTATCATCATGAGCTCTCGCGCCTGTTCGATGCCCCGCGCTTCTTCTCCCTGGACGACCCACTGAAGCGCTACCTCGATTTCCTGCTCCAGGAGTTGGCGATTACCCAGGCAAGCAATAGTGTCGCTGCGCAGAGCGACCGCCTGTCGGCCACCCTACTCGGCTGTCTTCATGCCCGCCTGGGTAGCGACACGACTCCGCCAGCCGGTGGGCGCCGTCTGGATCTGCAGAAGCTCGACCAATATATCGACCAAAACCTGGCCCGCTCCCTGACGGTGGGCGCTCTGGCCAGACAAGCCT
This sequence comes from Halomonas chromatireducens, assembly GCF_001545155.1. Classification (NCBI taxonomy): domain Bacteria; kingdom Pseudomonadati; phylum Pseudomonadota; class Gammaproteobacteria; order Oceanospirillales; family Halomonadaceae; genus Halomonas; species Halomonas chromatireducens. The sequence continues at coordinate 3,339,600 of NZ_CP014226.1, read as the reverse complement.
GCCTGAGCGAAGCACATTTTCGCAGCTGCTTTCGTGAGCAAACCGGTCTGTCCCCCTGGCAGTATGTTCGCCGACGTCGGCTGGAAGCAGCCCGGAGGCTGCTGGAAGAGAGTCGCCTTCCACTCTCGGAGATCGCAGCCAATACCGGCTTTGCCCATCAGAGCGCACTATCCCATGCTTTCCGAAGCACGTTTGGCTGCCCCCCAAGTCAGCTGCGACGAGCAAATAGCGAGCGAGCCAATACCGCGCTTATTGCCCAGCCTCAGCATACGACTTAAGTCGAAAATCCAGCCTTGTAACTGCGATTAGCCACGGAATCTATAAAGAAACCCGGGAAATTGGCAAGCGCCCTCTACCCTGGCCCCCTACAGTCAAAGCTATCTATCGGTACCAGGCAAGATCGCCTGGTGAAGCCGTGGATTTGCCGTTTGATGGCGGACGACACCCGGGGGACCTCTGATGCTCAATGCCAATAACATGCTGGATTCTGCCACCTGGCAGCAGGAACTCGACGCCTTGTTCACTCGGATCAGTGAGCACTATGCGGTCGATGAAGATGCTTTTGTACACGAACTCGTCCGCGTGCTGAGTGCCGATACTGATGACTTCCGGCGCATTGCTGGCAAGACCGCCGACCTCGTGCGCGAGGTGCGCGAGATGGACACCGCCGTGGATACTATCGATGAGCTGCTGCAGCAGTACAGTCTCGATACCCACGAGGGCCTGATGCTGATGTGCCTGGCTGAGGCCATGCTGCGCATTCCCGACAAGGCTACCGCCGATGCCCTGATCGAAGACAAGCTGGGCCCCGCCGACTGGCAGGCGCATATGGGACAGAGTGAGTCCTGGCTGGTCAACGCCTCAACCTGGGGCCTGTTGATGACAGGCCGCGTGGTCTCTCTAGACAAGCCACGCGAAGGCAAACCATCGAGCTTCATCAACAAGTTGGTCAATCGCATGGGCGAGCCGGTCATCCGACGCGCCATGGTTGAAGCCATGAAGATCATGGGCAAGCAGTTCGTTCTCGGCCGTGACATCGACGAAGCCCTGAAGCGCTCCAAGCCGCTGTTCAACAAGGGCTACACCTACTCCTACGACATGCTCGGCGAAGCGGCACGCACCCGGGCCGATGCCAAGCGCTACTACGCCGACTACGCCCGTGCCATCGAGCGAGTCGGCAAGACCTGTCAGTCGCTGCCCGCCGGCACTCCCTCTCCCTCGGTTTCCATCAAGCTTTCGGCACTTCACCCACGCTACGAATTCGGCCGGCGCGATCAGGTGTTGGTCGAACTGGTGGACACCGTGCGGGCACTTGCTGCCATGGCCCGAGAGCGGGATGTGGCCCTGACCATTGATGCCGAAGAAGTGGATCGCCTGGAAATCTCGCTGGAGGTCTTCCGCGCCATCTACGAAAGCGACACCTGCAAGGGCTGGGGACATTTTGGCCTGGTGGTGCAGGCCTATTCCAAGCGCGCCCTGCCGGTATTGCACTACCTTAATCGCCTGGCCGAGGGTCAGGGAGACGAGATTCCGCTGCGCCTGGTCAAGGGCGCCTACTGGGACAGCGAGATCAAGGAGTCACAGCAGCTCGGCGTCGAGGGCTATCCGGTCTTCACCCGCAAGGCAAGCACCGATGTGGCCTACCTGGTCTGTGCACGCTTCCTGCTCTCGAACCAGACCCGCGGACGAATCTTTCCCCAGTTTGCCACCCATAACGCCCACACCATCAGCACCATTCTCGAACTCTCGAACGAGGCTGGGCGCTCGTTCGAGTTTCAGCGCCTGCATGGCATGGGCGAGGCACTCTACGATGCCGCCCTGAAGCGCGCACCCGAAGGCACCTACTGCCGAATCTATGCCCCGGTTGGGGCCCATAAGGACCTCCTCCCCTATCTGGTGCGTCGACTGCTCGAGAACGGCGCCAATTCCTCCTTCGTACATCAACTGGTCGACCCCAAGGTTCCGGTGGAGTCACTTTGCGTACACCCGGTGGAAAGCCTGCGTCAGTACGCCAGCTATGCCAATCCTCGCATTCCGCTTCCCAAGGACATCTTCGGCGAAAAACGCCGCAACTCAAAAGGGGTCAACCTTAACGTGCGCAGCCATTATCAGCCCCTGATGGACGCCATGGCCGGTTTCATGGACAAGACCTACGAGGCGGTACCGCTACTTGCCTTCGAAGTACCCAGGGATGCTGCCAATACCCATGTAGTGAATAGTCCCTATGACCGCAACCGCCAAGTCGGTAGCGTTCAGTGGACCAACAAGGAACAGGCATCACGAGCGGTGGATGCCGCCTGGGCCGCCTTTCCACGCTGGGACGCTACGCCGGTCACCGAGCGGGCCGCGATCATCCGTCGCCTGGGCGACCTCATGGAGGAGAACCTGGCCGAGCTGATGACGCTCTGCTCCCGCGAAGGTGGCAAACTGCTCACCGACGGCGTCGACGAGATACGAGAAGCCGTCGACTTCTGCCACTACTATGCCATGCGAGCGGAAGAGCTGTTCGAAGCGCCAACCGTGCTGCCAGGACCCACCGGCGAATCCAACGAGCTGATGCTCAGCGGCAAGGGCGTCTTCGCCGCGATCAGCCCCTGGAATTTTCCGGTGGCAATCTTCTGCGGCCAGGTCGTTGCCGCCGCGGTGTCGGGCAACACCGTACTGGCCAAGCCTGCCGAGCAGACCTCCATCGTGGCCCATCGTGTGATAGAGCTGCTGTACCAGGCCGGCATGCCCCGTGACGTGGTGCAGCTGCTGCCCGGCGACGGCCCCACCGTGGGTAGCGTCCTGAGTGCCGACACACGAATCACCGGCGTTGTCTTCACCGGCGGCACCGATACCGCTCAGATCATAAACCGTGCCCTGGCGGCCCGAGAAAATGCACCGCTGCCCACCCTGATCGCCGAGACCGGGGGCATGAACGCCCTCATTGTCGACTCCACCGCCCTGCCCGAGCAGGTCGTGAGCGACGTGATTCAGTCAGCGTTCCAGAGTGCCGGCCAACGCTGCTCCGCTCTGCGCATACTCTACTTGCAAGACGACGTGGCCGACCGGGTGATCGAGATACTCAAGGGCGCCATGGACGAGCTCCATGTCGGCGATCCCCGGGACCTCGGCACCGATGTCGGGCCCGTTATCGACGAAGATGCCCGCAAGGGGCTAATGGCTCACATCGATCGGCTCAAGGGCGAGGGCCGGCTGCTGGCAGAGACTCGGCTTGACCCGGCGTTCACCGCACTTGGCACCTTCGTGCCGCCGGTGGCCTTCCGCATTGACAGCATCGACGCCCTGGACCGGGAACAGTTCGGCCCGGTACTGCATATCGTGCGCTACAAGGCCAATGAAATCGATCGGGTCATTGACTCCATCAACAAACGGGGATATGGACTGACATTTGGCGTCCACAGCCGCAATGAATCCTTTGCTAATGCCATTGCAGAGAAAATTCGCGTTGGCAATGTGTACATCAACCGCAATATCATCGGCGCCGTCGTAGGGGTCCAGCCCTTCGGTGGTCAGGGGCTTTCCGGCACCGGCCCCAAGGCGGGCGGGCCACACTACCTGCTGCGCTTCGCCACGGAAAAGACCGTGACCGTCAATACCGCCGCGCTGGGCGGCAATGCGTCATTGCTCGCGCTTGGAGACGAGTGAATCGCCCACTCGTCTCCACGACAACAACACTGAAGGAACCTTCAAATGGTTGACAACAATATGGCCATCGGCTTCACCTTCCTGGCGTACCTGCTGCTGATGCTCGGCGTCGGCATCGTCGCCTATCAACGAACCACGAACCTCTCCGACTATATCCTCGGCGGACGTTCACTGGGTCCTTGGACCTCGGCCATCTCCGCCGGCGCCTCCGACATGTCGGGCTGGTTGCTGCTTGGCCTGCCGGGCGCCGCCTACGTCAGCGGCATCTCGGCCAGCTGGATCGCCGTGGGCCTGCTGATCGGCACCTGGCTAAACTGGCTGGTCGTGGCGCGCCGGCTGCGCCTCTACAGCTTCAAGGTCAGCGATGCCCTGACCCTACCGGAGTATTTCGCAAACCGCTTCCAGGACAAGACGCAGCTCTTGAGGGTGATCTCTGCCATTTTCATCCTCATGTTCTTCCTGTTTTATACCAGCTCCGGGCTGGTGGCAGGTGGCCGGCTGTTCGAGACGGTCTTTGGCTACGACTACACCGTTGCCGTAACCATCGGCACCATTGCGGTCATTTCCTACACCTTCTTCGGCGGCTTCCTGGCGGTTTCCTGGACTGACCTGATCCAAGGCCTGATGATGGCAGCAGCACTTGCCATCGTGCCGGTTATCGCCTTCAGCGACCTGGGCGGTGCCAGCGGCGCAGGCGCCGCACTGGCGGCTGAGAGCGAGTACATGCTTTCCTGGTTCCGTGACGCTTCCACCGGCGAGGCGCTAACCACCATTGGCATCATCAGCTCGCTGGCCTGGGGCCTGGGCTACTTCGGCCAACCCCATATCCTGGCTCGCTTTGCCGCGATTCGCAGCGATCGCGACATCCCAGCGGCCCGTCGCATCGCCGTTTCCTGGACTGCCATCGCCCTGGTCAGCTCCATCGCCGTGGGCCTTCTCGGGGTGGGGTTCGTGCAACGCGACCTGGCAGACGGCGAAACCGTCTTCATGGTAATGGTCAACATCATCTTCCACCCGGTGATCGCCGGTATCCTGCTGGCCGCCATCCTGGCCGCCATCATGTCCACCGCCGACTCCCAGCTGCTGGTCTCTTCCTCGGCACTGACCGACGACTTCTACAAGGCAATCTTTCGCAAGGATGCCAGCCAGACAGAACTCGTCTGGGTCGGTCGCTTTGCCGTCATTGGAATCGCGGTACTCGCCTATCTGCTGGCGCTCAATCCCGATGCCACTGTTCTAGACCTGGTCGCCTATGCCTGGGCCGGCTTCGGCGCTGCGTTCGGCCCGGCCCTGATCATGTCGCTCTACTGGCGCCGTATGAACAAGTGGGGCGCGCTAGCCGGCATCGTGGTTGGCGGTGTGACCGTAGTGGTGTGGGCGGAAATTTCCGGCGGTATCTTCGATGTGTATGAGATCGTGCCGGGCGTGATCCTGGCTTATATCGCCATCGTGGTGGCAAGCCTGGCCACCGAAGAACCCAATCTGCGGGTCACCGCCGATTTCGATACCTTCGAAGAGGCCTGACGGCCTGTATCGGTGGAAGCACACCCGTCAATGACCGCAACAGGCCGCCCTTGGGCGGCCTGTTCGTTACTACGCCAGAAAATCATGCCAGCCATTTCATGCTGGCTTTTTCATTCCAACCACATCATGCCAACCACAGGGCACGCACCAACACGATCATCGTGAAAACACCCAAGGCCACCAGGCTCCAGGGCGGCGTAGTGGCACGCCTCTGCCAGTGGCGCCTCAGCTCCAGCCCCATGGGCTGCATGAAGGCAGCGCCGAGCGCCCAGACTCCCAGGCCAATGACCGGGAGACGCAGGGGCATGGGCAGGCCGCTGATCAGTTCAGGATGCAGCAACAGCCAGAGAGCAAGAACTGCGGCAAGCAGCATGGCTCCCATCGCCAACCAGACAGGCCGCTCTTTCGCCAAACTCTTCATCACCCTCTCCTTCCGATCGACTATAGACAAGGCTTAGCCCCTCACGCTCCTTCACGCCAATATTGCGCCACAGCAATACTTATACACACTATTGCCTTGAGCGTTCCATCCCAGAAGGAAAAGAGGCGCTTAATTTAGGAAAATGTCACTATGCATCCGGCCTATCGCGCTAATAACAAAATTAAACAAGACTTTTAGAAACAGTGTTTCTATACTTAACACAGTTCAATAGCCGGCCTCTTCCGGCCAGCGTCGACCAGGAGAACGCACTGATGAAAACGACTCGCTTGATTCCCGTGGCCGTGATTGCCGCCAGTTGCGCCTTCGTCAGCCAGGCGGCCCTGGCGTACAGCGCCGGCGACACCTTCGTCCGCGGTGGCTTTGCCAAGTCCGATACCCGCTCCGACAGTGGCAACATCGGTGATGCCGACTTGGGCATCAGCAGCGGAGAAACCGGCTTCACCTTTGGCGCAGGCTACCTGTTCCACGACCAGATCGGCATCGAGCTCAATAGCTCCGAGAAGATCGAGCACAGCCTCAGCGCCGACGGAGCCGATGCCGGGACCATCGATCGCATGCCGGTCAACCTGCTGGTGAACTACTATCCGCTGGGCGGGCTTGATTCCCGCGTGCAGCCCTATGCCGGTGCCGGCCTCAACTACACTCGTTTCTCCGGCGAGCCCGAGGGGATCAACGCTCGCCGCTCCTACGGCGCTGTGGGCCAAGTAGGTGTGGACCTGGCGGTCACCGACAACGTCATGCTCAACGGCTTCGCCAACTATGCCGACGTCGACTCCCGCCTCTCCAGCGAAGGCGAGCGTATCGGCACGGCCAAGGTGGACCCGGTGACCATCGGCGGCGGCGTCACCTTCCGCTTCTAACGCTGAGCAAACCGATAGCAATACAACGCCGGGCCATGTGCCCGGCGTTTTGCATCATGCGCGCGTATCAAGGCCGTGCATATAAGGAGTATTTTAAATACCCTTTAGTTGTCGGGGTCAACTATTGTCATGGGTCAATAATCCACTCCCAACCACTGAGTAGACTGGCTTCGTTCATGGCAGCCAGAGGCTGCCTCTTTGCAACGACAGGAGTCAACCCATGCGCAAGCACGCACTTCCCACCCTGCTGACCGCCGGCCTGGCCGCCACTGCCTTCTTTGCCAGCAGCCAGGCGCTCGCCTACAGCGAAGGCGATTTCATCACCCGCGTGGGCGTTGCCCATGTCGACCCCAAGAGCAACAACGGCAGCCTGGCGAATGGCACCATCGATGTGGATGTGCGTAGCGACACCAACCTCGGTTTCACCCTGGGCTACCTGTTTCACGATAATTTTGGCGTGGAACTGCTTGCGGCCCTGCCCTTCAAGCATGATATCCACCTCGATGGTGCCGATATTGCCTCCACCAAGCATCTCCCGCCGACCCTGACCGTACAGTACTACCCGCTGGGCGGTACCGGTTCGCAGGTCCAGCCCTACGCCGGCGTTGGCCTCAATTACACCAACTTCTTCAGCGAAGAGATCGAGGGCGATGCCGCTCTTGACCTGAGCAGCTCCTGGGGGCTGGCCGGCCAGCTTGGGCTCGACGTGCGTCTCGACGATAGCTGGGCTCTAAACGCCGCCGCCTGGTATATCGATATCGATACCGACGCCAGCCTCGATGGCACTGACATCGGCAAGGTAAGTATCGACCCTTGGGTGTTCATGGCCGGCATCAGCTATCGCTTCTGAGTCAGGCATGACAAATGCGTGAGGCCCGCCTGAGAGGCGAGCCTCACGCCGTTCTGCCCAGCCGTTTAACGCGGGCTGTGACGCGACAGCCCCAGAAGGTGAAGCGTAGCATCGTCAAGGCCGGAAACGACCTCCACGCGGGACAGCTGCCGGTAGTACTTGACGCTGAGAAAGGCCTCGCCAGCGAGCAGATGCGCCAGGTACTCACGGGCCGGCTTGAGTGAAGGAGAGGTGGTGCCGGGCGCAGCGATATAGACCCACGACGGAATGGCGCCCTCCTCGGTGACGACTGGTAGCCGATGGCGCTCATACTCATGTGGATAACCTTCGTAGGGATCCATCAGCTCGATCTGCTCGGGCTCTGTGAGTTCGAACAGCGCTCCCTCGACCCGCCCACCGATCGAAGGGACAACATTGGCATGGGCGATGCCGGCCACCCGCGATGCCTTGTCGAAGCGCAGGTCGTACTGATGAAGCACACCGGGCAACGACCGTCGAGTAGCCCCGATGCGCGCTGCGACCCGGGCCATATTCATATTGCTGCCATAGGCAAAATAGTAAGGCATTAGCGTCTCGCTATCCTGCGTCAGTTGTCCGTCACCAGTTGATCGATCTCTTCCACCGCCTTGCAGAGCAGCAGCCGGTCGGGAGCTCGGGTCCCCTGCTGAGTCAGGTAGGCCTCCACCGCCGGGGCCACGTCACATTTCGCCGGCATCGGGCCACCCGCCTCCACCAGGGCATCCAGCCGCGCAATAAAGACAAAACGCAGCCACTGGGGCAACGCCATGGTGTCGATGCAGAACGGCTGCTGACTGTCGAAGGCCTCGGCCTCGGGTCGCTCCAGCCGCCACATGTTGGTGGCCTTCATGGTGGCCTCCAGCCGGCGCAGAGCAACATCCAGCTCCTCATGAACGGTCATGTCGGTTACCTCGCTTGCGTTAGGTTCCATTATCTCGCTCCTGTTCCGGCCTGGCCACCCCGTCTGCGCCGCACTATGCACAGATATCCTGCAAGAGCCTGTGGATAAACTATGGAAAGCTGCTCTCGCCCCTGATGGCCAGGGAGCAGGGCACATGTGGTCAATTTTTGATCAACCTCTCTCCTGCCTGCCCGCTGCCAATGGCTGACAAGCCCCCGGGGGGCAAGGTAGAGTGCATGCTTCAAGAAGGGAGCCGACATGCAGCCGATCCATACGCTTCACGACTTTTTCGTGCGCACCGGCGCCGAAGTGCGAGCCTATCATCTTGGGCGACGGGTCGAGTCCTGTAGCCTGGAGACCCTGGCAGAATTCGAAGCCGGCGAACTCCCGTGGCCCTACCCATGGCAGAGCCAAGCCAGGATAAGTCTGGTGTTTCGCCTGGGCGACGTAAGCGACCCTTTGATCTGGTTCCTCGCCTTGCCACTGGACGAGCAGGGGCAACTTGTCCCGGCCTCTCGTGACGCTTTCCTTCAGCGGTTGCTTGAGACCCTGGGACGTAGCGTGCAGCAGGTAGGCCGCAGCGAGCCAGATGAGTCGATCGAGAACCTGATGAAGGATAATCCGCTGGCCTTCACACCTTCGCTGCACTTCCAGGCCATGCTGCATGCCAGAGCCAGCCATGATATGGGCAAGCCCGCGAGCCCTCACCTGGAGCCTGTCGAAGCGTATCTCAGCGGTCAACAGGTTCTGGACTGGCGAGCCTTGGGCCTGCAGGGGCTCGCCGACTTTGCAATACGCCTGGATGAAGAGGCGAGTCAGGAGCTCGCCGGGCAACTATCCGCGCTGCCCCACGAGGTGTTCACATCGCTATGCTACTGTCTGGAACATGTCGATATTCCCGACACCTTGGCATTGGCAATACAAGATCGGGGGGAGAGCGCCGCTGCCGATGGCGAGATCGAAGCATTCTGTGCCTGTGTTCGCGCGATAAGCGGTGCCGCCATGGCCGGGGAGTGGTTCGATACCCTGCTGGAGGACTCCAACGCCTGTGGCCCGGACCTGCTCGCTGCCATGGTCGGCCGCGGCTGGCGACATCTGGAGCATGCCGAGCGCCTGCCACGCTTTCTGACCCGATTGGCAGAGACTCCCCAGGCCGATTTTGCCGCCGTGGCTCGGGATCTCGCAGTAATACCACGCCTGCGGCTGCCAGTGCTGATGGCATTGCGCGAAGCCGCGCCCGACTCGGCGATCGGCCGGCGACTGGCGGGACTTGGCCACTGAGCATGGAAACCAGGACGTGAAACGATGAAGGAACTCCCTTATACCCCCAAGGCCGTGATCGGTCGGCGTGAGATGGTAACGCTACCGGAGATGGGCATGACGGTTTGCGCCAAGATCGACACCGGCGCTCGCACGTCAGCCCTGCATGCCGAGGATATCGAGATCGACGAGGAAGAGGGTCATCTGTGGGTCAGCTTTACCACTCGCAGCGGGGGCCAGGAGACGCCGCCCCATCACTTTCGCACACACCTGCATGACCGCCGCCGCGTGACCAGTTCCAATGGTCACAAGGAGTGGCGCTATGTGATACGCACCCCCCTGCAACTCGGCAAGCTCGAGATGATGGTGGAATTGACCCTGACCGATCGCCGTAATATGCGCCACCCAATGCTGCTGGGCCGCCGCGCCCTACGCCGCCTGCTGGTAGCGCCCGGTGTCACTTTTCTGCACGGCGAACCTTGACCCTACCCGCCAACTCGACTTCGGAGTCTTCGATGCATATCGCAATATTGTCACGCAATCGTAATCTCTACTCCACACGTCGCCTGGTGGAGGCTGCCGAACAACGTGGCCACAGCATCCGGGTCGTCGATACCCTGCGCTGCTACATGAGCATCGCTGCACACCACCCCTCGATCCACCTCAAGGGGCAGGAACTCGAACATTTCGATGCCGTGATTCCACGCATCGGTGCGTCGGTGACCTTCTACGGCTGCGCCGTGCTGCGCCAATTCGAGATGATGGGCACCTATGTAGTCAACGACTCGGTTGGCATCACCCGCTCCCGGGACAAGCTCCGCTCGCTCCAACTGCTCTCGCGCAAGGGCCTGGGGCTGCCGATCACCGGCTTTGCTCACTCGCCCGATGACATCCCCGACCTGATCACCATGGTCAAGGGCGCCCCGCTGGTGATCAAGTTGCTCGAAGGAACCCAGGGCATCGGCGTGGTGCTCGCCGAAACGAATCAGGCCGCCGAATCGGTGATCCAGGCCTTCATGGGGATGAAGGCCAACATCATGGTGCAGGAGTATATCAAGGAGGCGAAAGGCGCCGACATTCGCTGCTTCGTGATCGGCGACAAGGTGGTGGCCTCCATGAAGCGTCAGGCTGCCGAGGGTGAGTTTCGTTCCAACCTCCATCGCGGGGGTAGCGCCAGCGTGATTCGGATCACCCCCGAGGAGCGCTCCACGGCCATCCGTGCCGCCAAGGCAATGGGGTTGAGAGTTGCCGGTGTCGATCTGTTGCGTGCCAACCATGGGCCTGTGATCATGGAGGTCAATTCCTCGCCCGGATTGCAGGGCATTGAAACCGCAACCGGCAAGGACATCGCAGGCCTGATCATCGAGCATCTGGAAAAGCATGCCAGCACGCCCCGCAAGACCCCGGCCAAGCCAAAGGGTTGAATAGACAATTAATTAACCGGTGGGGGTGGCAAAAGGACGGCGAGACCCCCACAATCTGCGTCACCGGAGGAGGTGACCGCTCATGTTTCTCGACAATCGCCAAGTGGCGATGGACAGCGTTCTGGAAGCGCTGGCCGACAGCATCGATTATTTTCAGGACAACCTGGAGCGCCTGCGCCCGTCGCTGCGCGAAACCCTGAAGCCGCATTACGAGGCCAGGGTCAAGGCAATGCGCCAACTCCAGGAGCTTGCACGGCATCATCTGAAGATGTTGCCTCGAGATGCGGATGTCGAGCGCGACGACTACATGTGGCTATGGAGCCGGCTGAAAAGCTTCGTCGGTAACGAGAGTCAGGTCGTGATCGGCGAACTGCTGGAACAGGAGCGCGTGCTGATGCAGGCGCTTTCCACCCTCTTCACCCACCCCCTTCCCGATCCCCTCGAACCCATCGTCGAAGAGTGTTGGCAGCAGTGCCGCGCCCTGATCCGCGAGCTCTACCGACTCCAGAAGCAGCGCCAACGCTAACGGCAAGTCGCCTGCGCTACTCCCCCGGCTCGTCACCGTCAGACCCGACCCCGTTGAGTGTCCCGTCAATCATGATGGCATTCCATATCTGCGGTGCGATCTCCAATGGCTCGACGGGACCCAGAAAATAGGGTTCCCGGCCCCAAAGATAGAGATCCCCCACGGTCGACGCCCTGGCCAGCCACTCCCTGACCTGCAGCCGCCACAATCCGGCCACCGGTCGTTCCGGGGCTGCACAGCCAACCGCTTCAACGCCCAGCGCATCGGCAATGAACAGCGCCCGGGGAAGATGCCAGGACTGGGTTACCAGCAGGGCCTGTTCGACGCCGAAAACATCCCGCGCCCGAGCCAGGGTGTCGAAGGTGCTGAAGCCCGCATAGTCGAGCGTCATGTCCTCATGACGCACGTGCTGCCCACGTAGATCGCGCCACATGGTAACGGGCTCATTGTAGTAGCGGGTCCGGTTGTCACCGGATAACAGAAGATGCTCTACCCTGCCCAGCCGTATCAGGCGGGAAGCGGCATTGATGCGCGCATCGAAGTGGGGATTGCGCACGCCGCTACGGGTCCAGTGCGACGTGCCGAAGACGATGCCGACCTGCTCGGGCCCGCAGAGTGGCAGGGAGTGCTGTATACGGGCCTGGGTCTGAGCCAGCACCCAGGCGTTGGCTCCCAGGAACAGCAGCGACGCCAGGAGCAACGCAGCCCCCAGCGCCATCAGCAGTATCTTGAAGACCTTCCACAACAGCGCAACCATCGATATCCCCGGGACGAAAATGGGGAAGCAGAAGTATCGAACAAATTAAGCGCATGAGTACCGCAACTTTGAGTCGCGCGGTGGCTAGAACATGCCCAGCTCGAGCTTCGCCTCGTCACTCATCATCTCACGGCTCCAGGGTGGATCGAAGACGATTTCGGTATGTACTTTGCTGATCTGCGGTGCGCCGAGGATCTTGTTGCGTGCATCGGCAGCGATGACGTCACCCATGCCGCAGCCCGGTGCGGTGAGGGTCATCCGAATGGTGACGAGCCTCTCGCCGGTGATCAAGCGCTCGATGCGACAGCCGTAGACCAGCCCCAGATCGACAATATTGACCGGGATCTCCGGGTCGAAGCAGGTGCGCAATTGATCCCAGACGAACTGTTCGATCTCTTCTTCCGTGGCATCCTCATGCAGTGTGGGTCGCGGCAGTGCCTCCAGCCCCAGCGCATCGAGGTTGGCCCCTTCGATCAGGTAGAGGCGGCCCTCATAGCCGACGCTGACGGAGCTGCCCTTGGCCTGCATTACGCTGACGACGCTGTCCTCGGGCAGGGTGATGGTCTTGCCGAAGGGAATGGAAATCGCCGCCACGTCACGCTGCAAGGGCAGCGTCTGCCCCCGCTCCAACCTTGCAATCTGTTCGATATCGCTCATGCTCAGCGCACCATCCCGATGACCCGCTCCAGGGCAGCCACGAAGGCGTCGACCTCTTCCAGGGTGTTGTACACCGCAAAGGAGGCCCGGCAGGTGGCATCGACACCGAAGCGTGCCAGCAGCGGCTGGGCACAGTGGTTACCGGTGCGGATTGCCACGCCCAATTGATCGATCAGCAGCGCAATATCCTGGGAGTGGGCACCATCGACGACGAAGGAGAGCACGCCGGCCTTGTCGGGGGCGGTGCCGAGCAGGCGCAGCCCATCGATACGCGAAACCCCCGCCGTGGCGCGTGCCAGCAGCTCTGCCTCCCAGGCACCGATACGGGCTAGCCCCACGTCGCTGACCCAGTCGAGGGCCACGCCAAGCGCGATGACTTCGGCAATGGCCGGGGTACCCGCCTCGAACTTGTGGGGAATCTCGGCGAAGGTAGTCGGCACATCGAAGGAGACGCTCTTGATCATCTCGCCGCCGCCCTGCCAGGGTGGCATCGCCTCAAGTAGCTCAGCCTTGCCGTAGAGTACGCCTGCACCGGTGGGGCCGTAGACCTTGTGGCCCGAAAAGGCGTAGAAGTCGGCATCGATCTCGCGCACGTCCACCGTCTGATGCGGCGTCGCCTGGGCACCGTCGATGAGAATCCTGGCGCCATGTTCATGGGCGATGGTTGCCATTTCACGCACCGGGTTGATGGTGCCGAAGGCATTGGAAACGTGGTTGACCGCCACCAGCCGGGTACGCTCGGAAAATAGCGCCCGGTAGGCGTCGATATCAAGCACGCCACGCTCGTCCACCGGGATAACCTTGACAACGATCCCTAGCTGGCTGGCCAGAAGCTGCCAGGGCACGATGTTGGAGTGATGCTCGAGCAGCGACACCAGCACCTCGTCACCCGGCTTGAAGTTGGCCCGGCCCCAGCTGTTGGCCACCAGGTTGATCGCTTCGGTGGTTCCGCGGGTGAAGATGATCTCGCGCCGATCGGCCGCATTGAGAAAGGCCCGCACCGTTTCGCGGGTGCCCTCGTAGGCCGCCGTGGCCTCGTCGGCCAGGGTATGCAGCCCGCGGTGGATATTGGCGTTGTAGCGGCTGTAGTAGTCGCGGAAGGTATCGATGACGCACAAGGGCGTCTGGCTGGTGGCGGCGTTGTCGAAGTAGATCAGCGGCTTGCCATGCACCTGTCGCTCGAGAATCGGAAATTGCGCACGGATCCCGGCCACATCCAGGGACGGGGTCTCGAGCACGCGATCGGTGGCCAGGTGGTTCATGATTGACTCCTCGACTCAGTCGTCATGCAGCGATATGGCGGCTTCCACCAGACCGGAAAGGTTGAAGCGCTCCGGCAGCTTGCCGGCTACCGCCAGTTCGACTCGCTCGGCAACGGCCGCCAACTCCACCAGATCCATCACTTCGCCGGCGAAGGCGAGGGTCAGCAAGCCCCGGGCCGTCTGCTCGTCAATGCCACGGGTACGCAGAGCAAACACGGCCTCTTCGTCGAGCTGGCCGGTGGTGGAACCGTGTGAACACTTGACGTCGTCGGCGTAGATCTCGAGCTCGGGCTTGGTATCGATCTCGGCCCGATCGGAGAGCAGCAGATTGGCGTTGCTCTGGAAACCCTCGATCTTCTGGCTGTCGCGCTTGACCACCACCTTGCCGTTGAACACACCGCGGGCACGATCGTCCAGAATCCCCTTGTAGTTCTCGTTGGAGAAGGTGCGCGGGGCATTGTGGTTGGCCAGGGTGTGATTGTCGATGTGCTGGCGACCCTGACCGTAGAACAGCCCGTAGAAGTTGGCCTCGGCCCCTTCGCCGTTGAGTTCGCTGATCAGGTCGTTGCGCACCAGCCCACCGCCCAGGTTCAGGTTGAACGAGGTGTAGCGGCTGTCGCGGTTCTGTTCGACGTGGATGCTGGCCACGTGGAGATCGGAAAGCGGCGCCTCCTGAAGCTTGTAGTGAGTCAGGATCGCCCCGCGGTCGAGCATCAGCTCGGCCACCAGATTGGTGAAGTTGGCCGCCTCGCTCTCACCGACGTGATGCTCGATTACCGTGGCCTGGCTTCGGGCTCCGGCCTCGACCAAGACCCGCGGATGGCTCATTACCGGCTGCGCATTGGCGCGGGACAGAAACTGCAGAAGGATCGGCTTTTCCACCACGCTGCCCGGGGCCAGGCGCACCACGGCGCCCTCCTCCATGAAGGCGGTATTGAGGGCCGAGAAAGGCGAGAACTCCACCCCGGTCAAGCGCCCCAGGGGACCGCCCACGGCTTCGTGATTCTCGGCCAGCGCCCGGGACAGCGGCAGCACAGCGACCCCGGCCGGCAGCTCGCCAAGATCGGAGAGTGCCGCGGAGAATACGCCATCGACGAAGGTGAGCCGGTGCGCCGAGATGGGCAGCGTCAGCGCTGCCGCCGAGGCAGGCGAGAAATCGGCACTGTCGGTCAGGGCAAAGTCGCCCCGGGCGATGGCACGCACATCGGTATACTTCCACGCCTCGACACGACGATGGGGAAAGCCCATCGCCTCGAAGCGCGCGGCACCCGCCTGGCGCCGAGCGGCGATCCAGGTCGGCTCCGGCCCATGTACCTGGCGCCGGGCTTCGGTGCGCTCGGCCAGGCGATCGAGAAAGGTCTGAACATCGCTCATGCAGCGGACTCCTCCACCACCCAGTCATAGCCACGCGACTCGAGCTCATGGGCCAGTTCCTTGCCGCCGCTCTTGGCGATGCGGCCATCGACCAGCACATGGACATGATCGGGAATGATGTAGTCGAGCAGGCGCTGGTAGTGGGTCACCAGCAGGATACCGCGGTCGGCGGCGCGAAGACTGTTGACCCCATCGGCGACGATCCGCATGGCATCGATATCGAGGCCGGAGTCGATCTCGTCGAGCATGGCCAGCTTGGGCTGCAAGACCAGCATCTGCAGGATCTCGTTACGCTTCTTCTCCCCGCCGGAGAAGCCCTCGTTGACGGCACGCTGCAGGAAGCTGGCGTCCATCTTCATCTCGGCGATCTTCTCCTTGATCAGCTTCATGAACTCCGGTGCCGGCATGTCGCCCAGCCCGTTTGCCGCCCGCTGGGCATTGAGCGCCGCCTTGAGCAGATAGATGTTCTTGACGCCGGGGATCTCCACCGGGTACTGGAAGCCGAGCAGCATGCCGGCCAGGGCCCGCTCCTCGATCTCCATCTCGAGCACGTCCTGGCCTTCGAAGGTGATGGTACCACTGGTCACCTCATAGCCATCCTTGCCGGCTATCACTGCCGACAGGGTCGACTTGCCGGCCCCGTTGGGGCCCATGATGGCGTGAACCTCACCGGCATTGACGGTCAGGCTGAGGCCCTTGAGGATTTCCTTCCCTTCCACCGTGACGTGCAGATCCTTGACTTCGAGCATCTTGATACCTTTTCGATTCTGGCGAGCCGCCGCGGCGACCCGATAAAAGTGTCTTTCCATCGCCCTTGAAGCGCATCATGAGCGAGCGCAATAGCGCCTAGCCCACGGCGCCTTCGAGGGTCACGTTCAGCAGCGCCTCGGCCTCCACCGCGAATTCCATCGGCAGCTCCTGGAAGACGTCCTTGCAGAAGCCGTTGACGATCATGCTCACCGCATCCTCCTCGGAGATGCCCCGGCTCTGGCAGTAGAACAGCTGGTCCTCGCCGATCTTCGAGGTGGTCGCCTCGTGCTCGACGGTCGCGCTGCTGTTGCCGATCTCCTGGTAGGGGAAGGTGTGCGCCCCGCACTGGTCGCCGATCAGCAGCGAGTCGCACTGGGTGAAGTTGCGCGCACCCTTGGCCCTGGGGCCGATCTTGACCAGCCCACGGTAGGACTGGTTGCTGCGGCCGGCGGAGATGCCCTTGGAGACGATGTAGGAGCGGGTCCCCTCGCCGATATGGATCATCTTGGTGCCGGTGTCGGCCTGCTGCCGGCCATTGGTCACTGCCACCGAGTAGAACTCGCCGATGCTGTCCTTTCCACGCAGCACGCAGGAGGGATACTTCCAGGTGATGGCGGAGCCGGTCTCGACCTGGGTCCAGCTGATGCGCGAACGGTCGCCGCGGCAGTCGCCGCGCTTGGTCACGAAGTTGTAGATGCCACCCTTGCCGTCCTCGTCGCCCGGGTACCAGTTCTGCACCGTGGAGTACTTGATGTAGGCGTCCTCGAGGGCCACCAGCTCGACCACGGCGGCGTGGAGCTGGTTCTCGTCACGCTGCGGCGCGGTACAGCCTTCCAGGTAGGAGACCTGGGCGCGGCTCTCGCAGATGATCAACGTGCGCTCGAACTGGCCGGTATTGGCGGCATTGATGCGGAAATAGGTGGAGAGCTCCATCGGGCAGGTCACGCCTTCCGGCACGAAGACGAAGGAGCCGTCGGTGAAGACTGCCGAGTTGAGCGCGGCGAAGTAGTTGTCGGCCACCGGCACTACCGTGCCCAGGTACTGCTTGATCAGCTCCGGGTAGTCGCGGATCGCCTCCGAGATGGAGCAGAAGATCACGCCCGCCTCGCCCAGCTTCTCCTTGAAGGTGGTAGTCACCGACACCGAGTCGAATACCGCATCCACCGCCACGCCGGCCAGCGCTGCACGCTCGTGCAGCGGAATGCCCAGCTTCTCGTAGGTCTCCAGCAGCTTGGGGTCGACCTCATCAAGGCTCTGCGGACGGTCTTCCGGGCGCTTCGGCGCACTGAAGTAGGAGATCGCCTGGTAGTCAATGGCCGGATAGTCGAGGTGTGCCCAGGAGGGCGGCGTCATCTTCAGCCATTGATGGTAGGCCTTGAGGCGCCACTCCAGCATCCACTCCGGCTCCCCCTTCTTCTGGGAAATGAAGGCGATGGTGCCTTCATCGAGCCCCGGCGGGATAGTGTCGCTCTCGATATCCGTGACGAAGCCTTCCTTGTATTCGCGACGGACAAGCTGTTCCATTTCCTGACTTGCCATGATGGTTCCCCTCCCGGGCGGTTGGGTCGGCGAGCAGCGAGCCCGCACGGGTAAATGTTGGCTTGCGCGTCTCAGGCCGAGTCGGCGGCCAGACTGATGCTCTGTATGGGCAGCTGTACCGGCAGCTTGATTGGCGAAGAGTCGGCAAGGTGCGCGAGTGTCACGCTGTCGAGCAGGGTGCGTACCGCCAGCGAGACCCGCTGCCAGTTGTCGGACACACCACAGGTGGCGAGCAGTTCGCAGTCGCCATCCACATGGCTGCATTCGGTCATCGCCACCGGCCCCTCGATGGCAGTGATGATGTCGCGGGCAGTGATACGCGACGCCGGCCGCGCCAGGGAATAGCCGCCCTGCGCGCCGCGGCGGGATTCCAGCAGCCCGGCCCGGACCAGCATCTTCAATGTCTTGCTCACGGTCGGATGAGGCAGTTGCACCGCCTCGGCCAGCTCAGCCGCTGCGTGGGGCTGCTCCGGGTGACGGGCGATCTGCGCCATCACCACCGCGGCATAGTCGGTCAGCCGAGAAAGCTTGAGCATGCCTGACTCCTAACGATTCGCCGCCAAGCCCTGTACGAGCTTCGCATTCGATTGAGGACCATTTTAGTCCTGTATGGATTCGATGTGAAGTCCCCTCTGGCCATTTGGCCAGGGCTAGCGCCACGATACCGGCAAGATCGATGCCGATAGCACAAAAAACAACAATCATTCTCATTAAAATGAAACGCCGCAGGCGTGCTGCACCACATCATCGAAAGCAATGCGCGAGCGCATCAAGGGCTATTTCCATTCGCCTGCTAGACTCAAACAAGTACACAACAAAGATACAAAACGTCTAAGCGAGCCCCTCCAGGGAGATCCTCATGAAACCATGTGGAACAGTGACGAAATCGACCGCAGGATTGGCCAGCCTTGGCGGCGGCTTACTGGTAGTCCTGGCCCTGTCACTGCCGGCCCAGGCAGCGGAAGATCAGATCGTCATTGGAACGGCCAGCTCAACCGGCGTCTATCACGTTACGGGCCAGGCTTTTTGTCGCCTGCTTGAAGGCCCGTGTCATGCCCGCCCGTCGGAAGGATCTGTCGCCAATCTGCGCGATATCCGTCGTGGTGAAGTGCCGATCGCACTGGCCCAGTCGGACCAGCAGTACTATGCCGTGGAGGGTCGGGAAGGCTTCGCAGACGCCGGCCCGGATGACACGCTTCGCGCTCTTTTTTCAGTACATAGCGAACCCTTTACCCTGGTGGTACGCCGGGAGTCCGGCATTCAAGGCTTCGACGACCTGGAGCAGCGTGCGGTCAACATTGGCAACCCCGGTTCCGGGCAGCGGGCCACCATGCTGCAGCTGATGTCCGCCAGGGGCTGGACACTGGACAATTTCGCCCTGGTCAATGAGCTGCCCGCCGATCAGCAGTCGCTGGAACTGTGTCATGGCAATATCGATGCCATGGTCTACACCGTGGGGCATCCGGACCTGAGCATTCGCCAGGCCGTGGATCTCTGCAACGCCGCCGTGGTCGGCGTCGAGGGGGATTTCGTCGCGTCCCTGGTGGACGAGGCACCCTACTACAGCCTGGCCGAAATCCCCGCCGGACTCTACTACGACGACCAGCCGGAAGTGCAGACCTTCGGCGTCCGCGCCACCGTCGTGGCCAGCGAAGCCACCGATCCGGATCAGGTCTATACCCTGGTCGCTGCCGTGTTCGACAATTTTGAGCGTTTCACTGACTTTCATCCCGCCTATGCGATTCTCGAGCCCGAACGGATGATCAAGGATGGTCTCTCGGCACCGCTTCATGAAGGCGCCCTGCGCTACTACCGCGAGCGTGGCTGGATCGAGGAAGCGTCCAACGGCGAAGACAAGGACGCAACCGAGGAGGCGGAGACCAACGCTGCGACGGACTAGCAGCCTAGGCGTTGCCCGAAAAGTCGGCGAGCGAAGGCCAGGACCGTTCCCTACGGGCCAACGCACTTCCCACTTCTCTGTGGGTCGCAAGGCAAAATCGGCGTGAAGACGGACAGGGCTCGCGTGCGAGTTTACGGGGTGTAAATGCGTACTTTGAGCCGATTTTTAACGTCTGGCCGAGCGCAGCCAGTTTTCGGACTGAGCCTAGCGCTTATACCTTCTTGACGAACACAGACTTTCACTTCATCGATCCGATGCCATCGACCTCTAGACCACAAAGGAGTAGCCGGCGGTGTGGGCCAACTCCACTGGCGAACATGGGCAATATTACCCAGAATCAAAGGGACTATTAGCCGCCCAAGCCAAGAAATAACGGAATGTTACATTGATGAGGCATGGCCATGCGCACCTTGAAACTCGACCGCATCGACCGCCTGCTGCTGGAAGCCCTGCAGCAGGACGCCCGCCTGACTACCGCGGAGCTGGCGGAGCGTGTCAACCTATCGCCCTCCCCCTGTGCCAGACGTATTCGACGACTCGAGCAGGACAACCTGATCACACGCTACCGCGCCGAACTGGATAAGGAACGACTGGGGCTCGATCTCACCATATTCGTCCAGGTACGCCTCAGCCAACATCAAGACTCACTGGTCGAACAATTCGAAGCTGCGGTCAGCGAGATGCCAGAAATCATTAATTGTCATACCATTTCCGGGGCCTTTGATTATCTGCTTCAGGTGGTCACCGCCGACCTGCGCGGCTACGAACGCTGGGTACGGCGACTACAGAAGCTGCCCATGGTCAGCAGCGTGGACAGCAGCTTCGCCATACGCGCTGTCAAGGAGAACGGTGCGCTGCCCCTGCCAGCGGGCTGAAAGCTGCAATCTCGAAAGGAGGCAATGATGTCGTTCGGCTGTGTCACCGTCTTCGGCGGCACCGGCTTTCTCGGCAGCCACGTGGTCCGTGAGCTGGCGGACGCCGGTCGGACGGTACGCATCGCCGCCCGTCGGCCCGCCCTGCCCGACTGGGCGGAACCCGGCGATCCGCTGGAGCTCGTAAGCGTCGATATTCGCAGCAAGGCCGATATCGCCAAGGCGCTGGAAGGGGCCGATAGCGTGGTAAATGCGGTCAGTCTTTATGTGGAAAGCCGCAGCGCGCGCTTCCAGACCATTCATGTGGAGGCCGCCGGGCAACTGGCGCAGCTTGCCCATGAGGCAGGCATCCAGCGGCTGGTACAGCTTTCGGGCATCGGGGCCGACCCGGCCTCGCGCTCGGCCTATGTCCGTGCGCGAGGCCGTGGCGAAACGGCAGTGGTCACGGCGCTTCCCAAGGCAATCATCCTGCGGCCCAGCGTCATGTTCGGCCCCGATGACGCCTTCCTGTCGACCCTGGCGGGCTTGACGAGGCTGCCGGTCATTCCCCTGTTCGGCCATGGCGAGACGCGCCTGCAGCCGGTTCATGTGGTGGACGTGGCCCGCGCCATCGGCAGGCTGCTGGGCAGCGACCCGCCCGAGCGACGCCTCTTCGAACTCGGCGGCCCCGATATCATTCGCTACCGGGAAGCGGTGGAACTGGTCATGCGCGAACTGTCGCGGGAACGGCCTCTGCTTCCCATCCCCTTCCCGCTGTGGCACCTGCTGGCGCTACTGGCCTCACCCCTGCCCAATCCACCGCTGACCCGCGACCAGGTGGTCTTGATGGCCCAGGACAATGTCGCAAACGACGCCATTGGCAGCTTCGATGACCTGGGCATACTGCCACGCTCGCTACGAGACAGCCTCCCACTATGTTTAGCGGTTGATGCGGTTTGACCCTACCCTGCCCGCTCAGCCGTCGTCGTCGGCATCGGAATAGAAGTCCAGGTCTTCCAGCCGCCCCAGAACGGCCGTGGCGATGTTGGCCAGATGTGCTGCGACACGCTTGTAATGCCGCGCCAGCAGTGAGTAGGCCACCGCCTCGTGAAACGCGATATGGTGCTCGTCGCGAAACAGCTCCTCGATCAGGCGGTCACTGCGCTGACGCACTTCCACCGCCTTGGTGAGCGCCTGGCGGGCCTGCTTTTCGTCGGAATTCCGCGTCGCCTTGATCACCTTGTCGAACATGTCACCCATCTCGAGCGCCATGTTGTCGAGGGGCTCCTGGTACTTGGGCACATGGAAGCCTTCGGTGTAGAAATGCCCCACCTCGAAGACATTCTTGCAGTAGTCGCCAATGCGCTCGGCATCCTTGGCCACGCTCATCAAGGCCAGGCAAATGGCGACATCATGCCCCGGATTGACGGTCAGGTGACGCAACACCTTCCGGCGAATCGAGCGCTCCAGCTCGTTGATCGCCTGGTCACGGTCATAGAGCGGCTGACGCACCTCATCGGCCGACGCCTGACTGTGCAGCACTTCATTGGCGCGGTCGAACATCCAGGCGCCATGCTTGAGCATCTGGGTCAGATCCTCGAAGGCCAGATTGAGCGTGTTTTCCGAGGTCAGGGCGCTGTAAAGCTGTCGAAACATGGTAGAAATCTCCTGAGGCGCCGCGCTCAGCGCAGGCTCGTGAACAGTTCGGTGGCGCCGATTCCCAGCAGCGGTATCACCAGGAATACGCCGATCAGGAAGACGAAGGCGTAACGGGTCTGGCGGGCGGCCAGCCGGCCATACCAGGTGGCAATCCGCAGCGGGATATAGCGCAGCGGGTACCAGACGGCGGTGCCGGTCAGATTGAAGATGACATGAAACAGGGCCACGGTCATCGCGGCAGCCACAGGGTTCGCCGTGGCCGCCAGCACACTGGTGACCGTGGTGCCCAGGTTGGCACCCATCATGAAGGGCAACACGCGGCGCAGGCGAACGACCCCGGCGCCTGCCAGCGGCACCATCAGGCTGCTGGTGATGGTGCTGGACTGGACCAGTACAGTGGAGACCAGGCCGACACCGTAGGCACGAACGTCACTGCGAAAGAAGTAGGTGCGGAACAGGCCATCCATGTGACGTAGCAGGGCACCCCGCAGGTTCTGCACCATGAAGATCAGCGCAGCGAACATCAGCAGCATGCCAAGACCGGCCACCACCAGCCCCTGGGCAGCCGGGGTGGTCGTCAGCAAGGTGGCGACACCGTTCGCACCATCGACCACCGGCGCGGTGATCACCTTGACCGGGCTGTCAGGGCGAGCCACCTCCTCCATGCCGATCAGGTCGGCCAGCCAGCCGGCCAGCCGGGTAAAGATCCCCCTGCCAGCTTCGTGGAAGAACCCGCTGATGAACTCCAGGGGAAAGACGATCGCCACGGTCAGGATATTGAAGAAGTCATGCATTAATGCCGCCGTGAACGAGCGGCGGAAATTGCGCTTGATCCGCACGTTGGCCAACGCCACGATCACCCCGGTGACCGCCGTCCCGATATTGGCCCCCATGATGGCGAACACCGCCGTGCCCAGCGTCATCTCGCCGCTGGCGACCAGCGTCACGATCAGCGCCGAGGTGAAGGATGAGCTCTGCACGATCATGGTGACCAGAACGCCGGCCAGCAGAGCGATGAAGGGGTTCTCGCCGTAGGCGAAGAGTTGGGTCAGGAAGTCGCTGGCCCGGCCAAAGGTACCCAGCCCCGAGCCGAGTACGTTGAGTGCCGCCAGGAAAAAGTAGAGGCAGAGACCGGCATAGATGCCGCGCAGCCAGGCCGGTACCTCACGGATATCCTCGCGGGTGAGAGCCGCTCGGTTCGTGTCGGGCGAAGAGGAATCTGGTTTCGA
This sequence comes from Halomonas chromatireducens, assembly GCF_001545155.1. Lineage (NCBI taxonomy): Bacteria > Pseudomonadati > Pseudomonadota > Gammaproteobacteria > Oceanospirillales > Halomonadaceae > Halomonas > Halomonas chromatireducens. The sequence goes on along the minus strand of NZ_CP014226.1, from coordinate 3,316,166 downwards.
CATGAAAAGGCCGTTGAGAGGTTACACGTTCAGGATGACGGGTGTGTGACACCCACGTTACTGTCCGCGCACGGTAACCGGGACATGTGACAGTTTCATGACAGCCAGGCATATCGCCTCGCCGACATGGGTCCACCTTCCGGTACGGCGCGCTATTCCCCGATGTCTTCGTTCCAGAGGTCGGGCGATGCCTCGATGAAAGCGGACATCATGTCGATGCAGGCCTGCGACTGCAGCACCTCGACATCGACGCCCCGAGAACGCAGCTGCGCCTCCTCACCCATGAAGGTCCGATTCTCGCCAACGACCACCCGGGGAATGCCGTAGAGCAGGATGGCGCCGCTGCACATCGGGCAGGGTGACAGCGTCGTATAGAGCACGCAATCCCGATACACTGAGGCTGGCTGGCGCCCCGCATTCTCCAGAGCATCCATCTCGCCATGCAACACCGTGCTGCCCGACTGCACCCGCCGGTTATGGCCTCGCCCCAGGATGCGTCCACGGTAGACCAGTACCGAGCCGATGGGGATACCCCCTTCCGCCAGGCCCCGGCGGGCTTCGTCCAGGGCAGCTTGCATATACTTGTCCATGGAAGGCTGACTCCAAGTCCATGAGATGGGAAAACACCGGTCGCCGCGTGACCATAGCAAAACAGCGGCAACTCTGCGCGGTGACCGGCCGGCGAAGCGGGAAGCGCAAAGTGTAGCAACCTGCCGGCCGGGCTCATCCAAACGACGAAATGGCACAGGGAGATCCAAGATGTCAGACCAGACTACCGCAGCTCGAATCCTGGTATTCGCCGGAAGCACCCGGGAAGCGTCCTTCAACAAGCGGCTGGCCCGCCTGGGTGCCCGCCGCCTGGACGCGCTGGGCGCCCAGGCCACCTTCATCGACCTGCGCGACTATCCGATGCCGCTCTACCAGGGTGACCTGGAGGCCGAACATGGCCTGCCCGAAAACGCGCTGGCCCTGCGCAAGCTGCTGGCCGAGCATAGGGGCCTGCTGATCGCCTCCCCGGAGTACAACGGCTTCATTACCCCATTGATGAAGAACACCATCGACTGGATCTCGCGCCCCCATGAAGGCGAGAGCGGCCTCAAGCTGTTCGCGGGCCGGGTCGCTGCGCTGCTCGCCGCCTCGCCCGGTGGACTGGGCGGCATGCGCAGCCTGGCGCTGATGCGCCAGCTGCTGAGCAATGTCGGGGTGACGGTACTCCCGGACCAGCTGGCCGTAGCCAAGGCGGGTGACGCCTTCGATGACCGCGGCGCCCTGACCGACGAGAGCCACCAGCAGAAATTGGACGCCATCTGCCAGCGGCTCGCCGAGACAACGAAGCTGTTCGACCGGGCATGAGCGAGACCGCGCGAAGCCCTGGCAAGGCCAGCAGCAGTTACTCCCAGCGCCAGCCGTGCCGCTGCCACCACGCCAGCGCTATTTCACGGTTCTCGCGGTTGGTGCTCTCCGTCAGCACCGTACCCAGTTGGATGTAGTCGCCGCCGGTTTCCGCCATGAGCGCGGAATCCTGGGTGGCCAGCTGTAGCGCGTAGAGCACCAGCATCAACTCATAGGCATCGGTAGTGTCGATCAGGCCGAACAGCAGCGGCACCGCCGGCTCACCGATCTGTCCAAGCCGCTCCGCGGCGATGTACCAGACCCGCGGGTGCTCGTCGCCCCCATAGGTGTCGATGAAGCGCCGATCCGCCAGCCGGCTTACGTAGTAATGCGCCTCATCTACCTCGGTGGCGAACAGGGCCGGCAGCCAGTAGCGATCTTCCCTTGCCGTGCCGCTTGGCGGCGGTTCGGCTTGGGAGGAAGGCGGCGGTGCCTCCGCCTGCGGTGGCGCCGGCTCATCCGCCGGTGGCGGCTCGGAACGCCCGGCACAGCCAGCGGCCAACAGCGCGGTCAGCAAGCCCAGGCCGGCGAAAAACGTGCGAACTGACATAATGCCCCTTCTCCCTACGTTCGGCATGTCATTGCCGGTAACTTTCAAGCCGGCCACCGCCCCTCCCTGCCGGTAAAAAAGAGGGGCGGAACCAGCCGGATTCTATCGCGGTCGCGGCAAGCCGCACAGCACTTCACGGGCACTCACGAGCGCTTGCCGTTACACAGGGCTGTCCCACAAGGCTGTCACAGAAGGTTCATCAAACCCCCGGCTTTTGTCACCGAAGTGTCATCCGCTCTCCCTATAGTCGTAGCCATCGGTCATCGCGAATGTGATCGAGATTCCAAGCTGGATGCCAGCGCTGCGAAATAGTGGAGAGAGAAACATGAAACTGAAGGTAATGGCTGCTGCCGTCATCGGCGCCTCGTTCATTTCGATGCCTGTCCTGGCGGATGTCGATCCCGATCTGCCCGACTACGAGACCGTCAGCGGTATCTCCGGCAACATGACCAGCATCGGCTCCGATACCCTAAACAACCTGATGACCTTGTGGGCCGAAGAGTTCGCCGGCTACTACCCCAACGTCAACATCCAGATTCAGGGCGCCGGCTCCGGCACCGCGCCGACCGCGTTGACCGAGGGCACCGCCCAGTTCGGCCCCATGAGCCGCGAGATGCGCACTTCCGAGATCCAGTCCTTCGAGGAGCGCTTCGGTTATCCGCCGACCATGGTACCGGTGGCCATCGACGCCCTGGCGGTCTACGTCAACCAGGACAACCCGATAGAGAGCCTGACCATCCCGCAGATCGACGCGATCTTCTCCGATACCCGCCGTTGCGGCTACGACGAGGACATCACGCGCTGGGGTCAGCTGGGGCTGGACGGCGCCTGGGAGAACCGCGATTTCACCCTCTATAGCCGTAACGCCGTCTCAGGCACCTACGGTTTCTTCGCCGAAAACGCCCTTTGCGGCGGCGACTTCAAGGCCTCGATCAACGAGCAGCCGGGCTCCGCCTCGGTGGTGCAGGGCGTCAGCGAGTCGGTCAACGGCATCGGCTACTCCGGCATCGGCTACATCACCTCCCAGGTGCGTGCGGTGCCGGTAGCACGTGACGAAGGTGAAGAAGCCTTTACCGTGGACAACGAGAACTACCCGCTGGCGCGCTACCTGATGGTCTACGTCAACAAGCACCCCAATGAGGACCTGGATCCGCAGCAGGCCGAGTTCCTGCGCATGATCCTGTCGCGTCAGGGCCAGGAAGTCACCAACCGTGATGGCTATATCCCGCTGCCCGAGGCGGTTGCCAGCCGCGTGCGCGGCGAGCTGGGCCTCGACTGATCCAAATGATTCAGCTGGCCATGAAAGGGGCGCTTCGGCGCCCCTTTCGCATGCATGAGGGCAGCACTGTCATGGATCTGTCATCTACGCCCCTTACGCTTGCCCTACCTTTCGCACTCGCCGGGACTGCCAATCCATCATGAATGACATTTCCCAGTCACCACAACGTCGTCAAATCGCCCCTGGCGGGCAGCGCTCGCTGCTGCCCTCACCCGAGCAACGCGAGCGGCTGCGCAAGCGGCGCGCCTTCAAGGATCACTTTTCACGCTACGGCATCGGCATTGCCGGGATCGGCGTGGTCGCCGCCCTGGCGATGATCTTCGTCTATCTGTTCTCCGAAGTGGCGCCGCTGTTTCGTTCGGCGAGCGTCGCCCCCCAGGCCAGCTACAGCGTGCCGGGTGTCGGCGCCGACGACGAACTGGTGCACCTGACCCTGGAGCGCTATAACCAGCTGGGTACCAGCTTCTCCCAGCTTGGTAACGTCACCTTCTTCGAGACCGAGGACGGTGCGATCCGCACCCAGTTCGCGCTGCCGATCCCGGAGCAGGCGACGACCATGGCGGTGGCCACCGCCGTCGCCAATGCCAATGCGGTGGCCTACGGCTTCGATAACGGCCAGGTGTCGCTCGGGGTACTGGAGTACGCGCTTTCCTATCCCGATAACCTGCGTCATATCGAGCCCGACCTGGCGCTGCCGCTGGGCGATGAGCCGATCACCCTCGACGAGCAGGGACGTGCCATAGAGGTGCTCGGCGTGCAGGTCAGCGATCGCGGCACCTACATTGCCGCGGCCACCGAGGACGGCGAGCTGCTGCTGGCCTCGTTCGAGCGTCGCGAGAACCTGATGACCGGCGAGGTCAGTATCGAGCAGGACACGGTCACGCTGCCGGCCTTCGACGGCGAGCCGCGCCAGATCCTCATCGACGGTCGCTTCCGCCACCTCTACGTGGGCGATGACGCTGGTCGGATCCACCACTACGACATCGGCAACCTCGACAGCGTCGACTACCTGGGTGCCGTACAGGTCACCGACCAGGGCCAGGTCACCAAGATGGCCTATCTCAACGGCACGGTGTCGATCATTGCCGGGACCAGCGACGGCCAGGTGCGCCAGTACTTCCCGGTGCGCCAGAGCGGCGGGCAGCACAGCCTCGAGCACATCCGCGACTTCGCCCGCTACCAGGGCGCCATTACCCATATCGAGCCGGAGTACAACCGCCACGGGTTCCTGGTCGGCGACGATCAGGGCTACCTCGGTATTCACCACACCACCGCCGGGCAGGATGTCTTTCAGGCCCGCATGACCGAGGGGCCGCTGAGCCGGATCGCGGTCTCGCCGGTGAATACCATGGCGCTGATCGTCGATGACCAACGCCAGCTGCAGCGCGCCGAGGTGGCGAATCGCCACCCGGACATCTCGCTGTCGTCGCTGTGGGGCAAGGTCTGGTACGAAGGACGCAGCGAGCCGCGCTATATCTGGCAGTCCACCGCATCCACCGATGCCTTCGAGCCCAAGATGAGCCTGATGCCGCTCACCGTCGGCACCCTCAAGGCGGCCTTCTACGCCATG